>JAFTOG010000011.1 GCA_017451485.1 Clostridia bacterium | reverse complement strand
TTCCACAGAGCTTGTACTGATAGAAGTGCAAAGTGCTACGATATCTGCTTTTGTAAATTTACCAATCCTTGTTTCAACAGCTTTTACAACGATATCCATAGCGGAATCTTTATCACTGACAATATCCATTCGTTCTTCAAAATCACGATATGCGGAAATTATTGTACCAAGCAAATACTTAATGAAAGGTGCGGGATCATCGTTACTCTCGTGCCACTCTGCTTGCGATAACTCCAAGGCATCATAATAAAGATTTTTATTCTTTGCGATTTTTGCTTCCAAGGAAATATATTTTCCGACCATATATCCACTACGGTACAGGAGAAGCGTTGTGAGTAGTCGACTCATTCTTCCATTTCCGTCAAGGAAGGGATGAATACAAAGAAAATCATGAATAAAGATTGGAATGAGGATAAGTGGATCAACCTCACATTCCGCAATAGCACGGTTAAACTCGTCACAAAGCTCCAATACCATACCGGGAGTTTCGTACGGTGAAGGCGGAGTAAACAAGGTAAATTGTTTTCCTTCACTATCTGTAGCACTGATATAATTTTGTACATTCTTAAATTTTCCACCAACATCTTTTACCGAATGACTATATAAAATTTTATGCAACTGTAAAAGATAATTTGGTGTCAGAGGGATATATTCAAAGCTTTCGTGTATCACGGCAAGTGCATCACGATATCCGGCAATCTCTTGCTCGTCACGATTTTTTGGTGTTGTTTTCTCCGATATGAGCTGCTTTAGACGAGTGTTGGTCGTGCGAATTCCTTCAATCTCGTTGGAGCTTTCGGTACTTTGTACCTTTGCAATTTCCACAAGCTTATCAAGGGATTCGGGTTTTTGTCTAAGATAAAACACTTCCTTGCCCTTCATTTCGTGAATGATAGCAACATATCCCATCATTTCGGAATCCCACTTCATATTTTTTAATGCGGTATAATTAAATTTTCTCATATAAGCTCCTAACAAATCAACTTTTCTCGTAAATTATAGCACATTTTACGAGATTAGTCAACAGATTATGAGATTTGATTTAAGTTTTCTCGTAAATATTGTGTATTTTTGTGAGATTCTTATTCAATATAGGAGTTTTTACAAGTGTTTGTGGCCATCTGCGAATAGGATCTTTTGTACAAAATAAGCGTAAAATCCACCGAAAAGGCAGATTTTACGCTTGATAGGTTGTGTGTTTGTTGTTGGTTTTTGTAGTAGTGTGTATCGTGTAGGTGTACAAGGGGTGGACGATTAGTTTTCATTACAAGGCCCGCTGCATTCAGGGCATTTAGGGATCATTCCTAAATGAAGGCCACCATTTCCATATCTGCGAAATTCGTGTCCGCACCAAAGACATTTGAAGTCACCATAGTCACTCGGAGAAACTCCTTGTCCAGAATAGCAGTTAGGACACGGAGGACAACCATAACCATTAAAGAGTCCATCACGATCCCTCTTCATTGACCATTCGTGTCCGCATTCGTTACAAATTAAATCTTCTTTCATAGCTACATTCTCCTTATTGATTATTATGTCATTTTTAATCGATTTCATTTTGCTATAAAAAGTATAACATAAATACTGTAGCAAGTCAACAAAGGAGCGTTCAATTTGCATACAGAACTTTTTATAACTCAATTTTAGGGAACAGGATAAGAAGGGGAGTAAAATTGCCGTTATGCGTCAATTTCCACCCTCTTCGAAGTGTTTCGCAAGGGGATACCCTCCTTGCGAGAAATGAAAAAGCAACCACCTTTTGAGTGGTTGCTTTGGTGGGACGGGGAGGAATCGAACCTCATGGTGCTTGTGTCATGGATGCTTAAGAAGGTTACTATGGCTCCCCAAACAGGAAGAATCCCAACCTTTTTATGCTTCGACTCGAAGCGATTGGGCTTGAACCACGAATCCAATTTAAAATGCTTTGCACTTTAAAGATGGGTTGCCGTGAGGGTACAATAAAAGGCATTGCCAAAGAATTGGATGCTTTGCTTATTTCAGGGAAGGCTCCTTTGGAGCTATTTCTGCCGAGCCCCGAGTCAGCAAGCTACTCGCTGTCTTCCGTCAGAAATGCGAACCCAATTCAAAATGCTTTGCATTTTGAAGATGGGTTGCCGTGAGGGTACAATAAAAGGCATTGCCAAAGAATTGGCAATGCCTTTTATGGCACCCCAAACGAAACGTAAACCGAACCCTCGGTTTACGTTTTCTTTTTATCTACAAATGAATAAAACGAAAGCACTCCGATTTTGGAGTGCTTTTATCTTTATCGAATTATAAGCTTTTTAAAAATTCAAGTAACAGATATTTCTGTTTAGGTGATAAATTTGCAATTATGCTTGAACACTCGTCTTGCTCTGCCGTGTAGTCAAAGAAATCTTTTAATGTTACTTCTAACGCATCGCAAATCATTTGCAAATGGTCAACAGTAATTCCCGATTGACCAAGCTCAATTCTACGTAAGTGAGATTGAGAGATGCCTGCTCGTTCAGCTAATTTATTCTGTGAATACCCTGCTTTTTCTCTTAAAATACGTATTCTTTCGTAAACAGTCATCTTTTCGCCCCTAATTAAGTCTTATATAACTTATATTACACCAATTTTAGTAATAAAGTTAGTCTTATACTCTTGCATTGTTAGTCTTATAGTGATATAATTATTCATATATGACTAAAATAGCGAGGGTTTTATGAAGATAGCTAAATTAAATAACGCAAAAATTGCTAAAAATGATGAATTTTATACTCAATATGAAGATATACAAAAAGAAATAAATGCCTATATAGAATACAATCCTGATGTTTTTAAAAATAAAGTTGTTCTATTGCCTTGTGATGACCCAGAATGGAGCAATTTTACTAAATTTTTCGCACAAAATTTTGAAAGATTTGGAATTAAAAAATTAATTAGCACAAGCTATGCAATGGAAAGCAAAAATTTTAAATACCCATATCAAATTAGTTTGTTCGAGTCCGAATCTCCTCAATTTGATAAAGAAAAAACAGAAACACACGGAAAGATATTTACTTTAACAAGAGAAAATAAAAGGGCAGGTAAAATTAATATTGATGATTTAGAGTGGTCATATCTTGAAGGGGACGGAGATTTTAGAAGCGATGAGGTAAAAGCTTTACGTGATGAAGCTGATATAATTGTTACAAATCCACCTTTCTCATTGTATAGAGAGTTTATTAATTGGATATTTGAAAAGCAAAAACAATTTTTAGTAATAGGAAATAAAAATTGTGTTACTTACAAGGAAATATTCGCCTTAATCAAAGCGAATAAATTATGGTCTGGAAAAACCGAATGGAGTGGTGGTCTGTGGTTTGAAACGAAAGACAGCAACGACATTGATAAGGTGATAAATGGCATAAATATGAAAAATGTTTCTTCCGTATGGTTTACAAATTTAGAACACGGAAGAAGACACCAACCATTACAATTGATGTCTATGGCAGATAATCTTAAGTATAGCAAGCATAAAGAAATTAGAGAAAATGGTTATCAAAAATATGATAATTATGATGCTATAAATGTACCATATACTGATGCAATTCCAAATGATTATAATGAGGTTATGGGAGTACCGATTAGTTTTCTCGAAAAATATAATCCAAATCAATTTAAAATTTTAGGAATGTCGGCTTCTGCTGGATACAACTACGAAATCGTAGGAATCCCTTTTTTAGGGGAAAAAGACGCACGACCATTAATCAATGGCAAAAACACATTTGCAAGAATTTTCATAAAAAGGATAACAGAAAATGGAAACTAAATTAAGAACAGATATCACTATAAGAGAAATATGTGAAGGGTTTGTGTATAACGAGTTTGAGGGGAAAGGCTTGTTTGGTTGGTCGGGAAAGCTCACAATTCAGCCTGAATATCAAAGAAATTATATATATGCAGACGGAAAAAAAGATGTGGCAGTTATCAAATCCATAATGAACGAATACCCTATTGGATTGATTTATTTTGTAAAAACTGCTGAGAATAAATATGAAATATTGGACGGTCAACAAAGAATAACAAGTATCGGTAGGTATTTAACAGATAAATTTCCTGTTTTCGATGACAAAGGAGTAGCAAAGTATTTTGGTGGTCTTGATGAGGGAGAGCAAGAAAGAATTTATAACACTCCATTAACTATTTACATTTGCGAGGGAACTGAGTTAGAAATTAAAAGATGGTTTGAAACAATAAATATAGTAGGTGTACCATTAAATAAACAAGAACTTGCAAATGCTATACATTCTGGACCTTTTGTAACAAAAGCCAAAGAAGAATTTAGCAATAGTGAGAACTCTAATATACAAAAATGGAGTGCGTACATAAATGGCTCAGCTAATAGACAGGATTTTTTGCGAACAGCTTTAGAATGGGTAAGTAAAGCATATATTGATGATGATAACATTAATGCGTATATGAGCAAGCATCGATATGACAACAATATAAATGAATTAAAAACTTATTTCACAAGTGTTATTGAGTGGATATCATCTGTATTTATTGATGTTGAAAAAGAAATGAAAGGTCTTTGTTGGGGTGAGCTATATGAAAAATATCATAAAAAACCATATAACCCTACCGAAGTATCTAAACTTGTGCAAAAGCTATATGATGATACATATATAAACAACAGAAAAGGTATCTTTGAATATATTTTAGGTGGTTGCGTTGATACCAAACTATTAGATGTTAGAATTTTTGACGATGCTACTAAAAGAAAGGTTTATAAGGCACAAACACAAGAAGCGGAAGAAAAGAAAAAGTCAAACTGTCCTCTCTGTGCGTTAGGTAAAGATAATAATAAAGTCAGAATTTGGAAACTCTCAGAAATGGATGCTGACCATATTACTGCTTGGAGTAAGGGTGGAGCAACAGATATTAAAAACTGTCAAATGCTCTGCAAAACCCATAATAGAGCAAAAGGCAACAAATAAGCAAAAAAGCACGCAATTTTGCGTGCTTTAATTTATAATAATGTTTTATGGTTTCATTGAAAGTGATTAATTACTATGATATAATAGATATGAAATATTATTCGAGGAGAATTGTAATGTTAGGAAAAATATATTATAAAAGCGATTGGTATTTGATGAGATTTCGTAATGGAAATTTAGAAATTTTACACGAAAAATGTGTAAATCCACCACTAAAAATGAAAGGCAAAGAAGAAAAATTACAAAACGAGAGAATATTGTGTGCTGTGTTAGAAAATTATAAAATTTATTATTTTGATATAGCAAGTGGCGAAATGGATAGTTTAAAAAATGAACACATTTTGTTGAAAATAAAGAGTATCAATTATTTTGAATATGATGATATTGGTCGTAATGTGTGCGAAAATGTAATAAGTTTTAACAAAGTATCATTTATAAATGGTGTGTTGAAGCCTATGATAGAAGCATCTAATATCAAACCTTTTGAAGTTGTTATGAATGGAATAGGAGTGAAAGTTCAATTTGTCGTTGAAGAGCACGAAAATGAACAATTAATTGAATTAAATGAATACTCTAAATTGATTCCTTCAAATCGTAACATCGAATATGAATATAAAATAGAACTTTCTTTTCAACAGACAATAGGAATTGATTTACTTAACGATATAATTAAATCAGTTAATAAATTTATTGGTTTCTATAATTTTGATTATTATCCGTACATTCAAAAAATAAGAGTTGAAACAAATACTGATAAATTTTATTATTTCACTTTGCAAGTAAATTATAAAGAAAAATACATAAAAAGGTGGAATTATGTACAAAACTGTCCTGAAGATATTTTAAAGCGAATGATGGTCGAAATATCAAATGAAGAAAAATACGATATTGGATTTTTAAAACTATTGAATATAGACAACTTAATTACTGATGATATATGGTGTTTGTCGAAATCAATTGATAAAATGGGCAAAGAGTACGATTTGAATTTAGATGATGAATTATCAAAAGAAATACAACTATACAAAAAATTAAGGGAAAATATTAAACAATCAATCGCACAATTTGAAAAAGATAATTCTAAAATAGATAACGATAAAAAAAGCTTTATTTTAAGTATGATAGAAATGGCGAGTTTTAGGCAAAAGATAGGTTATTTTTTACAAGAATATAATCAATTTGCTGAAAATTATGAAAAGTATCGTAAATTAACAACAACCGAAATACAAACGATTAGTAAAAAATTGCAAGACTTACGAAATACCATTCATGGCAAGGAAAGTTCAATTGATGAAGAAGATATTGATAGCATTAGGCTTATTGTTTTTGCTCTGTATTATCATATTTTAAAGAGTTTTGGTGTGAAAACAGGAAATGCTTTTAATCTGTTACAACACATTTTTATGTGCTTTTAATATAATGAGAAAAAACAATATTTGCAAACATTAAGTCAATGTTAGTAAAAAACGTGTAAACAGGGCGTGTGCTTGTCTTATACAAGTGCCTCGCTTCGCTCGGCAGACAAGCACACGCCCATTGAATGAAACAAAGCAATCAACTAAATGCCCCCGTCAAAAGCTCCCACGAGGTAAAAGGCAAAATACGAAGGCGAGCGAAGTGGGGTTTCGCGCTGAGCCGCTTGCGAAAACACCCACTTTCTCGCTTGTCGCCTAATTCGTAAATTTTTGTGGCTTTTAAACTCTCGAAAGGGAGTTTTCTTTTTTTGCTCAGGCGTATCTCCATTTAGTTGGGGTAGTCGGTAATAAATCGAGGTGTTGCGTTTTTAGACGTGTGCTTGTCTTGATATAAATATCACTCCAAAACACCTTGAAAAAATAGTATCAACCTTTTGTTTAGTATCTGTATGTATTTTTCGGTTACTTTCCATTCAAGAGCAACCACCTTTTGTGCCTTTGCTTGTTTGTATAAGCCATTGTAAACATCTTGCAACCGTTTAGGTGCATTTTCGATATGTTTTTCGTAAAGTGCTATTGTGTCATAAAATGTGTATTTACCTATGTTCTGTGCAAAGTCATCAAAAAGTGCTTTGCTCCTGTAATATACTTGAATGTTGCGTAAATCCTTGCGTATTTCCTCAATGCTTTTCATTTCCTCACCACCTAATATAAATTTACTCTATTTTCATTTAAAAGTCAATGTTGTGGTGTCCGTATATTGCGACAGTTGGGAAAATCAGTAGTCAATCGAGGTGTGTGAGAATTAGACGTGTGCTTGTCTTGATACAAGCAGACTATAAGTAGTTGGGAAAAATCGGAGCTTTGTAAGGGTGTTGATTGTAAGGCGTGTGCTTGTATATTTACAAGTGAATAGCCAAATATGGCTAAAAAGTTGGGAAAATCCATAATCAAAGCAATATTCCGTCATATTGTATCGAAGTGCTTTAGGGTGTAAAATAGAAATGGAATTTTTGAAAGGAGGCTTAGTGTGAACAATGAAATTAAAGTTGATGCTATTGGGAAAGAAAACATAGTTGAGCTTTTAAAAAATGAAAATCAGCTATATTTAACTCTGTTAGAAAGAATAACGGAGTTAGTTAAAAATTCAAAGAAATGAGGTTAAAGCTTATGCTTAACAAACTATGCGTTAATTTGTCTTTCGCCCGGTGGGTGTAAACGAAATTGCCATTTCTGTCAAGGGAAAAATATATTGTGAGGCTATGAAATAACAGGCATATAAGCAATATATTTTTTTAGTCCCGTTGACATCTCTGTCAATTCCGTTTTTGGTTTTTCCTGTCGAAAGACAAATTAAAAAAATTTAATTAAAGGAGAAATCAAAATGGAAAAAAGAAATTCACAATCAAATCAGTTGAAAACAGCTGTAATTTATGCTCGTTATTCAAGTGATAATCAAACAGAGCAATCAATCGAGGGACAATTAAGAGTGTGCAACGAATATGCAGAAAAAGAAAAAATCATAATCGTTGGTACATACATTGACAGAGCTATGACAGGAACAAATGACCATAGACCTGACTTTCAGCGAATGATAAAAGATAGTGCTAAAAGAAAATGGGATTATGTACTTGTATATAAGCTTGATAGATTTTCAAGAAATAAATATGAGTCATCAAATTACAAGCATATCTTGAAAAATAACGGTGTAAAAGTGCTATCAGCTTGTGAGCAAATCCCAGAAACACCAGAAGGCATAATTCTTGAATCAATGCTTGAAGGAATGAATCAATACTTTTCTGCAGAATTAAGCCAAAAAGTTAAAAGAGGAATGAGAGAAACAAGACTAAAAGGACACTTTCAAGGTGGTAGCTTACTCTATGGCTACAAGCTAATTGATAAAAAAATCTACATTGATGAAGAAAAAGTAGAAATTGTAAGATTTATCTTTGAGCAATACGCAAACGGTGTAGAAGTAAAGTATATCAGAAAGCAATTAGACGAAAAAGGTGTAACACATAAAGGTAAGCCTTTCGCACAATCCACCTTGTATAGAATGTTACGAAATGAAAAATATATCGGCATATTTAGACACCAAGACGAAATCTTTGATAATATATACCCACAAATAATATCAAATGAATTATTTGAAAAAGTAAAAAGTAAGCAAACCTGTTACAAATTCGGCAAGAAAAGTGTATCAGTAGAATACCTATTTTGCAGAAAAATTAAATGTGGCTACTGTGGTAAATCAATAAATGCAGATAGTGGCACATCACATACAGGAGCAATAATGCACTATTACAAATGCAATGGCAGAAAATTAAATCACAATTGCAATAAATCAACAGTTGGAAAAGATTATATTGAGCAAATAATAGTCAATTCCATAATGGAAGCATTAAGTAATGAAAAAATAATTAAAGATATTGTAAAAAGATTGCTTGATGCACAAAAAGAGCTTGCTAACAATAATGTAATCCTTAATATGCTAACAAGTGAAAAGAAAAAAGCTGAAACTGCCCTTGATAACTTAATTAAAGCACTTGAAAGAGGTATAATGTCAAATAATACTAACAAAAGATTAAATGAGCTTGAAAATACTATTGAGGAATTAGAAAGAAAAATACTCATAGAAAAAAGTAAAAGCACAGTAGAAATAACAGAGCAAGAAATAAGGAGCTTTATTCAAAATGCATTAAGTCTTGAAATAAAGCCTTTAATCAATGTGTTAATTAAAGAAATAGTGCTATATGACGATAAAATGACAATCTACTATAAAATGCTGGGTAGCAATATTAGTCCTGACGGAAGTCAGGGCTTTTGCTTTTATACAGAAGAAAGAAGTGGTTATATAATAGAAATGCTAATCTAAGAATTAAAGAGTAGCATTTATTCCACGGAACAATTGACAAGAGCCTCTCGGGAGTGTGGATGTAAGGCGTAAAAGAGCCAAGACATCAACCCCGAGGGGTTTCGTTTGCCTTTCGGCTGGAAATAGCCTACCACACTCACTACTCTTGTCAATCGTCTTTCGCGGCATAAAAGCCACTCTAAAAGAACATTTTAACGCAGATAAGCAAGCAATTGACAAAAGAAAAAACAGGGCAAAAACCCTGTTCAAAGCTCTTTATACGCAAAATATTATACTCCAACAAAAAGAGAAAACCCAAACTCGAACTTTGAGGTTCGGTTTAGGTTTCACTTGGCACCCCCGGCGGGAATCGAACCCACGACTAATCCTTAGGAGGGATTTGTAATATCCACTTTACTACGGAGGCGTGCTATTTAATTGTGATTTTTCGCTTGGGTGTACAAAGGGTGTACAAAACTGCGTTTGGCAGATTTAGGACACAAAATCCTTGTAGTGTTTGAGTCTATCTCGATAGTGTTTCGGTCTATCTCTGCGGATATACCTACCGCTTAGGAGGGGTTTATTATATCCATTTAACTATGCAGGCGAATATGCCTTATTATTGTATCACCTTTATTTGTAAATTGCAAGATGAAAAACAAAAAATCCTGCGTATTGCAGGATTTTTTATCATTTGTTATCTTCATTACCTATGTCTATTCGTCTATACAGCTTTTCGTGTTCTTCTGTTTTTATATTCGGGTTATGTGTTTTATGCATTATGGGGAAATACTCATTGCCTGCCACGAGAATATGCTCTACAAGAGTTACCTCATAGCTCTCTAAGGTCCTGCGAAGTGAATAGGTAGTATTAACATCCTCCATTGACGGAACGGCTATACCGTTTGGATGGTTGTGAGCAACAACTGCCATCGACGCATTGTACTTTACAACCTGATTCATTATCTTTCTCGGTGAGACCTTTGCTGAGCTTACGCTACCCTCGTGTATTCTTGCAACATTAAGAAGCTTATATCCGTTATCAAGAAGCATAAGGTACACTACCTCATTAACCTCCCCTATATACTTCCTTACAAAGAACTTTCCTATCTTTTCGGCAGTATCAAATACGGTCTCCTGTGATATCTCCTCGAACAAATATTCCCTTGCGATCTGTGGAATAAGCTTTATAAGTGTGGCTGTATTCTCCTTTACGCCCTTGATTTTCAAAAGCTCCTCGTAATCAGCCTCAAATACTCCGTGGAGGGAGCCGAAATTTTCAAGCAGCCTATGAGCTATTTCATTTGTATCCTTTTGTGGAATGGCATAGAATAGCAAAAGCTCCAGGATATTATGCTTTTCAAAGGATTCCAATCCCTCCTGCAAAAATCTTGCCTTCAGCCTTTTTCTGTGTCCTTCATGTGATACGGGCTTGTCCATCTTATTTTCTCACTATATCCTTTTTATTAGTCTGAGATACTATATAATGGGGTCTGTTTTTGACCTCTACATACATTTTTGAAATATACTGTCCCATAATACCTAAGCTGAACAGCTGAACGCCACCGATAAACAAAATTATACAAATTGTTGACGGCCAGCCTGCAACAGGGTCACCGTACAATGCTGCTCTTATAAAAACAAATATAAGCAGTGCTATTGAACAGAAGGTAAAGAACAGTCCACTCCAGGACGCTATCTTCAACGGTGTTGTGGAAAAGCTCATAATTCCGTCTGTGGAATACTTAAGCAGTCCAAAGAAGCTCCATTTGGTCTTTCCTGCTACTCTTTCCACATTTTCGTAAGGAAGCCAATAGGTCTTAAAGCCTACCCAACCGAATATACCCTTTGAGAAACGGTTATTCTCCGACATGGATACAATAGCATCCACCATTTCTCTCCTCATAAGACGGAAATCGGTTGCTCCCTGCTTCATATTAGCATCGGAAATCTTACCCATAAGCTTATAAAAGCATCTTGAAAAGAAGGAACGGATCTTGCTCTCGCCCTTACGGGTAGTCCTTCTTGCAGCTACGCTATCGTATTCTCCTGTTTCAAGAATTTTCACCATTTCGGGAATAAGTGACGGGGGGTGCTGCATATCTGCGTCCATAACCGCAGCATAGTCTCCACTTACATTACAAAATCCTGCATACATCGCCGCTTCCTTACCGAAATTACGGGAAAAGGATATATAGGTTATCCTCTCATCAACCTCGGCAAGCTCCTTGAGAATAGGTAATGTCCTATCCTTAGAGCCGTCATCGACAAAAATCATTTCAAAATCATAGTCAGGCATTGAGCCTGTTACTTCCTTAAGAGCCTCATAAAGAGGGGGTAAGGAATCCTCCTCATTATAGCAAGGAATAATCAAAGAAATCTTCATACAAATGCTCCTGTAAATTTTTACACATAAATTTTATCACATTTTCTCTTCTTTGTCAATGAAAAAGGTTGTTGACATGCAACAACCTTTTCTTTTTATACCTTTTGTGTTGAGCCGATATTGGCAATCATTAGCTTAAGCCTGTTTTCCTGGTTTACATTCGTTGCACTGGGGTCATAATCAATAGCAACTATATTCGCCTGGGGGTATTTCTCCTTTACACGACGGCTCATACCCTTTGCCACTATGTGATTGGGCAGGCATCCGAAGGGCTGAGTGCATACAATATTTTCCGTACCGGATTTTGCAAGGCATCCCATCTCTGCAGTTATGAGCCATCCCTCTCCCATTTTTACACCCTGATGAATCAACTCGTCTGCCTCCTTACGAAGCTCCTCAAAATCGTGGGCAGGAGTAAAGCCATTTCTTTCCAGCATTTCATTTACAGTTTTATTCATCCTTCTTAAAAGCCCGTAAAGTAATGAGCAAACTCTTGTCCTCATATTGCTGAAGCCATATATCTTTCCGTCGTTTATGTAATTTACAATGCAATAAAGCACAAAATCCATAAGTCCGGGAACAACAGGCTCACAGCCCTCCTTAAGAAGGAATTTTTCCAGATTATTATTGGCAAGAGGAGAATATTTTACATAAATCTCTCCTACGATTCCCACACGGGGCTTTCTTATCTTTATTCGTTTTACACTGTTGAATTTATCGATTATATATCGATAGTTTTTCTTACGCTTGCCAAAGCCTCCCTTTTCTATCCTGTCATACATATATTCAAGACACTCGTTAAGTGCAATATCCGTATCTCCGTCGCATATCTCATAGGGCTTACACTGATTGTAAAGCGTCATAATAAGATCACCGTAGAAAATACAGTTTACCAATCCCAGCACCATACCGACAGTAAGCTTAAAGCCATCTGATTTTTCTGTGTTGGAAAAGTTAAGAGATATAACGGGCACCTCGGGAAAATCCGTAGCCAACGCTTTTCTTAACAGGTGGATATAATTCGAAGCTCTGCAGCCTCCTCCCGTTTGGGTTATAAGGAGAGCTGTTTTGTCAAGCTCATATTCCCCGCTTTTCAATGCATCAAGAAACTGTCCGATTACCAAAAGTGCAGGATAGCAGGTATCATTATGTACGCTTTTCAGTCCTTCGTCCACAACTCTTCTTGCAGAGTTTTCCAAAAGAACCATATTGTAGCCGTACTTTTTCATAAGCCTGATAATAATCTTAAAATGGTTAGGAAGCATATTCGGTACGAGGATAGTATGAGTTTTTTTCATTTCCTTTGTAAACATTACATATTCATTGTTTTCCATACTTCCTCCTATTCTATCGCCGCAAGTAAGCTTCTTAAACGAATTTTTATAGCACCGAAATTACTTATTTCGTCTATTTTCAGCTGTGTATATATCTTACCGTTCTTTTCAAGCAGTGCCCTTACCTCATCCGAGGTTATTGCATCTATTCCACAGCCAAAGGACACAAGCTGTACAAGCTGCATATCCTTCTGAGTTGCTACATAGGATGCCGAGGTATACAGACGGGAATGATATGTCCATTGATTAAGAACACCGAGATGGGGAGTTCTTTCAAAATCGCATACAGCGTCCTCTGATACAGACACAGCTCCAAGAGTAGATATCAGCTTCTGCACACCGTGGTTTATTTCCGGGTCAAGATGATACGGTCTTCCTGCAAGGACAATTATGGGAAGTTTCCTCTCCCTTGCAAAGGATACCAGCTCCTTTCCCTTTTCTGTTATTGCCTTTCTATACTCCATAAGGGCATCAAAGCCGTATGAAACGGCATCCTCTACCTGCTTTATCGTCACTCCGTAAGGGGAAAATACCTTTTCAAGCTTTTTTACAAGGTCCTTTCTCCTGTTCAAATCAATATGAGGATAAACGAAATTATCCTTGTTAAGCTCCTCCATATTTGCCATAAGAAGCTCCGGATAATATGCAACAACGGGGCAATTATAATGATTATCTCCCTTACCCTCATCAATATTGTAGCTCTGGCAGGGATAAAGTATAAAATCAACTCCCTTTTCAAGAAGGTTGAGAATATGTCCGTGAACTATCTTTGCAGGATAGCATACTGTGTCAGAGGGTATGGTATGCTGTCCGTTTACAAAGGTCCTTCTTGTGGAGTCATCGGAAACAACGGTATCAAAGCCAAGGTGATGAAGCATTGCACTCCAGAATGGCAAAAGCTCATAGTTATTAAGACATAAAGGAATACCTACTCTTGCCTTTGGATTTTCACACATCTTAACACAGCCCTTAAGATAATCATACTTAAAGGAATATATATCTGGGTAAATTTCCTCTGCCTTTTTACCGAGTCCCTTTTCACATCTGTTGCCGGACACAAATCTTCTTCCGTCGCCGAAGCTCAGAATATCAAGGGAGCAATGGGCTGTACATCCACGGCATGTAACCGTATTTGATTTATATGTAAAGCATGAAAGCTCCTCCCTTGTGATTAAGGTGGAGGTATCATTTTTCTTGTTCATAGCATAGAGTGCAGAGCCGTAAGCACCCATAAGACCGGCTATCTGAGGTCTTATGACATCAATTCCCAGCTCTCTCTCAAAGGCACGAAGCACAGCGTCATTAAGGAATGTTCCTCCTTGAACTACTATGTGCTTACCAAGCTCCGATGTGGACCTTGCTCTGATAACCTTATAAATCGCATTTTTTACAACGGATGCAGAAATTCCCGCAGAGATATCCTCTATGCTTGCACCATCCTTCTGTGCCTGCTTTACAGCACTGTTCATAAAGACTGTACAGCGAGAACCAAGCTCAACAGGGTTTTTAGCATATAAGCCGAGCTTAGCAAATTTCTCAACGGGATATGTAAGAGCATTTGCAAAGGTTTGTATAAATGATCCACAGCCCGAGGAGCACGCCTCGTTAAGCATTATATTATCTATTGCCTTATTTTTGATTTTGAAGCACTTGATATCCTGTCCGCCGATATCTATAATAAAATCAACCTCGGGACAGAATTCCAAAGCTGAGGTAAAGTGGGCAACGGTCTCTACAATACCGAAATCCACCTTTAATGCAGATCTTAACAGATCCTCACCGTAGCCTGTTACAGCAGAGGAAACGATTTTTATCCTGTCTCCCATCAGACTGTACAGCTCTCCCAGTCTTTCGCACACTACATCAAGGGGTCTTCCGTTATTTACAGTATAGTGGGAATAAAGTATTTTTTTATCCTCACTTAAAAGCACTATTTTTGTTGTGGTGGAGCCTGCATCTATACCGAGATACGCATCTCCCTCATATGTGGAAATATCTATATCCTCCACCGATGCATTGGAATGTCTCTCCACAAAGCGTGCATATTCCTCCTCATCATTAAACAGAGGCTCAAAGGAGGCAACACCCTGTGTCGGCTTGCTGTCTTCAATTCTTGTAAGTATTTCCTCAGAATCAAGCTCTCCCTCACAGCCTCCTGCATAAAGTGAGGCTCCGTATGCCATAAAGCAGGGAGCAAGCTCCGGGAATACTGCATGCTCATCATCAAGCCCCAGTGTTTCCTTAAAGGCTTTTCTCAGTGCCTTATAGAAGTGAAGGGGTCCACCGAGAAAGAGCACCTTACCCTGTATTTTTCTACCTTGGGCAAGACCGGCTACAGTCTGGTCTACAACAGCCTGAAAAATGCTTGCCGAGACATCCATTATGGACGCCCCCTGATTAAGCAACGGCTGTATATCGCTTTTAGCAAAAACTCCACAGCGGGAGGCTATGGGATATTTCTTTTCTGCCTTAAGTGCAAGAAAATCAAGCTCATCTCCCGAGACCTTAAGAAGGGTTGCCATCTGATCTATAAACGCACCTGTACCACCTGCACATGAGCCGTTCATCCTCTGCTCCACGCCACCGGTAAGGAACAGTATTTTAGCATCCTCTCCTCCAAGCTCAACTGCCGCATCTGCATCCGGATAAAGATTTTTGATTGCCAGAGATGCAGAATGCACCTCCTGTACAAAATTCAATCTTGATGCCTCAGACAGTCCGAGTCCTGCAGAGCCTGTTATGGCTATCTTGAATTTTCCTGTGAATTTCTGAAATATAGCTCTTAACTGTTCCAAAACAGTTTCCTTAACTAAAGAATAGTGCCTCAGGTATACGGAGTGAAGAATCTCATCCCCGTCAGAAAGAACGACACATTTTACCGTTGTGGAGCCAACATCCACACCAACTCTGTATATCATTGTCAAATCCTCCTTTTACTGTATACGCTTTAATTATAGCATTTTATAATACAAAATTCAACACAACATCCCAAAAAATCAGTTACTTTTCACAATTGTACCACCATTGACAAGCAGGAAAAAATGTTGTATCATAAAAATATACTTAAGGAGGGTTCTATATATGTCAACTTTTTTTATGCCTACAAAAATCATTAAAGGGGAAAACGCAGTTGAATCAAATCCCGACTGCCTTATTCTCGGCTCCCGTGCTTTTATTGTAACGGGAAAATCCTCCGGCAAGCTTTCAGGAGCTCTCTCCGATGTTAAAAGAATGCTTGAGGACAGAAAAATCCCCTACTATGTGTACGATAAAATAGAAAACAACCCCGAAATATCCTCTATGGCTACGGCATCCTGTGTATGCCGTGAATTTGGTGCAGACTTTATAATTGCCATCGGAGGTGGGTCACCACTTGACGCAGCTAAGGCTATTGCTGTCTATACTGTAAACGAGCCAATGGAGGGAACAGACTTTACCCTGTACAGTATTTTTGACGGAAAATTCAAAAACAAGCCTCTGCCAATGTGTGCTATACCCACCACAGCAGGAACAGGGAGCGAGGTTACACCCTACTCCATCCTCACATTACACAAGGAGCAAACCAAAAGGAGCTTTTCCTCTCCTGAGGTGTTCTTCAAAAATGCGTTTTTAGACGGAAAATACACACTGGGTCTGCCAAAGCAGGTTGCACGGAATACAGCAGTTGATGCCATGTGCCATCTTATTGAGGGCTACACTAATAAAAGAGCCACGGATATGACCGACTATATGGCAATTGAGGGTCTAAGGATTATAGGCAGACACCTCCACAGTCTATACACAGGTGATTTCACAAGAGATATATGTACAGAGCTGCTCTTTGCCTCTGCAATAGGTGGAATCGTTATATCCCAGACAGGGACCACAATAGTTCATTCCATGGGCTATCAGCTCACATATTTTAAGGATATCCCCCACGGTATGGCAAACGGATATTTAATATACGAATACCTTATAAGAGTGCAGGATGTGTTGCCTGATAAGGTTGCCTCCGTGCTTTCTGCTCTTGGACTTGAAAATCTGACAGATTTTAAGAATTATATCGCAAAAATTACACCCCGTACAGTGATTTTTACGACATCCGAATTAGAATCCTTTGTAAAAACCTCAATTAAATCAAGAAATGTTGTGTCCTGTCCCTTCCCGATTTCAGAGGAAATTGAGCTTGAAATTTATAAAAGCAGCTTGTTATAGCACTCAAAAAAAAAGAAAGAAAAAGAAAACGACGCACACAGGGTGCGTCGTTTTCTTTTTTATAATGTAATATCAACCTTATTCTCTCTGTTCTTGGATAGACTTATTTTTTTGGTTACGGTCTTTTCCTCTGTCTTAATTTCTATTTCGTACTCTCCGTAAAAGCCCAGAAATTCAAAGGAGCCTCCCTCAGCCGAGCCGCAAAGCTCCGTATGCCATTTCTCGTTTATGAGCCTGTCAAGAGTCTCAAAGGCAGGCTTAGGTGACATATCAAATCGTAAAAGTCCACCGTAATATACATTCTCTCCAACGGTCATATTTCCTTGGGAGTTTCTTATTTTTTCGGGAGTTGGATTGGAAACATAGGCATATCCATCCACTAAATTCCAATAGATTATCTGCTCCATTGCAGGATGTGAGAACCACATCGTATACAGATATTCTATTAATTTTGCCTGAATCTCCTCATCAATATCTTCGTTTGAATATGAGGGAACAGTAATCTCGGTTACCTGTAAATGGTTAATTAGGTTAGAATACATATTCATATGGTCATAAAGGTGAAGCGGATTATATAAATAGTTAGCTTTTTTTATTTCATCCTCTCTTGATTCAAACATGTGGAACTGAGCTCCGATGGCATCTATCCTTGCACCCTTAAGCTTATTTGCTTCAATATATGAATAATATGCGTCTGTTGTACGGCAGTTATCTCCCCAGCATGCCCCAGTATACTCGTTTATTACAAGTTGGTTTTTTGGAAAATATTTTTCCGCCGTCTTAAAGCACCATTCAATATAATCGGGCTCGTTGTAGAACCTTGTTACCCCTGCGTCATGGGGCCATAGCATTTCATTTGTAACCTCTATGGTACGTATTTTATCAGCATACCTTTCGGAAATCTCCTCGCATCTTCTTGTATATTCCTGTTTAATTTCCTCAACGCTTGCATTGGAAAGCCATGATGGAAATGTATGCTCATATGCCAAGGCATGCTCTCTTGGCTCAATGCCGTTTTCCTCACAGAACTCTATGCATAGGTCTATTGCAGGTCTACGGTAAAACTTATATGAATCCTTGGCATAACGGGGATTGCCCTTCTCCTCCTCGACAGAGTTCCAATAAAATGGCAGGGTTGCCATGTTAAAAACAGATTTGAAGCGTTCCTTATATATTCTGTTCTTCTCCTCTGTTTCAAGCTCATCAAGCATAAAGATATTGGCACCGAACTTAAATTCGTGGCCTGTTTGCTTCACCTTAATTTTTGCACCGTCAATGGGAGCTCCCTTTTCGTCCCTGATGCAGAGCATTAATTTTCCCTTACGGTATTTTTCAATATTGGGTAATACGGTATTTTCAAAAAAATCCTTATTTTCCTCAAAATAAGAAAGCACCTGTTTTCTGTTCATCATAGCTTGTTCTCCTTTTAAGAATTTTTAATATATCCAATTAATTTTATCAAATCCAAAATAGGTTTTCTGTGTAGATGGAGTTCCCCTCCACTGAGAATGCTTACTGCATTTATCCCAGTAGTCCACATCTCCGAAAATCGGTCCAATGCTTGAATATTGAACTACCCTTATTTCCACTTCCTTATTCCATAATTCCGAATTTATTTCATAGATATATGGCGAAAATGCTTTTTCTCCGATAGATACTTCATCTGCATAGATACAGGTATACAATTCTATTCCGACTATTTCAATTCCCTTTACTCCATCGGGTACTGTGACCGATGACACAAATTCGATTTTGCCGTAGTCATATATCTTTTTCCCTGCTGTATAGCTTTTTTCACGATGGGTAAGAGTTATATCGCATCTGTCACTATTATGTATTTCACAGCTGAAATCCCCTATAATAAAAACCGACGGCATATACTTGAAATCATTGCACGATATTA
Source organism: Clostridia bacterium (assembly GCA_017451485.1). Lineage (GTDB taxonomy): Bacteria > Bacillota > Clostridia > Oscillospirales > CAG-272 > RGIG2000. Next base: position 4,967 of record JAFTOG010000011.1, on the reverse strand, counting down.
ATTGGCTTTCACCTATAGGAAGCATAATCTTATCCGACATACAGTAAAGCTCCCTAATACCATCGGAGAGTATATCTGCATTTTCCGTAGCTGATATGGGAGTTCCGTTTATACAAGCGTCTGTACCCTTTCTGACTGCAAAACGAACAGAAAAATCTCCCTCACACCTTATATTTGCTATGGTATGTTGGTTTACATACATAGTACGAATCATGTTATCATAACAATACCTAACGCCAAAGCTATCTGATAGCTCTTTTTCCTTATACTGCGGCTGTATTGCAGAAAAAAGAACATCATACTTATACATAAAGACTCTTTTCCCATCAATAAAATATTCTCCGGATGGGGCAAATAAATTTAATGCCAGTATGCTGCCGTCATTGAATTTTCTTACAAAAACACCCTTAGGAGTGTCTCCATTTCCATTCTTAAGCACAGCCTTACCACCGCATGCCCTACATATTTCTTCTATGGATACGCTTTGTCCGTTCACGGTAAATTCAAGAGAGTCATTAAGCTCTGCTACGGGGATATTTCCCGTATTATCATCTGTATCGGCATACTTCCATTGTATCTGATTATATGTCAGCTCGTTTACTAAGTTCAACAGACAGCTAAGATCCGGTTCTTCCACCATATGCTTCATAGACAGGACTGTGGGATAACGGATATACAGGTCCGGAGTATAGTCCTTCCTTGCATATTCCATAGCTGTTTTTGCTTCCTCAGATAGAAGCCTCATAGCGAGGAAATCAGGCTGATCGGTGGAAAAATTATTGAAAAAATCTGTCACAAGCATATTTCCACGCATGTCAAGATGAGATATGGCAAGGAAATATTTATCTATTTTATGACAGGCAGAAAGATATATCATGCAACGCCTTTTTGCATAGCTCATATCACAGGGGCCGAGGGCAAAAAGCTCTGCCATAGCTCCCCTTTCTCTACCTACATATTCAGCCACTCCGAAAAGAGACATCTCGCTATCTTTTGTAAAATCTGTTTCTATTTCATCAATTCCCGGCAGGGAAAACCCGGATAGATTTTCCAAAAATCTGCCGTTATGCTTTACCGACCAGAAGGGACCTGCATCACTCATAAAATGACCTGTCATTTCTATACCGTGGGTCTTGCACCAATCTGCTATTTTGGAAATATAACAGTCGTAAAACCGGCTTGATACAAGCTCCATAGCACTTAGATAAAAATCCCCATAGCCATCTTCCATATCCTTATGAAAATCACGGTGGTAACGGGTATAATAATCTCTCTCTATTCCGTAATAATATGGAATAGAGCTTTCCTCAGCACAGTAGCCTACAGATGCTTCGTCGGTAAATATTCCTTTTATAACCGTGCCAAAATATTCTCCAAACCGATTGTAATATTCCTCGTGGGTGCATTTAATAAAATAGTCAACGGCACCGTGGGATAAAAGATTGGGGAAAAACTTCTCGCCAAAGAGTCCGGAATTATGTCTTGATTTACGACATATCCTGCCTATATTCTCACCCTTTGTTTCTATTGACATAAGACGGTATTCTTCTATAGCTGTAACTCTTCCGCATGCATCACCCGATGGCCAATTAAAGTCATCATACAGCCATATATTCATCTCAAGCTGTTCTGCTGTTTTTATAAAATCACCAATAGCGGAAAACCATTTCTCGGACAGATATTCAAGCTCACAGCCGGAACGGGGATACAGTAAAATCTGTTGAATACCGTTATCACTCAAGCCCTTAAGATATTTCCATATCTTATCCTTAGTCGGCTTTCCGGTAATAGCAGACATAACAACAAGAGGGCTCTTTTTTTCTCCACTCCCTATAAAGTTATTGCTATCAGTACGCATATCTGTCACCTTATAATTAAGCAGAGTTTTTTTGTTTTCACATGGATTTACTTTCATCCCTTGCCTCCATGGTTTTTTATAATTTTACCACACCGGCAAAAGCTGTGTCAACTTGTATTTACGGTTTGTATAAAAATTGCATAAAATCCGAGCACGGCAAGGGGTTTTTCTTGATTAGACTGTAAATGTATGTTATAATGAAGAAAAGAAATCTTTACAAATAAAGGAGCCTTACATGAAAAGGATGAATTTCAACAGAGATTGGAGCTTCCGGCTAAATGACGGTGAATCACAAATCGTACACCTCCCTCATGATTTTTCCATAAATCAGGAAAGAAGTGAGAATGCTCCCTCCGGTGGTGCAGGTGGATTCTTTCCCGGTGGGTACGGGGTATATGAAAAATCATTTGTATCAAAAAAGGGTAAAAAATACTTTTTTATGTGTGACGGCTCCTTCGGTATTACTGAAGTACTTATAAACTATAATTTGGTTCATATAAACAAATACGGATACAACAGCTTCTATGCTGAGCTTACCGAATATCTCCGTTACGACAGGGATAATATTCTTACTGTAAGGGTAAATAACAAATGGCAGCCCAACGCCCGTTGGTATACGGGCTCGGGAATGTACCGTGATGCATTTCTATGTGTTGCCGACTCCTCTTATCTTGACCCATACGGTCCATTTGCTTATACTGAAAATGTTATAGGCTCCACTGCATATATGAGTGCCGAGATAAGCTTTTATTCCTCTTCCCGTGGGGAGGGAGTGTTAAAATTTGATATATACGAGGACGGCAGGCGTTCCCCTGTACACTCCTTTGAAAGGCGTGTATATGCAATCGAGGGAAAAAACAGCATAGGCACCCGTTTTCAGCTTGAAAATGCCAAGCTATGGAGCATAGATAATCCAAATATATACCGTATGAAAGTGACTCTTATCCTTAACGGTAGTAAGGACTCGGATGAGGCCGTATTCGGCGTAAGAACAATTGTTGCCGACTGTCGGCGTGGACTGTTACTTAACGGTCAGTCTGTAAAGCTACACGGAGGATGCATCCATCACGACCACGGTATGATAGGCTCAGCAGCCTTTCCCGATGCAGAATACAGAAGAATTGCTTTACTTAAAAAGGCTGGCTTTAATGCTGTGCGTCTTTCCCACAATCCACAGTCACAGCATCTGTATGATGCTTGTGACCGTTTAGGTATGCTTGTAATTGACGAATTGTTCGATTATTGGACTGACGGTAAGCAAAAAGACGATATGCATGCCTTTTTTGACGACAATTATATAAAATGGACAGAACAAATTATTCTCCGTAACCGTCAGCATCCATCCATAATTATGTGGAGCACGGGTAATGAAATACCACAAAAATCAGGTCGTGGCTACGGATATGAAATAGCCAGAAATATTGCAAATAAAATAAGAAGCCTGGACACTTCCCGTCCTCTTATTCACTGTTTCTGCAGTCTTTGGGACAACAAGGAGGAGTTCGAAATGGAAAATGCGACTAAGGACTTAAGTGCAGATGTTATGGATTATTATGCACAAAGAATTGCAATTACGGCGGACACTGTGGATGTCATCGGATATAACTATATGGAATACCGTCTTGACCGTGACCTTATTCGTTTTCCCGATAAGCTGTTTGTAAACACAGAGACCTTTCCCTTAAGTGCGTTTACCACTTATAATCAACTAAAGGATAACCCACGAATCCTCGGAGATTTTGTATGGACTGCCTGGGACTATTTCGGCGAGACGGGTATAGGACATATAAACTATCATTATCCGGAGACCGACGACCTTTTGGCTGACAGACATCCAAACCATATTTCCAACTGTGGAGATTTTAATATTTGCGGACGCAGAAAGCCACAGTCATATCTCCGTGAAATCGCATGGGGAGTGCGTAAGGACCCTTATATTGCCTGTGCCCATCCAAAGAGTCTTTTGCGTCCTTATTCACCAAATGGTTGGGGATTTTATGAATGTGAGCACAGCTGGTGCTTTGACGGCTACGAGGGCAAGGAGGCAGGTATTTATGTTTTTGCCGACTGTGATTTTCTTACCGTTTCTGTAAACGGCATCGAAATCGGCAGAGCCGAGAGAGTGGAAAACGGCATATACTTCTTCAAGGCAGAATATCAGCCCGGACAGGTTGTGGCTACCTCTTGGAAAAATGGCAAAATCGCAGGCTCCTCCTCTATTCGCACCGAGGGAGTGGCTGACAAGCTTGTAATTTCCAAAGAGCCGAGCTATCTTGCAAGGTCAACGGCAAGGCCCGAATCACATCTTATCTACCTTAATGTATCTATTGTGGATAAAAACGGACTTCTCTGCTCCTGCGATAACAGACTTGTTAAATTCAAGACCGAGGGAGCTAAAATTCTCGGTGTAGGTAGTGGGCATCTTACTGATCTTACCCGTTATACAGACACTGAGTGGCATCTTTTCCGTGGACAGTTAACCGTAGTGTTGAAAATAGATAAGGATGCCGAGGCAGTTACTCTTACGGCAGAGGCAGATGGCTTGCCATCTGTTGTATGGAAAAAGTAACTACTTTTTATATTTTAGAAAAATCAAATAAGACAAAAGACGCTTCTATGAGTGTCTGTAATCAGTACTTATAAAATTTGAAATAAGGTGGTAAAAATGGAAAGCTTTACAATTTTAGTTATATACAAGGCAAAGAACGAGGGTGACAGAGAGTTGTTCGTTAAGGAGCTCACTGATAAGGGCGTCCTTGACGCTATAAGAAAAGAGGACGGCTGCCGGGCATATGAATACTATTATTCAAACGAGGATGCATTAACTCTTGCCCTTTATGAAAAATGGGAAAGCTCTGAGCATCAAAAGATACATATGACCCAGCCTCATATGAGAACAGCTATGGAAATAAAGAGCAAATATATTGATTCCGTCAAGCTCAAAAAGATTGATATTAGAGATTTATAAAATAAATATCCACCCGCCTAGCGGGTGGTATTTCATTTTCGGGCATAGCCCTAGACATTACTGGCTACGCACAAGTGCGTTAAGAATTGGCCTGCCAGCCACGCAATTGCTACTTGCTACCCGTAAACGGGTTTTTAACTC
>JAFTOG010000010.1 GCA_017451485.1 Clostridia bacterium | reverse complement strand
TCCCCTATAAGTGTAACACTTTTCATCCTCATATCTATCATAGGACGGTCTGCATTATTTGTCTTTACCTGTGCGATCTCATCAACTACCTCCATACCGGATACAACCTTACCGAAGGCAGCGTACTCACCGTCAAGGAACTTTCCGTCAGCGTGCATAATGAAGAACTGAGAGGATGCGGAATTAGGATGCTGGCTCCTTGCCATGGATATAACACCTCTCACATGGGAGATAGTGTTGGGAAAGCCATTGGAGGCAAATTCACCCTTGATATGCTCACCGCTACCGCCACAGCCTGTACCGGTAGGGTCTCCACCCTGTATCATAAATCCTTCAATAACCCTGTGGAAAATAAGTCCGTCATAAAAGCCTTTTTTAACGAGATTCTTAAAATTGTTTACTGTGATGGGAGCCTTATCCTCATATAACTCTATTTGGATAATACCTCCATTTTCCATTTCTATTTTAATCATAATACACCCCGAAAATAACATATTTTATAATATTCTAACAGAAAATAAAGCAAAAGTCAAATGTTTTAATAAATTAACTGAAAAATAGGAGCTTTTTATGGAAAAATATCGAAAAATAGCGTATTTTGGTGCCAGCGTAATACTTGTTTTTATTGCACTCACATTATTTGTAAAATTTATTTTTCCTGTTTTACTCCCTTTCTTGATAGCCTTGTTTATTGCCTTTATATCAAGACCGTTAGTTGATAGGATATGCAGAAGAACAAGGCTTAACCGTTCCGTAGTCAGCATAATAATTATGCTGCTTCTTTTGTTTTTCACCTTCTATATTCTTTTTGTTTCCGTATCCTATGCCGTTACACAAATCGGAAATATAATAGCCACAGTTACAGAGCAGCTCTCCACGGAGGATAATTATATAACGGATTTTTTCAGCTTTATAGATGGCTTAAAAATAAAGTTTCCGTTTCTTGATGAGGGTCTTATGGGTGGAGAAAGCTCTGTGTATTCTATGGCAGTTGATATGATACAAGAGGGACTAAGAAGCATCGGAATGCGTATAACATCTGCTTTAGCAAGAATTATAGCCTCTCTGCCGAGCATTATTATAACAGTCGTTGTAGTGATTCTGTCACTGTTTTACTTTGCCAAGGATTACGATAAAATAACGGCATATATAAAGGGGTTGTTGCCGGAGAGAATGAGAAAAACAGCCCGTAATATTAAAAACGATATTTTGAATGTAGTAATAAGATACTTCAAATCCTATTTTCTCCTTTTTTTACTCACCTTTGTGGAGCTGTTCATTGGCTTTATTATTCTCAAGGTGCCAAATGCCTTTGTCCTTTCGGGGCTTATCGCAACAGTGGATATACTTCCTGTATTAGGGGTGGGAAGTGTGCTTGTTCCTTGGGCACTTGTTGTTTTTATCGGTGGAAACTCGCCCCTTGCCATAGGACTCCTTGTGCTGTATGCAATAGTATATTTCCTGAGGCAGATACAGGAGCCGAGAATTGTGGGTAAGCAGATGAATGTTCATCCTGTCTTTGCCCTGTTTACCATGTATGCAGGACTTAAAATAGGTGGAATATTCGGTATGATTGCAGGTCCGTTTATAGCTTTTGTAATAAAAACAGTTTATGACAGCCTCAAAAATAAAAAAAATATTGAAAACGAGGAAAATATGTGATATTATATTAATATTATAGGATTTGACAACTGTTAGGAGATATAAATATTATGTTTAACGATAAGAAAGTGGTATTTTCGGGAGTACAGCCCTCAGGTAATCTTACAATAGGAAATTACCTTGGTGCTATCCGTAATTTCAGTGCATTTTCCGAGGAGTACCATTGCTACTACTGTGTAGTTGATATGCACGCCATTACCGTTCGTCAGGTTCCTGCTGAGTTAAGACGCAGAACCTATGAGACCCTGGCACTTTACATAGCCTGTGGACTTGACCCCCAGAAGAATACCCTGTTCGTACAGAGCCATGTTCCCCAGCATGCAGAGCTTGGCTGGGTGCTTGACTGTTATACTATGTTCGGCGAGCTTTCCCGTATGACACAGTTCAAGGACAAGAGTGCGAAGAATGCTGATAATATAAACGCAGGACTTTTTACGTATCCTGCTCTTATGGCATCGGATATACTCCTTTACCAGACAGAGCTTGTGCCTGTTGGTCAGGACCAGAAGCAGCATCTTGAATTGGCCCGTGATATTGCCAATCGCTTTAACCAGATATACGGAGAGACCTTTGTAGTGCCCGAGGGATATATTGCCAAGGGTGGTGCAAAGATAATGTCCCTTCAGGAGCCTACAAAGAAAATGAGCAAGTCCGATGCTAACGAAAATGCCGTTGTTCGTATTCTTGACTCTAAGGACGATATTATGAGAAAGTTCAAGCGTGCAGTTACTGACTCCGGTAACGAGATTATCTGTGGAGAGGGCAAGGAGGGAATTACCAACCTTCTTAACATTTATACCTGCTTCACCAATAAGACCGTTGAGGAGGCACAGCGTGAATTTGCGGGAATGGGCTACGGAGCCTTCAAGCTTGCTGTGGGTGAGGTTTGTGCAGACAGCTTAAGACCCGTAAGAGATGAATTTGCCCGTCTTATGGCAGATAAAGCATACCTTGAGCAGGTTATGGCACAGGGTGCAGAGGACGCATACAAAAACGCCCGTCGTACAATGTCTAAGGTTCGCAGAAAGCTCGGCTTTACAGAACTAAAAAGATAATTAAGGCTGTCACAAAAGGATAAATAATAAAATGGACTGCATAGCGTGATACTCCAAGCGGAGTATCACGCTATGCAGTTTTTTGTTTTATTCCGTTGCACTGTGAGCCTTGAGCCAACGTAGCTGCTCCATAGTAGGCTCGGAAATAATGCCCTCCTGATATGGAGCAACATTGTAGGCGAATACGCCCCCACCTGCCTTAACCTTGTTTATGTAGTCAAGCACCTTTTCGTTTGAGTGAACGGGAGTGGGTGTACCGGACTTTTCATGTACCCAGAAGTCATCCATCCAGCAAAGACCGAACCACTGTGTATCTCCCTCACCGGAGAAACGGCCGTTTGGCAAGAAGGAAAGGTCGTTTTCCTCTCCTGCCTGAAAGTCGGAAATACCACGCCCCCATTGAGAGCCCCAACTCTCAGTACCTCGGAAATTGAAGGCTACAATAGAGTCGGGATTACCTGCACGCAGGGCGTCTGCATACCGTTTATAATCGTATCTTACGCCTCTGCCCTTGCATATAGGAGGCTCGTAGCAGCAGTCAATCCACCAGCCGTGTATACGCTTGCCGTACCTTTTTGAGATAGCCTCTGTAAGCTTGTAGCAGGTCTCTGCGTGGTACTCGGGATCCTCCCAGAATTTTGTTTTTTCCATATAACCGGGAGTGGTGGAGCCCTCACCGTTAAAATAGAACATCAGCCGTATTCCGTGGGGGTCAAGCCTGTCTGCAAGCTCTGTAATAAGGTCACGGTCGGAGGTATAGCCCTCCATTATTTCATCAAGCTCAGGCAATGGGAAGGGCACAAACATATCTGCATGGGTAATGGTGAAAAACAAAAATTTTGCCCCACTCTCCACAACCTGGGAAACAAATTTGTCAAGCTGAAAGTCCTTTATGGCATCGGCGTGAGGCTTTTTATCCCCCTCAATAGGCTGGGAATGAGTGGTCCAATGGACAAAAAGTCCGAATTTAGCCTCGTAAAACCAATCTGTTCTGTTACTCATAATAAATCCTCCTGTAAGTTGTCAAAAAACGGACAATGCGATTATGCCTTGTCCGTTTCTGTAATTATGTTCTGTATAGTATGGTGTCTGTATTAAACATTAAACCTGAATAATACTATATCTCCGTCTGCAATTACATACTCCTTACCCTCAGAACGGACAAGTCCCTTCTCCTTAGCTGCGTTCATTGTTCCACAAGCCATAAGGTCATCAAAGGAAACTATCTCCGCACGGATAAAGCCTCTTTCAAAGTCGGAGTGAATCTTTCCTGCTGCCTGGGGTGCCTTAGTACCCTTTACAATAGTCCATGCACGAACCTCCTTAGGACCTGCAGTTAGATAGCTTATAAGACCGAGGAGAGAATAGCTTGCCTTTATAAGCCTGTCAAGACCGCTTTCTTCAATACCCAGGTCGGAGAGGAACATTTCCTTATCCTCACCGTCAAGCTCTGCAATTTCTGCCTCTATCTCTGCACATACAGGGATAACCTCACTCTTTTCGGTGGAGGCAAACTCGGCAATCTTTGAGTAAAGGGGATTAGCAGAGAGGTCTGTACCGATATCACTCTCGCTAATATTTGCAGCGTAAATAACGGGCTTGATTGTGAGCAGAGCCACATCACCCATCATCTCAGCCTCCTCCTCTGTATAATCGAGAGAACGGGCTGTCTTGCCATCCATAAGGGATGCAAGGACTCTTTCATAAAGAGCAACTTTAGGTGCAAGGGTTTTATCACCCTTCATCGCCTTTTTGAGACTGTCAATTCTTCTTTCGATAATTTCAATATCTGAGAAGATAAGCTCAAGATTTATAGTCTCCACATCACGGATAGGGTCAACACTACCGTCAACATGGATAATATCATTATTTTCAAAGCAACGCACAACATGGATAATTGCGTCAACCTCACGGATATGGGAGAGGAATTTGTTACCGAGACCCTCACCCTTTGATGCTCCACGCACAAGACCTGCAATATCTACAAATTCAATAACAGCGGGAGTATAGAGCTCCGGCTTATACATTTTTGCAAGCTCGTCAAGACGGGAGTCGGGAACTGCAACAATACCTACATTAGGCTCAATTGTGCAGAATGGATAGTTTGCACTTTGTGCTCCTGCATTTGTAAGGGCGTTAAAAAGTGTACTTTTACCAACATTGGGCAATCCAACAATACCAAGCTTCATTATAATACCTCAATAAAATTATTGTCAGCACTAATTATACATTAAATTAAATCCTTATTCAAGTAAAATTATAAAATAATTACAAATATTCTTATTTATTTAAGGAAATCACACTTTATCTTCACGGTAATATCACAGTAAAGGTGTAGAATATAACCGTAAAATCCAAATTTTAACACAAATAGTAAATAAGTTGTTTACAATTAGGATAAAATATGTTATAATTTGATTAACAAAATTGCAATAGATTTTATAATTGCTTTTGTTTGAAAGGATGTAAAATGATAGGTTCTAAAATTCTTGTAATTGACGATGATACTAATATATGTGAGCTTCTTAAGGTGTATTTCAACGGAGAGGGCTATGATGTTGCTATAGCTAATGACGGAGATGCAGGTATAGAAAAATTCAAGCTCTGTGCCCCCGATATTGTGCTTCTTGATATTATGATGCCTAAAAAGGAGGGAACTGAGGTCCTTCGTTATATAAGATCGGCATCTGGCACCCCTGTTATTATGATATCGGCAAGAGCTGACGAATTTGACAAGGTTCTGTGTCTGGAGCTTGGGGCAGATGACTATGTTGTAAAGCCCTTTGGCATAAAGGAGCTGTCTGCCAGAGTAAAGGCTGTTTTGAGACGCAGTACTGCAAATGAAAATAAGCAGGACAAGGATACACTTCGCTTTGATAATATGGAAATCAGCATGTCGAACCATGAGCTTAAGATAAGGGGAGAGAGTATTGATATTCCTCATAAGGAGCTTTTGCTTTTACATTTCCTTGCTCAGAATTATAATAGAGTCTATACAAGAGATCAGCTTCTTAATAAGGTATGGAGCTTTGATTACTTAGGAGACTCCCGTACGGTTGATGTTCATATCAAGCGTCTCCGTGAGAAGCTTAACGGAGTGTCGGATAAATGGGCACTTAAGACCGTTTGGGGTGTAGGGTATAAATTTGAGGTTGGCACACAGGATAACTGATAGGAGAGACTTATGGAATATGTTGCTACCTGTCTTTTTGGCCTTGAGAGTCTTCTCGGTGCCGAAATAGACGAAATGGGATATAAAAGAACGGAAACGATGGATGGCCGTGTTTCCTTTGAGGCCGATATAAATGATGTATGCAAATTAAACATAAATCTTCGCTATGCTGAGAGAGTGTATTTTAAGATAGGGGAGTTTGAGGCACTTACTTTTGATGACCTTTTTGAAGGTACAAAGGCTCTCGAATGGGAAAGATGGATAGGGAAAAACGATGAGTTTCCCGTAAGGGGACATAGCATAAAGAGTGGACTATTTTCTGTACCCGACTGTCAGAAAATAATTAAAAAGGCAGTTGTATCACGCCTTTCCTCAAAATACGGAGTACAGTGGTTTGAGGAGAGAGGAGTAAAGTATCAGATAGATTTCTTCCTGTTCAAAAACAGAGCAACTCTCATGATAGATACCTCAGGCGTACCTCTTCATAAAAGAGGCTACAGACCTAAAACCGCAGAGGCTCCCTTACGGGAGACCCTTGCCTGTGCCCTTGCCAAAATTGCAAGACCGAGGGAGGATGTATTATTTTGGGATCCCTTTTGTGGCTCCGGAACAATAGCAATTGAAGCGACTATGATGATGCTTAACCGTGCCCCGGGACTTGACAGGGCGTTTATTTCCCAGACCTTCCCTCAGATTTCGGCAGATAAGTGGAAGGATGCAAGAGATGAGGCAAGGAGCAAAATTATAACAGATTCCAATTTTGAGGCATATGCCTCGGATATAAATCCCGATGCTGTGGCTCTGGCAACGGAGTGTGCAAAGCACGCAGGCGTGTACGGAAATATGAAAATATTTGAGAAAAACGCCTTGAAGATAGATACAATGGGCAGACGAGGAACCGTGGTGTGCAACCCTCCATACGGAGAAAGGCTGCTTACCCTAAAGGAGGCAGAGGAGCTTTACAGAAATATGGGTAAGCACTTTAAGTCTCTTGACAGGTGGCAGATATATGTAATTACAAGCCACGAGGAGTTTTCCCGTCTTTACGGCAGAAGACCCGATAAGGTAAGAAAGCTTTATAACGGTATGATTCCCTGCTATTTTTATCAATTTTTCAAAAATAACTGATTAAAAATCTAACCTCCGTCAATACTAAGGTGACAGTAGTGACGGAGGTTTTTTATGAACAGGCTAACCTTTGATTTTGAAGAAAATGTCAGAAATATAGACACTCTCCTTAATGTTTCCGAAAATTTCGATATAATAAAAAAGGAAATGGAAATTAAGGGCTCAAGAATTGTTTTTTATTATGTTGACGGATTTGTTACAGCTGCAATCATGCAGAAGATTATGATGCACTTAACATCAGTTACTGATTTTGGTGACGGCTCACATTCGGGAGCAGCGGATTTTGCTAAAAAAAGCGTACCAAGTGTCGAGGTTGACCCAGAGTACGATGTTGATAAAATGTGCAATGCTGTTCTTAGCGGATGCAGTCTTATGCTTTGCCGTGGCTTTGGAGACGGAGCTATTATCATTGATGCCCGTTCATACCCTGCAAGAGTAACGGCCGAGCCGGAAAACGATAAGGTAATGCGTGGCTCCCGTGATGGCTTTGTAGAAACTCTTATATTTAATACAGCGATGATAAGAAGACGCATAAGAGATACGAATCTTGTGGTTAAGTATATGTCGGTGGGGGAGTCCTCAAGGACGGATATTTCTGTAGTGTTTATTAAGGGAAAGGCAGATCCAAAATATGTAAAGGAGATAACCGATAAAATCAGTAAAATAAAAACCGATGCACTGACGATGGGGCATAGGAGCCTTATAGAGTGCCTTGTAAGGAGGGGGTGGCTCAATCCCTTTCCAAAGATAAGATGTACGGAAAGACCCGATGCTGCCTGTGCATCAATTCTTGAGGGCAATATAATAGTTCTTTGCGATAACTCACCTGAGGCACTTATTTTACCTACCTGTATTTTTGATTTTTTACAGGATACTGACGATTACTATTTTCCTCCTATAACCGGAACTTACCTTCGCATTGTGCGTCAGCTCGTGTTCTGGAGTGCGGTAATTTTAACACCCGTATGGTATTTATTGGTACACAATGCCCCCAATATACCTGAAAATCTTATGTTTTTGGTGCCTACCGACGGGGGAAATATTCCTATAATTCTACAGCTTATAATGGCTGAGCTTGTAATAGACGGACTTAAGCTTGCATCCTTAAATACTCCAAGCGTTATGTCAAATTCCTTCGGTGTTATCGGAGGCCTTCTTCTCGGCGATTTTGCAATACAGGTTGGTTGGCTTTCTGCCGATGTAATATTTTATATGGCAATAGTGTCTATTGCAAGCTTTACACAGTCAAATTACGAGCTTGGATATGCCTTGAAATTCATACGCATTCTCACTCTGATACTCACACATTTCTTCAACTATTGGGGCTTTGCAATAGGCATCATTACAGGTCTTGTGCTTGTGGTTACAAATAAGACTGTAAACGGCAGTCGTTCATATCTCTATCCGTTAATACCCTTTGACGGTAAGGCTCTGTCAAGACTATTGTTCAGATTGAAAAAACCATAAATAAAAAATACGGACACTGTGTCCGTATTTTTTACATTACCACATATGGCATTTTTCTGTTTATTGTATATTTTCTTACATCGTTTTGAGAATAAACAGTCAATTCGGTGCCCATTTTTTCAAGCATAGGAAACCTGAAGTGCAGCTCCTTTAAGCAAATGGGGGTATCTGTAAAGAGATAGTATATCATATTTTCGGTTTTGCAAATAGGGTAGAAAAGATTGTGTAACACGCAGTCCGCAAGGGAGCTTTCGATTTCTGCCTGCCCCTCGGGATTGTGCTTCAAAGCTCCTATTGATATGCCGTATCTCTTACACTCCTTACGGAATTTTTCTGTATTATCGCCAGATAGTACCTTGAGCACATCCTCCTCGGTAAAAGTGGATTTACCCTCGTTCTTTATCCTCAGCTGTGTAAAATAGAGCCATGATTTTATATAATCGGAAAGAAGCTCGGTCAGTACAGAGGTTATAAAGCTTTCTTTATAGAAAACGGACAGGAGCATTTTTTCTTCCTTTGAAAAGGCAACCTTGTCGTATTTTAAGTACATCCATTCCTTTAGGTCTGAGTGCAGGCTCTCCTCCTTTGTTTCTTCTACAGGCGGAATATGGCTCCACAGTCCTCCTGACATTCTTAGAAGAGAAAGGAAATATCGAGGAGAAGGGTTTGTCTCATATCTTATAAAACAGATACTGTCAAGGGAAATTTCATTGAAATGACCGTTAAGGCTACGCACATTGCTGGTAAGAGGCTTGTACGCCTTACATCCGGGGCAGAATTTACAAATAACCTCACGCAAGCGGTGATTATATTCCTCTTGCGGTAGGATTTCCACATCCACAGGGTAGAGCTTTTTCAAATCGTCAATAATAACGCTTTGACCGCTTAAGTGGCTGCCCTCAATGAAATAAGGTGCGAAGGAAACGCCCTTTTGCACATAGCCGTAGGTGCCGGCATTTTCACTAAGTTCGTCTAATTTTATTTCGGTGGGAAGCTTGTGGGAGCTTAGCGTACTTACAAATGCGTTATAGTCGCTATATTCCTTGGGAATTAAATAGTAATGCTCCTTGTAGTAGAGGGCACTCGTCATTTCCAACCCCTCCTTAATAAATTATTTCTCCGTATAAGTAATCCTTATCAAAGCCGTTAAGCTTAACACTTAATATTTTTCCGCTAAGGTCGTCGTCGGTTTTAACTCTTACCTCCATAAAGTTGGGGGCGTGACCGCAGGCGTATCCATAGGCGTTATTTTCAAATAAAACAGACACGCACCCGTGATTTTTTATAAAATCTCGGTGCAGGGACTCCTTGATTCCCTCCTGCAAGGAGGATAGGGCGTGTAGCCTGTCCTTTTTTATTTGCTCATCCACCTGATTTGGCATATCGGCAGCGACTGTTCCTTTTCTTACAGAGTAGGGGAATATATGCAGATGCAGGAATTTCTCCTCCTCAAAGAATCTGTATGTGGAGCAGAAGTCCACGTCTGTCTCCCCGGGAAAGCCTGTTATAACATCGGCAGATAGCATAGTTCCCGGTATTTTTTCTCTTAAATAGTCGAGATTTTTCTTTGCCATTTCAATGTTATATTTTCTTTTCATCATATTAAGAGTTCGTGTACAGCCCGACTGCATAGAAATATGAAAATGGTTCATCACCTTGGACAGCCCCTTTATCTTATCCACAAACTCAGAGGTTACGGATGACGGGTCAAGGGAGCCTAAGCGTATTCTGTCAATTCCGTCAATTTCATTTATCTCCACAAGCAGGTCCCCCAATGTGTATCCGTCCTTAAAATCCTTACCGTAGGAGGCAGTCTCTATTCCTGTAAGGACTATTTCACGACAGCCCTCGGAGGCTATGTTTTTAACCTCGTCAATTACATACTGACGGGGGTTAGAACGGACATTTCCCCTTGCCCTGGGAATAATACAGTAGGCACATTTGGAATCACAGCCGTCCTCAATCTTGATAAAGGCTCTTGTCCTTGTCATAGGTGCACCTACACGCATAGTATCAAAGGTGGAGTTGTATATATCGGGCATATAGCAATATGGCTCTGCCTTGCTTTCATAAAGCTCCAGTGCCTTTTTTGCAATCAGCGACTTTGCGTTATTACCGCAGACAAAATCAACCCCCTCAATAGAGAGGACCGTATCGGGATTCACTTGAGCAAAGCACCCTGTTACTATAATTACGGCATTTGGATTTTTATTTATGCATCTTCGTATCAGCTGACGGGATTTCCTGTCACTCTCGGAGGTTACTGTACATGTATTTATTACGTATATATCGCACACCTCTGTGGCAGGGCAAATAGTTACGCCAAGGGAGGAAAGCTCCTGCATTATAGCATCACCCTCATATTGATTGACTCTGCATCCAAGGGTAGTTATGGATGCCCTTATTTTTTTATCCACAGTAACACCTCCTTTATAGGATACATAGATTTTACCATACATTTTTCATTATGTAAATAACAAGTTAAAAAATTCTATTGCAAAAGATTTGAAAAAGCCTTATAATATTACTGTAAAAAATAAGAAAGGAACGGGATATGAGAGAATTTACAATAAAAGCAAACGATGCGGGTCAACGCCTTGATAAATTCGTTATGAAGGCAGTAAAGGGTATACCCGTTTCTTTAATGTATAAATCCATAAGGACAAAAAAGATTAAAGTAAACAGAAAGCGTGCTGAGGAGAAGCAAATGCTAAATCTCGGCGATACTGTTCAGATGTTCCTTGCCGAGGAGTTGTTTTCCGATACCGTAACGGATAGCGAGCTTTTTAGTATTACACCTAAGCTGGATATAGTATACGAGGATGAGAATATAATCCTTTGTGAAAAGGCACCGGGCGTCCTTGTACACAGTGGAGACGGAGACGGAAAAACAAGTGGAGAGGGAGATGCCACTGACAGAAACACTCTTATTTATCATATACAGGCTTACCTTGCTCAAAAGGGAGAATATAACCCGGCAGAGGAAAGCTCCTTTGCCCCTGCACTATGCAACAGAATAGACAGAAATACAGGAGGCATTGTAATCTCGGCAAAAAATGCAGAGGCACTTCGTGATATAAACGCAAGAATAAGGGAAAACGGCATATCTAAATTTTATCTGTGTGCAGTACACGGTCTGCCACAGAAAAGAAGTGCTACTCTTACCGATTTTCTGATAAAAAACAGCAACACAAACACAGTTCGTGTAATTAAAAGCGCGACAAGGGGAGCAAAGGAAATTATCACAAAATACTCGGTGCTTGAGTACAATAAGCAAAAAAACCTTTCCCTTGTAAAAATAGAGCTTATAACAGGCAGGACCCACCAGATAAGAGCACATATGTCGTCCATAGGCAATCCCTTACTCGGAGACGGTAAATACGGCTCTATTGAAAAGGATAAGAGACTGGGATATAAGCATCAGGCACTCTATGCCTATAAGCTTATGTTCGGTAAGGGGGATGACTCTCTTGGCTATCTTAACGGAAAAGAATTTACCGTAAATACAAAAAACATTTACTTCCTAAGAGAATTTAACGACGCAGAAATTTAACCGATTTTATGAAAGGGGGCAGGGCAGTGCTTGACAGAGAAATTATAAGGTCATATCTTAAGGAGGACGGAGATATTATTATACTTGATGAAACCGACTCTACCAATAATGTAGCAAAGGCCCTGGCACACCGAGGAATAAAAGAGGGTACGGTCATAATTGCAAAAAAGCAGACACAGGGCAGAGGCAGAATGGGGAGGAGCTTTTTGTCCAGCTCGGAAAACGGGCTGTATATGAGCCTTTTCCTGAGGCCTGAGATTCCACCCTCCGAGTGTATCGGTATTACAGTTATGTGTGCCTGTGCAGTAGCAGAGGCAATAGAGAAGATATCCTGTAAAAAATGCTATATAAAATGGGTAAACGATATTTTTATAGGGGACAAAAAGGCTTGTGGAATACTGACAGAGGCATCCTGTGATTTCGTGTCGGGTAGCTTTAACTATGCCATTGTGGGTATAGGCGTAAATGTCTCCGACCCCGAGGGTGGCTTTGATGAGGAAATTAAGGATATAGCCTGCTCGGTGTACGGAAAAAATGCACCCGTAGGCATAAAAAACCGACTTTGTGCCGAAATTATAAACAATTTTATGGCATATTACCGTAATTTTTCCGATAAAAGCTATATGGAAAATTACCGTAGGCGTTCAAACATAATCGGCAGAACGGTGGATGTGTACAGAGGAGACGAGGTAATATCGGGCATATGCACCGATATAGATAATGAAGCCAATCTTGTATTACAGACGGATAAGGGAGAGGTAAAATTTAACTCCGGGGATGCAAGGGTGCGTAGGATATGAAAAAAAGGACAAGAACAATAACCTACACAGCTCTTTTTGTGGCTATTATAGCTGTTGTGTCCCAGATTGCCATTCCTATGCCTTCATTGGTACCCATAACCTTGCAGACACTTGTAATATGTCTCTGCGGTTATATTATGGGTCTGCGTACAGGTGTGTGCACGGTGCTTGCATATATTCTGCTCGGAGCAGTAGGTGCACCTGTATTTTCATCCTTCCAGGGTGGATTTTCTGTAATTATCGGACACGGGGGAGGCTTTATTGTAGGCTTTATACCTCTTGTTATCCTTTGCGGAGTGTCTAAAAAGCCACTGTCGGCTATTCTGTTCGGTATTCTCGGGGTTGTAATCTGTCACAGCCTTGGCGTTATATGGTATATGGGTCTTACTGCAAATCCCTTTGCAGCATCCTTTGTACTTGTATCACTGCCTTATATTTTCAAGGATATTATCTTCTGTGTCCTTGCATATTTCATATCCCAAAAAATCAGAAAAAAGCTACCTGTATAAGCTTTATAAATCAAAAAACCGACACGCTGTGTCGGTTTTTTGTGTTTTATTCTAATTTTAGCTGTGTTAACTGACCCTTATAAGGTAAGCCGAGATGCTCATAGGCAAGACGGGTTACACATCTGCCTCTGGGTGTACGGCTCAAGAATCCTATCTGCATAAGATACGGCTCATATACATCTTCAATAGTGACACTTTCCTCACCGATGGTGGCAGAAAGAGTTTCAAGACCTACAGGCCCTCCGTCATAGAACTTAATAATAGTTTCAAGCATTTTTCTGTCTGTGTTATCAAGACCGAGATGGTCAATTTCAAGTGCTTCAAGGGCTTTTTTTGCCATTTCTATATTGATAACTCCGTCGCCCTTGACCTGTGCGTAGTCACGGACTCTTTTGAGAAGTCTGTTTGCAATTCGTGGTGTACCTCTGGAACGGGATGCGATCTCGTATGCTCCCTCCTCGGTTATTTTAACATCAAGCAGACCTGCACTCCTCTTTACAATGGTAGCAAGCTCCTCATGGGTATAAAGCTCCAGCTTGAGAAGAACACCGAAACGGTCACGCAACGGTGTGGTCAGCTGACCTGCCCTTGTAGTAGCTCCCACAAGTGTGAATTTAGGTAACGGAACACGGATGCTTCTTGCAGCAGGACCCTTACCGATAATAATATCGAGAACATAGTCCTCCATAGCAGGATACAGTATTTCCTCAATTGAACGTGACAGACGGTGTATCTCGTCAATAAAAAGCACATCTCCCGGGGCAAGATTTGTCAGAATAGCAGCAAGGTCGCCTTGCTTTTCAATAGCCGGACCGGAGGTCACACGGAAGTTAACGCCCATCTCCTCGGCAATAATGCCGGAAAGAGTAGTCTTACCAAGACCGGGAGGTCCGTAGAGAAGCACATGGTCGAGGGAATCGCCCCTGCCCTTTGCTGCCTCTATATAAACCTTAAGCAGGTCCTTTACCTTTTCCTGACCTATATATTCGTCAAACACCTTTGGACGGAGACTTATCTCAACATCCGAATCCTCGCCTGTTACCTCGGTGGATACTATTCGGTTTTCAAAATCAAATTCTGTTTCTTCAATCATAATAGCTCCTCCTTAAAACAATTTTGCAAGGGCTAAGGGTATTATTTTTTCAACCTCTAATTTAGGGTCAATGCCTGCAAGTGCCTTCTGTGCCTCTGCTCTTGAATAGCCAAGAACAATAAGTGCATCAAGTGCCTCGGAAAGGTTGCCCTTACCCTTTACGGCACTGACAGTTGGAGCAGATGCTACCTCAGCAGATGAGGGAGCAAAGTATTGCTTAGCCACCTTATCCTTAAGCTCGAGTACCACTCTTGCAGCAGTTTTTGCCCCGACTCCGGAGGCTCTTGAAATAGCCTTTGTATCCTCGCTTACAATAGCCTGTGACAGCTTATCGGGTGTAAGGAGTGATAAGATTGCCATAGCCGCCTTCGGACCGACTCCCGATACGGTTATAAGTAGCTTAAAGGCAGAGAGCTCGTCATTTGTCTTAAAGCCGAAAAGCTCGACTCCGTCCTCCCTTACCTGGAGGTAGGTAAGCAGCTTTTCCCTCTCGCCTGTATGGGAGCATACAGCAGAGAAGGTGTTATCGCTTACTGTAAGCTTATATCCGACTCCGTTGCAGTCAATAACGCAGAAGCCGGGCTCACAGTATTCAAGTGTGCCATTTACATGATATATCATAATTATTCCTCTTTTGCATTGGTGTTTTCGCTTGTGTCCTCTGTACCCGTAGTCACACCGTTTGTGCCATCGGTGCTTATGACCTCGGTGTCAGTAGACTCAGTGCCCTTTACCTCGGTGACCTGTGGAGATGGCTCGCTACCCGGAATATCCATAGATACTGTATTGGAGGAAGGACAGCTGTCTGTATCTTTTCCGTCAGGTCTTTCCCAAACGGGAATTACCTTGTAGCCCAGCTTTCTCTCAAGAACGATAAGAGCAATAAACAGTCCGAGACCGAACAAGCTTATAACAAGACCGATATAGAATGGCTTGGAAACATATACCATTTCTATTTCGTGCTCGCCCTCTCCGATATCAAAGGCAAGGAGAGTGTCCATTGTTGCATAGGTTTCTACTCTCTCTCCGTCAACATATACATTCCAGTATTTGTCATAGGGGATGGAGGTAAATACAAACTGGTCCTTTTCGGCAGTAATCGTGCCCTCAATTCGTGTGTCGGAGTGATCTGTTATCTTAAGGTTACCCTTTTGGAGGTAGTCGATGGCTCTTGCAAGCTCGTCTTCATTTACCTGAACAAATATGGGGGCATCTGTCTTATAATGTACGGCATTTCCGTCAAACTCGTATCTGATCTTAAGCTCAGCACCCTTTTCATAATATCCGAGGTTGTGTATTCTGTTTGTATCGGTGTCGAATACGGAGGATATCTCATCGCCGTTTATATAAAACTTGACAACGGGGTTTCTTGTGTGGGAAAGGAAGTGCATATAAATTGAGCCGCTTTCCTTTGCTATAACCGTATATTCGTAAAATGCTATACCGCTGGAGCTTCGGGTTATTGTAACTCCACCTGCCGAATACCTTGTAGAGCAGTTACCGGTATTGGTAATGGAATAGTCACACCTTGTAAAAATATCAAGGCTTGACTGACCGGAAAGCTGTGTCATCATACCGTTAAGGTATTTGAAGGGAGAAATCTTTTGTGGCTGGGAAAGTATCAGGTCCTTTCCGTTCTTATGGGCTGCAAAGCCTATGGAAAGCACATGGGGATTTTCATAGATATAAAGCCCGTCATTGCTTACAGTCTTCTTATAGGTGCTGCTTACATGGTTGCCCTCCTCGGAAATAACATACTTTATACCGAGCAGGGAATCGGAAACCTCGTTACCGCAGAAATATTTAGCCCAGTGGGAGCTTGCCGAAAAGCCCATATTATTAAGTAGCTCTATAACATTTGCGTTAAGTGTGGATGTGGATGCAGCGATTCCGTTTATATTTAATGCAAGATTTTCATTGTTTCTTCTGTAGGGGTTTTTCTCCATTCTGTAGAAGGATGTATCGGATTCAAGCACCTCATCCACAGTGGGCTTGTATCTTTCAATAAAGTCAACGTAGGAGTTACGGTAGCCATAGCCAACCTCATAAACCTCATGTCCCCAGTTTACACCTGCACCGAGACCCGCCTCCACGAGAACAACAAGGAGCAGGACAGTGGTAGCCTTTTCCTTAATTGACTTTGAGTGCTTTACAAAGTAAAGTACACCAAGATAGATTCCTATCAGGATGACGGATGCCCAGATAAATTCGTAATCAATAACATATGCGTACTCGGTGTCCCATTTTTTGCCACCTGACTGATAACGGGTCAGCTCCACCAGCTTCTGCATCATCATAAGGGCGAAAATAAGGAATATACCTGTCTGGAAGAGGAATTTTGAATCCACCTCCTTGATATACTCATATCCTCTGTATGCCAGTGTAAGGAGCACAAAGGTAAACATAAAGCTGTAACGGTAATTAAGCCATACAGGCATCTGGAAGCCGTGCATTACAAGGTCCAATGTATTTACAGACATTATAGCTATGAACAGTCCGCAAAGACCTCCATAGGCTATCTTATGCCTTCCCGAAACCTTTTTTGATACAAAATACACAGGGAGCATAAGGAGCATAAGAGTACCCGAATACATATTGGGTGTTCCGTCGGGACGGATGGTATCATAGGCTCCAAAGAAGAATTTTGCAAACAAGTCAAGAAAATCAAAGCGTAAAAATGGCTCGAAATTGCTTGTCTGGAAATTGTTTTTACCAAAGCTGAGGGCATAGTATGCCGACAGTATGATCATTGTGGTCATCAGTATGGATACAAGAGAGCAAATACCGACTCTTATAACGCTTTTCAGCTTGTGCTTTGCTTCATTCAGTCCGTTTATTTCCTCATCATTATGAGCAAAGAGGAAGCATATTGTGTAGAAAAGCACATAGAAGCAGGACATATAGCCGATATAGAAGTTACTCCATATGGTCATGGCAAAGGTTATTACAAAAAGCTTGAATTTACCGTCTGTAATAAGTCTTTCAAGTCCCAGAGTAACAAGGGGTAGGAGCATAAGTGCATCCATCCACATAGTGTTTGTCTGGTACGCCATAGCATAGGCACAAAGGGCGTACATTGTGGAAAACATAGTAAGGCCCATTGCATCCTTAGTTTTCCTCGTCTTTTCGAGATAGTAAGCAAAAAACAGTCCGCTAAGACCTGCCTTGAGCATAAGGATGAGTGTAACGGACTCAACTATCATCTTAGCAGGGAACAGACATACTATCCAGGAGAGAGGAGAAGCCAGATAATATGCATAATATCCCAAAAATTCTCCACCCAATGTGCGTTCAAAGGTATAAATAATAGATTCTCCACCTATTAAAATGTCACGCATCTGTTCAAAATAAAAGATGTACTGTGCACCCATATCAAGGGTAAGCATGCTACGGTTACCGATAGGCCAGAAGCCAAGGGCGGCGTATACCACAGCAAGGATCATAACAGGGAAGAAGAAGGAGGGATAAAGATGCTTCTTCGATATTATTTTATTTTTTGCCCTCTGTACAAGGGGCTTCTTAAGTATGGGATCAAGCTTTGCCTTAATCCGTGACTTCAGGCTCGAAAGCTTTTGGAATACAGTCTGTTTACTCATGGTTGTCTCCGTTTGAAATAATTTTCTTTATCATTTTTTCTACCTTGATTCTATCAAGCATAAGAGTTCTTCCACATCCGGTGCAGGTGAGCTTGATATCCGACCCAATGCGGGAAACCGTAAATATCCTTGACCCACAGGGATGGTTTTTCTTCATTTCAAGAATATCTCCAACCTTGATAACAGGGATGTTTGGCATATTAACCTCCATAGAAAGCATCAAAATAAATCACTACAGCTTATTTTACCATAATTATGCATAAAAATCAACAAGAAAAGTTATTTATATTTTAATATATTTGTGAGTTTTGTATTTGACATGGAGTGTAAAATATGGTAAAATAATTATGAATGCATTTAATTCGGAGGTCATGATGGTAATTTTAGGTATTGACCCCGGTCTTGCTATTGTGGGATGGGGAGTGCTTGAATGCGTAAACGGAAAATTCCGTGTTCTGGGTTATGGCTCCATTCGTACGGAGGCAAAGACACCTGTTGAGGACCGTATCGAGCAGATATACGATTCTATGAATGTAATAATTGACAAGTACAAGCCGGAGGTTATGGCAGTTGAGGAGCTTTTCTGGAATACCAATCAGAAAACAGGTATTTCCGTTGCTGAAGCAAGGGGGGTAATACTTCTTGCTGCTCATAAAAAGGGCTTGAAAATATTTGAATACACACCATTACAGGTCAAGCAGGCTGTAGTAGGATACGGAAGAGCAGAAAAAAATCAGGTCATAACCATGGTAACATCGATTCTAAAGCTTCCTAAGCCTCCTAAGCCCGATGATACGGCAGACGCACTGGCAATAGCGATATGCCACGGACACGCAGGGGAAAGTCCCCTTGGCAAATACTATAAGATGTAATGTGAGGACAAACAATGTATAAAGCAGATAAATGGATAGATTACGAGCTTCTTGATACCTCCGACGGAGAAAGACTTGAAAGATGGGGAGATTACATTCTCATAAGACCCGACCCACAGGTGATCTGGAAGGGGAAAAGAGAGCACAAGCTTTGGAGCAAGGCACATGGAATATATCGCCGTTCCAATTCCGGTGGTGGTGCATGGGTCAAAAATAATGTGCCCGAGAGCTGGACGATAAATTACGGTGAGCTTACATTTATGCTTAAGCCAATGGGCTTTAAGCACACGGGACTGTTTCCCGAGCAGGCTGCCAACTGGGACTGGTTTTCTCAGCTTATCAGAGAAAGAGTGGATAACGGTGGAGAGGTTAAGGTGCTTAACCTGTTTGCATACACAGGCGGAGCAACAGCAGCCGCAGCTAAGGCAGGTGCCTCGGTTGTCCATGTGGACGCCTCAAAGGGTATGGTTGCATGTGCTAAGGAGAATCTTGCCCTGAGTGGATTAAAGGATGCACCTGTAAGGTATATAGTAGACGACTGCCGTAAGTTTGTGGAGAGAGAAATAAGGCGTGGAAACAAGTATGATGCCATTATTATGGACCCTCCCTCCTACGGAAGAGGACCCGGTGGCGAGGTGTGGAAGCTGGAGGACGCTGTCTGTGACTTTGTTTCCTTATGTGAAAGGGTATTGTCGGACAACCCTCTGTTTATGCTTATAAACTCATACACAACGGGCTTGAGTGCACTTACAATGGGATATGTTTTAGATGTTGAAATTGTGAAAAAGCACGGTGGAGTGTCTGAAACGGCAGAGCTTGCTCTCCCTGTAACCCAGACAGGAAGCTGTTTGCCCTGTGGAGCAAGTGCAAGATGGGTGAAAGGAAAAAAGGAGTAATATGGAGCCATTAATCAAATTTGATAATGTATGCTACACATATACGGGTGAGGAATGTGAGCCCGGCATGTTTGCTGTAAATAATCTTTCCCTTGAAATAACAGAGGGAGAGTTTGTGGCAATACTCGGACATAATGGCTCGGGTAAGTCCACAACCGCAAAGCTTATGAATTTAATACTTTCCCCTAATTCCGGTGATATTTATATTGAGGGCAATAAAATAACGGGCAGGGAGCTTACGGACGAGGATATATTCGATGTACGCAAAAAAATAGGTATGGTATTCCAAAATCCCGACAATCAGATAGTTGCCACCATAGTTGAGGAGGATGTTGCCTTCGGCCCCGAGAATCTCGGCGTGCCCTCCAAGGAAATAAGACAAAGGGTAAATGAAGCTCTTGATACTGTGGGAATGAGAGAGTATGCCCGTCATGCTCCCCATAAGCTCTCGGGAGGACAAAAGCAGCGAGTGGCAATAGCGGGAGTTATTGCTATGAAGCCCAAATGTATTATATTTGACGAATCCACAGCAATGCTTGACCCTATGGGCCGTAAGGATGTAATGAATACAATTCACCGACTGAACAGAGAGGGCATTACCGTAATACTTATCACCCATTATATGAACGAGGCTGTACAGGCTGACCGTGTTATAGTAATGAAAAACGGTGAGGTATACGAGGAGGGCAAGCCAGAGGATGTTTTCTGCCGTGTGGAAAGACTGTGGGAGGCAGGACTTGAGGTACCCCAGTCAACAGAGCTTATTTTCAAGCTTAATAAGAAATTAGGATGGGAAATCCCCTTGGGAGTGTATGATTTTGACACTTGTGCAAGGCTGATAACGGAAAAAATCAATAGTACGGGTGATAAAGATGGCATCAATTGAGGTAAAAAATGTAAGCTATATATACGGCAAAAAGACCCCTTATGAGGTACATGCCCTTGATAATGTCAGTCTTTCTATAAGAGAAAACTGTGTTACAGGTATAATTGGACACACAGGGTCGGGAAAATCCACTCTTGTACAGATGTTCATCGGTCTTGTAAGACCTGATAGCGGTTCTATATTTGTAGATGGCTGTGACATATGGCAAAAGCCCAAGGAAATAGGTAAAATACGCTATAAGGTGGGTATGGTAATGCAGTACCCCGAATATCAGCTCTTTGCCGATACTGTATGGGATGATATTGCCTACGGTCCCAAAAATATGGGACTGAGTGAAGAGGATGTCAAGGAAAGAGTAACCGGTGCTGCAGAATTTTGTGGCCTTGATGCCGATGTCCTTTCCAAATCCCCCTTTGACCTCTCGGGAGGTCAGAAGAGAAGAGTTGCTCTTGCCGGTATTATGGCGATGAGGCCTTCTGTTCTTGTTCTTGACGAGCCTGCTGCAGGCCTTGACCCAAGAGGAAGACGCCAGATACTCGGTGGAATATGTAAATACCAGCAGGAAAGTAAAACCTCTGTGGTAATTGTAAGTCACAGCATGGAGGATATGGCTAAGTACTGTGATGAGCTCTTTGTGCTTTCTCACGGCAAGCTTATCTTACAGGGAGATTGCAGAGAGGTATTCTCCGAGGGAGAGCTTCTCCGTTCTGCAGGTCTTGATGTTCCCGAAATTTACGGAGTGGTACGAGCTATCCGCAAAAACTCGATAGACATCTCCAAATACATTTATACTGTAAACGGTGCTGTAGACGCCATTTGCGAGTATATTGAAGGGAGGAAGGGCTGATGGCACTTGATGTTACTCTCGGTCAATATTACGGTACAGGCTCTGTAATTCACAGGCTTGATCCCAGGTCCAAGCTACTGTTTGTTGTGCTGTTCATTGTCAGCATTTTTGTGGCTGAGGATGTTTTTGCCTTTGTCCTCTTAGCCGGATTGGTTATACTTTCGATACTTTTGAGCAGAGTTCCTATCCGTCTTGTATTAAAGGGACTAAAGCCCCTTATCATAATCATTCTGTTTACATCCATCCTTAATATTTTCTTAGGCAGAGGAGAGGAGCTACTCTTTACTCAGGTGATAATCCCCGACTTCTGGACTGTAAATATATATAAGGAAGGCCTTATAAACGCAGCTCTTCTTACATTCCGTATAGTTATTCTTCTTATGGGAACAAGTGTATATTTTTCTTATGCAACAACACCCATAGAGTTGACAGACGGACTTGAGAGGGGACTGGGATTTTTGAAAAAAATCAAGGTTCCGGTTCACGAGTTTGCAATGATGATGACCATTGCCCTTCGCTTTATACCAACCCTTGTGGATGAGACGACAAAAATTATGAATGCCCAAAAGGCAAGGGGAGCAGACTTTTCGTCCGGAGGTCTTATAAAGAGAGCTAAGGCTCTTATCCCCATTATTATTCCTCTTTTTGTTTCCTCCTTCAGAAGAGCTGAGGAGCTTGCAACTGCCATGGAATGCAGATGCTACCACGGTGGTAACGGAAGAACGAGGATGAATGTCCTTAAAATGAAAATCAAGGACTATGTGTTTATTCTTTTGAGCTTTGGAATGCTTGCCGGAGTAATTCTTATCAACATTTACGCCAACGGCTATAAGCTTGCATAGGTGATAGGTATGAAGATACTTCTTGAAATTTCCTATGTAGGGACTGCCTACTGTGGATATCAGCTCCAGGGAGACAGACCAACGGTTGCTCTTATGCTGAACAGAGCAGTAAAAAAGGTCTTTGGCTTTGAGTGTAATGTAACGGGATGCAGCCGTACCGACAGTGGTGTACACGCCCTCGGATATTGTCTGACCGTGGACCCCGTGGATGAAAAAAACGGGATTACCGTGCCGTTAGATAAAATTCCTCTTGCTATGAATACGGCTTTGCCACGGGATATATCGGTTCTTTGTGCCACATGGGTGCCGGATGATTTTCATCCCCGGTACAGCGTGGTAAAAAAAGAGTACATTTACCGTATAAGGACAGGAGAAATAAGGGACCCATTCCTTGATGGCAGAGTGATGGAGCTTGGCAGAAATATAGACACTCTCTCCATTGAAAATATGAAAAAGGCACAGGAGCATTTTATCGGCAGACACGATTTTTCCGCATTTATGGCAAGTGGCTCATCGGTAAAGGATACGGTTCGTACCGTTTACGACAGCGAAATTACGGTTATGGATGATATTATCGAATACCGTATATCAGCGGACGGCTTCCTTTACAATATGGTAAGAATAATTGTGGGAACACTGCTTGATGTGGGTAAGGGAAAAATAAAGCCCGAGGATATTCCCGATATTATAAGCTCCAAGGATAGGAGCAGAGCAGGACAGACCGCTAAAGCAGAGGGATTATATCTTAACCGTGTTTTTTACAATTAAATGTAAGGAAAAAGCATTTCGTTTTCCGTAAAAACGGATAGCGTAATGCTTTTTTTTATTACCGTACATATCTCCTTAACCAAATTTTTACAACTCCTGTCTTAACAATACTATTGACAAAATAAAAAAATGAGGCTATAATATTATAGACTATCATAGAAAGGTGGTGTTGTCATGAATCCCAGCTTGATCATTGATATTGCTCTTTGTGTTATCAGCTTGATTTTAATCATAAGATATACATGTAAGGGTGCCATAAGATCGATTTTGTCTTATATCAAGGTTTTCCTTGCTATGGGTATTGCGTACATGCTTCGTAACCCTGTGGCAAGTCTGATTAATAAAATGTTTATGCAGGACGCTATTACGAATTGGGTGCAGGAGTCCCTGTATGCCACAGCTAAGGGTATGGAAACAGACGGTGTTAATTTCGTGGAATTATATCAGGATACACCTGCATTTTTCACAAATATACTTTCAAAATTCGGTATGGATCTTGAGGGCTTTGATTCAGCCATTGCCGGACTGCCTTATGCCTCCGATGAGCAGATTACAGCTCTGTCCGAGAATATAGGAGCATCCGTTTCTCTTATGCTGTCCATGCTGATGGGAATAGTGATAGTATTTATCCTTGCACTTATAATCCTTACAGTGCTTGTAAATGTGCTTGATAAGGTAGCCAAGCTCCCGGGCTTGAATTTTGTAAACAGGCTTCTCGGTGCTTGTATAGGAGTTCTTATTTCCCTCACAATCATTTGGGCAACCAGTGGTATTGTTACGCTTGCTGTCAACTATGTTGGTCCGATATTCCCCGAGATATTCAACGAGGAGCTTATTGACAACTCTGTTATCCTGAGGTTGCTTAAGGGAACAAACCTTACTGAAATAATTAAATCATACATTGCGTAGGATGGGAATATCCGTGTCGCATAATAGAGAAGGAATCATTTGAAATGGAAATGTGTGCAAGATGCAAAAAGAGACCGGCTACAGTTTATATTATGAAGCTGGAGAACAATGAGCAGAAGCAGGAGGGGCTTTGTCTCGTCTGTGCAAGAGAGCTTGGTATTAAGCCGGTTAACGATATGATGAAAAAGCTCGGTATCAGCGATGAGGAGCTTGAAAATATGGAAAAGATGATGGCTGATATGCTCCCCACCCTGTCAGAGGACGGTGAGGATACGGACGGAGATGAGGATTCTCCTACCATCGACTTCGGCAAGCTTATGAGAAATGCCGGATTTATGAATAAAAGTGAGGATGATACGAAGGAGAGTAAGGACCAGGAGAAGGGAAAGGGCAAGAGTGCCAAAAAGGACGATCGCCGTAATCTTACCACCTTCTGCCACAATCTTACATCGGATGCGTTAAACGGAAAGCTCGACAGAATTATAGGCAGAGAAAGAGAGCTTGAAAGGGTAATACAGATACTCAGTCGCCGTCAGAAGAATAACCCTTGCCTGATCGGTGAGCCCGGAGTGGGTAAGACTGCGATTGCAGAGGCTCTTGCTCAGCGTATCGTAGACGGAGATGTACCCTATAAGCTTAAAAACTGCGAGGTTTACCTTATGGACCTTACAGCTCTTGTGGCAGGTACACAGTTCAGAGGACAGTTTGAGGCAAGAATAAACGGACTTCTGAAGGAGGTAAAGCAGGCAGGCAATATAATTCTCGTTATAGACGAGGTGCATAATATTGTCGGCACAGGCAACTCTGAGGGAAGCATGAATGCGGCAAATATACTCAAGCCTGCACTTTCAAGAGGAGAGATACAGGTAATCGGTGCTACTACTATGAAGGAGTACCGAAAATATATTGAAAAGGATACAGCCCTTGAAAGAAGATTTCAGCCTGTTAAGGTCGATGAGCCGTCCATTGAAGAGTGCGTTGAAATGATAAAGGGCACAAAGCAGTATTACGAGATATACCACGGTGTTAAAATCAGTGATGAAATTGCAAGAGATGCTGTAGTAATGAGTGAGAGATATATCACAGACAGATTTTTACCGGATAAGGCAATAGATCTGATTGACGAGGCGTGCTCACACATTGTCCTTCATAACAGTAGCATAACAGAACGCCATTTGCTTATTGAAAAGCTCGGTGCACTTGATGCAAAGACAGAGGAGTTGAACTCCAAAATCTCAGACGACGGAAGAACTCCAACCGAGGATGAATATAAGACTCTTGCAGAGTATAAGTCTGAAAGGTCATTGCTCCTTATCGAAAAGGATAAGCTTGATAAGAGCTGTGACGCTATCTATATGACAAGGGCTGACCTTGCCGGAGTTATAGAAATCTGGACAGGTATCCCTGCATCAAACATTTCAGAGGATGAGTTTGAAAAGCTTGCAGGATTGGATGCAAGAATAAAATCAAGGATAATCGGTCAGGATGAGGCTGTATCGGCTGTATCCCGTGCTATAAGGAGAAACCGTGCAGGCGTCAGCGTTAAAAAGCGTCCTGTATCCTTCGTCTTTGCAGGACCCACGGGTGTGGGCAAGACGGAGCTTGTAAAGACTCTTGCAAATGATTTGTTCACATCCCCCGATGCTCTTATTAGACTGGATATGTCTGAGTTTATGGAGAAGCATTCCGTGTCCAAAATTATAGGAGCCCCTCCCGGATATGTGGGATATGATGAGGCAGGACAGCTTACGGAGAAGATAAGACGCAGACCCTATTCCGTAATCCTTTTTGACGAGATAGAGAAGGCACATCCCGATGTGCTCAATATTCTTTTGCAGATACTTGACGAGGGTAAGATAGCCGATTCACAGGGTAGAGTGATTAATTTTGAAAACACGGTAATAATTATGACCACCAATGCAGGATCCGGTATTTCCTCAGCACCTGCAGGCTTTACGGGCGAGAATATGAAGCAGGAGAAGGAAAAGACCCTGAAGGCACTTTCTCAGTTTATGCGTCCCGAGTTTATAAACAGGATAGATGAAATAATCACCTTCCGTTCTCTTGATGAAAATGATTTTGAGAGAATATCCGAAATTATGCTAAACGACCTGAAGAATGCACTTATGGAAAAGGGAATTACATTTACCTACACCGACAGTGTACGCCGACATGTGGCAGAAAAATCCTTCAGCCGTAAGTTCGGAGCAAGAAACATGAGGAGATTTATCCAGTCCGATATAGAGGACAGATTGGCAAATGCTATTATTTTCGAGAACAAGGCTCCCATATCTGCCGCCTCAATGGATGTCAAGGACGGAGAATTGACTCTGCAGTATATTTGATTTTTTATACCAATTTGACAAAGAGAACGGCGGAAATGCCGTTCTTTTTTGCAAATTTCACTATATAGTTACTAAAATCTCTTGAATTTTTGAATTACATGTGATATTATAATTGTAACTATAAATTTCATTGCACGAAAAGGAGTCAAGAAATGAAAAAGATAATTTCACTGTTGCTCTCTCTGATACTTCTTGTATCATGCTTCTCTTTAACCGTTTTCGCAGGCGGAACGGCTCAGAGTGGCGATGCCGGAGCAGAGCTTCCCGAATTGACGGAGAACTGTACCTCCTTGGGTACCGCATTTACCTCCTCGGAGTCAAGCAGTAATCCGGCAACAAACATAAATGACGGAGATAATGCTACATGCTGGGATGCTGCCGGTGCATCGGAATCAACAGTATATTTCGGCATCAACTACACTAAGGAGGCTAACATTTATCTTTACGAAATAGAGATTCTTGCAGCTCTCGGTGAAACAATCGGAAACGATAAGATTGTATATAAGGTTGAGCTTTTCCGTAATAACAGATGGTATGAGATTGCTACTGTTTGCGATGATAAGGCTGCTCCTGTGGGATACGATACATATGCTGAGGCTATTGCATCCGGTGAAATAGTAAACGGAAGAGTTACAGTTGAGCTTGATAAGCCTGTATATACTCAGCAGGTAAGAATCATTGCTGAAAAGCTTGATGAAACTGCAGCATATCCCAAGGTATATGAAATTGAGCTTACCGGTAAGGTTTACGAAAATATCGCTTTGAAGGGCAGTGCATATGCCTCCAGCTTCAAGCATTATGAGTGGACTCCTCCATATACAGCTAACGATGGAAATGATTTTGAAGAGGACTGGCACGGCTGGGAGCCTCAGTATCCTGAGGTAGCCTTTGGTGCTATCACATCTGCCGGCTTTGAGGGTGAGCATCTCGGCTTCAAATTTACCAACCGTGAGTACTATGAAATTAATGAGATCGTCCTTTACATGAGCGTGCATAACTCCTCTGCTAATCCGAGCTGGGGATACCAGGATACAAAGTATAAGGTAGAGGCCCTTGTTGAGGGTGAGTGGATAACAATTGCGGAGTTTAGGGATTCCGATTCCGTTCCACACAGCTATAAGGATTACGATGAGGCTATGAAGAACGATACGGGTGCGTACCATATCGGATCCTACTATACAATCGTTCCCGATACCGTATACACCACAAACAATATCAGAATTTCTATAAGCGAGTTCGGTAAGAACTATAATGGAGACGGCTCCCTTGTATTCCCCTACATTTATGAGGTAAGAATATACGGTGAGCAGGGAGACATTCCCGATGTTGAGCTTCCCGAGGGAGCAGTTCTTTCTCCCAATGCTGCAGCTAACTCCTTCCCATATGCTTCGAGTGCAAAGATGGGTAGCTATCCCTATCTTGCAGTTGACGGAGTTGAAAGCACAGGCTGGACTCCCAAGGATCTTTCCGCAAATCAGACCTTCGGCGTAAGATTTGATAAGACATACACAATAGATGATGTGTATGTTCTCTTTGAGGATGCTACATTCTCGGCACCGTTCAAAATAGAGGCACTTGTAAACGGTCAGTGGACGCAGGTAGCAACCGGTAATATCAGTGATTGCTATAAGCCCTTGCCAGAGGGAGTTACATATATTGCACAGGAGAAGACCTATGAGATAACTCCCGTTCAGACAAATGAAATAAGAATTGTCTTTACCGAGGCTCTTACGAAGTCCCCCCGTCTTAACGAGGTAGGTGCAAATATAGTAAGTGCTGTTACAGGATTTATTACCAACGGTGTTTCTGCTGATGCTGTTAAGAACGGTGACAGAAATATGGGTATAAAGCTTAACGGTAAGCAGACAATAAACCAAATAGCCATTGACTTTAAGGATACATCATCGGATATCAAGTACTTTGTACAGGCATATGTTGACGGTATATGGACTACCATCCATGTGGAAAACAAGCTTTACGAAAGCACATTTGTCCACGATGTGTATGTAGAAACAGACGAAATCAGAATTGCATACTCCGATGAGAATGCTGCTCCGCAGATAGACGGTATTACACTTAATACAGTTAACTATTCAGGCGATGTTTCCAGCTATACAAAGTTTGTTTTTCCCTTCAATACAGGAGAAAATACAGTTGTAGATGTAGTATACGGAAAGACATACGACACAAACAAGGTTATTATCGACCACGGTAATACTACAGTGGATTGTGACTTTACTGTTGAGGGTATGGTAGACGGAGAATGGGTTGTTCTTGTAACATCCAATGTTAACTCCACAGCAAAGGAATTTGTTATTGATTCCGTTGAGGTTACAGAGCTCAGAGTAATATATGAGTCCACAGCCTCCAAGATTCCCGATATCAAGCAGTTTGCAATCAATGTTGTAGGTATGAAATCGTTTTTCATGGACCAGAGATATTCCGTATTCCAGAAGCAGTCTGCTGCTAACGGTAACCTTGCGGTTCTCGGTACATCCTACTCCAACTCCAACTATCCGTCACTCTCCTTTGATACATACATTAACGACGGACAGAAGCACTCCTTAGCTAAGGTATGGGTACCTAAGCTTGAGGAGTACAGTGCAGGTGTTGATGTATACTGTGGCGTTAAGCTTGACAGAGAGTACACAGTAGATCAGGTTGTTGTAATTGCAGGTGATATCGGCAACATAGACGGTGTAGGTAACTATTTCGAGATACAGGCACTTGTAAACGGTCAGTATATCAAGGTTGGAGAGGGTAATACCTGTGCTAAGGACAGAGAATACCTTACAGCTTATAAGATTGATTCCGTAAAGACCTCCGATATCAGAATCGTATTTACAAACACAAGCATTTACATGCCTACAGTTCTTGAGCTTGAGGTATATTCCAACACAGACCTTCCCACTCCCTTCGCAGGTCATGTAAAGAGTGAGGATGTTCCTGCAATCACAGTATTTGAAACTATAACTCCTAAATTCGAGGTAGCAGGTCTCCCCTCTAACGCTAAATAATAGCACACATACTGTGCACATGCGTGATTAAAATTAAATGAAGACTAATCGTCAGGGAGCATATGCAACCTGACGGTTAGTAATTATATTAAAGGCTCTGTAGCATAAGGACTTGAGCCTTTCTTCCTAAATCTATTAAATTTTCCAAACTGACAAGAGGTTCAAAAATGGCAAACGACAAGAAAATGGTAGAGCAGATTACCTCAATGGATGAGGACTTTGCAAAATGGTATACCGACATTGTAAAAAAGGCAGACCTTATTGATTACTCCAGTGTTAAGGGCTGTATGATTATCCGTCCCTACGGATACGCTATCTGGGAGAATATTCAGAAGCTTATGGATGCTCGCTTTAAGGCAACAGGCGTTGAAAACATCTATATGCCTATGTTTATTCCCGAATCATTATTAAATAAAGAAAAGGATCATGTAGAGGGCTTTGCTCCCGAGGTTGCATGGGTTACTCACGGAGGCAGTGAAAAGCTTACTGAGAGGCTTTGCGTACGCCCCACCTCCGAGACTCTTTTCTGTGAGCATTATGCAAATATTATTAAGTCATACAGAGATCTTCCAAAGCTTTACAATCAGTGGTGCAGCGTTGTAAGATGGGAAAAGACTACCCGTCCCTTCCTCCGTAGCCGTGAGTTTTTGTGGCAGGAGGGCCATACGATGCATGCAACAGCAGAGGATGCGGAAAACGAGACACTGACAATGCTTAATGTATACGCCGATTTCTTTGAAAAGGATCTTGGTATCCCTGTTCTTAAGGGTAAAAAGACCGATAAGGAGAAATTCGCAGGTGCAAAGGCTACCTATACGGTAGAGGCACTTATGCACGATGGCAAGGCACTCCAGGGAGGTACATCCCATAACTTTGGCGACGGCTTTGCAAGGGCATTTGATATTAAGTATCTTGATAAGGATAATACTCTTAAATACTGTCACCAGACATCATGGGGCGTTTCCACCCGTATAATCGGTGCTATCATAATGACCCACGGTGATAATAACGGCTTGGTGTTGCCCCCTGCTGTGGCTCCCACACAGGTTGTAGTTATCCCCTGTGCACAGCATAAGCCCGGAGTTATAGAAAAGGCTACCGAGGTCTATAATTCCATTTCTGCTTATACAAGGGCTAAGATTGATATTTCCGACAACTCTCCCGGCTGGAAATATTCTGAATATGAGATGAAGGGTGTTCCCCTTCGCCTTGAAATAGGTCCCCGAGACATAGAAGCAAATCAGTGCGTGCTTGTTCGCCGTGATAACAGACAGAAGATATTTGTTTCTCTTGACGAGCTTGATAAGGTTATACCTCAGGTTCTTGCTGAAATAACCGAGGGACTGTATAACAAGGCTCTTGAAAACAGAAAGAACAGAACCTATACAGAAACAGAGCTTGACAGCTTTATTGAAACTGCTAAAAATAAATCTGGCTACATCAGAGCTCATTGGTGTGGCGACCTTGAATGCGAGCTTAAGCTTAAGGAGGTTGCAGATGTTTCCTCCCGTTGCTTACCCTTCGGAGAGCAGGGAACAGAGGGAACCTGTATCTGCTGCGGTAAAAAGACAGACAAGCTTGTGTATTGGGGAAAAGCATATTAATAAAAAATCCGGATGCACATTGCATCCGGATTTTTTACTTAAAAGAATGAAATGAGAAGTGTTGCGAGAGGGCTGATTCCTGTTATGGAAGCAGAAGAAAAACATCATTCACCATTTGCTCCCACGGGGGTTACTTTACTTGTAATAAATAGGTAGGAAATACACATTTTTGGAGATGGGAGGAAAATAAATAAGACGGTTCTGCAATCGGAAACCTCTATCATAAGTAAGCATTGTGATTTTGACCAAAAAAATTCACACACTAAACATTATTTTGGTTAAAAAAGACAACTATAATTTATGGAAAAAAAATGTAAATAATAAATGATTGAGTCAACAAGCTGTGTATAAATCAAAAAAAAAGTATGTTTTTATCGCAAAATATAAAAAAAATTTTCAAAAACATCTTGCTTTTTTGTGCAACATTGTAGTATAATGTGTATAGCGAAATTCCTAGCACAAAATATTATTAAGGAGGTTTTTACCGTGAAAAAGATTTTCGCACTTCTTCTCGTGGTGTTGATGCTTGTTCCTTTTGTAGTAGCTTGTGACAACAATGATGATGACAACACAACAACTACTACTACCAACAACGGTGGTAACAACACATCAAGCAGTATTGATTCTGATGCACCCTGGTCTTCTAAGACAGACGTTAAGACAACATGGTCTGGTAAGACTCTTAACATTGCATGTTCTACATGGTCCGGCTCTCCCGGAGCTCCTTGGTCCGTAATGGAGCTTTGCATTGATTATGGTAAGGATTCTGGTTTTGGTACAGGTATCGATAAGGCTGTACTTGAGCGTCAGGAGTTTATCAAGGAAACATATGGCGTAGACCTTAAATGGATCAACGCTACTCGTTGGAGCATGCATGATGCTCTTGAGCAGGCTACTCTTGCTGAGAATGTAAACTACGACCTTGCTATGCCTCGTATGATGAGAGCTCAGCAGATCGTTGCTGGCGGCTATGTATATGACATGGGCGGCAGAGAGTACATCGACTTTGATAACACATACTACAATGACCTTTCCATCAAGAACTACACATCCAACGGTCACACATTCTTTATGACTGGTGACTTCTCCAACCTTGACAAGGAAACAGCATTTGTTCTTTACTTCAACAAGGAAATCCTTGGTGGAGAAAAGCCCACAGCTGACCTTTATCAGGCAGTTAGAGAAGGCAAGTGGACATGGGATATGCTCATTACACTCGCTAACGGTGCTTACTCTGATGACGGTGACGGTGTTCACGGCGATACAGATACATACGGTCTCTCCATCGCTTCCGTTAACAGATTCTATGAGTTCTTTGGCGTAACACAGGCCGGTGTTGATGAATCCACAGGTAAGTGGGAAATCACACTTGATGACCCCAAGGTTGACAAGATCGTTGCAGCTATCATTTCTGCTAATACAGCTGACTGGGCTCGTTCCGCTTGGTCCGGAAGCTGGGGTTCTGCAGCTGGTACAGCTCTTAAGGACGGCAGACTCTTGTTCTACAATGAAGTTATTCAGCACTCCTATGTTGGTACATACGGCAACATGGGTATAGTTCCCTTCCCCATGCTCGACGAGGCTCAGGGCAGATACTATGCTCCTTGCGCATACCAGCAGACAGTTCTTATGTGCATTCCTAAGATCACACAGGATAGAGCAATGTCCGACTACTTCGTAGACGTACTTGCTTGGACAGGTCGTGACTACACAATGAAGGCTTACATTCAGGGTAAGGCTGACCAGTTCGACTCTCCCGTTGAGATCGAAATGATCCAGGAATACATATTCCCCAATGTTCTTTACGATGCAGGTGGAGCAGTTGGTTGGGGTGACCTTATCGGTAGCGTTAAGGGTGCTTCCCACAACGGTAACAAGAACAACTTTGCTCAGGCATTTGCAGAGGCTCAGCCTGGTGCACTTGAGACCATCGCTTCTTGGAACGAGGCATGGGGCGGTTACACTGAGTAATTAGCTAAATTTGCTTAAATAAAAATCACCGACTTCGGTCGGTGATTTTTTATTTCTATATTATTATATTGTAAATATGGTTGAAAAACAGTTTTATTTATGGTAAAATAAAGAAAAAAACTAAGGAGCTTATTATGGCTATTTTTGAAAATAAACAGGATAAAACCTTTACTCTTTATACTGATAACACCATGTATCAGATGAGAGTGGATCGTTACGGCGTTTTACAGAATGCATATTACGGTAAACGGATGGAATATACGGATATGTCATATTCCGTATATGAGGGTAATACTTGCTTTTCTCCCAATCCCTTGGATTTGGGGTACTCATATTCGAATAACCATGTACCCCAGGAGCTTTCTGTATGTGGTGTCGGAGATTTCAGAATAAATGCCCTTGCATTAAGAAATGCTGACGGTAGCTTAGCTGCTGACCCCAAATTTCTCGGTGCTGAAATTATTAAGGGTAAGTATTCCATCCCGGGTCTCCCTGCATTCTATGGAGAAGAGGGAGAAACCCTTGTAATTACTCTTAAGGATAAGCTGTACGACATATATTTCCACCTTTACTACGGTGTGTTTGAAAAATATGATCTTATTACAAAAGCTGTAAGAATAGAAAATAAGACCGATAAGGAAATTAAATTGGAGAGAGCACTCAGTGCAACACTTGATCTTCCTAACGGCAGATATGATATGATCAGCTTTTACGGCAGACACGCAAGGGAAAGAATGTATGAACGCACTCATATAAAGCACTCCAAGGTTACTGTATCCAGCGTGCGAGGTGCATCAAGCCATATGGAGAACCCCTTTGTTATAATTGCCGATAAGAACGCAAACGAAGAATACGGAAACGCATGGGGTATGGCTCTTGTTTATAGCGGTAACTTTGAAATCACTGCCGAAATGGACCTTATGGATAAAACAAGAGCAGTAATCGGAATCAACCACGAAAACTTTAACTACGGCGTAGGACCGGGAGAGACCTTCTGTACACCTGAGGTCGCATTTGTATATAGTAGTGAGGGCTTTGGTAAGCTTTCTAACTGCTATCACAAGGCTATAAGAAACAACCTTTGCAGAGGAGAGTATAAGTACGCACAACGCCCTGTCCTTATCAATAACTGGGAGGCTACATATTTTAATTTCAATGCTGATAAGCTTGTTTCCATGGCTAAGGATGCAGCTGAAATCGGTGTTGAGCTTTTCGTTATGGATGACGGTTGGTTCGGACACAGGGATAATGATACCACATCCTTGGGTGACTGGTTCCCTAATGAGGAAAAGCTCCAGGGTACACTTAGATCCCTTGCCGAGAGAATAAACAATGAGGGTATGAGGTTCGGTATCTGGTTTGAGCCCGAGTGTATTTCAGCAGAGAGTAAGCTCTATTCCGAGCATCCCGATTATGCCTTCAAGATTCCCGGCAGAGAGGCACAGGTTTCAAGAAATCAGTATGTTCTTGACTACTCCCGTAAGGAAGTATGTGACAATATTTACGAGCAACTCTGCAAGGTGCTTGAAGGTGCCAATATCTCCTATGTAAAATGGGATTTTAACAGACATATATCTGACCTTTACAGCGTTGCCTTGCCCCCTGAAAGGCAGGGAGAGGTTTACCACCGTTATATGCTTGGACTATATGATTTGCTTGAAAGAATCACCTCTAAATTTCCTCATATCCTGTTTGAGAGCTGCTCCGGAGGTGGAGGACGCTTTGACTGTGGAATGCTTTATTATATGCCTCAGGTATGGACAAGTGATAACTCCGATGCTATAGACCGTCTTAAGATTCAGTACGGTACATCCTTTGCATATCCTGTACGAACGATGGGAGCACATGTTTCCGTATGCCCCAATCATCAGACTGCCCGTGTTACACCTCTTAAAACAAGAGGTAATGTAGCATATTTCGGCACCTACGGTCTGGAGCTTGATATTACTAAGATGACAGATGAGGAAAAGGATGAAATTAAGCGTCAGATAAAGGAATTTAAGAAGTATTATGACCTTATTCAGTATGGAGATTATTACAGACTTATATCTCCCTTTAATGTTGAGGAGAGCCTTTACTGTGCATGGGAAACAGTGAGGGAGGACGGCAGCGAGGCACTCGTATGTGCCGTACGCTATGACAGTGATGCTAACTCAGCTCCCGAGACCGTCAAGGTTAGAGGACTTTGCCCCGATAAGCTTTACAGAATCAATGGCTCAGAGCAGAAGTATCTCGGCTCAGCCCTTATGAATATCGGCTTCCGTCTGGCATATGATTTTATCTCATATCCCTCAAGGCTATATCATATCACTCTTGCATAATAAAAGGGACTGACATTTGTCAGTCCCGATTTTATGATTTTAATTCTGCTTTATATTGTATTCCTCAGTCAGTCTCCTATTAAATTCCTCAGCCGTATTATATCCCATCTTTTTAAGACGGAAGTTCATTGCCGCTATTTCAATAATTACAGCGAGGTTACGGCCGGGGCGAACAGGTATGGTAATAGATGGAATCTTTATACCGAGTATTTCCTGATATTCGTTTTCAAGTCCCATTCTATCGTACATTTTGCCCTCAACCCAGTGCTCAAATTTAATAATAAGCTGGATTTTTTCACTGTCTTTAACAGAGCCTGTACCGTATATACGCTTGACATCTATTATACCGATTCCACGGAGCTCCATATAGTGTCTTATTATTTCGGGAGCTCTGCCTACAAGGGTGATATCGGATACACGGCTTATTTCAACTGCATCGTCGGCAACAAGTCGGTGTCCACGCTTAATAAGCTCAATAGCTGTTTCACTCTTACCGATACCGCTGTCGCCGAGGATAAGTATACCCTCACCGTAAACCTCAACCAAAACGCCGTGACGGGTAATTTTAGGTGCCAAGGCTACGGAGAGCTGGCTGACTAGGGTAGATATGAACTGAGATGTGGATCTTCTTGTGCGAAGGAGTGCAACATCGTATTTTTTAGCATACTTAACAGCTTCGGGAAAGGGCTCTATTCCCCTTGCCATAACTAGGGCAACAGGCTTTCTTGAAAAGAAATCCTTGATTCTTGCTTTACGCATCTCGGGAGTCATCTTTTCCAGATAAATATGCTCCATTCTGCCAACAACCTGGATTCTTTCCGGAACGAAAACATCAAAAAAGCCTGATAGTGCAAGACCGGGTCTATTTACAGCAACCTGTGTAAGCACGCATTCATCAAGATTGCTTGGTTTATTTAAGACCTCAAGACGGTAATCCTGTATTACCTTTTCGAGCTTAACGGTTGCCGACATTAAATTCTCTTCCATAATATACCTCCCTATGCTACAATATCCGTAGCTGATTTACTGAATATATTTTAGCATAACATAAACAGAAATTCAACTATATACAGGGGAAAATATGCTCGTAAAAAACAAATTCAATCAAAGTGTAATATATGTGCTGGCTAATATATTAGGAGAAATAGTCTATTCCAATGACGAGAACTGTATTATTATTGATAGCCTGAATAATATTTTTGACACAGATCACCTTATGAAAATATCTATGGCAACAGATTCTGTCAGTCTTGTTAGAACTAAGGTGCAGGGATATTCCTATTGTATAATTTCAATAACAGGGGACGGAATAGGAAAGCATTATGAGTTAATGCTTATAGAGGACAATGTATTTGCATGCTCCGAAAAGCTTGTTAGGGGGATGGAAAAATATATTGAAATATTAAACTCCGAAAAGGATAATCGCAGCAATAATGATATGTCCAACCTGATAAATAATATTGTTGACTATATTAAGAGCCTGAACTATGATGGAAAGATCATATCGAATATAGAAAAGGAGACTATAGGCTACATAGATGCTGAATTTTTTACTGCTCTTATATTAAATGCCATTACTATTCTACATGAATTTGGAAACAAAAAGGATATTTACATACACAGTAATACAGTAAAATACGGTACGAGAATAGTGTTGTCAACAAGCTCAGAGAATGAAAAGGAGATATACGGAATATATGATTTTTGCCGAGAATATCCGTATGTATCCTCCCTATGCGTGCTTGCAAGAGTTGCCTGCAATCAAAAGGGAATAGAGATGATTTTACAGCAGAAAAACGGAAAAATAGAATTTGAGCTTATATTTCCCTCATCCAAAGAGGTTGAATTTGGAGTATACAATAAGCACAATAAAGAGATTTCTGTAGAAATAAGGGAGG
Source organism: Clostridia bacterium (assembly GCA_017451485.1). Lineage (GTDB taxonomy): Bacteria > Bacillota > Clostridia > Oscillospirales > CAG-272 > RGIG2000. The sequence goes on along the minus strand of JAFTOG010000010.1, from coordinate 20,256 downwards.
CGTTTTCATTTATAATAGATGAAGGAATTGAAAATTTATTGGTGAACACGCAATCATATATTTATGAAAGCCAATAAAAGCTGTCCCACAGGTAGCCTGTATGTCAGGTAGCCTGTGGGATCCTTTATTTATGCCAAAGCAATAAAAGAGACAGCATAGTAAGTATTGAATTGTTATCCTTGTTTTTTTCCGAGGCTATGAGCAAAATCACTCCGATAAGCAAAAGCTCCTCGGTATCAATCCCGTCAAGGAGCTCCTTAATTGGCAGAGAAGGAAATGATGAAAATAAACTATCCCTGCTTATATCCGTTTCGGGTACAGAAGCATTTGAGCTTACCTCAGCCACGCTGTCATCGGTGCTCGCCTCCTTTGATGTTACTTCATATGCTTCTTCATTTATTTGACCGTTTGATTTCTCATTTGCTACATCATCTTCCTCCTCCACAATCGTATAATCAGTGGAAATGTCCAATGGTGCGTTTGAATTTTCCTCCACTGTGGATACGCTTGCAGCTTCCTCACTATGCTTATAAAGGGGAGAATGGGATGTTTTGATGCCCTCCGTATAGACAGGTCGATGCTCCTTTACGGGGATGCCGTCATCCATACCTGAGAAGCGTACTCCGTTATAGTTTTTCGGTATGTTTAAGTGGCGTGTGTACATAATTTACCTCGTCAGCTTTATAATAGATGCAAGCTGCTCAAATTTCAGGATATTGTCTACCATTTCGCATCTTTCCTTACATAAAAACGGCTTTATTGCTTTTAACAGGGTCACACTTTCCTTGCTTGATTTATGGGGTAAAACAGACACTCTCTTCGACTTTTCTTCATTTATCGGGGCACTTACCGTTGCATCCTCTTTTGTGTCATTATTCTCATTCTTATTTTGAGGAGCCTCAGTACCCACATTTTTGGACATTACCTCAACCACCTTGGCAAGAGCATCGTCGCCTCCACCCGTATCCTTGACAATTGAGGATATTTTATTCATCAGCTCCTCGTTGCCCAGCACGGAGGAGAGCATATCATTTATGTTTTCCTCAGCCATTATCTGCCACCCTTACCCTTAAGTATTTCCGTAACCCTTGCAATATCGTCATTTGTAAGGGAGGAGAGAGTGCTTCTTATTTTTGACATATCGGAAGGCCTTTTCATATCCTTCAGAACGTCGGACCCTGATTTTGCAACGGCATACTGTATGGTTTGCCATAGCCTGTCATCGTTGAACTTAAGTATCATATTTATAGTTTTTTCATCAATTTTCATAAATAGCCTCCTTGCTTCGCTGTTACCATAATATGCATTAAATCATTTCTTGACACAGCCAAAATTTAATGGTATACTGTTTTCAGTATATATTATGAGGTGAAAAATGAAGCTTCTTGTATTTTCGGATTCCCACGGCAGAGGGAGAAAAATTGCCGAGGCTATGGATATTCACAGAGGTGTATGCGATGCTGTAATATTTCTTGGGGATGGCTTGGCTGATGTGGAAAGAATAAGGGAAAAATATCCCGATATTCCATTTTTCTGTGTGAGTGGAAACTGCGATTTCTTTGATTTTAGCGACACTCCCGAGGAGCTATGTGTAAATTTTGACGGGGTAAGAATACTTTTGTGTCACGGTCACAAATACGGGGTCAAGGGCTCTTTTGGACGAATTATGCTTCGGGCTAGGGAGCTGGAGGCAGATGCGGTTTTCTTTGGTCACACTCACGCCCCGCTTGACCTTTCGGAATATGTTATGGATAAACGTATACAGCTTTTTAATCCCGGCAGTATTGCTCAGGGCACATACGGAGTGGTAAACACTGCAGGAAGGATTCTTGTATGCAATCACGGTTCAACGGATATTTAAGCTATAAAAAGGTAAAAAGGTATTGAACTTTTTATGTATTTATGTTAGAATGTGGATAATGAAATATTATGTTTTTCGGAGGATAAACTAATGGAAAAGAAATTGAGAATCGGTATTATCGGCTGTGGTGGTATTGCTACAAGCAAGCATATGCCCTCCCTCAAAAAGGTTAAGGGTGTGGAGATGGTTGCATTCTGCGATATCATTGAGGAAAGAGCAGTAGAGGCTGCTAAGAGATTCGGTGCAGAGGGCTCTAAGTCCTATGTGGATTATAAGGAGCTTCTTAAGGACGAGACCATTGATATCGTTCATGTATGTACACCTAACAGAAGCCACAGCTTTATTACAGTTGATTCCCTTGAGGCAGGTAAGCATGTAATGTGTGAGAAGCCTATGGCAATAAATTCCGTTGAGGCTAAGAAGATGGTAGATGCAGCTAACCGTACAGGTAAGATGCTTACAATCGGCTACCAGAACAGACAGAGAAAGGATGCAAAATACCTTAAGGCTGAGGCTGAGGCAGGCGTATTCGGTGATATCTATTACGCAAAGGCGACAGCTCTTCGCCGTCGTGCAGTTCCCACATGGGGCGTATTTATCAATGAGTATGAGCAGGGTGGAGGCCCCCTTATTGATATCGGTACACATGCCCTTGACCTCACACTCTGGACAATGAATAACTACAAGCCCAAATACTGTGTAGGTACTACATACCATAAGCTTAACAACCAGACAGAGAGTGCTAATGTATTCGGACAGTGGAAGCCCGAGGAATTTACTGTTGAGGACAGTGCATTCGGCTTTATCGTAATGGAGGACGGTGCTACCATTACTCTTGAATCCTCCTGGGCTATCAATATGACGGATACAAAGGAGGCTTGTACCACTATCTGCGGTACTAAGGCAGGTGCTAAGATGCTTGACCAGGGCGTTCTCGAAATTAACGGTGTAAATCACAATACCATGTATGAGTCCAGACCTAACCTTGACGGTAAGGGCGTTCCCTTCTATGATGCAGGCTCCTATGACCCGGCATATGAAGAGGCTCAGCAGTGGATAGACGCCATCAGAAACGGCACAAAGCCCACAGTTCTTCCTGAGCAGGCATACTGTGTAACACAGATTCTTGAGGGTATTTATGAGTCTGCAAAGACAGGCAAGCCCTTCTACTTTGAAAACAACTGATTTTATATAGGAGAAAAGATATGAAGCTTAGCGTACTTGCAAACCTCTATGGGTCCAAGCCCCTTGATGAGGCACTTAAAATAATTTCCTCCCTCGGCGTACACTCTGTTGAGATTGGTGCAGGTGGATACCCCGGTAAGGACCATTGTAACCCTGCCGAGCTCCTCTCTGATGAGAAGAAATATGATGAATTTGTAGCTACATTCAAAAAATATGATGTTGAAATATGTGCTCTTGCATGTCACGGTAACCCCGTACACCCCGACAAGGCTATTGCAAAGTCCTTTGATGAGGATATGAGAAATGCGATTCTCCTGGCTGAAAAGCTTGGTGTTGATACAATTATCGGATTCTCAGGCTGTCCCGGCTCTGACCCCTATGCAAAGCTCCCAAGCTGGGTAACATGCCCCTGGCCCGACGATTTTCTCGCTACTCTCGAGTACCAGTGGAACGATGTTATGATTCCTTACTGGAAGGAAATGGTTGAATTTGCAAAATCCCATAAGGTTACAAAGATAGCTCTTGAAATGCATCCCGGCTTCTGCGTTTACAATCCCGAGACTCTCTTGAAGCTTCGTGCTGCTGTTGGTGATGTTATCGGTGCTAACTTTGACCCCTCCCACCTTATCTGGCAGGGCATGAATCCTGTTGCAGCTATCAGAGCATTGGCAGGTGCAATCTACCATGTACACGCAAAGGATACAAAGATAGACGATATCAATACAGCTGTAAACGGTGTTCTTGATACTAAGCACTACGGTGACGAGCTTAACCGTTCCTGGATATTCCGTACAGTTGGCTACGGTCACGGTGAGGAATATTGGAGAGCTCTTGTTTCCACTCTCCGTCTTGTTGGCTATGACAAGGTGCTTTCCATCGAGCATGAGGATAGCTTGATGACTATTGATGAGGGTCTTAAAAAGGCGGTTGACTTCCTTGATAAGGTTATGATAAAGGAAGAGAAGCCCTGCGGTATGAGATGGGCGTAAGCTCATATTACGGCTTTTGCAGTAATATACAGACTTTGCCAATGTGAGCTTTTACTTCACAAGGATTGAAGATTTAATTATGTAAAATAGAAAAACGGTACGGATTTTTGCATCCGTACCGCTTTTTTTGTAACAAAACGATATAATTTTACGGCTTGTACCCGTTACTCGGTCTTTTCGTCCTCGTAGTTTGTGTCAACTGTGGGGAAGTTAAAGTGGTCCTTAGGGTCCACATGAGTATCATTTATTTTAAGCTCATAGTGGAGATGGGGCTCCTCGGCAATCTCGTTCATTGCTGTCTCACCGACGGCACCGATGGTGTCGCCGCCCTTAACTGTGCATCCTACCACAAGACCCTCGGCAACCTCGGGTGCAAGATTTTTATAGATGCTTACTGCATTACCGGAATGCTGGATTGAAACGCAGGTACCCATAAAGGGGTCGTTCCATATATTTGTTACCGTACCGTCAGCCACAGCCATTACCTTTGAGCCGAGCTCGGCAGAGACATCTACTCCCAAATGAGTTCTGTAATCTCCCATAGTCTGGGAAAATACAGGTACGCTGTCGCTGTAATCGTAATTAATTACACCGTTTACAGGCAATGAAAATGTGGGGAGAGTGTCTGTATTTGAGTCTGTCGGAGTGTCGGATGGACCTGTTGTGGGGGTCTCTGTTGTGTTATCGGGAGTTACGGGGATGTCGGATTTTTTTGATACTGAGGCAGTTATGATTAATACTGCTACCACGGTAATAATTACCGCAAGTGTGATATAAAACAGCCTGGAGCTGTTCTTGTTGTTTTCTTCCATGAGTGTTTCCTTTCAATAATTTATTGCAAAGATAGTATTCTCCCGTAAAAAACCTTTTATGCGTTATTAAAGTAAAAAAGTATTTTGTTGACATTCGGTTTTATTTGTGCTAATATTATATATAGTACAATTAAGGAGCATACTGGTAAGATAGTAAAATGTTTGAAAAACTTATAAAAGGATATAACAATCCCTCGGACCCAAGGGTCAGGGTAAGAGTAGGCCGTTTTGCCGGCTTTATGGGAATTGTATCAAATATACTGTTATTCGGTATCAAGCTGTTCTTCGGTATTTTCTTCGGTAGCATATCGATTATAGCAGATTCTCTTAATAACTTATCCGATGTTGGCTCAAATGTGCTTACTGTGGTTGGCTATACAGTAACGGGAAAGCCGGCGGATAAGGACCACCCATACGGACATGAAAGAATGGAATATCTTTGCAGTCTGTTTATTTCCGTTGTAATTATTTTCCTTGGCGTGGAGATGATGACATCATCTATCGATAAATTCATTACCAAGCCGGAGATGGAAAAATATTCAGCATTATCAATTATTATTATTGCATCCACTATAGCTATAAAGGGCTTGATAGCCATTATGTATACACGGCTTGGCAAGCATATTAATTCATCCTCCTTGAGGGCATCGGCAATAGACAGCATCAGTGATGTTTTTACAACCTCTCTCGTAGTTGTGGGAATGGTGCTGACTCCTTATACAGGACCTTATACCGATGCAGTTATCGGTCTTGCCATATCGGTTTACATTATTGTAATGGGCATTAAGCTGGTAAAGGAATCCTCCAGCATTTTGATTGGCAAAGCTCCGGATACGGAGTTTGTACATTCAATTATTCAAAGAATAAAGGAATATGACGGAGTTCTTGGTATACACGATCTTGTGGTACATTCATACGGTGAGCATAAGAGCTTTGTTACGGTTCATGTAGAGGTGGACAGTGATGAATCCATTATGGTGAGCCATGAGCTTGTAGACGGTATCGAGGCAGATTTTCTTAAGGATGGAATAAATCTGGTTATCCATATGGACCCCGTATGTATTTCCGACCCGGAAACAAGTGCCCTGAGGGAAATGTGTGCTAAGGTGGTATCGGATGTAGCAGCAGAGTATTCGAGCCCTGTGTCCATGCACGATTTCCGTGTGGTTAAGGGCACGGTGTTTACCAAGCTTTTATTTGATGTAAATGTTTCAAACGATATGCCCCTCTCCGATGAACGCCTGTGCCGTGAAATCAGCGAGGAGCTGAAAAAGAGGAATCCTATGTATGAAATAATCCTGACAGTGGACAGAGATTATTTTTCATCAAGATATGAAAATCTATAAGGACGAGAAGGAGCAAAAAATGAAAAAAGTTGTAATAGTTTCAGTACTTATATTGTTGCTCGTATGTGTTTTTATACCCGCAACCTTTGCCTCCGGCGAAAGAGAGGTAACAGTAGAGCTGGCAACGGGAGAAAGGCTTGTAAGCATAGAAAACAAGTTTTATCTGCCATCCGGTGCTGATATAACAGCTGTCAAAATTGATTTGAATACAGAGAATAGCGTAACCTACGGAGAGAGCAATACAGCACTTACCGAGGGTGCTACCATCGACCTTACCCCCTTTAAGACAGTGGATAACTATCACTACGAATGCTATACTGTAGAATTTACGGTAGGCTCCACTAAGGAAAGCTATACCTTTTATGTAGCTGACTCCTTGTCTGCTGTATTTATTGATACATATATAGGAATAGACAATTTCAAGATAAAGCAACAGAAGGACAGCTTTACTAAGGTGTCCATCCTTAATAAGGACGGAACATATGAGTATAAGGACAGTGAAATAAGCGTTACCGAATCAAAGGTGCGTGGAAACACAACCCCCGACCTTTACAAAAAGCCTTATCAGATGAAATTTGAAAACAAGGTAGACCTGTTCGGCTTAGGCGAGGCAAGAACTTGGATACTCCTTGCCAACTATCTTGACCAGTCTTATTTAAGAAATGCAACAATGTTTGAGCTTGCACAGCAATTGGGTATGAATGCATCCTCCTTCGTCAGCGTGGATGTGTATATTGACGGCTATTACGAGGGCGTATATCTCCTTTGTGAAAAGGTGCAGGTACAGAGTGAAAGAGTCGACATCCGTGACCTTGAAAAGGAAATGAAGGAGCTTATGGGCTCCGATTACGGAAGAGGCGATACAACTGTAATTACCACGGGAGAGACTGTAGACGATACATTCCTTACAGAGTACAAGTATTACAACAGCGTTATCACCCCTGAGGATATTACAGGAGGTTATCTTATAGAGCTTGACAATACGAATAAGGGTAACCGAAGCAAAATGGAGGAGTGCTACTTTATAACCGATTCCGGTAATTTCTATGTTATGAAATCACCTGAGGTTTGCTCCAAGGAGCAGATGCTTTATATAGCTACACTGTTCTCTGAGATGGAGGAGGCATTTACCTCTTCCACAGGAAGAAACTCCAAGGGAAAGCATTACAGCGAGTATATGGATGTGGACTCCTTTGCTTACGGATACATTATGTGTGAGTTTGGTAGAACATATGACGCAGGCTCCAACAGTGTATACTTCTACAAGGATGCTGATAAGGACGGAGTTCAGTCCAAAATAGTTAAGGGTCCTCTTTGGGACTGCGATAACTCTCTTGCCAATATAGTAAGAGGAAATGCACATCTGACGGATAACTATTGGGCAGCTAACCGTACACCGTGGAACAAGCTGACCCAGCACGAGGACTTTATGGCAGTTGTTGCCGAGAAGTTCGAGGGCATTTACGATACCATATACGATATGGCAGATGCAGGTGGCTTCCTTGACATGCAGGTTGAGGCGTTGGGCTCCTCAATCCATATGGACAGAGTAAGAAATCATCTTAATACCAAGGACCTGTGGCCTATAAATACCTATTCCAACTTTACAGGAAAGCACTATGAGGCAAATACTTCTATGATACATTGGTTCAACCGTCCTCAGATTCCCGAGAGTGAATGGGCATTTCCTACCTATGTGGTATATTCCAACGGATTTGATACAGATGCAACTACAGTAATCGGTAATCTCCGTACCCATATGACAGCAAGAGCAGATTGGCTCGCCCGTCAGTTTGGATGTGATGTAACCTTCAGAACAAGAGTGGACCATGTATATGACAGTGATACAGACGATACATGTAACGATTGCGGTCATGTAAGAGAGATAGCAGGACACATTTACACAAGCAACTGTGATGCCTCCTGCAATATCTGTAAATACGAAAGAATAGCCCATGTATACGATAGCCCTTGTGATGATACATGTAACGAATGTACTCATACAAAAGAGGCAAGTGAGATACACGTATATGACCATAAATGTGATAAAGAATGTAATCTCTGTCATGAGGAAAGAACGATAGAGGGACATAAATATGACCATGTTTGCGACGCTATCTGTAATTACTGCGGAGAGAGAAGAGAGGCAAGCACCCACACATACGATAACCTCTGCGATGCCACATGTAATAACTGTAAAACAGAAAGATATGTAAAGGGACATTCCGGTGGAACAGCAACCTGCGGTGAAAAGGCTGTATGTACAACCTGTAATCAGCCCTACGGAAACACATTACCTCACACCTACGGTACAGAGTATGTTTCGGACGGTACATATCACTGGATAGAGTGTACAGAGTGTAAGGCTCCCAGACTCCCGAAATCAAGACACAGAATAGCAGCTGTTTATTCTACAGATGAAGAGCACCATTACAGAGTATGTACAGATCCTAACTGTAAGGCAATAGTTGATTGGTCAGTAGGTGATCATGATTTTGAAAATGCCTGTGACAAGACCTGCTCCATATGTAATCTTGTAAGAGATGTGGAGCACGAGTGGGGAGACCCCGAGGTGATCAAGGAGGCAACAGGCAGTGAAAAGGGACAAATACAGTATACCTGTAAAAAGTGTGAGGCTACAAAGATAGAGGCTGTAGAAGAAACGACAGGCTGTGCCTCGGGAGAAGCGACCCTGTACGCATTCTTAACAAACAGTGCTATACTTCTTGCCTGGTTCGCCTTAAAGAAAAAATCATAATGCACTATAAAAAGCATACCCGAGAAAATATTTAGTACAATTACAAAAGGACAGAGAACGAAGCTTCTCTGTCCTTTTTGCTTGTTAAATATAAATAATAATCCCCCCGTTTTCACGGGAGGATTGATTGACGGTTATTTTCTTGCTACACCTGTTTTTTTTGCAGACTCAATAACAGCCTTAGCAACAGATTCTGCCACCCTTTTATCAAGGGCAGGGGGAATAATGTTTTCCTCACTGAGCTCCTCCTCGGGAATAAGGGATGCCAGAGCATAGGAGGTTGCCACCTTCATTTCCTCATTTATGCATTTTGCTCTGCAATCAAGAGCACCACGGAAAATACCGGGAAAGGCAAGGACATTGTTTATCTGATTCGGAAAATCGGACCGTCCTGTTCCCACTACACGGGCACCTGCCATTTTGGCAAGCTCCGGCATAATCTCAGGAGTAGGATTAGCCATGGGGAATACTATGGGGTCCTGTGCCATAGAGCCTATCATATCCTCGGTGACAATGCCCGGGGCACTAACGCCAATAAATACATCGGCACCCTTCATAGCCTTATCAAGCCCACCGGTTATTTTCTCCTCATTTGTGAGAAGTGAAATTTCTCTGTGGGCAGGACTAAGGCTCTTATCGTCACGGCATATGACACCGAATTTGTCTACCATTATAAGATTTTTTACACCAATATTAAGAAGATGCTTACCTATTGCAATTCCTGCACTGCCTGCTCCGTTGATAACAACACGCACCTTATCAATATCCTTTTTAACTACCTTAAGGGCATTTATAAGGGCAGCAGCTACAACTATTGCTGTTCCGTGCTGGTCATCGTGAAAAATCGGAATATCGCACACTTCCTTAAGCTTTTTTTCTATTTCAAAGCATCTGGGGGCACTTATATCCTCTAAATTTATTCCTCCAAAGGAGCCTGAGATAAGCTGTACCGTACGGACAATTTCATCCACATCCTTGGACTTTATACATATGGGAAATGCGTCAACATCGGCAAACTCTTTAAAAAGAGCACATTTTCCCTCCATAACAGGCATACCTGCCTCGGGGCCTATATCTCCAAGACCCAATACAGCTGTACCGTCGGTAATAACTGCCACAAGGTTATGGCGTCTTGTCAGCTCCCAGGATTTATCGGTATCCTTATGTATGACCATACAGGGCTCTGCAACACCGGGAGTGTATGCTAAGGATAAGTCCTGTCTGTCCTCAACTCTGACACGGGAGATAACCTCGATTTTTCCTCCCCACTCGTAATGCTTCTTAAGTGATTCCTGTCTTATATCCATTTTACACCATCCTTTCGGGGTGGAAGTATTCATCAAATTTTTCCTCGTCCAGATATCCTAAGCGTAGACACGCCTCCTTGAGGGTCAGCCCCTCACTGTGGGCAAGATGTACCACTCTTGCACAGTTTTCATACCCGATATAGGGAGAAAGGGCTGTTACAAGCATCAGGGAATTGTGAAGGTTGGAGTGCATTTTTTCACGGTTTGCCTTAATGCCCGATACACAGTTTTTGGTGAAGGACAGGCAAACATCGGAAAGGAGCCTTATGGACTGGAGATGATTGTATATACATACGGGCATAAACACATTTAACTGGAAATTACCCTGTGAGGCACTCATACCGACAGCAGTATCATTTGCCATAACCTGTACGGCAACCATTGTAACAGCCTCGCATTGGGTGGGATTTACCTTTCCGGGCATAATAGAGGAGCCGGGCTCATTTTCGGGAATGGTTATTTCTCCGAGGCCAAGACGGGGGCCGCTGGCAAGCCATCTTATATCATTGGCTATTTTCATAAGGTCGCATGCAAGAGCCTTTAATGCTCCGTGAGCAAATACAAGCTCATCCTTAGAGGTAAGTGCGTGGAATTTGTTTTCGGCAGTTACAAAGCTTAAGCCTGTAATTTCGGATATCTCCTCAGCCACCATACGGTCAAAGCCATTCGGTGCATTGAGACCTGTTCCTACAGCTGTGGCACCGAGAGCCAGGGAGCTTAAGGGAATCAGAGAGTATTCGATCATTTCCATATCCTTTTCCAAGGAGGAACGCCATCCACTTATCTCCTGAGAGAAGGTAATGGGAGTTGCATCCTCAAGATGAGTCCTTCCGCTTTTTACAATTCCCTCGTTTTCCTTTTCGAGGGTCTTAAGGGCATCTATCAGTACTCTTACTGCAGGGATAAGATTTGCTCTGGTTTCTGTAACAGCAGAAATATGCATAGCAGTAGGAAAGGTGTCATTGGAGGACTGGGACATATTTACATCGTCGTTGGGATGTAGCATCACCCTGCCTGCAAGCTCGTTACCCCTGTTGGCAATGACCTCATTTGCATTCATATTGCTTTGAGTTCCACTTCCTGTCTGCCACACAACAAGAGGGAAGTGGGGTAGAAGAGTGCCGTCAATTATTTCCCTGCAGGCAGTTTCGATAAGTGACAGCTTTTCACAGGTCATTTTCTCGGGCTTGAGACGGTTGTTAACCCGTGCACAGGCAAGCTTAAGTATACCAAAGGCTTTAATGACCTCCCTTGGCATTTTTTCCTCCCCTATAGGAAAGTTATTTATACTTCTCTGGGTTTGGGCACCCCAATAGCTATCCTTGGGTACAGCCACCTCGCCCATTGAGTCGTGTTCAGTTCTGTATTCCATATATAAATCCTTTCGGCAAAAAACTACAGATATTATTTTAACACAAAGGAGCTTTTATTTCAATATAAAAATATAAAAGGAAAGCATATTATATTTTTATAAAAGCCTGTGAGTAATACAGTCTGACGGGGAAGTGTTCTTATAATACAGACAATCTGCTGATGCAATCCTTGATTCAAAAACTCATTAAGATGAACAAATGAAAAGATGTTCATTTGTGATATAAAAAAAGTAAATAAAACCGTGAATTTATGTCAATATTAAAGTGGGGGTGATTATATGAAGGTGTTTTTTGTCACAACAAGCTTTAATAAGAAAAACAGGGAGATTGGGCTGTGCAGAATTATAAACAGCTTTTCAAAAAGGGGAAATTTTGAATTTTATGCCTTTGCCACCAAGGATGAGGGGATGGAGTCGGATATATTACAGATACTTCCGGCACATTATGAGGATACAGTGGATGATTGCCTGTTCTATGTAAGATATATAGCCGATGGGGAGAGATGCTTTATTGTGTTCGAGGATAATGCTATACCCATTGACCCTGTAAGAATCATAAGCAGTCATCATAGAAGCCAAAGTGGAATAACTGTGGTCTATTCTCCAACAGCTGACGGAGGCTGGAAAAACGGTGGAGTTATGCTTGTTGAGGGGGATTATCTGGAGCTTATATCGCAGGAATGTCCTCTTGAAAAATCAGTTATCCCCCGTTCTGCCGAGGAGGGAGAGCTGAATGTAATTTACCTGTAAAGCAAAAAATAGAGTACTTAAGCATCTATTTAGCCTTACAAAAAATCCGTATCCCTATAGAATGCGACTCCCATAGGGAGCATTTAGAGAAGGCATATTCTCACTCTGTGCTTTGTTTATTAGCCCTTTGGTAATAGACTTTCTTGTGCCATATGAATATTATGAGTATGCATTTTTCAACTAAAAAAGCAAGCACGATTGTGCTTGCTCTTTTGCTTTTTACTGTGATATAAGATATAACTATGATTACTTATCAGTCTGCTCATCAAAGTCGAAGGAGCCTGTATAGAGCTGATAATATTTACCCTTGGCTGCGATAAGGTCATCGTGGGAGCCTCGTTCAATTATTCTTCCCTTATCAAGAACCATAATTACATCGGAGTTTTTAATTGTAGATAGACGGTGGGCAATAACAAATACTGTTCTTCCCTGCATAAGTGCATCCATACCGGCAGATACGATAGCCTCAGTTCTTGTATCTATGGATGAGGTTGCCTCATCAAGAATCATAACGGGGGGATCTGCAACTGCAGCACGGGCAATGGATATAAGCTGACGCTGACCCTGGGAAAGTCCGCTTCCGTCACCCTTGAGCACTGTATTGTATCCGTCGGGTAGCATGGAAATAAAGGAATGTGCGTTAGCTCTCTTTGCGGCATTGATGCACTCCTCGTCGGTTGCGTCAAGCTTACCGTAACGGATATTATCCATTACAGTTCCCGTAAAGAGGTTTACATCCTGCAAAACTATGCCGAGAGAGGCACGGAGGTCATCCTTCTTTATCTTATTGATATTGATTCCGTCATATCTTATTTTACCGTCAGCAATGTCATAGAAACGGTTAATAAGGTTTGTAATAGTTGTTTTTCCTGCACCGGTAGCACCTACAAAGGCAATTTTCTGTCCCGGCTTTGCATAAAGGGTAATATCGTGTAAAACAATCTTATCCTCCACATAGCCAAAGTCAACCTCCGTAAGTCGTACATCACCCTGTACTCTTGTATAGGTTACTGTTCCGTCCTCGTGGGGATGCTTCCAAGCCCAGATTCCTGTTCTTGCCTCGGACTCTGTAAGCTCACCGTTTTCTGTTTCTTTTGCGTTTACAAGAGTTACATAGCCATTATCAACCTCCGGCTCCTCATCCATAAGCTCAAACATACGGTCTGCTCCTGCAAGACCCATTGCAATAGCATTTATCTGGTTGGAGAGCTGGGAGATATTCATTGTAAACTGCTTGGAGAAGCCTATGAAGGGAATAAGTGTGGAGATATCAAGGGGCTTACCCGATATGGATATATTATCAATGTTTATGAGTACAAGCACGCCACCTACAAAGATTATAAGGGCGTAGAGAATATGGCCTATATTATTCATAATAGGCATAAGGATGTTTGCATAGCTGTTTGCACTGGTGGCATCCTTGCAGAGCTGAGTATTAAGCTTATCGAAATCGGAAATGGATTTATCCTCGTGGCAGAATACCTTAACTACCTTCTGTCCGTGAATCATTTCTTCGATATAGCCCTCAGCCTTACCGAGAGCCTTTTGCTGTCTTACAAAGTATTTTGCACTTCCTCCGCCTACAAACTTTGTTACCAGAGCCATAGCCACAACCCCTACAAGAACGATAAGCGTCATCCAAAGGCTGTAATAAAGCATAAGGAATAGAACAGCAGTAAGGGTCAGGGCTGAGATAATAAGCTGTGGTATTGACTGAGATACGAGCTGACGGAGTGTATCAATATCATTTGTATAGTGGGACATTATGTCGCCGTGGGTGTGGGTGTCAAAATACTTGATTGGGAGCTTTTGCATTCTTGCAAACATTATATTACGGAGCTTATTTAAGAAGCTCTGGGTAATAACAGCCATGGTACGCTGATATATAAAGCCTGCCACAAGACCTACGGCATATATACATACAAGCACAATAACTGCTGCTGTAATAGCAGGGAAAAATTGCTCGGCTGCACTCTCAGTAGAGGCACCGCCATCGATAAGAGCCAGAGCCTTATCTACATTTTCAAGTATCGTCTGCTGGAAAATACCGGGGCATACGCCTGCAAGGGTATTTAACAGCATACAGATCAATACTGCTACAAGAGGTAGCTTGTAGGAGCTGAAAAAGAATTTCAGTAATCTGGGCATAGTTCCCTTTTTCGCCTTTTTCAAGGGTCTTTTCATCATACCTCTGCTCATTCCATCTTCGCCCCCTTTGTCTGGGATGTATATACCTCGTTATAGATGGCGTTATTCTTAATAAGCTCCTCGTGGGTGCCTATACCGTTTATAATACCGTTATCTATAACTATAATCATATCAGCATCCTCAACTGATGAGATACGCTGTGCAATAATTATTTTAGTCGTGTCGGGAATTTCCTCACGCATTGCCTTACGGATAAAGGCATCTGTTCTTGTGTCTACTGCACTTGTGGAGTCGTCAAGAATAAGAATCTTTGGCTTTTTGAGTAAAGCCCTTGCAATACAGAGTCTCTGCTTCTGTCCACCGGAAACATTTGTTCCACCCTGCTCAATAAATGTGTCGTATCCGTCCGGGAAGGAGGATACAAACTCGTGTGCCTGGGCAAGCTTACAAACTCTTATAAGCTCCTCGTCGGAGGCATTTTCGTTACCCCAACGGAGATTTTCCCTGATAGTACCGGAGAAGAGTACATTTTTCTGTAATACAACGCTTACCTCGTTACGCAATGCCTCGATGTCATATTCACGAACATCAATGCCACCAACCTTAACCGAGCCCTCGGTCACATCGTAGAGACGGGGGATAAGCTGGATAAGTGAGGATTTTGAGCTTCCCGTTCCACCGATAATGCCCACTGTCTGACCTGACTTTATCCTGATATTTATATTGGAAAGAGCAAAGTTTTCGGCTCTTTTTGCGTATTTGAAATATACACCGTCAAATTCAATGTCGCCGTTTTCAACCACACTTACAGGGTTTTCGGGGTTGACGATGGTGGATTCCTCCTCCAAAATCTCACTGATACGATTAGCACTTTCACCTGCCATTGTAAGCATTACAAATATCATAGAGAGCATCATAAGGCTTGAGAGTATCTGCATACCGTATGTAAGAAGAGCAGAGAACTTACCGATATCAAAGCTCTGTCCACCGGAGGATATAATAAGGCGTGAGCCAAAGAAACAGATAAAGAGCATTACCGAATACATACATAACTGCATAATAGGGCTGTTAAAGGCAAGTATCTTATCGGCTCTTACAAAATCATTTTTTACATTTTCGGAGGCACTACGGAATTTATCCTTTTCATAATCCTCACGAACGAAGGATTTTACAACTCGCATACCCTTTACATTTTCCTGTACGGAGCTGTTAAGCTTATCGTATTTTTTAAATACCTTTCTGAAAATAGGCATTGCAATACGGATAATGGAGAACAGACCTATAAAGAGAACAGGAATAACGAATACGAAGATAAGTGCCATTTGTCCACCCAAAGTAAATGCCATAATAATTGAGAAGGCAAACATAAGGGGAGAACGGATGGCGGTACGGATAATCATCATAAACGCCTGCTGTACATGGGTAACATCCGTGGTCATTCGTGTTATCATACTGGAGGAGGAGAACTTGTCTATGTTCTCAAAGGAGAACTCCTGGCTTCTTTTGTACAGGTCGGCACGCAGATTTTTTGCAAATCCACATGATGCCACAGCACAGAATCTGCCTGCCAGTGCACCGAAGCTTAAGGATAGCATAGCCATAACCACAAGAATACCGCCAAATACCGCAGCACTTGCAGTCGGGTCCTCAAGCAAAAGGAATTTCAGCTTTATATTTTCATAGTCTCTCTGTATTACCAGAATGAGGTCTGATGCAATAAAGGGAATAAGACATTCCATTACAACCTCAAGAGACACAAAAAGCGGGGAGAGAATAGAGCTTCTTTTGTATTCTCTTATGCTTTTTGCAAGAAGTTTGAATTTTTTTAACATTTTTGCTCCCTTCTAAGAAATAATTATCTAAATTACATTGTATCATTTTTTGCAGGACATGTCAATTATCTATCTGTAATATAAAAAGAAAAAATCGTAAAAAATATGTTAATAAAAATGCATAATAATAGTTTAGTTAACTAACGATTTTTGGCATAGAAAAAAACCACAACCCAAGGGGAAGTGGCTAAAATTCACAGTAAAGGCTTATATGCACATTCAAAAAGCTCGGTAATCCTGTCCTTCTGCCCCGACAGATGCAAAAAGCCAAAGAGAGCCTCAAGGCCTGTGGCATTTTTATATTCTGCGGCAGATGCACTCTTCGGTATATTCAGGTGGGAGGAATTTCTGCCACGCCTTACAATAGCCTCCTCCTCCTCTGAGAGCATATCCTTAATGCGTAAATACGCCTCATTCTGGGCAACGGCAGTTACAAAATTCCGTGCCTCGTTATTCAATTTTCCCGACTTTTCATAGCCTTTCAGTATTAGTGCCTCTCTTACAAGCAGCTCAATTACCACATCACCGAGATATGCGAGTGCGTGGGCACCTATTTGCGAAAAATTGTTCATAAATATGCTCCTTTTGAAAGTATATAACCATTTTAGCACAAACGCATGAAATAATCAAGAAATATAAAAGAATATAATAATTTTTGAAAAAAGGTATTGCAATTTGAAAAAATCTATGATAGAATAATCAAGCAAAATAAATAAGCCGGTGTGATGGAATTGGCAGACGTGCTGGACTCAAAATCCTGTGGTAGTGATACCGTATCGGTTCGACCCCGATCACCGGCACCAGAGAAGGATATGCAATATGCGTATCCTTCTTTTTTTACAGTAAAGGAAAATTAAAAATTTGAATATATCTTTACTTTTGACTGTTAATATGATAAAATAATATGGCAGAAATATTATGATTAATGAAACGGAATTAAAATGACAGAAAACGATAAAATAAGATTTTTGAAGGCTAAAAGAGCCTTGTTCGACAAATATTACGGCTTTCTGAATGAAAAGCAGAGGGAGGCTGTGTATACAGTAAACGGCCCTGTGCTGATCCTCGCAGGTGCAGGAAGCGGAAAGACCACCGTTCTTGTAAACAGAATAGGTCATATAATAAAGTACGGTAACGCATATTATACCGATAATATCCCCGATTTTATTACCGAGGATACAATTGAGGACCTGGAGAGTGCTGTGGGCTTAGAGCCTGAAATGCTCAAAAAGTATATGGAGCTGTTTTCTGAGGCTCCCTGTCCCCCTTGGAACATTCTTGCTATTACCTTTACCAACAAAGCAGCAAATGAAATTAAGGAAAGACTCAACACTATTATGAATGAGGATTCCTCCGACATCTGGGCAGGTACATTCCATTCCATATGTATGCGTATCCTTCGTAAGAGTGGAGAGCTTGTTGGCTACAGACCCGGCTTTGCCGTATGTGATACTGACGATGCCAAAAAGACAATAGCATCCTGCGTAAAGGACCTTAATATAAATGATAAGATTCTTTCTATCCGTGAGATAATGAATGTAATCAGCCGTGCAAAGGACAGGCTTATGACTCCCGGGGATTTTGCTGAGGAGTGTGGCAATGATTTTAAGTATAAGATGATTGCCAGAGTTTACGAGCTGTATCAGAAAAGACTTGAGGAATCCAATGTCCTCGACTTTGACGATATAATTATGAAGACCGTAAAGCTCCTTTCCGAAAATGAGGATGTATTATCCTACTATCAAAACAAATTCCGATACATAAGCGTAGATGAGTATCAGGATACAAATAAGGCACAGTTGGAGCTTGTAACCTTACTTGCCGGCTTTTACAGGAATATTATGGTGGTTGGTGATGATGACCAGAGCATCTATAGATTCCGTGGGGCAACGATTGAAAATATACTCAGCTTTGATACAGGCTATCCCGATGCCAAAATCGTTAAGCTGGAGCAGAATTACCGTTCTACCTCCACCATTCTCGGTGCAGCAAACAGCTTGATCTGTAAGAATTATCATAAGCACCTGAAAAAGCTCTGGTGCGATAATGAAAAGGGAGAGAAGATAGTTGTTAAGGAAACCGAGGATGCAAGATCTGAGGCAAGCTATATTATCGATAGAATAGTAAAGCTTAAGGACAGTATGAATCTCGATTATAAGGATTTTGCCGTCCTGTACAGGATAAACGCCCAGTCCCAGACCTTTGAGTCCATATTCTCAAAAAGCGGTATTCCATACAGGATACTCGGTGCTCTCAGGTTCTATGACCGAGAGGAAATCAAGGATATTATTGCGTATCTTCATGCCGTTAACAACCTTAATGACAGCATTCACCTGAGAAGAATTATAGCTAAGCCCAGGAGAAGAATAGGAGATAGCTCCATAGACATTATATATTCTATAGCCGGTGCAGAGGGTATCCCTGTAATCAAGGCTATGGAAAATGCTACGGAGTATCCTGCAATCAGTAAAAGCACCCAGACTGCCATGAAGGAGTTTGTTAAGCTGATGAGATCTCTTACGGAGGATAGTGAGCATATGCCTCTTCACGTCCTTGTAAAGGAGATCATAAAGCGTACGGGCTATGAGAATATGATTATCCAGAAGGGACCTGCCGAGTCAGAGAGACTTGAGAACCTTGATGAGCTTGTAAGTGCAGTGGCAGAGTACGAGGATGAGGCAGATGAGCCCACTCTGGCAGGCTTTCTTGAAATGGTATCGTTGATTACCGATGTGGATAGATACGATGCCGATGCCAATGCTGTAACCCTTATGACAGTGCACAGTGCCAAGGGACTTGAATTTCCTGTTGTGTTTCTTCCCGGTATGGAGGACGGCTTATTCCCATCTCAGCAGAGCTTTGGTAATAAGGCAGAGGAGGAAGAGGAAAGACGTCTTGCCTATGTTGCCATTACAAGAGCTAAAAAGCTACTTACAATTATCCACGCCAAGGAGCGTATGATACATGGCTCAACACAGTATAACCGTGTGTCAAGATTTATTAAGGATATTGATGAGCAATATCTCGATGTCCAGAGGCTGAACAACCGTTTTGGTGGCTCGATATATAGCAGAACAATGGCAAAGAAAGACACATCTCCCGGAATTTTGAACTTTGTTGACTCCTATTCCAGACCTGCCACACCTAAGCCCACGCTTACCACGTTGTATGAGGCAGGGGATAGGATAAACCATGTTACCTTCGGTGACGGAACTGTACTCTCGGTAACAAAAACAAACACAGACTCACTATATGAAATTGCCTTTGACCGTGTGGGCACCAAGAAGCTGATGGCAACATATGCTCAAAAGCTTATGAAAAAAATATAATAAAAAATTGTAACACGAAGGAGAAAAGCTATGTTTATTCCAAGACCCGAGCATCCCAATCCCCAATTTGAAAGAGAAAATTGGATTAACTTGAACGGAAAATGGGAATTTGAAATTGACCGTGGCGTCAGTGGAAGAGATAGAAAATTCAACGAGAGATTATCGTTAAATTCGGAAATTACCGTACCCTTCTGCCCCGAAAGCGTGCTTTCAGGCATAGGCGACACAGATTTTCTTAACTGCGTATGGTATCTTAAAAAAATGAATATAGAGGATAACGGACTTGATGTTATTCTTCATTTCGGTGCTGTTGATTATGAAAGCTTCATTTATATAAATGGCAAGGAGGTATATCATAATATCGGAGGATATATTGGCTTTGATATTGATATTACTCCCTTTGTAAAGCGTGGAGAGGAAAATATAATTACCGTTTGTGCAATAGACGGTCACCCTAAGGGTAAGGCATCCGGCAAGCAGAGT
The DNA here is from genome assembly GCA_017451485.1 of Clostridia bacterium. Taxonomy (GTDB): domain Bacteria; phylum Bacillota; class Clostridia; order Oscillospirales; family CAG-272; genus RGIG2000. Next base: position 84 of record JAFTOG010000010.1, on the reverse strand, counting down.
AAAAACTACTATTCCATGGGATGTGACTATACAAGGACTACGGGAATCTGGCAGACTGTATGGCTTGAATATGTGGAAAAAAAT
>JAFTOG010000009.1 GCA_017451485.1 Clostridia bacterium | reverse complement strand
ATTATGGTAAAAGGAAATGATAAGCTCTCCATTGTATGCTCCTATGAGGAAAAAGTGCAGGGAAGTGTGGATATTTCCTTAAGAGATGGTGTAAACAGAATTACAGTTCCTTTGGATGAAGTCTACCTCTGGGAGGCAGGCTGCGGCAGGCTTTACGATGTAATACTTACATACGGTAAGGATAAGGTAAGCAGCTATTTCGGTATCCGTACAACAGCCTTCGATAAGAATTACTATCTCTTGAACGGAAAACCCCTTTATCTCCGTACAGTTCTTGACCAGGGCTTCTATAAAAAGGGTATCTATACTGCAGAAACAGAGGAGGAGCTTGTCCGTGACATTTATCTCTCCCTTGATGCAGGCTTCAACGGTGCAAGACTCCACCAAAAGGTCTTTGAAAAGAGATTTTTATATCATTGCGATAAGCTGGGCTATCTTGTATTCGGCGAGACAGGAAACTGGGGTTTGGATTACTCAAATATGGAGCATCTTACTCCCTTTCTTCTTGAATGGCAGAGAGAAATAAACAGAGATTTTAACCATCCGTCAATTATTGGATGGTGTCCCCTTAACGAAACATGGGATGTTGATTGTAAGCATCAAAACGACGATTTTATCCGTGCTCTTTATTATACAACAAAGAATATGGATTCTACCCGACCCTGTGTAGGTACAAGTGGTAACTATCAAGTCATTTCCGACATCTATGACCTCCACGATTATATCCAGAGTAAGGAGGATTTTGAAAGGATCTACTTAGCTCCCACCAAGGACCTGATGTGTGAGGAATACGACAAGGCTCACGAATGGGTTGCAATGTATCAGAAATCCAAGGACTTTAAGGATATGGCACTATACTTAAGCGAGTACGGTGGAATCCGTTGGGATACTGACGGTGTCGGTGGCTGGGGCTATGGTGACGGACCTAAGACCGAGGAGGAATTTCTTGCAAGATATGAATATCTTACCAGGACACTCGTGGACAGCCCCTATATCTGTGGCTTCTGCTACACTCAGCTCTATGATGTGGAGCAGGAGGTAAACGGACTCTACACCTATGAGAGAAAGCCTAAATTCGATATGGCAAAAATAAAGGCTATAACCCGGTACGAGAAGGCGTAAATGTAATAAAAAAGCCGTAATGTATTGATTTTTTATTACAAAAATAACTGAATAATCAAAAAAACAGGCTACCCGCTGGTAGCCTGCTTTTTTATTCGGTTAAGAATTCTTAATGGAATTTTCGTAGGACTCAATCATCTTCTTAACCATCTGACCGCCGATAGAGCCGGCCTGACGGGATGTGAGGTCACCGTTGTAGCCGTTCTGGTTAAGTGTTACGCCTACTTCGCTTGCTGCCTGCATCTTGAACTTATCCATTGCAGACTTTGCTTCAGGTACAGTAATCTTATTACTTGCCATTTTGTAAACTCCTGTTCATTAGTATCTATATTATCGAGCTGGGCGATTCCCGTAAATTCGCCCAGTCAACAGAACGCATTTACAAGCTTCGCTTTTGCTCTGATATTATTATGGTACGCATATGCAATTTTATAATTGGTAATATTTTGAGACGATTTTTTTAAAAATATTTCTGTTGTGGGTTATATATATTGTTGACAACCGATTACATTTGTGTTAAAATTGCATTGTCAATTTTGAAAACGGAGAAGAGAAATGTTAAAAAGATTTATAGCCTACTATAAGCCACACAGGGTAATGTTTTTCTTTGATATGCTGGCATCTCTCGTTGTGGCATCCTTGGGTATTTTTTATCCTGTAATTACTCGCTATATGTTAAATGATTTTATTCCTAATGAAAAATACAGGGATATTATCTTTTTTGGGGCGTTGCTACTGCTTTTATATATTGTAAGAGCACTTCTTGATTATTTTATCCAGTATCAGGGACATATAATCGGTGTTAAGATGCAGGCTAATATGAGAAGCGATATGTTTAATCATTTGGAAAAATTGCCTTATGGATTTTACGATTCTAATGAAACCGGTAAAATCATGACAAGGATGACAAGTGACCTTTGGGAGGTTAGTGAGCTTGCCCACCACGGACCTGAGAATCTTCTTATTTCATCAATATCCATAGTTGTGGCATTTGTGTACCTTTGCACAATAAATCTTTGGCTGACTCTTATTATATTTGCCTGCGTGCCCTTTTTGATTATTATTTCCATGGTGCTTCGTAAAAGGATGAGAAATGCGTTTATGGAGAGCAGACAGTCAGTTGCGGAAATAAACGGAGCTCTTGAAAGCAGCATATCTGGAATCCGTGTTACCAAGGCGTTTACCAATGCCGATGTTGAATCGGAAAAATTCGAGAAGGGAAATAAATCCTTTGTTCACGCCCGTCGCAAATCCTATAAGGCAATGGGTATGTTCCACTCCTCGACCACCTTTGTAACCAATGTTTTTAATGTTATTATTCTAATAGCGGGAGGAATTTTCCTCTACAATGATGCAATTAAGCTGGGTGACTACACAGCATTTATTATTTCAATAAATCTTTTCTTAGGACCGGTAAATACACTTATAGGCTTTATGGAGCAGTACCAGAACGGTGTAACAGGATTTAAGCGTTTTCTTGAAATTTTAGACACAGAGCCGGAGATGGATACTGCCGATGCCACCGATATTGAAAGGGTGGAGGGTGATATATACTTCAAAAATGTTACCTACGGATATGAGGGCGATACAGATGTTCTTCATGATCTTACATTAAAAATCAATAAGGGAGAGATATTTGCTCTCGTTGGACCCAGCGGAGGAGGCAAGACCACCATATGCCATCTTATCCCGCATTTTTATAATGTGGAAAAGGGAGAGATATTCATAGACGGCAGAGAGATCCATGACATAACTATGAAATCTCTGCGTCAGAATATAGGTATTGTTCAGCAGGATGTGTATCTGTTTAATTCAAGCATTAAGGATAATATTCTATACGGCAGACCCGGTGCCACCGATGAGGAGGTAATAGAGGCTGCTAAGCGTGCTAATATCCACGATTATGTTATGACTCTGGAAAAGGGCTATGATACTGTAATCGGAGAGAGAGGAGTCAAGCTTTCGGGAGGACAGAAGCAGAGGCTTTCCATTGCCAGAGTATTCCTTAAAAACCCACCGATTCTTATCCTCGATGAGGCAACAAGTGCCCTTGACAATACCACGGAGATTCTTATTCAGCGTTCCCTTGACGAGCTATGCAAGGGCAGGACCACAATAGTTGTAGCCCACCGTCTTTCCACAGTAAAGAACGCAAATAAGATAGCAGTAGTGTCCGACGGACGCATAACTGAGCTTGGTACACATAATGAGCTTGTGGCAAAGGGAGGCACCTATGCAGGACTTTATAAGCTTCAATTCCGTGACGATGTAAATATGTAGGGGACAAAGCTCTTGAAATAGAAAAAGCGACACTCAGTGTCGCTTTTTTATGTTTGAATGTTAAATTAAAGCACCTGATAAGCGTTTGCAGCCCAGGCATAGCCCTTTGCACGGAGACCCTTACCTGTTATGGCACTTGAGTTTTCATTAAAGCCGTACTTACAAACAGAGGTCTTGTAATTGGTTGCAATCTGTTCAGCAAGCTCATTGTAGCCAAGATCACGGAGAGCATAAACGAACATAACAACATCCGGTGCCCATACAGCACCTCTCCAATAGCCGTCCTCGATAAACATAGGACTGTCAATTGCCTCACTGGAGATACCACCCTTGCAGAGATGATGGTCTGTAATCTGCTTAACTATGTATTCCTGAATTTCCTTAGGAAGCATATCGCCGAGTACAACTACACGAAGGGGCATAAGGGCGTTGCAGTAATAGGGCTCATTTGTTTCAGCAAGGCGAACAAACAGTCTTTCACCGTCCCAATAATCCTTAACAGCCTTTTCTGCAAGCTCCTTAGCAAGTCTTGCATAGGTTACCTTGTCTGTGTGGAAGTCGAGGGCTTCTGCAGCCTCGGAGAGAAACTGACACTGAACAGCAAGGAACGCAATAAGCTCGCCTGTTTCGATGTGCTCACTCTTGTCGTAACAGGTGGAGTTATCCTGACCGGAGTCGTTACCGTGGTAATAGGAGGGAACAGCACCACGAAGGTTGAGCCACCAGTCTGTATTACGCTTCATATCGAAGTAAACCTCGTCAAGTGCATGGGGAGTTGCAAACTCGGGATTTCTCTTTATCATCTGCTTATACATCCAGCCCTGTACGGGAGGCTTAACAAAATTCCATATCTTGTGGTTTTCGGATATAGCATCGGGAACTCTGCCCACACGGTTAATGTGCTTGTACATTATCATAAACTGGTCCATAGCAATGCGATAGTCAATATCAGCAAGGCCGAGAGCATTGAAGGCGTTGTCCCAGCTCCATACATTACTCATTCCCGCCTTACTCATTACAATAGCGTCTGTTACAAAATTTCCGCATCTTGCAATGGTGTTGGCCCACATAATATAAGCACATTCCTTTTCGTACTTATTCTTACAGTGGAATTTCTTTTCCCATGCAAGATAGTCCTTTTCGTTCATATCTGCATAGTATTCGTATGTCATACCCTTAGCTACAACTGCACCGCTGTCAAGAGCACTTGTTTCAATGGCAAATGAATACTCACCGTTTTCATCGGGAAAAGCACGGACATTTGTGTATTCAGCTCTTATCTTACCGGGGATGCGTTCCTTCTCAAGCTCAAGTCTGCCCTTGACAGGAACGAAAAATACGCTACAGTTGTTATTGAAGTCACATACCTCGATAACTCCGTTCTGGATTATCTGGTAGTCAAATTTTGTTTCTTTTTTTGCAAATTCTACAAGGATATCCTTGCCCTTACCTTTAATATAAGTACCGTCAGTACCGAAAAGGGTAATGTTCTGCTCACCACCCTCAAACTTAACGGTAATCTCACGTGGAGTGAAGGACATCTTTGTACCCTTGCCGTAGCATATACTCATCATACCGTTGAAAATATCCATACCGTGACCGTGGATGGATGCCATCTTTAAGGTTTCCTTGTTTTTAGCGTCCCACACATGGTATGAGCCTCTTATACTATAGTGAAGTCTGTCAAATGAATACATAATTATGCTCCTTACATATTTAATTTATCTGTATTTTACCATACATTTTCTTCAAAATCAATAAAAACATCCTATATATAATTAAAACAATATTAAATAAATAGGTAGAAAAAAATTTTTGAAAAAAACTCAAAAAAAATTCAAAAAAGGTATTGACAAAGTAAGAAGTAGGTGATATAATAGCAAGGCACTCTGCGGGAGCGAGTGCGAAAGATCCTTGAAAATTGAACAATGAAGAGAAAAAGTTTAAGAGACAGAAATGTACAAAGACGGAACTCTTAGAAAATTCTTTTAGAGAAAAAAGAAACTCAAAACAAAAGTAATAGAGCAGAAAGAACAGCTCTGAGGAAAAGAGATT
>JAFTOG010000051.1 GCA_017451485.1 Clostridia bacterium | reverse complement strand
TATGAGTATAGCTTTAAGCTTAAATTGAATAAGCTGACAGCTGTGTTAAACGAAGACGGAACAGTAAGCATAATGGATGAAGAAACGGGAAGGTCCATTTATTCAATGCCTGCCCCCTTTATGTTTGATGATAACGGAGTGTTGTCAACGGATGTATATTATACCTTAACCCAAAAGGGAAAATATGAATATGAGCTTACAGTTACGGCAAGCACCGAATGGATAAACGCAAGGGTCAGAAAATTCCCTGTAACTATAGACCCAACAGTGGAAGTAACAAACTCTTACTATGAAGCCTATGTTTCATCAACAAGCCCAAGTACAAATTACGGTAGTCCAAGTGATGGACGCTTATATGTAAGCCCCACGCAAAGAACATTCTTAAAATTTGATTTGCCTAATATAGGTTCAAATGTGTTAATTACAAATGCAGATCTAATGGCAACCTACTTTTTTACTCAAAACGGAAGTGCTACAATAGGCGCATATGAGGTGCCTTACTCTTGGAATGAAAATACTATAACTTGGAATAATAGTATAGGATCTCACCAAACTTTAGAAAGCGGTGTAATTCCATTTACACAGGAGCCTTTGTCCGGATCAAGCGAATTATACCCGATTACGATGCATTTGGATATAACAGAAGCCGTTGAAGGCTGGTATGCCGGAAAATCAAATAATGGAATAGCAATTAAATGTATGTCAAGCTCAGACAGTGCTCTTGTTATATGCGGTTATAATTATGTTGGTCAAAACAGTTATTATGATAATGTTCAGTTTGAAATAACCTATCAGATTACTGATAATAATTATAACGGAACATATTACATCAGAAATGTCGGTATTGACACATATATAGAATCTGATAGAAGTGATATATTGAATTATGATAATGCAAGGCTTGGTGCTTTTAACGGTGATACTGATCAAAAATGGAGCTTAACATATTTACATAACGGATATTACTCCATAAAGTCCAATGTAAATGGCGAAGCTCTTACAGCTTATTTAGAAGATGACAATGAAATACTTTTGGCTACTTATACTGCAACGGATAACCAAATGTGGAAAATAACGGTCGATTCTAACGGAAATTATATGATTTCTCCGAAAAATAATTTAACCTGTTATGCGGTTCCTGGAGCTTTAATAAATTCGGTCGTACCAAATGAACGATATTTGGTATTGAATCAATCATCTTCAACAACTAATGGCAATAAGTGGATATTTTATCAAGTATCAACGGACGGAGCCAATTTTGAATATCAGCAAAGAAGTAAATGGTGTTGGGTTGCATGTGTAAGAATGATATGCTCTGTGTATATTGATGTTAATGATATACCTTCACAATTGGAAATAGCACAGGAAATTAAAGCGAACTATGCAGATATCAATCAGCCAGCAACTATTTCAGAAATAGAGGACACCCTCGAATTTATACTTGGAAAAGTCAATGTTTACACAATCAATGATGGTCATATGAACGATGAAATGTTAGAAAATTTTCTTGATGCGGGTGCTCCTGTAATAGCAAATATTAAAGAGATAGATCATTATGTTGTAATATATGGGTATGAAAAAGTTAATGGTGTAATGATGCTTAATGTGTATGATCCTTATAATTTTGTAGAATTTGGTGACCAGATTCCTGAAAATGTTGATACATCTATATATCCAATGGAAAATCAATATACAATAGAACACGGTCCATTCTCTTATAGGTGGGAAGGAGCGTTAGCAATAAATGTATTGGGACTTGAATAACAGGAGTAAAGCTATGAAAAAACTACTATTTTTAATATTAATAATACTTCTGTGTCTGACCTCCTTTATGCTCATTTCCTGCGACGGGGAGGATGATAACACCACAGAGGCTCCAATTACTTATAGCATTACTTATGAGCTAAACGGAGGAACAAACAGTGCGTACAATCCGAGTACATATAGTGAAGGTGGCTCCTTCGATTTAGCTATTCCTACTAAGGAAAACTATATGTTTGCAGGCTGGTTTACAGATCCAGAATTCAAAAATTTCGTTACTGAAATCAAAGCGAATTCTATCGGAGATATAACACTTTACGCTAAATGGATTGTTATAGAAGGATATTTTTCATTTGAGCTTATTGAAGACTCATACTGTGTAACCGGATGTCCTAAAGCCTTTTCGGCACATCTTTATATACCTTCAACCTACAAGGGCTTACCTGTTACATCAATAGGCTATGAAGCCTTTGAGAAACACGATAATCTTGTGTATGTGTATATTCCCGATAGCGTAACCAACATAGGCTCGGGAGCTTTCTCTTATTGTAAATACATTGAGGAAATAAGAATTCCCAATAGCGTAAGCAGCATAGGCTCGGGGGCGTTTTCAGGATGCGAGTCATTAAAGAACATAGATCTCCCCGATAATCTCACAGTAATAAGCAGCTCCTTATTCTATTACAGTGGACTTACAAGTATAGATATTCCCGATGGAGTAACAGAAATTAAATATCAGGCATTTATGCATTGCAAATCTCTTACAGATGTAAAGCTTCCCGAAGGACTTACCACAATGGGATTTGATATATTTGATAATTGTACAGCTCTTGAGGAAATTGTTATTCCAAGCAGTGTGACAAAAATAGATAGAACCATCTTCAAGGGTTGTTCCTCCTTAAAGAAAATAACAGTTGGAGAAGGAAATACAGCATATAAATCCGTAGACGGAGTTTTGTACACTAAGGACGGTAAAACCTTAATGGAATATCCGTGCAAAAAAACCGAAAAAGAATTTGATGTTCCTTATGGTACGGAGGTTATTGGTGATTGTGCTTTTTATCTCAATCCTTATATTGTCAATATAAATATTCCAAGCAGCGTAAAGAATATAGGAAGAATAATTGGGTGTACTGCACTTGAAAGCATAGAGCTTCCTGACAGTGTGGAGAAAATAGACGGCTTTCGTGCATGCTCCTCGCTTAAAAATATAACATTGTCAGGTAATATTGAAGCTATACCGACATATGCGTTTCAAGATTGCACATCACTTAAAAGCGTAGTAATTCCAAACGGAATAAAGAAATTAGGCAACTGGGTATTTTACCGTTGTACATCCCTTGAGAGTGTGGTGATTTCCGAAAGTGTAACGGATATAGAATACAGTATATTTGAAGGATGTACTTCCATTGACAAAATATATTGCGAGGCTGAGTCTAAGCCTGATGGCTGGAACGATAGATGGAACCGATATGACATAGATGTCGTATGGGGCTACAAGGGAAGTAATAGGTAAGAGTGAAAAGGAGGACATATGAAAAAACTAATATTTACAATATTAATAATACTTCTGTGTCTGACCTCCTTTATGCTGATTGCCTGCGACGGAGAAGAGGACACCACAACTACGATTGACAATGAGCACAATACAACAACTGTTAAGTCTCACGAATTTAGCATTACATACAAGCTGGACGGTGGAACAAACAGTGCAGAAAACCCCAGTGGGTATAATACAGGCGACACAATAAGCTTAGCCTTCCCCGAAAAGGAATACTATATGTTTGCCGGTTGGTATACGGATTCTGCTCTTACAAACGAGATTAAGAAAATAAAGGACATAGAAGAAAATTTAACCTTGTACGCTAAGTGGATACCATGCCAATATGTTTTTAATTTTATAGAAAGAAATGGCTATTATGAAATAGATATAGCACCTAAATATGTTGTGGAAACTGTCATAATTCCTTCTACTTATAAGGGGATTCCTGTTGCCTCCGTAAAAATGCCGGTTTCAGAATATGTAGAATATGTTAGAACAGTATATATTTCCGATTCTGTAAAACATATAGAGGCAGGCTTGGGTGTCTCGATGAGTAGTACAAAGTTTTCTCTTGAATATATAGGTGTTGACCCCAACAATCCGAATTATAAATCTGTAGACGGAGTTCTGTACAGTAAAGACGGAAAAAGCTTGGTTCGATATCCAACAAATAAGATTGATGAATCTTTCGCCATACCCGATGGCGTAACATTTATTCATCCATTAGCTTTTGAACGATGTGAAAAACTTAAAAGCATTACAATACCGGATGGTGTTACATCCATAGGAATTGGTGCCTTTAGCGAAGTAATATCCTTGGAAAGTATCGTGATTCCGGACACGGTGAAAAAAATAGAAAGAGCTGCATTTTACAAGTGTAATTCTCTTAAAAGTGTAACCCTACCCAACGGCATAGAAACCATACACTTTAATACCTTTGCCTTTTGCACATCATTAGAGCATATTGAATTTCCAAACAGCCTTAAAGTCATAGAGAGCTGGGCATTTGAAGATTGCTCCTCCCTTAAAAGTATAGTGATTCCTAATAGTGTAACAAGCATAGGTGTCGGTGCGTTTGATGAATGCACATCTCTTGAAGGGGTAGTGATTCCAAGCAGTGTTGTTACGCTGGATGGAGCTGCATTCCAAAATTGTCCACAGCTTACCCTTTATTGTGAAGCAGAGAGTATGCCTGAAGGCTGGGAGTCACATTTGAGTAGAAATGTAAAAGAAATCGTCTGGGGCTACAAGGAAAGTGATAAGTAAGAGTGAACAGGCGGGTAGCTTGTTATTAGAGCTTCTATTCAAGTGGAGCATCAAATAAAAGATGAGGACGGAGAACCGGATTATCCGGTTCTCCGTCCTTATAATTTGCTAATTTGCAAAGTAATAATCCTGCTTTTTTAATGTCAAGGTATCTCTGTTATAAAAGAAAAAACAAGACCCGAAAAACGAGTCTTGCTTTATATAGTATTAGTAAGTGATTACATGACGCTTGATTTTTCTCGAAGGAGTCTTCTCAAAGGGCTCGTCACGAACAATAATTTCATTTACATGCTTATAGGATGCAAGCTTCTTGTTAATTGCGATAACCTCGTCATTAAGTGCCTTATGGATAGCGTCCTTATCTGTAAGGCCCTTCTTCTCACATTCCTCGGCATTGGGGTAGATAAGAGCAATAACGGATACATTACCTGTAACGGTGTCCTCCTTACCAACTACAACTACCTCTTCAACGAGCTTAACATTGGAAAGATATTCCTCAAGCTCCTCGGGGAATACATTTTTACCACCCTGGAGAACGATAACATTCTTCTTTCTGCCTGTGATGTAGATATATCCCTTTTCGTCCATGTAACCGTAGTCACCTGTTCTGAACCAACCGTTATTAAGAACAGCAGCAGTTTCTTCCTCATTCTCATAGTAGCCAAGCATTACATTATCACCCTTAACTACAATTTCACCAAAGGTGTCGTCAACCTTAGCCTTGTCAATAAGGATCTGCATACCGGGCATAAGCTTACCGCAGGATGCGGGGTTTGTTTCATTAAAGGGAACAACGGAAATAAGGGGAGCACACTCGGTAATACCGTAGCCCTGAGTTACCTTAATACCGAAATCTGCAAACGCCTTAGCAACCTCGGGATTAAGGGCAGCACCGCCAACCACAAAGTACTTAAGTCTTCCGCCGAGTCCCTCAAGAACCTGAGCAAAGAGCTTTCTTCTGATATCGATATGGAGCTTGCTCAAGAAGCTGCTGAGCTTAAGACCGAAGGCAAGAGTCTTTTCCTTACCCTGCTTCTGAATATTCTTCTGGATAGTTTTATAAAGCTGATTTGCAAAGAGGGGAACTAGTGTCATTACAGTAGGCTTGAACTGCTTAATGTTCTTACCAACATACTTAATGCCGTCGCTGATACAGATAGTAGCACCGTAGAGCATAGGAGCAAGGATACCTGCACTCATCTCATATGTGTGATATACGGGAAGAACAGAAAGGAGAACATCCTCTTCTGTGATGATGTTAAGCATAGGGTTAATGCCACTGAGCACTGCACATATATTTCTCTCACAGAGCATAACACCCTTACTTGAGCCTGTTGTACCTGATGTAAAGAGAAGAATGCCCATCTTTTCAACATCGTGGTTTTCGATATCAAGCTCAGCATCGGAATTTTCTGTAAGGTAGCAGCCGAGGGAAAGAATATTGTTAAATGTGTTGCGTCTGTCCTCTACATAGCCCTCCTCGGGAGCAAGAGTGAAGCTCTGACGGTCTGTAACGATAAACTTCTCAACTGTTTCAAGCTCATTTTCTCTTTCGGTAAAGAGCTTATCAAAGGTGTGAGAATGAACAACAAAGGCAGCCTTTGTCTTATTTGTAAACTTAATTATCTCATCCTCCAAGAGATTGGGGTCGAGAGGAATGATAACACCGTCAGCGATAACTGTTGCAAGATAGGATGCAATCCACTGAACGCTTGTTTCACCGATAAGGATAACCTTCTTTCCCGCTATGCCAAGCTCCTTGAGAGCAAGAGCTGTCTTGCATACGAGATCAAAAAACTCCTCATAGGTAACATCTACAACCTCTTCCTTCTTGTTGAATCTGAAAACAGCCTTAGAGCCGTAAAGGTCCTTAGCTCTTTCGAGATAGCTGTAAAAATCTTTTACTTTGTAATTAGGATCGTACATTGGTTATATTCCTCCTTTAAGATAATCAATAATACCCTTGTCAAGTGAATTAAGCACCTCATCAAAGATTGCAAGCTTTTCAGCGGGTATCTCGTGGTTAACCTCAGCGATAATACCTGTAAGAGCATCGGTAAGAGCCTTATAGACAGCCTTGCCCTTTTCAGTAAGTATGTACTTACGCTTGTAGATTATACCCTTGGGACCAGGATCCTTTATGATATAATCTCCTTCAATAAGCTCAGCTGTGATACGGGAGATAAACGCCTTGTCAACTCCACATGCAGATGCAAGCTGAGAAGAGGAAAGTCCATCGGGAAATTCACAAATTCTGAAGAAGCAGGACGCATGTGTGCTACGGAGACCGTGATCCTTAAGAACAGAATCAATTACTCTCTTAGTGTTTTTTGTTATTCTATCAAGTGCTAACATAAAATTGGAAACAACTACATTTTCCATAAAAAATCTCCTATAATTATTATTTGGTTGACCTCTCAACATCTTAATTATACTACAAATTCAATTATTTGTCAACAATATTTTGTGTTTTTACGCATAAAATGTAAAATATTGTTTATGAAATATAATAATCTGTTTTAAGTCACGTGTGTATTAGTATAATTTTACCATATTTTGGTCATTAAGTCAACGGAAAAATTTTACAAATTATCAGCGTATCAAAATCCGTGAGTATAAAAACCCGTATTGACTTAACAAGGGATTTGTGGTATACTTTGTGTGTTGTAATTTCATCCTTGCAGGATAATTACTCCCTTTTGATGGGATAAAAAAAGACAGATTCCCGTAGGCTCCGTCCTTTAGTGGAGCTGGTGGTGAGACTCGAACTCATGACCTGCTGATTACGAATCAGCTGCACTACCACTGTGCTACACCAGCATCTGTTCAATTGCCATATGAATTTTACTACAAAAGACCGATTTTGTCAAGGGGTAAAATATGAATTTATGTAACATAAAAACCGTTAAAAATATAATGGAAAAATACGGTACTGATACAAAAAAGGGCTTTGGTCAGAACTTCCTTATTAACCCTGCCATTCCCGAGGATATAGCTAATGAGAGCTATTCCTATCACAGGGAGGTGAACGTAGACGGAGAAAGTGCCGTTCTGGAGATTGGACCCGGTATCGGAGCTCTTACTGCTCAGCTTTGTCAATGCTATGACAAGGTTGTGGCTGTGGAAATAGACAGGACTCTTATCCCTATTTTAGGCGAGACCCTGGCTGAATATGATAATATAAGCGTGGTAAATGAGGACTTTTTGAAGCTGGAGCTAAAGAGCTTTATTAGAGAGCACTTTGGAGGCTCCTCTGTTTCAGTATGTGCAAATCTGCCTTATTATATCACCACACCGATTATAATGAAGCTCCTTGAGGAGGGCAGAGGAATGCTGACCTCCATTACAGTAATGGTGCAGAAGGAGGTAGCAGACCGTCTTTCTGCCAGCGAGAGGGATAGCGAATACGGAGCAATTACAGCATCACTTAATTATTACGGAAGAGTAAAAAAGCTCTTTACCGTTTCCCCCGGTAATTTTCTCCCTGCTCCCAGTGTAACCTCAGCAGTTATAAGAATTGAGCTGTACGGAGAAAGTCCCTATTCGGTAAAGGATGAAAAGACACTCTTTGAGGTGATTTCCGGAGCCTTTGCCCAAAGGAGAAAGACTATGCTCAATTCCCTGTCCTCATCTCTGCCATATGTAAGCAAGGAGAGAATAGGACAGATTATTGGCGAATTGGGTTTTGATATGAACATCAGAGGAGAGAAGCTAAGCATTTCCGACTTCTGTGCTCTTGCAGATAAAATATATGAGGAAAAGCACAAATGATACTTTTGGGAACTATTGTAAACTCTGTGGGTATTGTTGTAGGTGCTCTTATCGGGGTGCTTATAACGAATATTCTTAAGAAAAGTAAAAGACTCGCTGCCATACCGGATAAGCTTATGAAGGCTGTGGGACTTTGCGTCATTTACATAGGTATAGAGGGAGCCTTCAAAAATCAGAACACCCTGGTGCTTATACTTTCTATAGTTATAGGAACTCTTATAGGAGAGCTTATAGATATAGATAAGCATCTTAATACCCTCGGTGCCTTCGTAGAGAGAAAGCTGACTAAAAAGAAATACGACGGGGACGGAAACGAAATAGTAAGCGAGAGGGGACTTGCAAAATCCTTTGTGTCTGCCACCATTCTTTTCTGCGTAGGGGCTATGGCAATTACGGGAGCTATAGAAAGCGGTCTTTCGGGAGGCACAGAACAATCCACTCTATATGCAAAGGCGACCCTTGACACAATCAGCTCCATCGTATTCGGGGCAACCCTTGGTATAGGTACAGCACTTTCCGCAATATGTGTGTTCATATACCAGGGAGCAATTGAGCTTTGTGCCGATGCGGTAAGTGGGTTTATTTCCGATTATGTAATGGCACAGATGACTGCATCAGGCTCGCTGATAATCTTTGCCATAGGCTTAAATATGATAGGAGTTACCAAAATCAAGGTGGCAAATCTTTTGCCGGCAATTTTTATCCCCCTGCTTCTTTGCCTGTTTATGTAAAATCAAAAGGACGAGAATTTCTCGTCCTTTTATATTTCCTTGAATATTTCAAGCTTTGTTTTCTTCAAAAACCAGGTTATGATTCTCGGAGCCTTTTTGGGGAAAAGCTTGAACATAAAATTCATAAGGTGGGCATCAGCCCCCACTATAATACGGGATTTTCTCCGTCTTATGCGACGGAGCATTTTGCGTACACTTTTTTCGGGGTCGGAGCAGATTTTGTTAAAGAGTCGGGACTCTTTTTCACTTGCTCCCTGATTTTTCATTATATCGGTTTTTATAAACCCGGGTAGCACACAGCAAATAAGCATTTTACTCTCACAGGCAAGGGAGGCTGTATATCTCTCCGATGCAACCTTGGAGGCTGTATAAGCACTCACACCTGCAAAGGGGCAGAGGGCAGAGGAGCTTGACACATTGATGATAGCTCCGTCTCCGGTTTTTTCAAGAATGGGAGTGAGTGCCTCGCAGGAGTACACCTGGGAGAAAAAGTTTATGTCAAATATTTTCCGTGTCTCCTCGCTTGTCTGTCCTGCTCTGAATTTAGGAAGAACACCTGCACAATTTATCAAAATATGGCATGGAGTGTCTGTATTTTCAAGCTCACAGGCTAATTCTGTCCATTTTTCCTTGCAGGATACATCAAAGGGACGGATTATGTATCTGTCCGACAGGTCCCCAAGCTCATTCCTTGCAAGGGTTAGCCTCTTCTCGTTTCTTGCTATGGCTATAACCGTACAGCCGTAGTCACGAATCAGCTTGAATGCAAGGGTCTTGCCAATACCCGAGGAGGCACCGGTGATTATAACGGTTTTATTATTGAGCTTATATTTCATCCTTGTTGTACCTCTCATAATAGAACAGATACTGCTGAGCAATACCTGCACTCTTGCCAAGAGCCTTGATATCTATACCGTCCGGGAAGTATTTTTCAAGGGCACGCCTCATCCATACATCAATAGGAAACGCCTCTGTTTTTCCAAAGCCGAAGAGCAGGGCACAGGAGGCAACCTTTAAGCCCACACCCTTGATTTTACATAAAATGTCCACACAGGTGTCGAAGCTTTCCTCTTTTATTATGGCACTAAGGTCGGTTTCATTGGTTGATACGCTTCTTGACGCATCTATTATGTACTTGGCACGAAAGCCTGTTTTCAAGGCAAATATAGCCTCCTCTCCCGCCTCGAAAAGCGTGGAGGCATCGGGAAAGGCGTAATATGTATTTTTTCCACAGACAATGGGGGCACCGTACCTTTCGCAAAGAGCTGAAATTATCTTTTTTATTCTCGGTATATTGTTGTTCTGAGATATGATAAAGGAGCAGACAGCCTCCCAGGGCTCTTGCCTGAGGATCCTTATTCCGTCACCGTATAAAACAGCCCTTTCCATATGATGGGATTTTGTTACTGAAATAATGCAATTGTTTATATCCTCATAGTCCGTATCAAGGGCAAGATAGGAACGCCAGAGGAAATCGTATTCCTCAGGTGTTGTACCGTAAATTTTCAACTCGTATGGGGAATTTTGTGCAAAAACCACATATTTTCCGTAGGCAACTCCACCGTATTCATATTCGTTACCGTACATTTGTACAGGGTCAAAGCGAAAGCACTGCCCACAGTCAAAGGTCTTGAAAATATCTATTTTGGGTATGTTTGTCAGGTGTACATAGGGTACGCCTGTATCGGTTACTTTTGCTGTTATCTTTTCCATAGCTATATAATTCCTTTAATGATGAGAATACCGAGTACGCAGGATGCCAGCACGAGGATACAAACGGCAATAACCGAGATTTTTACATCGTTTTTTCTTTCGACTCCCTCCACCAGCTTGGTTGTTTTAAGTGCCTTTACCACGGGCTTATAAAGAAGCATGGCAAGGGCAGCATTTATACTGCCTTTGATTAAGTTAAATGGGAGAAATACGGGTAGCAGCATTGATTTTATAATATCTCTGTCAAGGGACATATATAAGGGTGTAATAAGGTAATTCCACAGTAGCATTATACCACACATTGTTATAACACCGATTACAAGACCGAAAATTGCACCACCCAGTGTACGCTTTTTCTTGTAAATAAGGGATGCCACGCAGGCAAAGGATGCTGTGGATATAACATTCATTACAAAGCCGATAAGACCTGTTGAGGATATTGTAACAGCCTCAATAAGGCATACCACAGCTGTTACTCCCATAGCGGGTACGGGTCCCATAATAAAGCCTAAAATTACAATAATAAAGTCCTTTGGGTCGTATTGGAGAAAGGGAACGCTGGATATAGGTATTCTTGTAATAACGGTAAGAATATAGGCAAAGGCACTGAACATGCCAAGGAGTGCCAGCTTTTTTGTTTTTGAGTTCATAAGCACCTCGGAAAGTAATAATTGAACAGGGAAAGCCTGTTAAAGCAATAAAAAAAGCCCATGCAGGGCAAAGAAATGAAAAATGATTTCTTCATATCAGACTTTAACTGCCGGTACCGTAATTGCAACGGTTCTGCTTTCGCTTGCGGACTCTACCGCCGATCGGGAATTTCACCCTGCCCTGAAACCTATTTTATTAATAATATTTTATTACATTGGCTCTGTGTTGTCAATAGAAAAATATTAAAATGATGTATTTTAAAATGTTATACAAAAAAAATTTTAAGTTTTTTTAAAATTATGTATAACCATATAAACGATTTTTCTTGACAAGAGGGGGATAATAGATATATAATATTATTGTTAAAAATTCGACAAATTCAATCCTTATTATACATTTTGGGGGTATTATTATGAATTCAAACATCAGACCCGATTCTATGAAACGTATTACTGATTTTGACCTTGCTAACAAGTTCATTGACGAGCAGGTTGCTGAGATTCGTGCTCAGGTTGGCGACAAAAAGGTGCTTCTTGCTCTTTCCGGTGGAGTTGACTCCTCCGTTGTTGCTGCTCTCCTTATTAAGGCTATCGGCAGACAGCTTGTATGTGTGCATGTAAATCACGGTCTTATGCGTAAGGGTGAGAGTGAGCAGGTTGTAGAGATTTTCGGTAAGGAGCTCGATGCCAACCTTATCTATATTGACGCTACAGACCGTTTCCTCGACCTTCTCAAGGGCGTTTCCGAGCCTGAGAAAAAGAGAAAGATAATTGGTGGAGAGTTCATCAAGGTGTTTGACGAGGAGGCCTCTAAGCTTGAGGGTATTTCCTTCCTTGCTCAGGGTACTATTTACCCCGATATTCTTGAATCCGACGGTGTTAAGGCTCATCACAATGTTGGCGGTCTTCCCGAGGATATGCAGTTTGAGCTTGTAGAACCCGTTAAGCTCCTTTACAAGGACGAGGTCAGAGTAGTTGGTGAGGCTCTTGGTCTCCCCCATGCTATGGTTTACCGTCAGCCCTTCCCCGGTCCCGGCCTCGGTGTTCGTTGCCTCGGTGCAATCACAAGAGATAGGCTCCATGCTCTCCGTGAGGCAGATGCTATTCTCCGTGAGGAATTTGATAACTGTGGACTTGCTGAGAAGGTATGGCAGTATTTTATCGCAGTTCCCGATTTTAAGAGTGTTGGCGTAAGAGATAATAAGAGATATGAGGGCTGGCCTGCAATCATTCGTGCCGTAAACACAAAGGATGCTATGTCCGCAACCATTGAGGAGATTCCCTATTCCGTGCTCCACAAGATCACAGACCGTATAACCCACGAGGTAGAGGGAATTAACCGTGTTCTCCTTGATCTCACACCCAAGCCTATCGGCACCATCGAGTGGGAATAAAGGTCAAAATTTTCTCTGCGTGATAAGCAATCCGTTATTTAATCATTCTTTGATGATATTGCCATAAACCTCTTGTGCTTATTCAGCTTTATGGTATAATTAATCGAACAAAAAAGTGTGCTTTTGGGGTAGTATCGGTGATACCATTTTGATACCGTTTTTTTCGTAGACTCCATAGATAAAGCGGACAATGGTGGATTTAATTTAACCGAAAACACAGGTTTCGATTTCATCCGGCTTTCGGACTTCATCACATAGTGACTTCATCTCGCCAAGTAATCCTTGGCGAGATTTCACTAAAAAGGAGAAATTAAGAGGGAAAATAAGTTAGCTTCATTATCCATGAATCTCACTGTAAAGACTTTAAAATTCACAAGCAAAATCGAAGGTCACTATTCCCTGAAAAATCAATTTGAAAGATCGTCAACAAGTATTGGTGCTAACATACGAGAAGCCGATTATGCACAAAGTAAGCTTGATTTTATTTCTAAGCTTCAAATTGCCTTAAAGGAGTGCTACGAAACCGAGTATTGGTTAGAGCTTTTTGCAAATGCGAATATAGTGGATCAGAAAGAAATAAAAGTATTATTGCACCTTTGCGGAGAGATAAGACGAATTTTAGTAACATCTGTAAACACATCAAAGGAGAATCTATGACTATCCGTCAAATGCAGGACTTGAGCCGTGATACTATGGAATATGCTTCGAAAATTATTGTATCCGGAATGACACTGATTGAGCTCAGAGGATTATGTGAGGAATATATGCTATCTCACGGTGCAGATTCCTTTTGGTATTGGGATGTGGGAGCTTTTATCTTCTCGGGAGATGGGACCGCAGCTTCGGTATCGGGACGGGAGTACAAAACCGATGACAGACAAATAAAGCATAATGATATTATTACCATTGATTTAAGTCCGCAAAGGGACTCTGTATGGGGCGACTATGCAAGAACCTTAATTGTGGAAAACGGATATGTGGTCACGGATATAGATTGTATTCAAAATATCGAATGGAAAAGAGGACTTGAAGCAGAGGAACACCTGCACGAGGCTATGCATAGCTTTGTAAATACCGATACCACCTTTGAGGAGCTTTTCCATTATATAAACAATGAAATAAAAATATTAGGATATGTAAATCTTGACTTTCTTGGTAATCTCGGTCACTCCATAGTAAAAAATAAAAATGACAGAATTTATATAGAAAAGGGAAACAGAGAAAAATTATCCTCTGTGGAGGCTTTTACTTTTGAACCCCATATAAGCACACAAAAATCCGCATTCGGGTTCAAAAAAGAAGACATATATACCTTTTGCGATAATACACTTGTTAAATTGTAAAGTGAGGAGACCATATGCTTCATAAAATGACTCTTAACGAGCTTCGCTTTATAAAATTAAAAAACGGAATAAAGACAATTGAGCTTTTGTAAAAATCTTTAATCAGGGGAATATGATGTACAAAAAGGCATATATAGAAATAACAAATATTTGTAATATGAATTGCTCCTTCTGTCACGGGCATAAAAGGGCACCGAAAAGAATGAGCAGAGAGGAATTTGCCCTGGTGCTTGAGAGGCTTAAGGGCTATACGGAGTATATATATTACCATCTTATGGGGGAGCCACTCACTCACCCTTATTTACCGGAATTTCTTAAAATGGCAAGGGAGAGTGGCTATAAATCCATAATAACCACAAACGGCACCCTTCTTTGGAAAAGAGGGGAGGAGCTCCTTGAAAATCTGCACAAGGTAAACCTTTCTCTCCATAGCTTTGAGGACGGTAATGAAGAAGCTTATAAAAGGTATGTACGTAGCCTTACAGACTATGCAAAAAAAGCGTCGGACAAAGGAATTATTGTGGTTTTTCGCCTTTGGAATAAGGGCTATGACGGTGGCAGAAACGAAATGGCACTAAACCTTCTTAAAAGAGAAATAGAGGGTGAATGGGCAGAAAACACAAGAGGCATCAGGCTTCGGGATGGGATATATCTTGAATACGGAGACCGTTTTGAATGGCCCGATATTACTGCCTGCGATAATGGAGACAGGGTATTCTGCTACGGACTCCGTGACCAGATAGGAATACTTGCGGACGGCACCGTTGTCCCATGCTGTCTTGACAGTGAGGGGAACATTGCTCTCGGTAATATATTTGACACAGAGCTTGATAAGATCGTAACCTCTGAAAGAGCCGTAGCCATAGCCGAGGGCTTTAGGAACCGTTATGCATCAGAGGAGCTGTGCCGAAAATGTGGGTATGCAAGGCTTCATTTTACAAGATAGGATTTTATATTGCAGAGCTAATCTGTGGGAGCAGATATCCTTACCGATTAATTATCCGTCAGGTATTGCGATTTTTCTTGCAAAAGTGTAAACGGTATGCTATTATATAAACAGAAGCTTTCTTTGTAAAGGAGATTTTATGAAAAGAGAAGATTATATCAGCTGGGACGAATATTTTATGGGCGTAGCATTTCTTGCCTCTATGCGTTCTAAGGACCCGAGCACACAGGTTGGTGCCTGCATCGTAGACGGAGAGAACCGTATCCTTTCCACGGGCTATAACGGATTTCCTGCAGGGTGCCCCGATGATGAATTTCCTTGGGAAAGAGAGGGCGAGTTTTCGAAGGTTAAATATCCCTTTGTTGTACACGCAGAGCTTAATGCCATACTTAACGCAAGAGGGAAAAATCTTACAGGCTCCAGAATATATGTTGACCTTTTCCCATGTAACGAATGTGCGAAGGCTATTATCCAGGCAGGAATCAAGGAGGTAGTTTATCTTTCCGACAAGTATGAAAAGACAGACGCCACCATAGCCTCCAAGCGTATGCTTAATTATGCCGGGGTTACATATAGAAGGGCAACATTTGCTCACACAAGGCTTGTTATAGACTTTGATGCAAAAAAATAACCGAAATATAGCTTTGGGCGTTGAGTTGAAATACTGCAACGCCCAAAATTTTTACAAATTTTTCAAAAAGCACTTGACTCTATAGTTAAATTGAGGAGGAGGTAATACCTCTAAACTGTGGCTCACTGGATGTGCCCTTTTTAGATGCCCCCGAGTCCCTCGGTAAGTGGAAATATATAAAATCATATATCGGTAAGAGAAAATAAGAAAGCTGTTTGCAATCTGCATTGCAAACAGCTTATTATTTATTGTGCTGCTTATAGCTTTGTAGCACATTCCTTTATCTTTTCAAAGGTAGTATCGCTTATAACATGCTCTATCTTGCAGGAGTCCTCTGTGGCTGTGTCAGGGTCAACGCCAAGCTTAATAAGAAGAGAGGCGATAATCTGATGTCTTTCATACATCTTTTCAGCCACCTCCTGCCCTTTTTTTGTAAGTGAGATAGCTCCGTGTGGGTCGACGGTAATATATCCTCCGTCCTTAAGGAGTCCCATAGCTCGGCTTACGCTGGGCTTCGAAAATCCCATCTTTTCTCCCACATCTACGGCACGGACAAAGGACGAGCTCTGCGAAAGCACATATATGGTTTCTATATACATTTCTCCCGATTCCTGTAGTAGCATAAGGCTCACCTCCGTTTCGTTTAGTTTATTTTATCACATACAACAAAAAAAATCAATACAAACTTTTCTTTTAGATGAAAAAGAAATTTTAAAAAAGGTATTGACAAACAGATTTTTTTATAGTAAAATATAGTCAGTTAGCGGAGGCTAACTAATAATTTTACCGAATGAGTTAGCTTATGCTAACTCGTGTAAGGTGGGGAGACCTGTGTCCGACTCCATAATAGTTTCTTGAAGTTCTCCTTTAATGTCGGTCACAGGAGGGCAGCTCCCCTCTGTCGGTGCATTACTCGGAAAAATCTCCTTAAAGAATTTGTACGCAACAAAAAAGAGCGATCACTCGCTCTTTTTTGTTTAGTATAAGCAGGCGACTGCCTGTTCTATGCTTTAGATATAGGTTCATACTCTCCGCTGAGAATAGTAAGTCTTAAGGTTTTGAGAATAGAATATACTCTTGACATGGAGAATAAGCCGATGCCGATTGTAAAGAAATGATCAAAAAGTGTAAAGCCGAGATAATTTTCTTTGATTCCACCGACAATAAGTGCCAAAATCATACTTGCGGAAAGTGCAAAGGTAATGAGAGAGGTGAATAGTGCAGAGAAGACAAGCATACCGTACTTCGGCTTAGCAAACTCACGCACACCCTCAAATATAAAGAACATAGCGATTGCTGTATAGGCTATGATTTTTCCGTTGTAGAGAATACTTGTTGTGAGTAAGCCGTCGGCAGGATAAAAGTATACATCAAATATACCGAGCACAGCCCATATGATTGATGATGCGGAAAGAGCTTGTCTTATATATGCTGGGATGATTACCCATTTTCTGTTTATAAATCTGGGTAACGCCTCTATGGCGAAATAAGCACATACTGCAAGGGTAAGAATTAATCTTACAATTCCAAGGATTGTAAAAGTCCTGGTGCTACCGGCAACCTTCACAATTTCCTGTATAAAGGCACCAAGTCCTGTAATGGATGCAAAGAATCCACAGAAGGAGGTAAGGCGTGTGTGCTTTTTGATTCGTTCAAAATGAAGCTTTCTCACAATAACACTTAAAACAACGGACGCTATGAATGTCAACGCTATCAATATCATAAAAATGCTTACCATAGATGAGCCGAAATCAAGGGTGAGTGCTTCTGTATCGTAATCTGTCGAAAATGCAACAGCACCAATTATTGAAACTAAGGCAAAGGCAAATATCATTGCCGGAAAGAAATATTTGAAAACACGGTAGGTTTTTCTCATATATAAACTCCTGATGTAATATCACTATTATAAGAAGGGGCTATAAATCAAATAGTTGTAAATAAGCGTAGGTAATGTTTTCCATACGTATGCATTATAACATAGAATCGTAAAAAAAGCAACAAGTATTTTGAAATCGTCAATTTTTGGGAATTTGCTCACTTTTTTGCGACTGTGAACGGGCTTTATGTATAAAAAGAACAAAAATAAAGCTCTAAGTATAGTATTTACAATTTTTACTGTTGTTATTGACTTTGGTATAATTATTTGTTATTATAAAAGCAGAAAATCACTCTAAAGGAGATATATTATGTTAGAAGAGCTTAAAAAACAAGTATATGAAGCCAATATGATGCTGGTTAAATACAATCTTATTACATTTACATGGGGTAATGTAAGTGGTATAGACAGAGAGAAGGGGCTTGTGGTTATTAAGCCCTCGGGAGTAGAGTACGATGAGCTTACCCCCGATATGCTCCCTGTTCTTGACCTTGACGGTAATGTTGTAGAGGGTACTCTTAAGCCCTCCTCCGATACTCCTACTCATCTTGAGCTTTATAAGGCATATCCGGAAATCGGTGGTGTAACTCATACCCATTCCCCATGGGCGACTATTTATGCTCAGGCCGGCAGGAGCATTACGCCCTACGGTACAACCCACGCAGATTACTTCGGTACAGCTATTCCATGTACAAGGAAAATGACCGAGGCAGAGATTAAGGGTCAGTATGAAAAGGAGACAGGAACAGTAATTCTTGAGGCTATTAAGGATATCGGAGCAGAGCAGATGCACGCTGCACTGGTTCACTCTCACGGTCCCTTTACATGGGGCAAGGATGCTAAGGCATCCGTGGAGGCAGCTGTAGTTCTTGAGCAGGTGGCAATGATGTCCTACAATACAGAAATGCTTATGCTCCAGGCAAACGGCGAAACCACAAGAATGCAGGAGGTTCTTCTCCGTAAGCACTACGACAGAAAGCACGGACCGAACGCATATTATGGACAGAAATGACCTGTCATTTCTGTCAACTATGATTGCCTGCGACAAGTTATGAGTGCTTCGCAAGCTATGATTACTTCGTAAGCTATGAGTGCTTGTTCCGTCTTTGTCCATTTTGAAGAATAAAACAAAATAATATGAATGGACTTTTTAATTATTACTGAATTACACGGGGCGAAGAGTGAATCTTCGCCCTTTATTATATATAATTAATTAAAATGAAGGAAAAAATCAGGCATTGATAGGAGCGATTTGTGCAAGTATACGAAATTTTTGAAAAAACCAGCCTTTTATAAGAGAAAAATGGGATAAAAATGGATGCAAAATACGGAATTTACACTAAAAATTCGTCAAAGTACACAAAAATGACACTTTCATTTTGGCGTTTGACGAAATAGGGATAAAAAAATTCTGAAAAAATATTGACATTTAATTATTTATATGGTAAAATATCAAGGCTTAACGCACGGAGAAGCGAAAGGTTGCTACGGTACCTCACTGCTATGGTACTCGTAGGGAATTTTCGTGGAGTGCGTTGATTCACACGGCAGCAAATGTGAGGTCGGGTGCGTCTTCCCCTTGGTAAAACCGAGGCAGATCACTTGCTTGCATTTATCCGAACTGGCTCGCCACGGGCGATTAGTTCGGTTTTGTTAAGTGGGTGATGGAAACACACGGGACGGTGTAGAGCAAATGTCCCCGTAAAAGTTCTATATTAATAAGGAGGAAAGCAAAATGGCAGTAAACGAGAAGATCAGAGTAAGAATCAAGGGCTACGACCACAAGTTGGTTGATGCTACAGCTGAAAAGATCGTAGAGGCAGCTAAGAGAAACGGTGCTACAGTATCCGGTCCTATTCCGCTTCCTACAGAGAAGGAAATAATCACAATCCTTCGTGCTGTACACAAGTATAAGGATAGCCGTGAGCAGTTTGAACAGCGTACTCACAAGAGACTCATCGAGATCATCAAGCCCTCAAAGAAGGTTGCTGATGCTATCATGGGACTTGAGCTCCCTGCAGGCGTTGAAATCGAAGTTAAGCTTTAATTCAACGAAAAAGCCAAACCCAACCGCACAGTAGAGTGTAAATTCCACTTATGCACCCTATGATGACGGAGAGGTCAAGTTAACGGGTCGGCGGCTCCGACTAAGACAAACCGTTAACCAATAACCTTAAATTAATGGAGGAAGCAAAAATGAAAAAAGGAATTATCGGTAAGAAGCTCGGTATGACACAGATCTTCGCTGACAATGGCGCAGTAATCCCTGTAACAGTTATCGAGGCCGGTCCTTGTGTGGTAGCACAGAAGAAAACTACCGAAACAGATGGCTACAATGCCGTACAGCTTGGTTTTGAGGACGTATCCCCCAAGCATGTAAACAAGCCTCTCAAGGGTCACTTCGAGAAAGCAGGAGTACCTGCAAAGAAACACCTTAAGGAATTCAGATTTGACAACGCAGCTGATTACAGCGTAGGCGATGTAATAGCAGCCGATACCTTCGCAGCAGGCGACAAGGTCGACATTACAGGCATTACAAAGGGTCACGGTTACTCAGGTGCAGTTAAGAGATGGGGTCACCACATGCTTCAGGCAACTCACGGTACAGGTCCTATCCACCGTCAGGTTGGTTCTATGGGTGCTAACTCAACACCTTCAAGAGTATTCAAAAACAAGAAAATGGCAGGTCAGTACGGTAACGAAAAGCTTACAGTACTTAACCTTGAAGTAGTTAAAGTAGACGCTGAAAAGAACCTTATCGCAGTTAAGGGTGCAGTTCCCGGTGCCCGTAACGGTATCGTTGTTCTCAGAAACAGCGTTAAAGCATAAGTCAAAGGAGGAATAGAAAATGCCAAATATTAAAGTTGTAAATATGACCGGCACTCAGGTTGGCGAAATGGCTTTGTCCGATATGATCTTCGGTGCTGATGTCAACGAGGCTGTCCTCCATGCAGCAGTTAGAGCATATCTTCTTAACCAGAGACAGGGTACTCAGTCAACACTTACAAGAAGTGAGGTTTCCGGTGGCGGTCGTAAGCCCTGGAGACAGAAGGGTACAGGTAGAGCAAGACAGGGTTCAACAAGATCTCCTCAGTGGACACACGGTGGTATAGCTCTTGGTCCTAAGCCCCGTTCCTACACAACCAAGATGAACAAGAAGGTTAAGCAGATCGCACTCTTCAGTGCACTCAGCTCCAAGGTTGCAAGCAACGAGATGATCGTTGTAGATTCTATCGCAGCAACAGAATTCAAGACAAAGACAATGGCAGCAATGCTTTCCGCTATCGGTGCAGGTAAGAAGAGCCTTGTAGTTCTTGATGCCCCTAACGCTATGGTTGTAAAGAGCCTTTCCAACATTGCAGGCGTTAAGGTAGCATATACAAACACAATCAACACATACGACATCCTGAACTGCAATACAATCGTGTTCGCACAGGCTGCTGTTGAAAAATTGCAGGAGGTATACGCATAATGAAATTTGCTCAGGACATAATCATTAAACCGATTATCACAGAGAAATCTATGGATGGTATATCTTCAAAGAGATACACATTCAAGGTTGCAAAGAATGCAACAAAGCCTGAAATCGCAGCTGCAGTTGAAGAGCTCTTCAATGTAAAGGTTGCTAAGGTTAATACAATTAATATGAAGAAGAAACCGAAAAGACTTGGTTATCACTTCGGCTACACAGCTGAATGGAAGAAGGCTATCGTAACACTTACAGCATCTTCTAAGGAAATCGAGTTCTTCAACGGCTTGAACTGATAGTGGGAGGAAGTTAACATGGCAACAATGAAATACAAGCCTACCACACCGTCAAGAAGACATATGTCGGTAGCGTCCTTTGATGAAGTAACAAAGTTTACTCCTGAAAAGTCTTTGATCGAAACAAAGAAAAAGCATTCCGGCCGTAACAACTACGGTAAGATCACAGTTCGTCACCATGGTGGCGGAAACAAGCAGAAGTACAGACTCATCGACTTCAAGAGAGCTGAGGGTAATGCAACAGTAGTTGGTATCGAGTACGACCCCAACAGAACATCCTACATTGCACTCCTCCAGGATGAGACTGGTAACAAGAGCTATGTAATTGCTCCTTACGGAGTAACAGACGGCGATGTTCTTACAACAGGTGCTGAGGCTGATATCAAGCCCGGTAACACACTTCCTATCGAGAACATTCCCGTAGGTACAATCATTCACAACATTGAGCTTTATCCCGGTAAGGGTGGCCAGCTCGTTCGTTCTGCAGGTGCACAGGCTCAGCTTATGGCTAAGGAGAACGGAATGGCTCAGGTTCGTCTCCCCTCCGGTGAGGTTCGTCTTGTAAGACTTGACTGCAAGGCAACAATCGGTCAGATTGGTAACATCGAGCACAACACAATTAAGGTTGGTAAGGCTGGTAAGACACGCCACATGGGTATCCGTCCTACAGTTCGTGGTTCTGTAATGAACCCCTGCGATCACCCTCACGGTGGTGGTGAAGGTAAGTCCCCTGTTGGTCGTCCCGGTCCTGTAACTCCTTGGGGTAAGCCTGCTCTTGGTCTTAAGACAAGAAACAAGAAGGCAAGAACCAACAAGTATATCGTTAAACGCAGAAACGGCAGATAAGGGAGGAGAGAATAATGAGCAGAAGTTTGAAGAAAATGCCTTATGTAGAAGAAAAGCTCTTCAACCGCATCCAGGCTATGAACGAGAAGAACGAAAAGAAGGTTATCAAGACTTGGTCCCGTTCTTCTACAATATTCCCGGAATTCGTTGGACACACAATCGCTGTTCATAACGTTAAGAACCATGTTCCGGTATATGTAATTGAGGATATGGTAGGTCACAAGCTCGGCGAGTTTGCTCTTACCAGAACATTCAAGGGTCACGCAGGATCCAAGACATCCAATAACGGTAAATAATAGGAGGCTCACATCACAATGGAAGCAAAAGCATACCTTAAAGATGTTCGCATTGCTCCTCGCAAGGTGCAGATCGTTCTTGACCTCATTCGTGGCAAGGATGTTGAATTGGCAGCAGGTATTCTTAAGAACACTCCCAAGAGAGCTTGTGAGTACCTTGAGAAGCTCCTTAAGAGCGCAGTAGCAAATGCTGAGAACAACAATCAAATGGATAAATCGAAACTTTACGTTTCCGAGTGCTTCGTAACCGCCGGAAGCCATATGCTCAAGAGAGTAATGCCCAGAGGTAAGGGAAGCGCGAACAGAATACTTAAGAGAACAAGCCACATCACACTTGCTGTGGCAGAAAAAGAGTAAGGAGGACGCTGAAATGGGACAGAAAGTTAACCCTCATGGATTGCGTGTTGGCGTAATCAAGAATTGGGATTCAAGATGGTACGCTTCTGACGAGAAGTTCGGCGACATCCTTGTATCTGACTATAACTTGAGAGAGCATCTCAAGAATAAGCTTCTCGCAGCAGGCATCTCCAAGATCGAGATCGAGAGAGATTCCAACGAGACAGTAAAGGTATTCATCCACTGCGCAAAGCCCGGTATGATTATCGGTAAGGGCGGCTCTGAAATAGAGAAGCTCCGCGAAGAGGTTGAAAAGCTTACAGGCAAGAAGGCAGCAGTTAATGTTGTTGAGGTTAAGCCTGTTGATATGGACGCACAGCTCGTAGCTGAAAACATTGCAAGCCAGCTCGAGAGAAGAATCGGCTTCCGCCGTGCTATGAAGCAGGCAATCGGAAGAACAATGCGTCTCGGCGCAAAGGGTATTAAGATCGCATGTAGCGGTCGTCTCGGTGGCGCTGAAATTGCTCGTACAGAGCACTACCACGAAGGTACAATTCCGCTTCAGACAATCAGAGCTGACATTGATTACGGCTTCTGGGAAGCAAACACAACCTACGGTAAGATTGGTATCAAGGTTTGGATCTACAAGGGTGAGGTTCTCTCCGATGTTGTAAAGACAACAGAGGAAAAGACAGACAGACCCAGAAGAAGATTCAACAGAGATAACAAGGGTGACCGTAACAATACACGCAGAGCACCCCGTGCTCCTAAAAACACTGAAGGAGGCGAACACTAATGTTAATGCCTAAGAGAGTTAAATACAGACGTGTTCAGAGAGGCCGCCTTAAGGGTAAGGCATCCAGAGGTAACACAATATCAAACGGTCAGTACGGTTTGGTAGCTATGGAGCCCGCTTGGATCACAGCAAATCAGATTGAAGCAGCTCGTATTGCTATGACAAGATACATCCGTCGTGGCGGTCAGGTTTGGATTAAGATATTCCCTGACAAGCCTATTACAGAAAAGCCCGCTGAAACTCGAATGGGTTCCGGTAAGGGTTCACCCGAATATTGGGTAGCCGTTGTTAAGCCCGGCAGAGTATTGTTCGAGATGAACGGCGTATCCGAGGAAATCGCAAGAGAGGCTATGCGTCTTGCAATGCACAAGCTCCCCATCAAATGTAAGTTTGTTGTTAAGGAGCAGACTGAGGAAGTGGAGGAGTAAGCTGTGAATACTAAAGATATTAGAAAAATGTCTGTTGAAGATTTGAACAAGAAGCTTAAGGACCTTAAGGAAGAGCTCTTCAATCTTCGTTTCCAGAACACAATTAACCAGCTCGACAACCCCCACAAGATCGCAGATGTTAAGAAAGACATTGCTCGAGTAAAGACAATTCTCAACGAGAAGAACGCATAAGTGGAGGATAAAGAGTTATGACAGAAACACGCAACTTGAGAAAGACAAGAGTTGGTATCGTTGTCAGCGACAAGATGGACAAAACAATTGTTGTAGCTATTCAGGATAATGTAAAGCACAAGGTTTACAGCAAGATCATCAAACGCACAACTAAGATCCACGCTCATGACGAAAAGAACGAGTGCAACATTGGCGACAAGGTTGAAGTAATGGAAACAAGACCCCTCTCCAAGACAAAGAGATGGAGACTTGTTCAGATCATCGAAAAAGCAAAATAATTGATCCTTTATGAGGGTACATTGAGAAAATATGTGCCGAAATTCAGGGAAACCTTATTAGGAGGATAAAAAAGTGATTCAGCAACAGAGTTATATGAAGGTTGCCGATAACACAGGCGCTCAGGAGCTTATGTGCATCAGAGTTCTCGGTGGTACAGGCAGAAGATATGCTAACATCGGAGATGTAGTTGTATGTGCAGTTAAGAAGGCTGCTCCCGGCGGTATTGTTAAGAAAGGCGACGTTGTTAAGGCTGTAATCGTTAGAAGTGCTAAGGGTCTCCGTCGTGCAGACGGCTCTTACATCAAGTTCGACGAGAACGCAGCAGTTATTATTAAGGAAGACAAGACACCCAGAGGAACTCGTATCTTTGGCCCTGTGGCAAGAGAGCTCCGTGAGAAGGATTATATAAAGATCCTTTCCCTTGCTCCCGAAGTACTTTAATTGGAGGTAGATGAAATGAAGAATAATGTTCATGTAAAAGTAGATGATACTGTCATTGTAGTCTCCGGTGAGTACAAGGATGTAGTTGGCAAGGTTATTGCCGTTAGCCCTAAAGAAGGCAAGGTAATTGTTAAGGGTGTAAACATTGTTAAAAAGCACACAAAGCCCAGAAGACAGGGTGAGGTTGGCGGTATCTTAGAGGTTGAGGGTGCAATCTACGCATCCAAGGTTCAGCTCGTATGCTCCAACTCCAAGTGCGATAAGAACGGTAAGGGTACAAGAGTTAAGTACAATATCGTTGATGGCAAGAAGATCCGTGTTTGTGCAAAATGCGGCAAGGAAATCTAAGGAGGTAACTAAAGATGGCTAGACTTACAGAAGTATACAAGAATGAAGTTGCCCCTGCACTTATGAGCAAGTTTGCTTATAAGAGCTCAATGCAGATTCCCAGATTCAACAAGATCGTAATCAATGTTGGTGCAGGCGATGCAAAGGATAACGCAAAGGTTATCGACAACATCATTGATGAAATTACACTTATCACAGGTCAGAAGGCAGTTCCCACATACGCAAGAAAGTCCGTTGCTAACTTTAAGCTCCGTGAGGGCGTAAAGATTGGTGTTAAGGTTACACTTCGTGGCGAGAGAATGTTTGAGTTTATGGATAAGCTCTTCACATTCGCACTTCCCAGAGTTCGTGACTTTAAGGGTATCAACGGAAACGGCTTTGACGGCCGTGGTAACTTCTCCATGGGTATCAAGGAACAGCTTATCTTCCCCGAGATCGAGTATGACAAGGTTGACAAGATCCGTGGTATGGATATCACATTCGTAACAACTGCAACCACAGACGAAGAAGCAAAAGAGCTGCTCACACTTATGGGCGCACCCTTTGCTAAATAATGGGAGGCTAAGAAATGGCTAAGAAATCTATGGTACTTAAGCAGCAGAAGAAGCAGAAGTTCTCCACAAGAGAATACAATCGCTGCAAGATCTGCGGAAGACCCCACGCTTACCTTCGTAAGTACGGTATCTGCCGTATCTGCTTCCGTGAGCTTGCTTACAACGGTGAGATCCCCGGCGTAAGAAAGGCAAGCTGGTAATTAAATTACCGATATCCCGAAAGGGCAAAAAATAAAACAAAACTGAATACAATATGAAGTATTCACTCCAATCTATCGGAAGGAAACACCCCATTCGGGTGTTTAACCACCGAAAGGCGGTCGTAATATTATGCGGCAGCAAGCTTGGTTACTTGCATTAAGGAGGAAATTAAAATGCAAATTTCAGATGTAATCGCAGATATGCTTACTAGAATCAGAAACGCTAGTAATGCAAAGCACGAAACAGTAGATGTTCCCGCTTCTAACATGAAGAAGGCAATTGCAGATATCCTTCTCGAGGAGGGCTACATCAAGGCCGTATCCGTAATTGAGGACGGCAAGCAGGGTGTTATCAGAATCACTCTTAAGTATGAGCAGGGCAAGGCAAAGGTTATCCACGGTATCCGTAGAGTATCCAAGCCCGGTCTTCGTATCTACTCTAACTGCGAGGATATGCCTAAGGTTATGAATGGCCTCGGCATTGCAATCGTATCCACATCTAAGGGCATCATGACAGACAAAAAGGCGAGACGCGAAAATGTAGGCGGCGAAGTACTCGCATTTGTTTGGTAATAACGGAGGTAAAGAACATGTCAAGAATAGGAAGAGCTCCCATCAATGTTCCTGCCGGCGTAGAGATTGCTGTTGATACAGTAAACTATGTAATTACCGTTAAGGGTCCCAAGGGTACATTGACACAGAATTATCATTCAAGAATGAATGTAACAGTAGAAGGTAATGTTGTTACTGTAGCTCGTCCCAGCGACGAGAAGGAGGATCGTGCACTTCACGGTCTCACAAGAACACTTATCTACAATATGGTAGTTGGCGTAACAGCAGGCTACTCCAAGAAGCTTGAGGTAAACGGCGTTGGTTACAGAGTTGCTCTCCAGGGCAAGGCTCTTAACCTTACACTCGGTTACTCCCACCCTGTAATTATGGACGCACCCGAGGGAATCACATTTGAGACTCCCGATGCTAACACAATTATCATCAAGGGTATCGACAAGCAGCTCGTTGGTCAGACAGCAGCAGTAATCCGTTCTAAGAGAAAGCCTGAACCTTACAAGGGCAAGGGTATCAAGTACGAGGGCGAGAGAATTCGCCGTAAAGCTGGTAAGACCGGTAAATAATGAAAGGAGAGGAAAAAGATGGTATCAAGAAAAGATAGCAACGCACAGCGTCTTAAGAGACACGCAAGAGTTCGTGGCAAGATTTCCGGAACAAGTGAGCGTCCTCGTCTTTGCGTTTATCGTTCCAACAAGAACATTTCCTGCCAGGTAATTGATGATGTAGCAGGCGTTACACTCGTTTCCGCTTCTTCAGTAGAGGCTGGCTTCGAGGGAATCGGAAGCAACAAGGAGGCTGCAAAGAAGGTTGGCCTTATGGTTGCTGAGAGAGCATTGGCAAAAGGAATCGACACAGTAGTATTTGACCGTGGCGGTTATGTATATCACGGACGTGTATCGGAGCTTGCAGAGGGTGCAAGAGAAGGCGGACTTAAGTTCTAATTCTCGCCTAAGTAAGACTTCGGTTTGTACACTGTTTAATTCACTAACTTAAATTAAACAAACAGAGGAGAAATAACATGGCAACAAAAATTGACGCTTCCACTCTTGATCTTCAGGAGAAAATGGTCGCACTCAACCGTGTATCCAAAACAGTAAAAGGCGGTCGTATTGCTCGTTTTACAGCTCTTATGGTAGTTGGAGACGGTAACGGACATGTAGGATACGGTCTCGGTAAGGCTGCCGAGGTTCCCGATGCAATTCGTAAGGGAATTGAGGACGCTAAGAAAAACTTAATCACAGTAGCAATTAAAGATACAACAATTCCTCATGAGGTACTTGGTCAGTACGGTGCAGGCACAGTTCTTCTTAAGCCTGCTTCCCTTGGTACAGGTATTATCGCAGGTCAGACAGTTCGTGCTGTTCTTGAGCTTGCAGGAATTAAAAACATCAGAGCAAAGAGCCTCCGTTCCAACAACAAGACAAATGTAGTTAAGGCTACATTTGAGGGACTCAAGGCACTTCGCACAGTTGAACAGGTTGCAAAGACCCGTGGCATCGAAGCCGAGAAGGTTTTGGGTTAAGGAGGTAAATAAGATGGAAAAGGTTAAAGTAACATTAACAAAGAGTCTTATCGCCGCTAAGCCCAATCAGAAGGCAACTGCAAAATCTCTTGGCCTTACCAAGATCGGTGATAGCATCGTATGTGCTAACGATCAGGTTTTGGCAGGCAAAATAAAGGTTATCAGCCACCTCGTAACAGTAGAGCAGGCGTAACCAAATGGCTGCCAAAAGGCAGAAATTGGTTGAAAAATCAATTCTAAACTAATCAATTTCAACAAGGAGGATTAAATAATGAAGCTTCATGAACTTTCACCCGCAGCGGGCTCCACTAAGGATGTATTCCGCAAGGGTAGAGGCGCTGGCTCCGGTAACGGTAAGACTGCCGGTAAGGGCCATAAGGGTCAGAACGCCCGTTCTGGCGGTGGAGTAAGACCCGGATTTGAAGGCGGTCAGCTCCCTCTTTACAGAAAACTTCCTAAAAGAGGTTTCAATAATAAATTTGCAAAAGAGTATGCAACAGTTAATGTAAGTGCACTTAATGTATTTGAAGACGGCACAACAGTAACTCTTGAAGCTCTTGTAGCTTGCGGAATCGTAAGAAAAGAATTGGACGGACTCAAAGTGCTTGGTAACGGCGAGCTTACAAAGAAGCTCACAGTAGAGGCTAAGCTCTTCACTGCTTCCGCTAAGGACAAGATTGAAGCAGCCGGCGGAAAAGCAGAGGTGAAATAATTATGTTTCGTACCTATGCTAATGCATTCAAGATTCCGGAACTTCGTAAAAAGCTTTTAATCACAGCACTCGTTCTTCTTCTTTATCGCATAGGCTCAACATTACCCGTTCCTTTTACAAGTGCGGAGTTAATGTCTCAGTATATGACAACAGGTAAGGCTGAGGGTTCACTTTTCTCATTCTTCAGCTTCCTGTCAGGTAATGCCTTCAGCCAGGCGACATTGTTTGCACTTGGCGTATCACCCTACATTACTGCGTCCATCGTAGTACAGCTTCTTGCTGTTGCATTCCCCAAGATTGCAGGTGTTGGCGATGAGGGTAAGAAGAGAATGCAGACAATTACCCGTTATATCACAGTAGGTATTTCTATTGTAACAGCTATCGGTTACTACATGATCCTTGATCAGGCAAATGCACTTATCTCTGATGCGGATTTGGCAACATATCATATTCCCAAATTCTTCTGTGCCGTTGTAATCGTAGCATGCTTCTGCGCGGGTTCATCCCTCGTTATGTGGCTCGGCGAAAAGATTAATGAGCACGGTATCGGTAACGGTATCTCCCTTATCCTTTTCGCAAATATCGTTTCATCCGTTCCTTCCGCATTGTGGGAGCTTGCAGCTAAGATATCTCCTAATGTTGGTAATCCCTTGCTTACAAAGCCTGAGCATTACTTCTCATGGGGTGGACTTATCTTCACACTTTGCGTAATTATCGGTATGAGTGCACTTATCTGGCTCATTATCTATGTTTCAGACAGTGAACGCAGAATCCCTGTACAGTATGCTAAGAAGGTAGTTGGCAGAAAGATGTACGGTGGTCAGAACACAAACCTTCCTATTAAGCTTAATATGACAGGTGTTATGCCCATTATCTTTGCTAACGCTATCGTTTCTATACCCTCTACAATCGCTATGTTTGTAACTCCTGCAAAGGATTCCGGTTGGTATAAGTTCTTTAACATGTTTACCATTAACCACTGGGTATATGCTGTACTTTCATTGCTTCTTATTATTGGATTTGCATATTTCTATTCTGCAATCTCCTTCAATCCCGTTGAGGTTGCATCCAATATGCAGAAGAACGGCGGCTCTATCCCCGGCGTTCGTCCCGGCAAGCCCACAGCTGATTTTATTTCCAAGGTTGTTAAGAGAATTACCTTTATAGGTGCCCTCTACCTTGCCGTAGTAGCTGTATTGCCCATCGTAGCTCAGCTTATCATCAACATCTTTGACATTGCAGGTAAATACTCCATCCAGACATTTGCCTTCGGTGGAAGCTCAATTATCATCGTCGTAGGTGTAATTCTTGAAACAGCAAGAGAAATCGAGGCACAGATGACTATGCGTCATTACAAAGGCTTTCTTGATTAATTAAAAGGAGCTAAATGATGAAAAATCTTAAACTCATTTTCCTTGGTGCACCCGGTGCAGGCAAGGGAACACAGTCTGACATTGTTGCCGAGAAGTACGGTATTCCTACTATCTCTACAGGCAATATGATCAGAGAAGCTATTAAAAACAATACTGAAATGGGTCTTGCAGCTAAGTCCTATACAGAAAAGGGTGCTCTTGTTCCTGATGAGGTTGTAATCGGCATCATCGGAGAGCGTCTTGCAAAGGACGACTGCAAAAACGGATTCATCCTTGATGGATTCCCCAGGACAGTTCCGCAGGCTGAGGCACTTGACAGCATGGGTGTGGAAATCAACTGTGTTGTAAGCATCGAGGTAGCGGATGATAAAATTGTTGAACGCATGAGTGGCAGACGAGTTTGCCTCAAGTGCGGCGCATCTTACCACACTGTTTACAAGCCTTCGGCTAAGGGCACACTCTGCGACAAGTGCGGAGAGGAGCTCTCAATCCGTAAGGACGATGCTCCCGAGGTTGTACTCGATAGACTTACAGTTTATCACAGCCAGACAGAGCCTCTTAAGGAATTCTACGGTAAAAAGGGCGTACTCAAGCTTGTTGAGGGTCAGGAGGAGGTAGCAGATACTACCAAGCTTACTCTCGCAGCAATTGAGGAAACCTTCGCTTAAGCTATGATTCAGTTAAAAACATCCGAGCAAATTGAGATAATGAAAACAGCGGGCAGAATAACTGCTGAGGCATTACTCGTTGCAGAGGAGATGATTCGTGAAGGCGTAACAACCAAGGAAATCGACGAGAAAATAAACCAATACATCAGGAAATGCAAGGCTAAGCCTACATTTCTTGGGTATGGTGGATTCCCGGGGAGTGCTTGTATAAGCATAAATGATGAGGTTATACACGGTATTCCCTCACATAAAAGAGTGCTTAAGAACGGCGACATAGTCAAGATTGATGTTGGAGCCATGTGGCACGGCTTTACAGGCGACAGTGCAAGAACATTCCCCGTTGGAGAAATCTCAGAAGAAGCAAAGAACCTCATTGAGGCTACAAAGCAAAGCTTCTTTGAAGCTGTTAAGGCGATTGAAGAAACGGAACACCCGAGAATAGGCGATATCGGTCATGCGGTACAGTCCTATGTTGAGGCAAGGGGCTATTCAGTAGTCCGTGAGTTCGTTGGGCACGGAGTTGGTGCCAATCTTCATGAGGACCCAAATGTTCCCAATTTCGGAACGGCGGGTCGAGGAGTTCGTATCTACCCCGGTATGACTCTTGCCATTGAGCCTATGGTAAACCAAGGCACTGAAAAGGTCAGAATGCTTGGCGACGGATGGGGAGTGGTTACCCAAGACGGTAAGCTCTCAGCCCATTACGAAAACAGCATAGCAGTGACCGACAACGGCGTGATTATACTTACTAAGGTTGACTAAACGAAAAATAAAGCTCTCTTGCAGCGGCTGAAACCAAGAGGGTAAGAACCGTACTATCCGTTACTTACGGTACGGTTGAATCAAGCTAAAGAACCTATGAATAAGGAGACATTATGGCTAAAGATGATGTAGTAGAATTTGAGGGCGTTGTTACTGAGGCACTCCCCGGTACAGTCTTCAAGGTAAAATTGCCTAACGGTCATATAGTAACAGCTAAGATCTCAGGCAAATTAAGAATGAATTATATAAGAATATTGCCCGGTGATAAGGTGACCGTCGAAGTATCAGTATATGATCTTTCTAAGGGCCGCATCACATGGCGTGCAAAATAAGAAAGGTGGTTTTCTAATGAAAGTAAAGCCTTCCGTAAAGAAAATCTGTGACAAGTGCAAGGTTATCAAGAGAAAGGGTAACGTAATGGTTATCTGCGAAAACCCCAAGCACAAACAGAGACAGGGCTAATTCAAACCAAACCAATAATATTGAATGAGGTGAAAAACTAATGGCTCGTATAGCTGGTGTTGATATTCCGAACGCAAAGCGTGTTGAGATTGCATTGACATATATTTACGGTATCGGAAGAAAAAGCGCACAGGACATTCTTGCAAAGACAGGAATCAATCCCGACACACGCGCAAAGGATTTGACAGACGACGAAATTGCGAAGCTTCGTGATGAAATCGAAACAAATTACCATGTTGAGGGTGAACTCAGAAGAGAAGTAGCTCTTAATATCAAGAGATTAGTAGAAATCAACTGCTATCGCGGTATCAGACACAGAAAGGGTCTTCCCGTAAGAGGTCAGAGAACAAAGACCAACGCAAGAACCAGAAAAGGTCCCGCTAAGACGATAGCAAACAAGAAAAAATAAGGAGTGTAGCTAAATGGCAAACGATAAGAGAGTTGTTAGAAAACGCCGTGAGCGCAAGAACATCGAAAAAGGTGCAGCGCACATCTGCTCTACTTTTAACAATACAATAGTAACAATTACTGACGTTGCCGGCAATGCTGTATCATGGGCATCAGCAGGCGAACTCGGTTTCAAGGGTTCAAGAAAATCCACTCCCTTCGCTGCACAGATGGCAGCAGAAGCAGCTGCAAAGGCAGCTATGGAACACGGTATGAAGACCGTTGAGGTTTATGTTAAGGGCCCCGGCCAGGGAAGAGAATCCGCTATTCGCGCACTCTCCACAGCTGGTCTTGCTGTTACAATGATTAAGGATGTAACACCTATCCCTCACAACGGTTGCAGACCCCCCAAACGCAGACGCGTTTAATTCTAATAGGAGGATATCATAATGGCAAGATATACAGGACCTTCATGCAAGCTTTGCCGTAGAGAAGGAACAAAGCTTTATCTTAAGGGTGAACGCTGCCTTTCCGACAAGTGTGCGTTCAACAGAAGAACATCTGCTCCCGGTCAGCACGGTGCAGCAAAGAAGAAGCTTACTGAATACGGTATGCAGTTGAGAGAAAAACAGAAGGCAAAAAGATATTATGGCGTTCTTGAAAAGCAGTTTAAGAACTACTATGACATCGCAGATAACCAGGAAGGTATCGCAGGTGAAAACTTGCTCCGTCTTCTTGAGAGACGCCTTGACAATGTAGTTTACAGAATGGGACTTGCAAGCAGCCACAAGGAGGCTCGTCAGCTCGTGCTCCACGGCCACTTCACCGTAAATGGCAAGAATGCAAACATCCCCTCTATCCTTGTAAAGCCCGGCGATGTAATCGCAGCTAAGGAAACAGATTCTGTTAAGATCAAGGAACTCATTGAGAATATGGGTGATAGAATAGCACCCAAGTGGCTTGATATCGATAAGAACGGTAGCGCTAAGGTTGTAGCTATGCCCGAGCGTGACGACATCGACTTCGAGTTCAACGAGCAGCTCATTATCGAGCTTTATTCTAAGTAATAGCTCTTTGTCCACTGTACTCCACCGCTTTTGCGGTTGGAGCGCATATGGGCTCGCAAGAGTATAGTGGTATCAATATTATGTAAATCATAAATCCTTCCATTGTGGAAAAGAATTAATCAATCATTGCATAAAATTGAAATTTAGGAGGGTTATTAAAATGATGATAGAAATAGAAAAGCCTAATATTACTGTTTTAGGTGAAAGCGATAACGGCAGTAAGGGTAGATTTGTAGTAGAACCTCTTGAAAGAGGCTTTGGTACAACTCTCGGTAACTCCTTGAGAAGAGTGCTTCTCAGCTCTCTTCCCGGATATGCAGTATCCAGCATCAAGATTGACGGTGCTCTTCATGAGATGGCAGTCGTTGATGGAATTACTGAGGATGTAACAGAGATAGTACTCAATGTTAAGGGTATTATTTCCAAAATCTACGGTGACACAACAAAGACAGGTATCATTGATGTAGTTGGTCCCTGTGTTGTAACTGCCGGTGACATTAAACATGATGTCGATCTCGAGATATTCAACCCCGACCATCACATTGCTACTGTTTCTGAGGGCTCTCGCTTCTATATGGAGCTTGTGTTCGAGAGAGGCAGAGGATATGTATCTCAGGAGAAGAATAAGACAGACCATATAAAGAGTCAGATTCCCATTCCTGTAGGAACAATCTTTACAGACTCTATATATACACCTGTTTACAGTGTAAGCTACAATGTTGAGAGCACCCGTGTTGGTAGCATCTCCGACTATGATAAGCTTACTATCGATGTAGAGACAAACGGAACATTAACAGCAACTGAGGCAATTTCGCTTTCTGCCAAGGTACTCAACGATCATTTCACTTTGTTTGTAGACCTCTCTGATGAGGCAAGAAACACTGAGACAATGATCGAACGCGAAGAGACCATCAAGGAAAAGGTACTTGAGATGACCGTTGAGGAACTTGACTTGTCAGTTCGTAGCTCTAACTGCTTGAAGCGTGCGGGAATTGACACTGTAGAAGACCTTATCAACCGTACAGAAGAGGATATGATAAAGGTTAAAAACCTCGGAAAGAAATCCCTCGAGGAAGTAATATTTAAGCTTCAAACGCTTGGTCTTGAACTCAGAAAGGAAGAGGACTAATTTAGTCCCTGGGTTCTTTATATAGAATCGCAAAGGAGGAAATTACAATGCCCGGAACAAGAAAACTCGGCAGAAAGACCGACCACAGAATCGCTATGCTTCGTGGTATGGTTACATTGCTTCTTAAGAACGGAAGCATCGAAACTACTCTCGCAAGAGCAAAGGAACTCCGTTGTGTAGCAGACAAGATGATTACACTTGGTAAGGCAGATACACTTGCATCCCGTCGTGAGGCACTCGCATACATCACAGATAAGGATGTAGTAAAGAAGCTCTTTAATGAGTTTGCTCCCAAGTACGCTGATCGTGTAGGTGGATACACACAGATCTATAAGCTCGGTCCCCGTCGTGGTGACGCAGCAGAGATGGCTCTTATTAAGCTCGTTGACTAATTAAGTCAGGCAAGTAAGACAACATAATATATAAAATACAGCCCGGAGGCTCGCCTCCGGGCTTATTTTATATACTTTTACAAAAGATGTTTTCAGTAGCTACTAAATCATTGACAAATAAATTGCAAAGAGGTATAATAATTATAAAGAAAAATGAAACGGATGATAAAATGAATAATATAAAAATAGAAAAGAGCTACGGCGTTTTATACGATATTAATTTAATTTTTATTCTTAGATTTAATAAAAAATTCTTTTTTAAGGAGTTTATAAATCCTGCTAAAGCAGACGAGGATACGGAATTATATAATAAGCTATACGAGGAATATTCTAATATTTCCCCATTGTTACTCCCATTTTTCTATATAAAGGATAAAAACAACCGTTGCTTGTTTTCAAACCTAAGATCAGAGTGCATCAATGATACAGATGCAAAAAAAGACAACGTATTCGAGGTCCTTTACAGCAAACTTACCGATACAGAGGGTATGAAAAGCCGTGTATTGAATCACTATTTTCCCGATGCTGTTTGTAATGAAAAGGATGGCACATTTATTGAGCTTGCTGATGGGCTTATAAAGAATTCCAATTTTGATGATTCTCTTAAAACTGCTCTTTATTCCTTCTTTATAAATTCAAAGTCA
The DNA here is from genome assembly GCA_017451485.1 of Clostridia bacterium. Lineage (GTDB taxonomy): Bacteria > Bacillota > Clostridia > Oscillospirales > CAG-272 > RGIG2000. The sequence goes on along the minus strand of JAFTOG010000051.1, from coordinate 26,184 downwards.
ATTATTACTCTTTTTATAAATGAGATAAAGGCAGTTCAGACATCAATTAGTGAAAAATGGGAAGGTAATAAGGACGAGCTTCTTTCGTTTGTTGACAGGCTTGATTTTAATACATTGGCAAATATGTGCAATATTGATATAAGTGCTGAGAATATAACGGTTTCCCCCTGCTTGCTTGCGAAAAATTCCTGTATCACTGCAAGCCTTGGAGATGATGGATATGTTTTTATTATCGGGCTGAATTATGCAGACTTTATAGAGGATGATTTGTCTTATGTTAAGCTGGAGGAGTTTGGAAATGCAGTATCGGAGAAGAATAGAATTGCAATTCTTAATGTTATTTTAGAAAATGAAGAGGTAACTATTAAGGATATAGAACAGAGGCTTAAGCTGACAGGTACAAACAGCTATTACCATCTTTCCCTTATGTTAAAGGCAAATATGATTAAAGCACGCAACGTAGGTAAAACAGTTTACTATAGCATAAATAAAATGTATTTTTCTGCTCTTTCAAGGATATTAGAAAAATATAAGTAATATTTTAAAAAGCATTTTCTTTCAAAAATGCTTTTTTATTTTCCCAAAATCTATTGACAACCAATTCATTATGTGGTATTATCTTTAGTACTTACTAAAATTAGTAAATATTGAATCAAAAGCGGCGTGTATAGGGAAATATGTTAATTCAAGGGGGATTAAATGGAATATTTTGGCAATAGCTTTGTTGGAACAAGTGGAGTTAACGGGGATAGATTTTATATTTCAACAGACGGGACAACTATTGCTTTATCTGATGGTGCATCGGGAGCAGGCAAAGATGGAAAGGTGTTAATGTCTGAATGTTGTATTAGAAACATAGAAGAAGCTCCGTTTTCTAAATCTGGATTGTCTGTTGAGAAATATATGCAAGAGCTTATATGGAAAATAAATAACGATCTTATAAAGCTTTCCCAACAAAGGAACAAATATATTTTCGGAACACTTATTATTTGTGTAATAAATGACGGTGTAGTAACATTTGCATCTGTAGGAGACTCATCCGCATTTTTAATTAGCAAAGGAACTATAAAAAGAGTAGCGAAGGGCAAAAAAACCTATGATATTCTGGTTCAGCTTGGCTTATTTACAGATGAGCAAATAGAGGAATATGTACATAGCTTACCTGAGCAAATGTGGTCTATGTTTGATACTTTTATTCCATCGGTTGTACCGAAATATACCTTGGAGAGTTATAGACTTGAAAAACAAGATATGATTTTAATTTGTTGCGACGGAATAAGTGATTATTTGGATGGAAAGGAGCTATTAAAGCTTATATCATCGGATAATTTGGAAAAAAGCGTAAACACAATTATCGATAAGGCAAGAGATAAATCCATAGAGAGTCACGGGAAAAATCAATATGATGATTTGACACTTGTAATATATAAATTATAAATGTATAGAAAATATAAGGAGGGAAAATGTCAAAGTACATATTCATCTCAAAAGACCTTATTGACAAGGGCTGGTCGGGAGATAAAAAATACTGTGCAACCGATGAATCTGGAAATAAGTTTTTACTTCGTGTTTCTCCTTTCGAGCAATATGAAAGGAAGAAAAGTGAATACGAGCTTATGGGCAGGGTGGCAGCTCTTGGCATACCAATGTGTCAGCCCTTGGAATTTGGGACCTGTGAGGAGGGAGTATATTCTGTACAAAGCTGGATAGACGGCATTGACGCAGAAGAAAATATACATCTTTGTTCTGAAAAGGAACAGTACTTATATGGATTCGAGGCAGGAAAGATACTCAGAGAAATACATAAAACTCCGGCTCCCCAAAATATTGAAGATTGGGAATCATTTTATAACCGAAAAATAGACCGAAAAATAAATGGTTATAATAGCTGTTTTTTGAAATACGAGAACGGACAGGCGTTTATAGATTATATAAATTCTCACCGTCACTTGCTTAAAAATCGTCCGTTAACCTATCAACACGGAGACTATCATATTGGAAATATGATGATAGGAAAAGATAAAAAATTATATATAATTGACTTTAACAGGAATGATTACGGTGACCCATGGGAGGAATTCAACCGTATTGTCTGGTGTGCAGAGGAGACTCCGCTTTTTGCTACGGGAATGGTAAACGGATACTTTGATAATAATGTGCCAATGGAATTTTGGGGGCTTCTTATGCTGTACATAAGCGTAAATACGGTTGGCTCCTTACCTTGGGCTATTCCTTTTGGAGAAGAGAAAATAACAACGATGATAAATCAGGCAAAGGCAGTTTTAAGCTGGTATGATAATATGACAAATACGGTGCCGATTTGGTATAAAGGAGAATTGTAAATGAAAACTATTGAAGAATACATAAAAGAAAGTTTATCCGCCGAGGATAAGGCGATTGCATTAGAGCTTATAAAATATTTAAGAGAAAAGAATTTAGATTTCCATAAGGATGAGGGTCCTTGTTGGCGTGATAAAATTTATTATTGGGTAAAGTACAATAACGGGAGATGTGTATGCTTTATAGCAATTAAGGATCCCGAGGAACCGAATAACCGTTGGACTGTATGGTCAGATGATATATCATCTGAATGGCTTGAAAATTATCCCATAGAAAATGAATTAAAGCAAACAGCCTGGGATCACGTCGGTAAATGTGGCAGCTGTGGTTCTTGCAGCGGTGGAAAGCCTAAAATTATATTTGGAAAAAGATATCCACGTGTCTGCGGATGTACTTTCAGAATAGATAATCCGGATAATGATGATTTGAGGTTTATAAAGCGTATGGTGGAGTTGCAGATAGAAGAATCTATGCAACATTCAAACTATTCTTAAAATTCAAATATTGACAAATATTTCAGAGTGTGTTATACTAAAAATGCCAAACAGAGACGAATAAAGCCTTTTAAGCGTGTGTATTTTATTATGTATAAAATACAGATGCTCTATCTTTCATACGCTTTTTGGGCTGAGAGTTTTTGTTTGGCGACAATGGAGCTATGTGTTTTTGTGCGCTGGCTTCGGTTGGCGCATTTTTTATTTGGATTTTACATAATTGATGTAACACTAAATTCGCTTAACGGTTGAAGCAAACTATCCAACTGATATGTGGATATTTGGCTGTAGCGTTGATATAATTAAATTGCAACTGTGGCATACGAATAAAAATTGTATAAAAAATCAAAAAAATATTGACAATCACATTTGTATGTGATATAATCGAAAATCCCACCCTCTATATCGCAATTTGGAATATATGGGTGAAAATTGCTTGTCAAGACCAAGGAATAATATCAAAATCTCACATTGATAGCGTTGCATTTCTTGTTTTGAATTTATGGACGGAAAAAGCGGAGGAAGTTTTCAAAAAATCCAACCCGTATTACTTTTCTGTCACTTTACTAATGAAAGGAGTGAAGAAATTGAATAAAATTTTCCGTTACTTAAATAATAAAAGGAGTGATGAAATTGAGTAAAAAGGAAAAAGACATTTCATTCAAAAATGTCATAGGCAATAATCTGAATATCATTAAGATGATATTTAAGTTTTCGCCTATGGCATTTCCAACCTATCTCTTTATATCTCTTATAAGGGTATGCGGATTTTTTATTTCGGGAACCTACATACTTAACTACGTTGTAAGCGCATACGAGATGAACAAAAAGTTTGATGAGCTTGTTTTCGGCATAATTGTACTCGTATTGTTAGCTCGATTTTTCTCATTCTTCGGCATATTTATGAACTCCCTTTGCGACCCTCATTTTCACGCTAAAATTGAAAGGGGAGTAAAGCGTGCCCTGTATGAAAAGTCCAGGGATGTGGAGCTTTCCTGCTATGAGAACCCTCAATTTTACGATAAGTATGTAAAGGCTGCGGAAAGCATATACGACGACGTAATGGCTATAATGAATAACATTATAAGCTTTTTTTCATCGCTTTTAAGCCTTGCTCTTTACGGGACGTTTCTCTATACCATTGACCCCGTGTTTATTATTTTTGCATTTTTGCCTTTGCTTACCGTATTTGTAAGACGGATTGCAAGCCGTCTTGAATACAAAAACAGCGTTGAGGATAAGGTAATGAACCGACGTAGACATTACACTCAAAGAGTATTTTATATGAGTGAGTATGCCAAGGAGGTACGCCTGACCAACGCAAAAAAGCTTATGCTCAAGTATTATGACGAGGCGTGCGAGGGCAGAATAGACGTAGTAAGAAAGTATGCACTGAAAAAGAGCATTTGCAGTATGGTCCTTGAAATTTTTGTAGATGCTATCCTCAACCCTGTGGCTCTTATTTATGCCGCTTACAGGACGTTTATAACAGGAGAGATGTCAATTGCGGACTGTGTTGTAATTATAAATTCCGTAGGCTCTATTACAAATGCCCTCACAGGATTTTTAAGACAGTTCCAGACCGCAAGAACACAGGCTATGCATATAAATGACTATAACACCTTTATGAGCTACGATATAAAAATCAAAAACGGTGAAAAGACACCTGTAACGGGAGCTCTGGAGCTTAAAAACGTTTCCTTTACCTATGAAGGAAGTGATAAGACGGTGTTGAATAACGTCAGCCTGACTGTCCGCCCCGGGGAGCGAATTGCCCTTGTGGGACATAACGGTGCGGGAAAAAGCACCTTGGTCAAGCTGATATTAAGACTTTATGATCCTACCGAGGGTACAGTGACCTTGAACGGCGAGAATGTAAAGGACCTTAAGCTGAAGGAATACAGGGATATGTTTGCTACCGTGTTCCAGGACTGTAAGCCTGTTGCCCTGTCCGTTAAGGAAAACGTAATTATGGGCTCTGCCGACGGCGTCAGTGACGAAAAGGTAATAGAGGCGTTAAAAAACGCAGACATATATGAAAAAATCTGCACACTCCCCGAGGGAATAAATACTCCTCTTACCAAAGAGTTTTACGAGCACGGAGCCGTGTTCTCAGGCGGTGAGGCACAGAAGCTGTCCCTTGCCCACGCCTTCTATGAAAGCTCTCCGTTTATTGTCCTTGACGAGCCTACCTCAGCTATGGACCCTATTGCCGAGTATAAAATGTATGAAAGAATGGCAAGGCTCAGCGAAAATAAGGGAGTAATATTTATTTCCCACCGTCTTTCCAGTGCTGTTGTGGCTGACCGCATATATATGCTGGAGAACGGCGAGGTTATAGAATCGGGCTCTCATAGGGAGCTTATGGAGCTTGACGGCAAGTACGCCGATATGTTCCGCAAGCAGGCTGAAAATTACGTAGAGGAGGTAACGAATAATGAAAAAGGATAAAAGCAAGGTTACCCTTTCAGACTCACTTAAAAATACTGTTTACATATACGGTCTTATATTCAAAACTGCTCCCTGGTATATTATCGGCAGAATGGTTATGGGACTTGTTACGGGACTTAAGCACGGTGCGGAAATTCTGTTGATTAGTGCAGCACTGAATGCCATTGACCGAGGAGAAAGCTTTGAATCCATTGTAAAAATTCTGGCGGCGATGGCTATATTCTGGTTCTGCTATTATGTTTTCTTCCACCTCTATTGGGGACAAATGAACGCAATGACAAGACTGCGTTTTCAAAACAGGCTGCAAAAGATCTTCTTTGTAAAATCCTGTGAGCTTGATTTGGCTTCATACGATACCCCTGAGTTTTACAACGATTTTGTATACTCTATGAAGCGTGTTGATACCGTAATGGTATACGCAACAGACGCCCTCGGAGACCTTATCCGTTCCATAACAGGCTCGGCATCCGTGTTTGCAGTGCTGTTTACTCTTGACCCTGTCATTGCCTTTGTAGTATGCGGAGCGGCTGTTATCGCTATGATATTCCGTCGCATTAACAATCACATAAGCTACAAATACAGTAAGCTTCTCAACGAGCAATACCGTAAGGAGTGGTATATAGATCGCTTCTTCAATACTCCCGACTTCACAAAGGAAATAAGGCTTACAAACGTTTCCGACAATATGCTGAAGGAGTACGATAACAAAATCGAGGCATCCCGTAAGCTTAATTCAAAATGGCAGAGAACAATGCTTATATTTAACACCTTAATTTTCCTTGTTAATTGTTTTTCAGAGGCGTTTGCTCTTGGATATATGGCGAAAAATCTGTACAGCGGAATCGTTTTGGTTGGCGGCTTTGCCATAACCGTTAACTCAATGTGGAAGCTTAATAATATGATAAGCGATATTACAAATCAGCTTGTAAACGTAAACAGGCAATCCCTGTTTATGGAAAAGATAAGAACCTTTATGAACACAAAGGCAAATATCGTATCGGGAGAGCGTATCCCCGATGCGTTTGAAAGCCTTGAATTTAAGAATGTAACCTTCGCTTACAGAGACGAGCCCGTTCTTAAGGATGTTTCCTTTAAGATAAACAAGGGAGAACGGGTTGCTATTGTGGGCTATAACGGTGCCGGCAAGACAACACTTACAAAGCTTATTATGCGACTTTATGATGTTACAGAGGGAGAGATACTGTATAACGGTTACAATATTAAGGAATATGATCTTGACCTTTTGAGAAAGAAGATAGGTGCGGTGTTCCAGGATTACAGGATATTCTCAGCTACTGTTGCGGAAAACGTTCTTGCCGACTTGTACATCGAGGACAAGGAGGAGCTTGTTGTAAAATCACTGGAAAGCAGTACCTTTGGCGACAGGCTTAAGACTCTCGAAAAGGGAATACACACCCAGCTTACAAGAGAGTTTTACCAGGACGGCACAGACCTTTCGGGAGGCGAGGCACAGAAGGTTGCAATAGCCCGTGTGTTCGCCCATGAAAACGAGCTTATTATAATGGATGAGCCATCCAGTGCACTTGATCCAATGGCGGAATATGAGCTTAATAAGAGCATATCGGAAAACGCCAAGGGTAAGACCGCAATATTTATTTCCCACCGACTTTCCACTACAAGACACTCGGACAGAATATTTATGTTTGAGGGCGGTGTACTGACTGAAAGCGGAAGCCACGAGGAGCTTATGAGAAATAATAAGAACTACGCAAAAATGTTTAATATCCAGGCAGAAAACTATTGCGTAAGCTAAAGCACGTTAAAATTTAATAAAAATGTAAGCCGATGGGTAAAAATCCGCAAGGAAATTCGCTCTTCGGCTTATTTTATAATTATAATATGAACATATGAACATTATATAATTAGAATACGGCTTGAAAAACGGGAAATTGTGTGATATACTCTATTTGTAAACAGCTTTTGGAGGGCTAATGAAATATGGAAAGAATAGATTTTTCTGATATAAAAATAACAGGCGGTTTCTGGAGGAAGAAGCAGGAGCTGATAAGGAATACAACCGTACATGCAGTTTACAACAGATTTAAGGATACGGGCAGATTTGAGGCTTTTAAGGGTGATACCTCGAGGTTTGAGCCACATATTTTCTGGGATTCCGATGTTGCTAAGTGGGTTGAGGGAGTTGCCTACCTTACTGTGGAGAAAAGAGAGCCGGAGCTCGAGGCGATTGTCGATGAGCTTGTTGACGATATTGAGAGGATGCATGACGGTAACGGTTACTTCAATATTTTTTTTACTGTTAAGGAGCCTGAAAACAGATTTAAGTACAGGGGCTGTCACGAGCTATACTGTGCCGGTCATCTTATGGAGGCATCTGTTGCCTATTACCGGGCAACGGGTAAGCGTAAATTTATTGACCTTATGTGTAGGTACGCCGACTATATAGAAAAGCGTTTTGTAAAGGATAAGGATACCGAATTTATAACACCCGGGCATGAGGAAATAGAGCTTGCTCTTGTTCGCCTTGCAGAATGCACCGGCGTCATGAGATATCTTGAGCTTGCTAAATTCTTCATAAATAAGAGAGGCGTCCAGCTTGAGGACGGTGTTGCAGACTGGTCGGAGCAGATGTACTGTCAGTCCCATCTGCCGGTAAGAGAGCAGACAACAGCAGAGGGACACGCAGTAAGAGCTGTTTATCTGTATTGTGCTATGGCTGACCTTGCAATCAAATACGGTGACGAAAAGCTTAAAAACGCCTGTGAGGCTATATTTGATAACATAGCAGAAAAGAGGATGTATATTACGGGTGGCATCGGCTCATCCCACGAGGGAGAAGCGTTTACTGTTGATTATGACCTGCCGAACGAGGTGTCATATACTGAGTCCTGTGCAGCCCTCGGTCTTGCACTTTTTGCCAATAGGATGCTTCTTCTTGATGCTGATTCCAAATATGCCGATGTTGTGGAGAGAGTAATATATAATGGATTCTTATCCTCTATATCTCTGGACGGTAAATCCTTCTACTATACTAACCCTTTGGAGATTATTCCTATGCATCATACAAGGGATGTAAGTGTAACAGGTAAGAGTATGTGGCTCCCTGTGATGTCAAGACAGGAGGTATTTGACTGCTCCTGCTGTCCTCCAAATATCGTACGCTTTATTCCCTCAATTGCTAACCTTATATATACAAAAGGCAATGATACACTTTTTGTACATCAGTATATGGATAGCGTAAGCGAGCTTGAAATTAACGGTAAAAAGGTAAGGGTGACACAAAAAACAGCCTACCCCGTGGATGGAAGGGTTGTAATTTCAGTAGAGGGTGCAGATATAAAAATAGCTGTAAGAATCCCCGAGTGGTGCGAATCCTATAAGGGCAAAACGGTAAAGGGATATGCCTATATGGAGCTTAAGGAAAATAGTCCCGTAGAGCTTGATTTTGAGATGAAACCCGAGTTTATTGAGGCAGACCCGAGAGTTATTGATAACTGTGGAAAATACGCTGTGCAGAGGGGACCGATTGTGTACTGTATGGAGGGCATAGATAACGGTGACGGCATCCGTGATATCCGTCTTGATACAAACAGCTGCTTCACCGTTGGGGATACATCCGAATACGGTGCTCCCATACTTAAGATTAAAGCATATAGAAAAGAAAAATCCCCCACCCTGTATCGTAAAAAGACAGATAAGCTTGTAGAAACCGAGGCGACGCTTATACCTTATTATGCCTTTGCTAACAGGGGTGAGACGGAAATGCAGGTGTGGCACTTGATAAAATGATGTCCCATCATTTTATCAGTGAAATTTGTCCTGAAGGACAAGTGAAATAGCTGTGCTGTGAAATTTTTGCTCTGCAAAAGTGATATGCACGATTAGCTTTTGAAAGAAAAAATCGCTTACGGTATGCAATTTTTACTACAAAACAATAAAAAAGCACTGCAAATGCAGTGCTTTTTTATTGTTTTAATTTAGCAACCGATGGTATTTGCAATGTCGCACATATCGTCAAAATATGCCTTACGTTCAGCACAGAGAGCCTTCATTTCCTCTATCTGCTCAGGTGTAAAGGAATCGAGGTCACCTGGCTTAAGCTTGTTCTTGTACATTCTGTCAACTATAAGTGCATAGTGAATATCTGTTGCAATAATCTCATTGTTTCTGGAGCAAATAACAACATCACTCTGTCCCTGGAGAAGAAGGTCAACTGCCTTATCTCCCATTACAGATGCGAGAACTCTGTCACGGAGAGTGGGTATACCGCCTCTCACAATATGAGCAGGACGGTTGAATCTTGCTTCAATGCCTGTTTTTTCTTCTATTTCCTTTGTAAGAGCCTCTGCAAACTCTGTGCCAAGACCCTCAGCTACAATAACTATAAAGCTTCTTCTACCGTTATTGCGAGCCTCAATCATCCTTTGGAACATTGCCTCCTTATCGAAGGGAACCTCCTGGAGTGCAACACCGATAGCATTAAGTGCAATACCAGTTTCAATAGCGATGTAGCCTGCGTTTCTACCCATTACCTCAACAACTGTGCAGCGTGCGTGGGATTCGGATGTGTCACGGAGTCTGTCACAAATGTCGAGTACTGTGTTCATAGCTGTATCAAAGCCGATGGTAGTATCGGTAGCTGTAATATCGTTATCTATAGTACCGGGAAGACCGATGCAGGGGATACCTCTTAAGCTCAAATCCGTAGCACCACGGAATGTACCGTCTCCACCTATAGCGATAATACCGTCTATATTATTTTTCTTACATGTGGCAACAGCCTTAGCCATACCCTCCTCAGTCTTGAACTCGTCGCAACGGTCGGAGTAAAGATATGTTCCGCCAAGGGAGATGATACCTGCAACATCATTTTTTGTAAGGGGCTTCATTCTGTCGTTGATAAGTCCCGAGTAGCCACCGAGGATACCCACAACCTCAACTCCTCTTGTAATAGCGGAGCAAGCAACACTTTTAATTGCGGCACTCATACCGGGTGCGTCTCCACCGGAAGAAAGGATACCGATTTTTCTGAATTTCTTTTCCATATTTTAATTCTCCTTACCATGTGCCTTACGGCATATCATTCATAATTTTCCGCCTTAAATTTTATCATATTTATAATATAAAATCAATAGCTTTGGAAAATTTTGTCATACAGTATGTTAAGTATTCTGTCGACAGTCGTCCTTCGTATTTCATCACGGGACATAGACCTATCCAGGTTGAGATTAAAGGCGAAGCATTCTTCATTAATTGAAAAGCCTACATATACAGTACCTACAGGCTTTTTCTCGGTGCCCCCACCGGGTCCTGCAATTCCCGTTGTGCTAATGCCAATATCTGTCCTACAGAGAGTGCGTACTCCTTCAGCCATTTCCTTTGCCGTCTGCTCAGATACGGCACCGTGGATATCGAGAGTAGAGGGGCTTACTCCCAGCACCCTGATTTTTACATCATTGGAATAGGCTACAATGCCACCCATATATATTTCGGAGCAGCCACCTATATCCGTTATAGCCTTTGCCACAAGCCCTCCTGTACAGGATTCAGCCGTAGAAATCGTCAAGCCTTTTGACAAAAGCAGACCTACTAATTTTTTATTTATCATAAGGTACAAAAGCCTCATTACCTTTCTTTTTTTATAAATTTTACCATAATTACGCTAAAAAAAGCAACTTTTTTGCAAAAAATAACCAAAAAAACATTAAAATATTGTATTAAAAGTAAAAACAGCTATTGACAAAAGGAAAAAAGTGTAGTAAAATAAACATAGAAAATTTTATGTGCTATTGCACCCAATAGAAAAAGGAGAAATATTATGAAAAAGATTTTTGCACTCTTGCTTGCTGTTCTTCTTTGCGTTACAGTATTTGTAGCATGTGGCGGCGACGATACAACTACTACAGAAGATCCTGCAAACACAACAACAGTTTACACACCTGCTTGGGAAGACAACACAACTGTTGACAACATTGCACCCGATTTTCAGTAATTAATTTGAATAAGGTCTCCGTATTACGGTTATAATCTCCGTAATACGGAGGTTTTATTTATGAGATTTTTTTCTGCTTTATTTATTTGTATTATAGCTTTTTTAACCCTGTGGGGATTTATACCCACGGAGGAGGAATGTGGAATTTACGATTCTACGGTCAGACTGCATATCCTTGCAAACTCCGACAGTGAGGAGGACCAAAGGGTAAAGCTCCTTGTCAGGGACGCAGTGGTTGAGCATATTTCCGCATATGATGCCAAAAGCAAGGAGGAGGCACTCCTTTGTATAACGGCAGATCAGGATGCAATTTGTGAAACGGCAATAAATGTCTTGAGAGAAAACGGAATAAATGACAGCGTTTCCATAAAAATCGGGGAGGAGCAATATCCTATTAGATATTATGAGGATTTTTCCCTTCCTGCCGGAGAATATACATCTGTACAGATTATTATCGGCGAGGGCAATGGACAGAACTGGTGGTGCGTTCTCTTTCCCCCTATGTGCACATCCTATGCAATAGAGCCTGATGGAGAGGAGTATATCAGTGCAGGTCTTTCCCGTGACCAATATAATTTGATAACAGGTGCGGGAGGAGAATATAAGGTTAAATTCAAGCTTCTCGAAATTGCACAGGAGGCATTTGGGGCTTAGTAAAGGTAAGGTCGGAATCCAAAGCATCCTTTGAAAAGGTATAGGGGGAGTCGCATATGTCGGCTCCCCCGATTATGTATAAATATTTAGAAATTCATCACATAAAATTTAGATTATATATCTTGAAATATTGTATATAACAGTGTATTATATAATAAAAGGAATGTAAATGGAGGATAGCTATGTTCGGATATGTAAAGCCTTATATACCTGAGCTTAAGGTAAAGGAAAATGAGCTGTATAAGGCTACATACTGCGGACTTTGCCGTACTATGGGTAAAACCACCGGCTGTCTTTCCAAGCTTATCCTTAATTATGATTTTACATACCTTGCCCTTGTACGCTATGCACTGGAGGGAGGACGGGCAACCGTAAGGATGCGTAGATGCCCGGTGCATCCCTTTAAGAAGCGTCCTATGCTGGAGCCGGATGATACACTCCGTTACTGTGCCAAGGCAAGCGTTATTTTAACAAGGCTGAAGCTACAGGATAATGTAAACGATTCTCACGGTATAGCAAGGCTTAAGGCACGGATAGCAAAGCTTATTTGCCTGTTTCTTAAAAAGACGGATAAGGACCACGCCCCCCTTGAAAAAAAGGTGGGAGAGCTCATAGAGGAGCTTACTGCTATGGAAAAGCAAAAATGCGATTCTATCGACACTGTTGCCGACATTTTTGGAAAAATACTTGCAGAAATTGCGTCCTTCGGGCTGGAGGGCGTTAATAAAAGGATTGCTGAGGATATCGGTATTCATTTAGGTAAATGGATATATGTTATGGATGCCTGTGACGATTTTGAGAGTGACAGAAAATCAGGCTCTTACAATCCACTTATCTGTGCATTCGGAGATACTCTCACCGATGAAAACAAATATGCTCTTCGCTGTGGTGCTATGATGGAGCTGATGGCCCTTAGCAACAGTGCCGAGCTCATTGATTATTCCGATCATTCCGATGTTGAGGGCATTATAAAAAACACTCTTCATCTGGGAATGGTGGCTGAAACGGACAGGGTGCTTGACTTTAAGCCTGTGGAGGAGACAGATGCTACTGTAAATTAATAAACTTCTTCTTTACAAAAATGATTTAATATGATAAAATACTCTTAATAGCTTTTATAACAGTATCAGCGATACGAAGCTACTCATACAATAAAACCTTGGAGGATATAATGAAGGATCCATATAAGATTTTAGGAATCTCCCCTACAGCTTCCAACGAGGAGGTTAAAAACGCATACAGGGAGCTTGCAAAAAAATATCATCCCGATAATTACGCTAACAGTCCTATCGCCGATGTAGCCGAGGAAAAAATGAAGGAAATTAACGAGGCGTATGACGAAATTTTAAAAATTCGTACAGGAAACGGTGGGGCTGAATATAAGCAGAGCAGTGACAGAGGAGCTCACGGTGGAAACACTACGGGTGACCCCTATTTCTATGAGGTAAGACAGAATATAAACAACGGCAGAATCAGAGAGGCAGAGGCCTTTCTTAACTCCACCCCCTCCGAGAAGAGAAATGCCGAGTGGTGCTTCCTTATGGCGTGCATACTTACTAAAAAGGGATACTATTTTGATGCTCTCCGTCTTGCCGATACAGCCTGCAATATGGCTCCCGAAAACAGGGAGTATGCAGCCCTGCGTGATAATCTTCGCCGTCAGTCTAACGGATATGGCCGTCAGCAGCAGAATGTAGGTGGATGTAATATGTGCGATGTTTGTGCTATGCTTTACTGCCTTGACTGTATGTGCAGATAAGGTGAAGAAATGAAAAAAACAAAAAATCTTACCTTTTGTGCCATTATGGTGGCTTTGAGTGTGGTGATTTTGTTTCTTTGCTCCCTGACACAGATTCTGGACCTGACATCAGTGCTTTTTGCCTCTGTTTGTGTCTTTGTGGTAGGAGAGGAGCTAAAGCTCAAAAGGGCAGTGGCAGTATATCTGGCAACAGGAATTTTAGCGTTTCTGCTTATTCCGTCAAAGCTGGTTGCAATAGAGTATTTCCTATTTGGAATTTACCCTGCTATTAAGCCTGTAATAGAAAAAACGGGCAGGGCAGTGTCGTTTATTTTGAAGGGAGCATACATAATATGTGCAACCCTTGCCGATGTGGCGATAATAAAATTCTTTTTCCCACAGGAGATAGAAAAGGATTGGTTTATTATTCTTATTGCCGGTGTCAGCATTCTTTGGCTTATTTTGTATGATATTGCCTATACAAGGCTTTCTGCATATTATCACGGGAAGCTCAGGTATCAGCTTCGAATAGATAAATTTTTTGGTTAAAATAACTCAAAAACACCACTTATTCAAGTGGTGTTTTGTTAGTTTATACAATATTTATGCAAAAAAGTTGACAAATCAATTGTATATATTGTAAAATAATTGTATATATTAAATTTATTATAAAGGACGGTAGGCTATGTTCAGAAGCATGACTGCCTTTGCCAGAGCCAGAGAGACGGTAAACGGCAAGGATATAACAGCAGAAATAAAATCCGTAAACAACAGATACCTTGACTGCACTGTAAAAATATCAAGGCTTTACAGCTTTCTTGAGGATAAAATAAAGCAATACATATCCAAAAGAGGTATATCAAGGGGAAAAATAGAAATTTATATCAATGTGGACCTTCTGGAGCAGCAGGGCGTAGAGATATCTCTCGATACAGCTTATGCAAAATCATATATAGACGCATTGTATAAGCTTAGAGATACCTTTGACCTGAAGGATGATATCACAGTGACCAGAATTGCATCAAACAGAGATATCTTCAATGTGAGAAAGCCGGAGGATGACCTTGAGGGTGACTGGAATGATATTAAAGCTGTGCTTGATGTGGCTATTGACGGTTTTATAGAAAGACGCCGTACAGAGGGAGAAAACCTCCTTCGCAACATAAGAGAAAAGATAGAGAACATAAAGGGCTATGTGGCTAAAATATCCGAAAACTCCGAAAGAGATACTAAGGAGTACGGCGGAAGGCTGAAGGAAAGGATAATAAAATTCCTTGACGAGCAGGCTATTCACATTGATGAGCAGAGGATACTTACAGAGGTTGCTATATTTGCCGACAAGATAGCCATTGATGAGGAGCTTGTCAGACTTGACAGCCATTTCGGAGCCTTTGAGGAGATAGCCTCATCCGATGAGCCTGCAGGAAGAAAGCTGGATTTCCTTGTTCAGGAAATGAACAGAGAAACAAACACCATAGGCTCCAAGGCATCTAACTCAGATACAGCACATCTTGTGGTAAGCGTCAAAAACGAGCTCGAAAAGATAAGAGAGCAGATACAGAATATAGAGTGATATGAAATTTATAAATGTTGGATTTGGAAATATGATTCTTGACGAGAGGGTGGTTGCCCTTGTCTCCCCCGACTCTGCTCCTGCCAAAAGAACGGTAGCCGAGGCTAAGGAAAAGGGAAGAATCATTGATTGCACCAGTGGCAGACGCACTAAAAGCGTGATAATAACGGACTCCGACCATGTAATAATATCAGCATTGGCTCCGGAGACTGTGGCAAACAGACTTAACGGAACGGACGACGGAGGAGAGTAATTATGAGAAAAGGCATATTATTTGTAATATCCGGCCCGGCGGGAAGCGGCAAGGGAACGGTCGTAAAGGAGCTGATCTCCGCACATAAGGAGATAGCCCTCTCCGTATCTGCTACCACAAGACAGCCAAGACCCGGAGAGGAGCACGGAGTACATTACTACTTTATCTCAAGAAGAGAGTTCGAGCAGAGGATAGAAAGTGGAGATATACTTGAATATACTACATATCGGGACAATCTGTACGGAACACCCTTGAAGGAGGTAAAAAAAGCCCTTGACAGGGGGAGGGATATCATCCTTGAAATAGAGGTTGACGGAGCTATGCAGGTAAAGCGTAAGATAAGAAGATCTGTTACAATTATGCTGACTCCACCGGATTACGAAACCCTTGAGAACAGATTAAGGGGCAGAGGCACAGAAAATGAAGAGGATATTATCTGGCGTCTTAACAGAGCTAAGGAGGAGATACTTCTCCTTCCCGAATATGACTATTCTGTAGTGAATGAGGACGGCGGGGCAAAGGAATGTGCCGATCTTATCTACAATATAATTAAGGCAGAGCATCAAAAAACAAGAAATACAAAAAGAGAATTAATTAAAAAATTTATTTGACAAGAGAGGAATATAACAATGATTTACCCTTCAATTCAGGACTTACTTAAGCTTTCCCCCGACCAGGATGGAAACCAGAGACTCAACAAATATATGCTCGTTATGGCAACTGCAAAATGTGCCCGTGTTATTACAAACGAGTATCTCAAGGACAGAAAAAAGGCTGAAAAACTTATTTCCGAGAAAAAGACAGAAAAGGATATTGCTGCCCTTGTGAACAAGGAATACAGAGATGAAAAGGCTGTAAGAAATGCTGTAAAGGGACTTGACAACGGTGAATTTAAGCTTTACTTCCCCGAGGATGAGGGATATGAGGATTCCTTAGTCGATGTAAGCGAATTAAAGCCCTTTGATGATATTGTACCTGATACAGTTGAGGAAAATACAGTAATTGACGATGGCGAGGATGATCTCGGCGAAGAGGAATTGAACGAAATTATGGGTGCCGATGAGGTATTCGACAGTGAAAAGGGCTTCTTTATAGAGGACGGCGAGGAGAACTGAGCCCCTGCTTTGAGAAGCGATATTTAAGAATTTTACGAAAGGACGGATGGGGCTATGACAAAATGCGTAAGGGTTCATGCTTTGGATGTGCCTTATCACGCCGATTGTGAATATGAATATTATGTGTCCGAGGAGCTTTATAACGAAATATCCGTAGGCTCTCTTGTGGTGGTGCCCTTTGGCATAGCTAACAGGGAAAAGGTTGCCGTGGTTGTGGGCTTTTCCGGGGACATAGAATATGAGACAAATAAAATAAAGCATATTTCCTCTGTAATGAGCTCCTATCTTGCTCTTGACGAAGAGATGCTCGGGCTTTGCAGGTTTATGAAGTCTAATACTCTTTGTACCGTAGGAGAGGCAGTTAAATGTATGGTGCCCTCCACCATTATATCCAAGGTGGATGAGCTTCTTACCGTAACGGAAAAGCCCTATTACGGAGAGGAATACATGGAGGTTTACAGCTATATTGCAAGATATCCCGGTGTTACCCTAAAAAGGGTGAATGAAAAATTCCCCGATAAAAGGGCAGGGGCACTGTGGCTGATACGCAATAAGTATGTAACAAAAAAGGTGCGTATAAAAGAGGCTGACAGGAATAAATACGAGAGTGTAATTTCCCTTTCTGTTTCAAGGGAGGATGCTCTTGATATCCTTAACCTCAAAAGCAAAATAAAGCTGAGAAGCCAGAGACATAAGGCGATACTGTCCCTTCTTCTTGAAAACGGTGATATACCCATTAAGGATATATACAAGGAGACCGGTGCGGACAGGACACAAATAGATGCTCTTATAAAAAAGTGCCTCATAAAAGAAGAAAAAAATATAGTTATAAGAGACCCCTATGCTCCGTCAAAAATTGCAAATAGGGATAAGCTTGTCCTAAGTAAGGAGCAGAGAGAGGCATATAACGAAATAGAATCACTGTATTCCACAGGGGAGGCGAGGGCTGTCCTTCTCCACGGAGTTACAGGAAGTGGAAAGACCAGTGTTATCAAGGAAATGATAGACAGGGTTATTTCCGATAAGAGAAGCGTTATTATATTGGTACCCGAGATATCTCTCACCCCACAGACGGTTTCCACATTCTGTGGATATTACGGTGACAGAGTTGCAGTAATCCATTCGGGACTCTCCTCAGGAGAACGCTTTGACGCTTACAAAAGAATCAAGGACGGAGAGTGCGATATTGTTATCGGCACACGGTCCGCAGTTTTTGCCCCCCTGTCGAATTTGGGAATGATAGTTATCGACGAGGAGCAGGAGCATACATATAAGTCGGATACTAATCCGAAATATCTTGCCCACGATATAGCAAGATACAGATGCAGGGATAAAAGAGCCCTTATGCTTCTTGCATCTGCTACACCGTCACTGACCTCATACTATAAGGCTGTCGGTGGAATTTATACTCTTGTCAAAATGACAAAAAGATACGGTAATGCCACATTACCCGAGGTTATAATTACCGATATGCATAAGGAAAAGGGCGTGGGTAATACATCGGTATTCAGCACACGGCTTGCCTCAATGCTGGCAAAGGGCAAGGAGGAGGATAAGCAGGCAATACTGTTCCTTAACAGGAGGGGATACCATTCCTCCATATCCTGTACCGAATGCGGTAAGGTTATAGAATGTCCAAATTGCTCTGTAGCCATGACTTACCATTCCTATAAGAGAATAGAAGAGGATATAACAGCAGATAACGCCTATGAAATAATGAGTGGGAGCGGAGTTTTACGCTGTCATTACTGTGGCTATCAGACCCGTGTGCCCAGATTGTGCAGCAGCTGTAATAACGAGCATTTTGAGTATGTAGGCTTTGGCACACAGAAGCTGGAAAGGGATATAGCAGAGCTTTTACCCGGTGTAAGCACTATTCGTATGGATGCGGATACCACTACACAAAAGACCTCTTACGAGAGAATACTCGGAGCCTTTCTTAATAAGGAGGCAGATGTACTCATAGGCACACAGATGGTTACCAAGGGCCATAATTTTCCGTCTGTTACATTAGTTGGTGTAATGCTGGCAGATATGATGCTGTACACAGGGGATTACCGTGCATCGGAACGGACCTTTTCAATGCTTACTCAGGTAATAGGTAGGGCAGGCAGAGCAAAGGATAAGGGCATAGCCGTAATACAGACAAATTCTCCCTCGGACAGGACCATACAATTTGCATCCACACAGGATTACGAGGAGTTTTATAAAAACGAAATTCAGATAAGAAAATCATATTTATTTCCGCCCTTCTGCGATATTGTGCTCATTACGGTGAGCTCTACAGACGAGAGGGAGATGAACAGGATATCCGACGGTATCCTTAACACAATCAGAAATAAGTTTACGGAATTAAACGCACCCTGTATGGCATACGGTCCCTTTGAGGCTCCGGTATACAGATATCAGGGCAGATACCGAAAGCGTATAATTGTAAAGTGCAAGCTGACCTCAGCAGTAAGGACAATATTTGCGGAAATGTACGGAGATAAATCAAAATATACACAAAGAACCGGTATTTCTATAGATTTTAACCCCAACAATCTATAATTTAAGGAGGAGCTATGGGAGTTATACAGATAGTTAAAAGAAGTGAAAATGAGGAATTTTTAAGAAAAAAGAGCAGACCCGTAACCGAGATAACACCGAGGATAATTACTCTGCTTGACGATATGATAGATACTATGAGAGAGGCAAACGGATGTGGCCTTGCAGCAGTGCAGGTCGGAGTTCTCCGTAGGATGGTCGTTATAGAAACAGGTGAGGGACTCTTTGAGCTTATCAACCCCGTTATTATAAAGAAATCGGGCTCTCAGGAGGGGGCAGAGGGATGTCTGTCCTTACCGGGAGAATGGGGACTGACCAAAAGACCCGAAAAGGTGACAGTCCGTGCAATGAACAGAAACGGAGATACCTTTGAGCTTACGGGAGAGGGACTCCTTGCCAAGGCAATCTGCCACGAGGTAGACCATCTTGACGGAATTTTGTACACCGATAAGGCTATAAGAATGTTGGGAGCAGACGAAATAGAATGAGAATACTTTTTATGGGTACTCCCGATTTTGCAAGAGTAAATCTGCAGTCACTCTGTGATGCGGGAGAAAATATAATAGGCGTTGTAACACCTCAGGATAAGCCGAAGGGCAGAGGACTTGTGCTTACGCCCTGCGATGTAAAAAAATACGCTATGGAAAAGGGACTCCCCGTATATCAGCCCGTAACCCTTAAGGACGGAGCATTTCTTGATACCTTAAAGGAGCTGGACCCGGAGCTTATTATAGTTGTGGCATACGGAAAAATACTTCCCGAATATGTGCTTGACTACCCGAAATACGGGTGTATAAACGGACACGCCTCCATACTTCCGGAATACAGGGGTGCAGCACCAATACAAAGGGCTATAATAGACGGTAAGACAGAAACGGGAGTAAGCATACAGAAAATGGATGTAGGTCTTGACACAGGTGATGTTATATATGTGGAGAGAGTATCAATAGAGGATAACGACAATTTTGAAGCAGTACATGACAAGCTTGCTGCAGCATCCTCAAGGGCACTCCTTAAGACTGTGGAGCTTCTTAAAAACGGAGAGGCTACCTATATTCCCCAGGGTGAGGAATATACCTACGCCGAGAAAATAACAAAGGATGATTGTTATATAGATTTTACGGACACGGTTCAGAATGTCCATAACAGAATCAGAGGACTCTCGCCTATACCGCTTGCCTTTACAAGAACCAAGGAGGGCAAGGTGCTGAAAATAGTTAAGGCACATATTTCCGATGCCTGTAAGGGAGGAAATGTGGGTGAGGTTACTTGTCTTGATAACGCAATACACATAATGTGTAAGGATGGCGTTATTGCCCTTGATGTGGTTGTTCCCGAGGGTAAGGGAAAAATGAATGCAAGGGATTTTATAAACGGAAGGAAGATAGCTGTGGGTGATATACTCGGCTAAGGCTTAGAGCCTACGGCTTATACTGACGGTTTGTCCGGTTACAATGAAAGGAGGAAAATATGGATAACCCAAGAAAGCTGGCTCTTGCCTCTCTTATCAGAGCAGAGGCTGTATCGAGCTTTTCCAATCTTGAAATCAATACTGTGCTTTCAAGATCGGAGCTTACCAAAAAGGATGCATCTCTGTATACAGCCCTTTACATGGGCGTAACGGAAAAGCTCCTTACCCTTGATTATGTAATATCCAAGTATTCCTCCGTTAAAACGGACAAGCTTGATACAGAAACCAAAAATGCCTTGAGGCTGGGGCTGTATCAGCTTATGTTTATGGACAGAATACCGGAATATTCGGCAGTGTCGGAAACTGTCGGCATCTGTCCAAAGAGGTCCAGGGGATATGTAAATGCTGTTTTACGGTCCTTTATAAGAAATGAAAAAAAGGTTACTTATCCCAGCGACAGGTGGGAGAGATTATCTGTAATTTCATCCACTCCCTCCTATATAATTGATATTTTCAGGAGCTCCTACGGAGACGAGGCAGCTGAAATGCTCCTGTCATATGAGGCTTCTCACAATGGTATATCCTTACGGGTAAACACACTTAAGACAGATGTGGACAGGATTGTATCGGAGCTTAGCCGAAGAAATATAGAATATAAAAAAGAAAAGCTGTCGGGGGATGTTATAGTAGCCTATTCACCTATATCAGAGATACAGGACATAATAGATTCGGGAGAGGTGTTTGTACAGGATATTTCATCCCGTACGGCTGTTAAGCTATTGGCCCCGAAGAAGGGTATGAAAATTCTTGATGCCTGTGCCTGCCCCGGAGGAAAGAGCTTTTCCACTGCTATTGACATGGAGAATGTAGGTACTGTGATTTCCTGTGACCTTCACAAAAGCAAGCTTTCTCTTGTTAAAAAGGGAGCAGCCGAGCTTGGAATAAACATAATCAGCGTAAGAGAGCAAAACGGTAAGGAATATGTAAAGGAATTTGACAGCTACTTTGATAAGGTGCTTTGCGATGTGCCCTGCTCAGGCCTCGGTGTAATAGGCAAAAAGCCGGACATAAAATATAAAAGCCCCGACTCTGTGGATAATTTACCCTCTGTACAGGGGGCAATATTAGCCAATTGCTCTAAGTATGTTAGGGTGGGTGGAGAGCTTATGTATTCCACCTGTACAATTAACAAAAGGGAGAATGAGGATGTTGTAAACGCCTTTCTTCTTGCAAATGACAGCTTTGAGGCTGTGGAGCTTTCTGTCGGTGATACTGTGTCAGCTGACGGAATGTACACCTTCTTACCGTATATTACAGGAAGCGACGGTTTTTTCGTAGCTAAGATGAGGAGGGTAAAATGATGGAAAAAACCGATATTTTGTCACTTACCCTACCCGAGGTGGAGGCTCTTATTACAGAAATGGGAGAGCCGAGATTCCGTGCTAAGCAGATATACGGCTGGATAACGAAGGGTGCATGGGGGGATGAAATGCGTAATATCCCCAAGTCACTTAAGGAAAAAATCGATACCGTATGTGAATTTCGCTTACCAAAGGTGAAATTAAAGCTTGTTTCAAAAATAGACGGAACAATAAAATATCTCTTTGAGCTGATTGACGGAGAGTGTATAGAATCCGTGCTTATGAGATACGAGCACGGTAATACCCTTTGCATATCCTCACAGGTGGGGTGCAGAATGGGATGTAAATTCTGTGCATCCACAATTCTCGGAAGGGTAAGAAATCTTGCTCCATCGGAGATGTTAGGTCAGATAATAGCTGCTGAGAAGGATACGGGAGAGCATATTTCCAATGTGGTTATGATGGGTATCGGAGAGCCACTTGATAATTATGATTCCACAGTTAAATTTCTCCGTCTTGTAAGCTCCGAGGATTCTCTCAATATAGGACTGAGACACATTTCCGTCTCAACCTGTGGACTTGTAGACGGCATCAAAAGGCTTCAGGGTGAGGGACTTCCCATAACTCTTTCCATTTCACTCCACGCCTATGATGATGAGGTCCGTTCCTCAATAATGCCAATAAATAACAAATACAGTATAGACGAGCTTCTTTCCGCCTGCCGTGATTATTTTGATGCTACGGGAAGAAGAATATCCTTTGAGTATACCCTGATAGCAGGAAAAAATGACACGGAGGAGGGAGCAGTTAAGCTTGCCTCTGTCCTGAAGAAATATATGCATTCGGGTATACACATAAATTTAATACCCCTGAACGAGGTGAAGGAAACCAAGCTGTCAACCTCAAAAAATGTAAACGCTTTTAAGAATAAGCTTATATCCTTAGGCATAAATGCAACTGTCAGACGGAGGCTTGGCTCCGATATCAACGCTTCCTGCGGACAGTTGAGAAGACAATCACAAAAGGAGTCATTATGATTTGGTCGGCATATACAGATATTGGAATGAAAAGAAATATTAATCAGGATTCATATATCCTGAAGCCCTTTTCGGAAAAGACACTGCTTTGCGTGGTGTGTGACGGAATGGGTGGTGCCAAGGGTGGCGAGGAGGCGTCTAAAATAGCCTCTGAGGCATTCGTCTCCGGTGTGGAGGAATTTATTATGCCTTATATCGGCACAAAGGATAAGAGCATCCATGTAAGCGATATAAGAGAACAGCTTATCGAAAGCGTTGGTAAGGCAAACTCAGCAGTATATTCATACGCTAAGAGCCATCCATCTCTCCGTGGCATGGGAACTACTCTTGTGGCTGTACTCATAATTGAGCATAATGTCTTCTGCATAAATGTAGGGGATAGCCGTATGTACCTTATCAAGGGACCGAAAATAAAGCAGGTTACCAAGGACCACTCCTATGTTCAGTACCTCATAGATATGGGTCAGCTTACGGAAAAGGAGGCAGAGTCCTTTCCCAACAGGAATGTTATTACAAGGGCAGTTGGTACAGAGCCGGAGGTGACTCCCGAGTGCTTCCGTGAGAATGCCCCGGAGGGTAGCTTTATTCTCCTTTGCTCCGACGGACTCACTAATTTTGTAAAGGACGAGGAGATAAGGGATATTCTTACCAAGGATAGCCGTAATATGGACGATACAACCCTTACATTAAGAGTCAGAAGGCTTGTGGATACTGCAAACAAGAATGGCGGAGCAGATAACATTACCGCCGCCGTTATCAAGCTGTAAGGAGGTGTAGTATGGAACGAGATAAATATGAAGCATACCAGAAATATGTTGGCACTACTCTCGACGGAAGATACTACATTGATGAGCTGATAGGTATAGGTGGAATGGCAGTTGTATTCGGTGCTATTGATACCTACATAAACAATAACAGAGTAGCAGTAAAGATGCTTAAGGTAGATGTTTCCACCGATGAGATAATGGTAAAACGCTTTAAGTATGAATCAAAGGCAGAATCCATGCTTAAGCACAGGAATATTGTGGCTATACATGATGTTTCCGTAAAGGGAACGGAAAAGTATATAGTAATGGAATATGTTGAGGGCATAACCTTAAAGAATTATCTTAAGGGAAGAAATGCACCTCTCAGCTTAGAGGAAATTATCTGCTATACCAAGCAGATTTTAAGGGCACTCAGCGTAGCACATGAAAACAATATTATACACAGAGATATAAAGCCACAGAATATAATGGTGCTGAAAAGCGGTCTTATCAAGGTCATGGATTTTGGTATTGCCAAGCTACCCAATGCGGAAACAATTACCGTAACCGATAAAGCCATAGGTACAGTGTATTATATGAGTCCCGAGCAGGTAAACGGAAAGAACATAGACGCCCGTAGCGATATATACTCTCTGGGTGCTATGCTTTATGAGCTTGCAACAGGACAGCTCCCATTTACGGGAGATACCCCTTTAAGAGTAGTAATGAAGCAGATTAGCGAGGACCCGATTCCTCCAAGAGAAATTAATCCCGCAATACCTGTGGGATTGGAGCAGATCATCCTTTGTGCAATGAGTAAAAAGCCCTCTGACAGATTCCAGTCGGCAGATATAATGCTCAATTATATAAGACAGCTGGATAAGGACAAGGACATTAAGTTTGAGATGCTGCCATGCAGAACATGGCTCTCCAACTTTATATCTCACACCCGTAGGATTTTCGGTATATCTAAGAAAAAATGATAATATCAGCTATAATAATTAAAAGTGTAGGCGGACTTTTTACCATCCGTACCGATGAGGAATATAAGGGCAAGAGGGAATTTGATGTAAGGGCAAAGGGCTCCTTCAAGCATGACAGAATAACCCTTCTTGCAGGGGATAGAGTAGAAGTAGAGATAGATGAGCACGGAGAATTTTATATAAGTAGGATTATTACGAGAAAAAACTCTCTTATCCGTCCTCCCCTTGCTAATCTTGATTTGATTTTTATAGTCATTTCCTGTAAAAAGCCTGCCCCTGTGTATGAAACTATTGATAAAATGATATCAATAGCTGAATTTAATAAAATCGAACCGGTTATAGTTATTACCAAGGCAGATTTAGACCCATCCTTCGCTGCCGAGGCTTATGATATCTATTCCCGTGCAGGGTTTAAGACTATGATTACCTCGTCTGAGTCGGGGCAGGGATGTACCGAGGTTAGGGAATATATTGAGGCTCTGTCACAAAAAACTCCTGTCGTATGTGCTTTTTCAGGTGCATCCGGTGCAGGAAAAAGTACAATTATCAATAAAATTTTTCCAACTCTCAGGCTTGAGACAGGGGACCTTAGCCGAAAGATAGAAAGAGGAAAAAACACCACAAGGACAACGGAGCTGTTCCCCTTAGAGAAGCTTTTGGGAGAAGGATATATGGGATATCTTGCCGATACTCCAGGCTTTTCCCTCCTTGATTTTGAACGCTTTGACTTCTTCTATTTAGAGGAGCTTAAGGACACCTTCCGTGAGTTTGGAGAGACCGAGGGCAGGTGCAGGTATACAAAATGCACTCACACAAAGGAGGAGGGCTGTAGCATAATCGAAAGAGTAAAATCGGGAGAAATACCCAAATCCAGACACGATAGCTACATTTCTCTTTATAATATTCTTAAGACCAAGCCCAAGTGGAAAAGATAGGATAAGGTAAGGCTCATATTAACATTGCCTTTAGCTTTTGGTATCACATTTTATCATATATTTTCATAATATGTAGTAAAGCCGTAATTATCATTCGAGGTGTATTATGAAAATTGTGATAGTTAAATCCCCAAGGGTTCTTGTACCGATTCTTGCAAGAATATTTAAGATAAAAACAAATAAAAATCACCGTTGACCAAACGGTGATTTTTTCACTTTTACAATAAAGCCACACAATAGTCGTGTGGCGTGGAGAGGATCATACGCCTCCAAGTCTTTCCCCTAAGGTGTGCAGAGGAAAAAGCTTGTATATATATTCTTCATTTCCGTAATTAACAGTCGAAAACATCTTGTTGACAAAGTGACAGTTATATGGTATAATATTCTAAAAGAACTAAATATAATTTACTGAATATTGTGAATAATGCAAAATTCCCGGGCGGTAACAATGCAAAAAAGGATGTATAAACCGTAATTAGCAAAATATTTCTAAAAACAGGAGGAAAAAATATGAAGAAAATCACAGCAATCATAATAGCTATACTGATTTTAATATCTGCGTTTGTATCCTGCAC
>JAFTOG010000050.1 GCA_017451485.1 Clostridia bacterium | reverse complement strand
TATTTTGATATGAAGTTCCGATCTTGTGTTTGCAATTTGCCTTATATTTTGATCATAAGAATTTAGAACAGCGGTAACTATCCACATTACAACTTGTAAAGCGACTAGTCCTATACCTACTATCCACATTTTATCAATAAAACTTTCGGTAACGCCCTTGTTAATATAGCTTGAAATAACAGGGAAAGCATTATTCATAAGCACAAGTCCAATAATAACAAGTAACTTTCTTATTCCGATATAATGCAAATTTTCTTTATAAATTTTAGAAAACTTTTTCATATGCTCTCCTCAAATACATCTTGCGCCTTATATAGTGAATAATATTTTCCTTTTATTTCCATTAACTCGGCATGGCTACCTTTTTCAATCAATCTTCCTTTATCAAAAACATAAATATCCTTACATAGCTTCATACCTAACATTCTATGAGAAATGAGTAGACAGAAATCTGTTTCCTTGCTTTTTTCGCTTATACAATTTAGAAACTGTTTTTCTCCAAACACATCTATAGCCGATATGGGTTCATCAAAAGCCACCAAGGACTTATCTCCAAAAAATGCTCT
This sequence comes from Clostridia bacterium, assembly GCA_017451485.1. Classification (GTDB taxonomy): domain Bacteria; phylum Bacillota; class Clostridia; order Oscillospirales; family CAG-272; genus RGIG2000. Next base: position 66,205 of record JAFTOG010000050.1, on the reverse strand, counting down.
TGCTGTAGCAATTTTTTGCCATTGACCTATAGATAAATCTGTACCATTTTCAAATTCGGTTCCAAGCTGTGTATCTAAGGATATTTTATTTAATATATCATCTACTTCTACTGAAGAAAGAGTGTTTTTTATTTTATCATCATTAGGTATTTCTGTGGTATTTGATATTCCAACCGCTTCTCTAAGAAGAAATTTAGGCTTTAAAAAATCTTGGAAACAAGGCGCCATGAGTTTAGATAAATCATGCGAAGATATATTTCTAATATCAAATCCGTTAATCTTAACTGTACCAATATAATTTCTATACAACCCAAACAAAATTTTTATGAAAGTTGTTTTTCCTGAACCGTTTTCCCCAACTATAGCTGTTATTCCTCCAGATTTCAAGGAGAAAGATACATTTTCTAACGCAGGCTTTGTTGCTCCGGGGTAATAAAATGTTAGATTCTCAACATCTATGGTTGATATGTTTTCGGGAATTGTAAAACTATGTTCTATATTATCTTCTGCTAGCCTGTCTTTAAATAAAAAATCATATAACGTTTGAAGTGAGGAGTTGATATCTTGAAGTTGCTGAATAGAAACGCCTAGGGATATAATGGAGGAGTGAATAGTTTTTCCTAAACCGATAAACATTATTACGTCTCCCACCATAATCTTATCAATGCTGAAAGCGTATACTGCAGCTATTGCAATAAATATAGGAAGAATTAAAATAAGCAGTTGTATTTTGACATATTTTTTGTTCCGTTTTAAAATGAGTTTATTTGCTTCTTCTATTGATTGAGTTACCGTAGATTTCGCTTTTTTAAACATTTCGTTTTCAGTCTTAAACGCCTTTATTACGGATAAGGTCTGTTTATTTGTAAACAAGCCTAGGAAGTAATCCATTTTTCTTCTTATTCCTGTGTTTGAGATATAACCGCTCCAATACTCAACTTGCGTTTTCATAATCAATACAGTGCATAAAATAGCAAATGCGACGCAAGGAATAATAATCCAATACGAAAGCTTTACCAAAAGAATTAGTGGGGTAATAAGCTGTATTGCTTGTCCTAATATAATAGATAAATAAGTTATAAAAAGATAAATTTTAGTATTTGTTTCATTAACGATTCTAAAATCGTCTTGAAACTTTTTTGTATCCAATGTGTCACTTGGCGTATTTATTAGCCTTTTACATATTTCTTTATCTAAATGCTGTTGTACCGAAAAGATTTGTCTTTCTCTTAATACTTGAGAAAATTTATAAAAGAATAATTGTACAAATAGCATTATGGCAATCAATGAAACTAAAATTATAATTTTTTGTTTTGATTGCTCATAAGGCAATGTTTCACTATATGTTATGGTATTTACAAGCTCTCCTGTGAATAGCAATATCAAAGAAGCACTTAGACCGTTCATTACATACTGTGTAAAATTGGCAATCGTAGCTATAGGTCCTGCTTTCCACATATGCTTTACAAAAAATAAGATATGTTTGTTTTTCATATTTTTCTCCTTAGATATGTATCTTTAACCTTTTAGTGTTAAAAATTAAAAATGGATAGGAGTTTTTTTTAAAATTTGAATTTTTCTGTAAAATTTGATATAATATTTTCAAAAACACCTATCCAAAGTATTTTTTGCACACTGTAAGGTTATAATCGCGATTATACCTAAGAAGGAGGAAATATGAAGGAAAAAGATATAACAAAGTATGTGGATCCTGTTTTTAAATTCTGTTGTAAAAGAATAAGTAACAAACATGACGCAGAGGATTTAGCAAGTGAAATAATGTTATATGTTTTAGATGGTTTAAACAAATATGATATAAAATCACTTGATTCATGGATATGGCGTATAGCGCATAACAGATACGCAAGATTTATAAATGATAAAAATAAAAATCCTATAATGTTGTTTGACAATGATACTTTGTTTGATATAGCAGACTATACAGAAGTTGATGAGGAATCCACCAAACAGCAATTCGAAGCGGTATTCAAAAATCTTCATACCTTGTCATCAGAATACAGAAATATATTTGTTGATTATTATATCGACGGAATGTCTATCCGTTCCTTGGCGAAAAAATATTCTCTCCCCGAAACTACAATAAAATGGCGACTAAACATGGGTCGTATTAAAATCAAAAACAGAGTAGGAGAAAATAAAATGGATAAAATATACAAACGAACAAATTGGAATACATATTGCAACGGAAATATGAATTCTAACAAATACCTTTTTTCTCAAGTAGCCCGAGCCATATGCCTTGCATGCTATGAAAAGCCATTGACAATAGATGAAATAAGTATAAAGACAGGAATACCCGCATTATATATCGAAGATGAACTTCCTCGTCTTGAATATGGAGATGCAATATGTAAGGTTGGAAATAAATATGCAACTGATTTCATAATATTTAGCTTGGATAATAGAAAAAAAGTCGAGTGTGCTTCATCAGAAATAATTGAAGTTTTTTCAGATTATTTTGAAATGATATTTAACCAATGTATATACATTATTGAAAATTCTGATTTTTACGGCAAAGAATTCGGTATAGAACGCCTTGGTTATTTTATAGTTCCTTATCTCATTCGCAATAAAATTGAAAATATTAAAAATAATCATCTTAATTTAAAAAGCGGTCCATTTCCTCCAAGAAAAGATGGTGGATATGGATGGTTTATTGTTGAAGAGACAGCAGATAGCGAAGAAAATAGTTCAGAATACGAATCTGGATGCAATATAGCCATTGAAAGTTCTAAATCTTTAGGCATATACTACTATTGGATAGGGAAATATTTTGAAAATGATATTTATCACGGCATAGGAACTCGATTTTTATGTAGCAAAAATATTGTGAGCCAAAGTAAAAATGGTGTATTTCCTAATAATTTGCTATGTGATGAAGATGCTGCAATGCTTATTAAAAACAATTTAATTTCTAAGTGTTCACAAGGATATAAGCTTAACTTTGCATGCTTCTCACAAGAGCAATTCCAAAAATTTATTTCACATTTTAATATTGACAATGGAGAAATAGATAGATTACTTTCTAAATGGATTTTATCTATACACAAAAGTTTTACAGAGTTTGTACCAAAAAGACTTCACGGTCAAATAAATCAATGGATGTCATCATACCTTAATCAATTAATCGGTTATGTATCAGATGAATTGATACGAAGAGGAGTGCTAAAAAAACCTCATTATGAAAAGCCATTAACTGATGGTATATTCTGCATTTTGGATGGAAATATAAATCCATAAACTAACAACGATATTGTATTACTTAGATTGTTATTTGAATATTTACACACTCACAAAAAAAGCCCCCTTCTTCAATCGGGAGGGTTGAAATTAATTCCAATACAAATAAAATCAGGGTGGGATTTGATGTCCCACCCTTTTTGCACGAACATATGCAAATTTCAACAAAAAAAGAGTCTAAGTCGATGGTTCAACTTAGACTCAAAGTGGTGCGAGAAACGGGACTTGGTCTCACTCTGCGGAGTTCGGTCCGTCCGTGGATCTGACAGTCCACCGGACTGTCATTCAACACCACTCCCGCTTCAAGTCCCTTCACTTCAATTTTTGAAAACAAAAAACCATCCTTTTGGATGGTTTTTCTTGGTGCGAGAAACGGGACTTGAACCCGTACGGTTGCCCACACGCCCCTCAAACGTGCGCGTCTGCCGATTCCGCCACTCTCGCATATATATCGTTCTTGCGAACTTGCTCAGTTATTATAGCAAATGTTTTAGCCTTTGTCAATACCTTTTTACAAATTTTTTTATTTTTATTTTGTGAAGCTTAGTCCCTATCCGATTTTATTATCGGATAGGGGCCTAAAATCATCACAAAAGAAGTGTAACAATTGTTATTACGGCACCACTGACCATTAAGCCAGCGAGCACGACTGCCAATATCTGTACTGCTCTATTGGGCTTTTTTTCATTATTGTTTGCCATTTTTCTTCTCCGTTTATTTCAGCTTAATTTGCTTTTTTGTTATATCCTTGTCGCTTAAAAGCGTACCCGTTGCAGGAATTTTTGTCTTTCGGTATTGCTGATAAGCCTCGGGATAGCGTTTTTCATAATCATCTATAATTTCCACAAGCTTCTGATTCTTCTTCAGATTCATAGCAAAAACCGTAGTTCCTATGGAGGTCCTTGTGGTCTTTATGGGGATTAGTGACGGACGGATAAGTATTGCCTTGTCCTCTGAATTTAAAATAAGTATGTGCTTATCGGATGTCTCATATATAGCACCCACAATGGGAGATGCTGAGGAATAAGCCTTCTTTAGCTTTTTTCTTGAGCTCTGTGTCGCATATTCACTCATTGGTACTCTTACCGCCTTACCGTTTTCAAAGGCGAAAATGATATTTTGCTTCTCGCTGAAATCGGGATTTACTATCATAAGAATAGGTCTTTCCCCCTCGTCGAAATTAAGACGCTTTCCTACATATTCTCCAAGCTCGGATGCCTTTGTCAGCTCAAAATCAGATACTCTGGAAAAGTAAACCTGTGCCTGATTTGTAAAGAACATAAGCTCGTCCTTATTATTGACCTCACCTGTGTAAATAAGGCTGTCTCCATCCTTGAGCCTCTGCTCGGAATTTCCTCTTAAGGACTGATTGGTAATCTTCTTTAAGTAGCCGTCCTTTGTATAGAAGAGATTAACCTCGTAATCCTCTATCATATCATCCTTTGTAAGCTCTACTATATCGGATGCGTACATTATCTGAGTTTTTCTCGGCTGACCGTACTTCTTCTTTATATCAAGAAGCTGCTTTACAATATATGCCTTTATCTTAAGCTCGTCGGCAATTATCTCCTTAAGAGTTGCAATATCCTTCTGCAAGGATTCTATATCTGCCAATCGGTTGATAATATATTCTCTGTTAAGGTGACGAAGCTTGATATCAGCAATATATTCTGCCTGTAGCTCGTCTATTCCAAATCCCTTCATAAGGTTGGGGACTACATCCTGATCTCTCTCTGTTTCCTTAACAATCTTGATTGCCTTATCAATATCAAGGAGTATTTTACCAAGTCCCAATAACAAATGAAGCTTTTCACTCTTCTTATTCAGGTCGAAGTTAAACTCACGGCGAAGGCATCCAACTCGGAATCTTATCCATTCCTCAATAATGCCTTTTATTCCCAATTGCTTGGGCACACTGTCTACTATTACGTTGAAATTGCAGGAGAAGGAATCCTCCAGGGAGGTAAATTTATACAGCTTTTGTATAACCTTATCAGGCTCTGCGTCCCTTTTCAGTCCAAGAGAAATCTTAAAGCCGTCCTTACCTATTTCGTCATTGAAGGCAGTTATCTCCTTAAGCTTATCATCCTTGTTATCCATAATATCCTTTCTTATAGCCTCTATAGAGGTGGAATACGGGATTTCAAGAATGTCTATGCAATTATCATTTTTATTGTACTCACACTTAGCACGGAGCTTTACAGAGCCCTTTCCGGTTTCATACACCTTAGTCATCTGGTCTCTGTCATATATAACAAAGCCACCACCCGGAAAATCGGGGGCCTTTACAATTTCGAGTAGCTTTTCTGTATTAGTCTTCGGGTTTTTAAGTATGGAAATTGTAGCGTCGCATATCTCCGACAGGTTGAAGGAGCAAATCGACGATGCAAGACCTACTGCAATACCCAGATTCGGTGATACAAGAATATTTGGAAAGCTGGTGGGAAGAAGCCTTGGCTCCTTCATTGTTCCGTCATAGTTATCCACCATATCGACAGAATCCCTGTCTATACCCGTGAATATCTCGGAGCAAAAGGGCTCCAGCCTCGCCTCAGTATATCTCGGTGCAGCAAATGCCATACTGCTGTACTGCTTACCGAAGCTACCCTTTGAATCTATAAACGGATGTAAAAGCGTTTCGTTATCCCTTGTAAGCCTTACAAGAGTCTCGTATATGGACATATCACCGTGGGGATGTAGCTTCATGGTTTCTCCCACGATATTCGCACTCTTTCTCCTCGGTCCGTTCATAAGTCCCATTTTATACATTGTATAAAGGAGCTTTCTGTGTGAGGGCTTAAAGCCATCTATTTCGGGAATAGCTCTTGATACCATTACACTGACTACATAGGGCATATAGTTGGTTTCTATGGTTTCGGTAATTGGCTGAAGAGTTGGCTCCCTCTCCACATACTGTTTTATTACTTCTTTTTTTGCCTTAGCCATTTTTTCCTCCTAATATCCTATGTGCACAAGCTCTTATCATCCTGTTATATATTGCAAGAGCCTCTCCATCCTTACTTGGCAGATGTGCGTATATTGTACAGACTCCCATATCATCTGCTCTACGCAGTATATCAAAGAGTCGTTTTGTCTGTTCCTTAATATCCATTTCCCCACCTACGGGCAAAAGGGTCTCATCTGTGTATTTTTCAATCTCCTCGTCATAGCACATAATAGCACATTTTTCAATCCTGTGCTTTTCCTTGGTGAAGGAAACAAAATCTATGTATCTGTCATCCACAAGATACAGATCTGCCCTTGGAGCATAGTGCTTGTATTTCATACCGGGAGAAAGTGCCTTTTCCCCCGGCTTCAGCTCCTCTGTGACAGCCGAAGACACGGTTACATTATCACATATCTCCTTAAGCATCTCGAGGGTTACCTGTCCCGGTCGAAGGAGAATTATGGAATCCTCGGTTATGGAAATTACAGTAGATTCAACACCCACCTCACATTCTCCACCGTCAAGTATCATTGGTATTATACCGTCCATGTCCTTGAACACATGTGATGCACTTGTGGGAGAGGGCATACCCGATCTGTTAGCCGAGGGGGCAGCAATAGGCACTCCCGACAGTCTTATAAGCTGATTTGCCACCTTATTTTTCGGACATCTTATAGCTACTGTATCAAGACCTGCCGTTACGGAATCGGGAATAATCTCCCTTTTAGGCATTATAACCGTAAGAGGTCCCGGCATAAATCTTTCTGCAAGCTTATAGTATAAAGAATTGGTATAAGCAATTTTTTCTGCATCCTCAGGCTCAGCTATATGTACAATCAACGGATTATCGGCAGGACGACCCTTTGCCTTAAATATATCGAGGCAGGCATCTTTGTCAAATGCATTGGCACCGAGTCCGTACACGGTCTCGGTGGGTATGCCGACAAGAGAGCCCCTGCATATAAGCTCTGCCGCCCTTCTGAGAATGATATCTGATTTTTCTGTTACCTGGAATACTTCTGTCTTCATTATTCTTCGCCCTTTAATTTTTCTGCTGCATCTGCTGTTGCCAATTTATCAAGCATCTGCCCGATATCTCCGTTCAAAAACGCCTCCAGAGAATATACGGTAAAGCCTATTCTGTGGTCTGTAACTCTGCCCTGAGGGTAATTATAGGTCCTTATTCTTTCACTTCTGTCGCCTGTACCGACCTGGCTCTTTCTCTCCGAAGCGATTTTTGAGTCCATCTCCTGTTGCTTCATATCATAAAGCTTGGTACGGAGGAGCTTGAATGCCTTGTCCTTGTTCTTAAACTGGCTTCTCTCATCCTGACATTCCACCACTATACCGGTAGGCTTGTGGATAAGTCTTATGGCAGATTCTGTCTTATTTACATGCTGTCCTCCTGCACCGCTGCTCTTACAGGTTTCTATAATTACATCGGTGGGAGCAATCTCTATTTCCACCTCCTCAGCCTCCGGTAATACGGCTACTGTGGCTGTTGATGTGTGTATTCTACCCTGGGTCTCTGTCTCCGGCACTCTCTGTACTCTGTGCACTCCACTTTCAAACTTGAATCTGGAAAAGGCACCCTCACCCGATATCATAAAGGTGACCTCCTTAAAGCCTCCGAGCTCTGTTTCATTGCAGCTTAAAAGCTCGGTCTTAAAGCCTGCTGTCTGGGAATACATATTGTACATTCTGTAAAGCACATAGGCAAAGAGGGCTGCCTCCTCACCGCCTGCACCACCTCTGATTTCAACCACTACATTCTTATCATCATTGGGGTCCTTTGGAATAAGGAGTATTTTCAATTCCTCCTCTGCCAGGGATATCTTTTCCTTACAGTCCTTATATTCCTCAAGTGCCATTTCGTATAGCTCACCGCCCTCCTCCATAAGGAGTCTTGCACCCTCCATGTCCTCGGTCAGCTTTTTATACTCACGGTATTTTTCTATAATGGGAGTAAGATTTTTATACTCCTTCATTATCTTTGTAAACTCCTCCTGATTTTGTGCCACATCGGGAGAAGCTAATTTGTCCTCTAATTGCAGAAATCTTTCTTCTGCTGTCTTTAACTTGTCAAACATATTATTTCTTCTGTACCAAATGAATTGCGAAGCCGCAAATCTCTTCCTTAAAATAAATTACCTTGAGGCTTCCGTTATCATCATATGCAGCTGTTTCCTCAATAAACTCAACGCCCTGTGCCTCAAGATACCTTCTTGCTCCATCGGGGGAATTGGTGGCAATGGCTATATGTCCGTTCTTACCGTAAAAGGGCATATGCATAAATTCAAAATCCGTTCCTGAAAAGGTGGATTTGTTTCCGGGCTTATACTCAAGTCCGAAGAGTGTGGAAACAAGCATAGCACCCTTCTGTGCCTCTTCCTTATTTTCACAGTTTATGCCGATGTGTACAAGTCCAAAGCCGAGAAGCCCGAGTGCCTCCTCCTTAGGAAGAGCTGTTATATTTTCCAATTTAGCCTTTTCTATCATAATGTAACTCCTTATTTGCAAAATGCACAGAATGCCTTGTGTGTTTCATAAAGATCGTTTTTAGCAATAACCTCATAGGGGGCATGCATAGAAAGAACAGGAACACCGAGGTCTACTGTGGTTATATTCTGGTTGGCGATATATTTAGCAACAGTTCCTCCACCTCCTGCATCTACCTTACCGAGCTCTGCAGTCTGCCAGATTACCCCTTCATCCCGGAAAATTTTACGGATATATGCCACATACTCCGCACTTGCGTCACTTGTGGAGCTCTTTCCACCCGAGCCTGTGTACTTGGACATTACAACACCACAGTTCATAATAGCACTGTTTCTCTTTTCGTAAACCTCGGGGAACATAGGGTCATAGCCTGCGTTTACATCAGCTGACAGACACATGGAATTTGCTCTTACTACACTTGCGTTAGCACCTGTAGCCACAGCGATTTCATTTAAGAGATCTACCATCAACGATGACTTCATACCACTTACACCGTCGGAGCCTATTTCCTCCTTATCGGCAAGAATACACATAATCGTATGCTTGCTGTCCTTGCAATCAATAATAGAGGTAAGAGCAGGATATGCACATACCTTATCATCGTGTCCGTAGGCGTGAATCATAGACTTATCAAGTCCCATATCTCTTGCCTTTCCGGCAGGGAGAGCCACAAGCTCGGCACTCATAAAATCATTTTCGGAAATGCCGTATTTTTCATTAAGGATACTCAGTACATTAAGCTTTACTGCCTCATCGCATTTACCGAAGGGCTGAGAGCCTATAAGAAGATTCATTCCCTCTCCCGTAAATACAGAGCCCATAGGCTTGGATACCTGCTCCCTTGCAAGATGGGGGAGAAGGTCTGTTATACAGAATACAGGGTCATTTTCGTTTTCGCCTATTGTAATTTCAACATTCTCTCCGTTTATAAGAGTCACAACACCGTGAAGAGCCAAGGGAATTGTTACCCACTGATATTTTCTTATACCACCGTAATAATGTGTCTTGAAATAAGCAAGTCCCTCATTTTCATAAAGTGGATGCTGCTTCAGATCAAGACGGGGAGAATCTATGTGTGCTGCACATATTCTTATGCCGTTTTCAACATTTTCCTCACCTATTCTGAAGGCATACAGGCTCTTGCCTCTGTTATTAAAATAGTAGGCTCCACCCTTTTCTATCTTATCGCCGAGATTGTACTCGGTATATCCTGCGTTCTTGAGCATTTTTATACTCTCGCACACAGCCTCTCTCTCTGTCTTGGCGTTGTCAAGAAATGATTTGTAGCCCTCGGCATAATCGCTAACCTTCTTGCTGTAATCCTCATCTGCGTTTGCAAATGTGTTTTCTTTCTTATAAAAGAGCTTTTCTTTAAGGAGCTCCTCCCTTGTTTTTTCGTTATCCATACTATCCTCCTTGGTGTTATATCAGTTAATTTTTCTTCATTTCTATGCCTAAAGCATAAAGTATACGACGCACCTCTTTATCGATATCGGTTATATCATCGTTTATTATTTCGTAATCACAACGGCTCCTTAGCTCATCATCCGTGAGCTGACTGCCGAGTCTTGCCTCTGCCTTTTCTCCGGTTATTCCGTCACGCTTGATTATTCTCCTTATTTTAAGCTCCTTGGGAGCTGTTACACATACTGTTACATCACACAAATCGTCAAATCCGCTTTCAAAAAGAACAGGGGCGTCTATGAGAGTGGCAGATACACCGTTTTTTTCATTTTCCGAAAGAATACGCTTTGTTTCAAGCCTGATGTATTTATGGGTGATGGAATTTAGCATTTTAAGGTGCTTGGCAGAGTCCTCTCCCTCGAATACTCTTTTTGAAAGCTCTCTTCGGTCAAGCTCTCCGTTACTGTCAAGTATTCCGTCGCCATAGTAATCGGAGAGAGCCAGAACACAGGGGGAGCCACCAACTGCAATTTCCCTGTATACCTTATCCGTATCTATATGCTCAACTCCGTATTTTTTGAACTTAAGGCAGGTATATCCCTTACCTGAGCCGCTGGAGCCACAAATACCTATTTTAATCATAGTCTCTCCTGAAATTATATTTTTATCTCCTTACCCTGTCTGTCGGACAGATAGGCACATTCCATTATCTTCTGTACATAGGCTCCGTCATCAAAGGATGGGGAGAGTGGCTTGTTATTTTCAACTCCGTCACAAAAGGTGAAAAAGCTACCGATATGGCCTCTGAGCCAACCCACAGGAGCCTTAATTCCCGGGAAAACGCCACCGGGTGAGGGATATCTGTTTACACATTCTATTTTCGTAAAGCCCCGTTCTCCGCCTAAGTCTCCACCCACTCTGTCATTTGAATAAAATTCAAGAAAATTCGGGTCCATAAGGCTGAAGCGTATTGCTCCCTTTTCTCCATTTATACGAAATGAAAGATCATCATTTGCCCCTACGGCAATTTTACTAACCTCAATAGTGCCCACAGCACCACACTTAAGCCTGGCAATCATATAAAAGGCCTCGTCAGCGTTGGTCTTCCAGCTCTCACCGTTCATGCCTTTTCTTAAAGGATAGGCTATCTGACCTTTTCCTATTACGCTTTCAAATTCTCCACACAGATAATAAATAAGATCGATAATGTGGGAGCCCAGATCAAAAAGAACGCCTCCGCCACATATTTCGCTATTCTGCTTCCATCCGGCATTTTTATTTACATCCGTAGCACTCGAATGAAGATATTTACCCTCAAAGGAAAGGATTGTGCCGATATCCCCGTTTTCAACAATTTCCTTTGCTCTCATTACAGCTGAAAGAAATCTGTTATTGAAAACTATCATAGCCTTAAGATTTTTCTCCTTGGCAAGATCACAAAGCTCCTTTGCCTGTTCATAGGTTACGGCAAGTGGCTTTTCGCAATATACATTTTTACCGGCTAAAAGAGCTTTTTTCACCGTCTCATAATGATAAATATTGGGTGTACAGATATCAACTGCTTCAATCCCGGAATCGTATATTACATCGTCCTCGTTATCTGTATAGGAATCAATGCCGTACCTTTGGGAGGCAAGTCTTGCATTTTCGATATTTCTTGTGCAGACCTTTGTTATCCTGACATCAATATCCGTATCGAAAAAGTATCTTAAATTTGCAGCACAGTAGGTGTGAGTTTTACCCATAGAGCCAAATCCCAAAAGACCAATCTTCATATTCTGCCTCCAAAATATAATATTCCAAAGTAGATTATATCATTTTTTACAAAATATTTCAAGAATAAAAAATAAAATATACAGATATAATTCCATATTGCATACAGTTTAGTCACCCTGAAGCAAAAAAAGAAGCGATTTTCTCGCTTCTTTTTTGCTTTTTATACACACCCCTACGGGGATTTTACTGTTTTGATCTGATGTATTCATCAATGGCAGATGCTGCTGTTTTACCGGCTCCCATAGCAAGAATAACAGTTGCCGCACCCGTTACGGCATCTCCTCCTGCAAATACACCCTCTCTGGAGGTCTGTCCCCTTTCATCAGCACAGATTCCGCCCCATCTCTGGGTATCGAGATTATCCGTTGTATCCTTTATAAGTGGGTTTGGAGTTGTACCGAGTGCCATAATAACACAGTCTACATCAAGAGTAAATTCGCTGTCCTTTTTCTCAACGGGACGGCGTCTACCCGATGCATCCGGCTCTCCGAGTTCCATTTCAATGCACTTAATTCCACATACGGTACCGTTTTTTTCGTCCCTTTTGTTATCAGGATTGTAATATCCGAGCACCTCTGTGGGGTTTGTAAGGGTCTTGAATACAATGCCCTCCTCTATAGCGTGCTCTACCTCCTCAGCACGGGCAGGAAGCTCCTCCATACCTCGTCTGTAAACAATGTATACATCTGCACCCAATCGCTTTGCACACCTTGCGGCATCCATAGCCACATTGCCGCCACCGACAACAGCAACACTCTTTGATTTTTTAATAGGTGTATCACTTGATTCAAGGTACGCCTTCATAAGATTGATTCTTGTTAAAAATTCGTTTGCCGAGTATACTCCCTTAAGGTTTTCTCCCGGGATACCCATAAACTTTGGCAGGCCGGCACCTGTGCCGATAAACACAGCCTCATAGCCCTCCTCGTCCATAAGCTCATCTATAGATACAGTTCTGCCAACTACTGTATTTACACAGATTTCCACTCCTAAGTCCTTAAGTCCGTCTATTTCCCTCTGTACAATGGACTTTGGCAAACGGAACTCAGGAATACCGTACATAAGAACTCCACCTGCCAGATGTAACGCCTCAAAAACTGTTACAGAGTACCCCATTTTTGCAAGGTCGGAGGCACATGAGAGACCGGCAGGACCGGAGCCTATTACAGCCACCTTATGTCCATTTACCTGGGGGAGTGTCGATTTTTCCTTTGAATTTGCATTATGATAATCGGCTACAAAGCGTTCAAGTCTGCCAATGGCAACACTCTCACCCTTGATTCCTCTAACACACTTTCCCTCGCACTGGTTTTCCTGAGGGCATACTCTGCCGCAAACAGCCGGCAGACTTGTCTGAAGACTGATAATCCTGTATGCCTCCTCAAAATTACCCTTTGCCACCTGCTCTATAAATGCGGGAATATGTATTTTTACAGGACAACCTCCCACACAGGGCTTGGTCTTGCAGTTCAGACATCTTTGTGCCTCGGATATAGCCATTTCAGGTGTATAACCAAGAGCCACCTCGTCAAAGTTTTTATTCCTGATATGAGCATCCTGAGTAGGCATGGGATTTTTTATTTTAGACATATTAGCCATTGCTCTCTGCCCCCTTTTTGAAAAGATTGCAGGTATCCTCATGCTTTTTTCTTTCAAAGCCACGGTACATATCGGAACGGGATATGGCCTCATCAAAATCTATAAGATGTCCGTCAAACTCGGGACCGTCAACACAGGCGAACACAGTTTTACCGCCTACGCTTAGACGACATCCACCACACATACCGGTTCCGTCTATCATAATTGGGTTCATGGATGCCACAGTCTTTATTCCGTACTCCTTTGTAAGAGCACATACAAACTTCATCATTACAAGAGGACCGATGGTAATCACCTCATCGTACTGCTCTCCTGCGTCAATAAGGGATTTCAATGCGTTTGTTACAAGCCCCTTTTCTCCGGCTGAGCCATCATCGGTCATAAGGAGCATCTTATCCGATACGGAGCAAAATTCCTCCGTAAGAATAACAAGGTCCTTAGTACGGAAGCCTATTACAGAGTGTACCTCGCATCCGAGCTCGTGCAGTTTTTTAGCCACGGGGTACGCAATAGCACATCCAACGCCTCCACCTACTACACAAACCTTTCTTAGTCCTTCTGTATGTGTAGGTCTGCCAAGAGGCCCTACAAAATCAGAAAGACAATCTCCCTCCTCCATATGATTGAGCTTCTCGGTTGTTGCACCGACTATTTGAAAAATTATGGTTACAGTTCCCTTTTCTCTGTCGAAATCAGCCACAGTCAGGGGGATTCTCTCTCCGTTTTCATCAGTGCGAAGAATTATAAACTGTCCGGGCTGAGCCTTTTTGGCTACCTTCGGTGCTTCAATATCCATTAAAGTAACCGTAGGATTCAAGGACTTTTTTCTAACTATTTTATACATTTTTCGATTTCCTTATATTACTTTGCACGGTAGAGCTTTTCCCTAAGGGTCTGATAGAAGCTCTTATCCGTTGCCTTTATTATTTTTGTCATATGCTTAGCTTTTCTTATATTTACGGTATCTCCGTCACGAAGCTCATATCTTTCATTGCCATCCACCTCAAGATATGCAAAGCCCTTATCCTCAGTATTGCCAAAGGATATTTTAACCGTAGAAGCATCACCACCGTCTGTGACAATCGAAGGATGTGAAAAGCTGTGGGCAGCAACAGGTGTAATAACAATATTTTGAGATGTTGGAGTCAGCACAGGTCCCCCTGCCGAGAGATTATACGAAGTGGAGCCTGTAGGAGTGGAAATTATAAGTCCGTCTCCACTTACAGTCTCTGTATGCTTACCGTTTATACTGAGCTCAGCTGTCAGTGCATGCATAAGAGTAGCTCTGTATGCACATACCTCATTAAGAGCAATAAACTCCGCAACTGTTTCCCCGTTTCTTACTATTTCTCCCTCAAGCATCATTCTTTCTTCTATGGTAAATTTGCCTGATACAAGCCTTTCAAGACCCTCCATTGCATCCTCGGAGCTAAACTCCGTGAGATAGCCGAGATGTCCGAAATTTATTCCGAATATAAGAACATCCTTACCGTAGAGCTGACGGGACGCACGAAGTATGGTTCCGTCCCCTCCAAGCACAAGAGCTATATCTGCGCAGGAAACATTATCTGCTCTGTCCAATATTATTTCCGTTTCATAGCCGTTTGCCTGTAAATACGCCGATGCTATGGGTGCAAATTCAACACTTTTTTCTTTAAGAGAATTGGGTATGATAACTGCCTTTTTCTGCATATATGCTCCTTTCCGTCAAAACGCTTGCTTTATTTTGGGTTTTATAATTCTAACACTTTTTTTCTCTCTTGTCAATTATATGATATAAAATATAAGTTTTTTTCAAAAATAATATTAGTAAAGCACCTTATCAGTCAAATAACCGCACAGCATAAGCTATGCGGTTATTTCATTAAACTATAAAAAACGATAATTATTTGTCGAAAGCGGGATTGTAGCCATAGAAATTCTTTTCATTCATTTTATCCTGTGCGATACCGAGTGCCTCAGCAAAGCGTTGATAATGGACTATCTCTCTCGCCCTCAGGAATTTAATGGCATCGCAGACATCGGGGTCATCAACAAGACGCAAAATATTGTCGTAGGTTGCCCTTGCCTTCTGCTCTGCTGCCAGGTCCTCATGAAGGTCTGCAAGAATATCACCCTTGGATTGGAACTGAGCTGCTGTATACGGATAACCACTTGCAGCAACGGGATAAATTCCTGTCGTGTGGTCAACAAAATAGGTAGCAAAGCCACTGTTCTCTATATCATTCACTTTAAGATTTTTGGTAAGCTGATAAAGAATGGCAGATACCATCTCCACATGTGCAAGCTCTTCTGTACCGATGTCAGTTAAAATTCCTGTGATCTGGGAATAAGGCATTGCAATTCTCTGGGTAAGATAGCGAAGGGATGCACCTACTTCTCCATCGGGTCCACCAAGCTGTATTTTATGATAACTGTACAAACCAAGTAAAATAGGGCATCCATAGGATGCCCTTTCTCTTTATTCTTTCACGATAAAGGCATCAAAACCTACCGCTTTTATCTTCTTCTGCATATCCTCTGCGTTAGACCTAAGTAGATAAGCACCGACTTGAACTCTGTAAAGGCTGTTTTTGGCTTGAATTTGCACTCCCAAGGTCGAGAGCACCCCCTTGGCTATTGCCTCTCCCATAGCCTGTCTCTTGCCTTCCGTAGATAGCACCTTAAGGTCTTTTGCATTATCCACGAAAGCACATTCCACTATAACAGCAGGAGCAGAGGTCTCTCGGATGAAACCATAGTAGTCCTTGCCATTCTTATTTTTTCGCACCTTCGCTCCTCTTGAGTTCTGCCCTACCTTTACTATCTCGGAAAGGATATTCTCTGCAAGAGTCTTAGACTTGCCACCGCCATAGTGATAGAAAGCCTCTGCACCGTCTCCCCCTCCTGCGTTGTTATGAATGTCTATAGCAAGGTCGGGAGCAAAAGCATTACACTCTCTGATCTCCTCACTCAATGTATCGTTCTCGTCTTTTGTACGGCTCATTTTGACTTTTACTCCGTGTTTCTCAAGTACATCTCTGCAAGCGAGAGCAATTGAGAGATTTAAGTCCTTCTCCATGGTATCGTTGGCTACGGCACCGGGGTCACTGCCTCCGTGTCCGACTCCTATGAAGACTTTAGCCATTTACATCACCGCCCTTGAGTCTGTTAAGCACAGGCTGAATCGTACCGTTCCAAGATGCAGAGAGACCTGCCGCTAACGCACCTATCAGGAGACCGCCAAGAACACCCTTTAATGACTCGATGTCGAATACATCTACACCTGTCATCTGAGTGCTTAAGGAAGCGACCAAATAAGCTATTCCTGACTGCCAAAAGGTCTTTAATGCCCTGACTATTATGTCCTTTGTCATATACATCACTCCTTATATGTAATAGAAAAGGGCATCCTCCGAGGATGTCCTTCTCATAATTTTAATCATTGGTAGTGGCTCTGATGTACTGAATAGCCTGTTGCATAAGGTCAGTCTGTGCATTGGTGTAGTTTACTGTGTCTATAACGATATTGTCATAGCCTGCCTTGTAACCTCCAAAACCATTAAGAATAACGGAGAGCAGCTTAAGGCATACTGAAGCAAAGATAATCCACGAAGGCTCTGCCATAACATCAAATGCTATCAAGCTCATACCTACAGAGAGTGCTGTTATCTGAATGAATTTGAAGCCAAACAGCATATTCTTTTTCTTGGCAGGATTTATCTCCAAGGGAGACCTTCTTCTCGCACTTCTACCCTGCCTCAAAATCATTTCGGGAGAGAGTTTAACAGGCTTTACTCTATTAGCCTTCTTGATAGCCTTTTTCTGAGCCGGTGTCAAGTCGGTTAAAGCATCGATTCCCTTGTCATCAAGGTGCATATACTTCTCCCAATACTCGTCATAAGCCAAGCCTACCACGGCGATAATAGAGGTCCTCGTGTTTCGCAATTCGTTAGCAGTGTAGTAATTACAGAAGTTAATCATCTTGTTCTGCATATTGCCCTCAAAGATACAATTCTTTTTATCGGCAAAGTTATCCATAGATACTATATACTTCTCTGTACTAAGACCTGCCTTAGAGCCTGTATCGGCACAACATACATACATAGAGTATGAGCAGAACAGGAGCAGAAAGAAGTCAAGACCAAGAGATGTTATCTCCTCAAATGAGACAAGGTGAATATCGGTAGTCATTATGACGATAACCGCAAAGACAAGGATAACCGACATAAAGAGACCGATATTATTCATAAAAGTCCTACCTATCTTCTTCTTTGCCACATCTATCTTTTCAAAGTTAGTCATTTGTGTTCACTTCCTTTGCTGTCAGTCTTTCCGAGAGGTATGTAAGAAATGTACCAATAGCACATCCGATAAATCCCATCCATAGGACTGTTGTCAGGTCTCCCATAACCTCTCCGAGAAATACAAAAATGTAGGATATCGCAAGGAGTACAAGCCATACCGCAAGAGGAGGTGCGTGTTTTAGATTGAGCTTGTCCCGGATGAAATTAAATACCGTTCTTCTGAATATGATAGCAACAACCAATATAATAAGGACAAGTCCTACTCCGATGGAATGTGTTGTACCGTGTTCTTCTGTCCACACAGGGAATCTCTCACATATTGCCCATATTGGCAAGGCACATGATACAAGGACACTTAACATCTTAAAAAGCCAATATAATATCTTATGCTTCTTTGTTGTCATAGCTCGTCACCACCTCTTCTGCCGCCTCAATTTCGTGGACAGCCTTCATATGGCGAGCATACAGTTCGTCCTTTTTAGAATTAGGAATATTAGCGAGGACGAGCAGCTCTGCCACCTCATTGGAAAGTTCAATTGTTGCAAGTTTGGATGTCTTGAGGAAGTTTTCAACATGGGAAAGTGTTTCCTCAAGGGTAAGTTTCTCCTCGGCAGATTTACGAATCTCTTCGATAAGTGTTGCAAACTCTTCCTTATACTTATTAACAACATCTGCTATATCCTTCACCTCATCAAGTGCCTGTTTAATGGTAGCAGAACTGTCCTCCGCTATCTTAACAGCGTTGTTATTGAGAGTACCGATAGAGCCATTGAGCTTACCGTGTTTTCTTATCTCATAGAATATGGTAAGTAAAAGAGTACCGATAACGGATATCTCCTCTATATGAGATTTAACCCATTCTACAATGACCTCTGTAGTTGACATTTCTGCCTCCGATCCTGTGGTAGCGAATACAGGAACAGCGAGGATCAGCATAAGACAAAGCATAAAAGCTATAATTTTCTTCATTTTGTTTCTCCTTTATTTAATCAAAAAATTAAGTGCATCGGTATCAAATAAGTTGCTGAGCCTTAGGTTTTCCTCACGGAGACTCTTGCATTCGTCCTCAAGTGTATCTATTCGGCATCTCATTTCCATAAGTTCTACGGACTGCTGTGAAGGAGGGACAATTCGTCCCCCTTTAATTGCGACTCTCTCAAGCTCATAAACATTACCGAGTGCTGATGTGAATGTGGCATTGTAGACTCCTGTGCATCCGTTAAAAAGTACAGGCACGATAGCCTCAGTATCAATAGTTATAGGAATCTCGACTGTACCTATCCTCAAGGTGCCGCCCACATCACAGGCTATTCTTTTAGAATCGGAGCCGTGAATCAGACCCTTATTATTCTTAAAAAGTTCTATCCTCATACTTAGTCCTCCGTGATGCCAAATTCTGCCTTGGCTGTTGCCTTACATACTATGCGGTGTTCCTGAAATTTATTGAGTTCCTGCACATACTGAGGATTCTGTGGATCTTTTGTGTAGTTGAACTGAATGGCTTCAACATCGGACTGCGAATACCCTTTCGGACTCTGCGGACAGCCGTGGCGAATATAATAAGTTACACGATTGCTGTATGCTTGCCCAAGTGAGCCGGGAACAGTTTCCTCGTTTTTATATGCGAGCTTTCTCTCTAATTCGGTCATACTGCCACCTCCTTAATCTGATAGGTTACTTCAGAAGGAACATCCAATTCATACTCATTAACGAATGTAAGCGTTCCACCACTCTCAACATAGATAAGGTTATCATCTGTGATGTCTATACTCTCTGTTGTAGGTGTTTTAAGCTCATAGTCAAAATACAAAGGCTCTCCTGCGTTATACCATTCCTGTAATTGTGCTTTCCAACTATCAAGAGTGTATTCACTTACAGGCATAGCATATACTATCTTTGTGTTGCCTGATAACAAATCTACTCTGTACGGCTTAGTAGTGTCTGATGTGTGTTCAAATTTTTGATTGGACTTGATATCTCCATTATCTTTGGAAGAACCGTCTACCACATTAATCCAAACCTTTCTTTCAGTTTCCGTAGACCCCCATTCTGTCCAACTTTCGTTTCCTGTGCAGATATATCTTGCAACTCTTTTGATTATGCTTTTACTCTCAAAGTCTATATAATTGTACAGGGTGTTTCTCAAGCCTAAGCCATATCCCTCGAGGTTCTGTAGTGCTTCGGGAATTGCGAATGTGTTTTCTGTGTATGGATAATATGTGCCATTGATGGTATCGTTGGAAACATTGATACAAATATCATTCTTGTACACTATACCGTAATTTGCATTTAACAAAAATCTTATGTATCTTGTGGTGTTTGAAGTTGTAAATTTGTTTTGCCACAAATAAGTAGCTTTAATAAACGCTTTATTTGCGTCATATTCAAACACAATTATTTCATCATCTAAAATACCCAAAACATAGTATTGAGTGTCACTCTGACAAAAGCTGTAGTTCTTGCTCCTTATACGGACATCACTACTTGCGTTCTGTCCGTTTGAGGGCTGAATAAAGCCAACTTCCCATTGTTCATCCCAAATGTTAGTACCAACACTCTTAATGCCTGTGACTTTTGCATCCTTCAATGTCTCTCCGTCCTTATGGGTCATACCTCCTATTTTGGATATTGCGGCATAAGGAAGGGCATTTTCAGGGACAGTCTTGATATAAGCTACATCTGAATCGGTTTCAAAAGGACTCGGGATAATACCCTGTTCCAAATTGGTTATGCGTTTGCTGTTCTTGGTAATACTACTCTTAAGGTTTCCCACTCTGTTAGCCGCATCCTTTGCGACTTCAGCACTCGCATAAATACTGTCGGTTAAAGATAAAGCCTCCTCAAGGGAAATCCTCTCGGCTTCAGCAGTTACTCTTTGCCTCTCCGCTTCTACCCTTTCTGTCTCGGAGGCTACCCTTTTTTCCTCAGCTTCAACTCTTCTTGCCTCGTTAACATCTCTCTTGTCCTCTGCCGTAGCTCTGTTTGTTTCGGCAGTGGCTCTTTTTTTCTCAGCTTCAACTCTTGCTTGCTCCGATTCAGTTCTTGTTTCCTCTGATGCCTTTGTAGCCATTAATGTCGGGATGATATCTATATCTGCCACGGAGATAGCTTCGTCAATGTCTGCATCAGATACTGCTCTTGAGTCTACTACAATAATAAACTTCGGTGCAGTTATCGGTGTTCCATCTGCTCCGTAAAGGTCTATCTCACAGGTAACTATACCTTCAACATTCGATGTTTGCTTTGTAAAATCATACTGAATCGTTGTGTTGTTCAGGATGATACATTGATTAAAGATAGGGTTTCCGTCAGGCTTTTTGCCTCTCAGCATAGCAGTACATCCGTCCTCGATAAAGTAAGGGTTTCCACCGTCAGTTATGCTGATGAGAAGCCTTACTCCTATATCCCCTACGAATACCGGGACCGACACCTGTGAACGATGGCTATGCATATTCAATGTAAATCTAAATACTGAATAGTTCATTCGTTTTTCCTCCTGTAAATCTTGTATAAATGGTAACATTAAAAGGGGTGGGTTTTACACCCACCCCCCCTAAATTTGTCTTTTAATGCCACGGTGCTTCGTAAAGCTTACTTTCTGCCCAACCAAAAGCGAAGTACAAACTATCTTTTTGTCTTGTGCTCAGGTTAAGGGAATTGATATAATCCATCATCGGCTCTTTGACTGTGCCCGAAAGCGTATTCTTATATACCCACGCCTCGTAATATATTTCAGCTGGTACACCATAAGGCTCACAATAGGTATTGTAGCCGTTAACAGCAGAGTAAGTAATACCCTCTGTTCCGGGATGTTCCTTAACAAATTCCAATACCGTAACCTTTTCAGTGGCTTTTTCTCTTGTCATACTACCGTAGCGTACATACATTTCAATGGCTCTTGAAGATGTGATGTTGCCCTCCATAAACTCATCGTCTATATCATCATACTTAATGCCTGTAACAACATAACTACTCCATTTATTAACTGTAGCGGTTATCTCGTCATCATCCATATCACTGTACTTTTTGAGCATATTTATAGCCTGTGCCTTTGAGATTTCACCATTCTGATACCATTCTCCGATCTTACTCTTGACTTGTCTCAGCACTTCCTTTTCGGTATATCCGTGAGCAGTCAATTCCGACATTGCCTCGTCAATACTTTCGCCCTTGAGAACTGCATCGTAAATCTTATCGTACCTTGAATATCCTTCGCCTGCTTCCCATCCTTCAATGATAAAGTATGCTTCATTTTCGTTATCGACAAGACCTTGCTCGATAAGAAGCTCTACAGCCTCCTCATAAGTCAGATATCCGTCCTCGTATGCATATCTTATCTGTGCAAGTTCGCTTGGCTCATAGCTTTCTATTTTCCAACTCGGTACCATAGCTACTATAACATTATTCCAAAATGTAACAAACTCTCTTGTAGCTGATGCCATAGGCAGTCCTGTCATACCTGAAGCTGCCTGTACCAATTTGAAAATGCCGCCCCACCAAGTATAATTTGTGTCCTCGCCTGTAATCTTATCGTGTATAATCTCTGTACCCTTTATAAGGCTGTCATACCACTGCATAAATACAGACTGCGGAGGATTACCGTAAGTGTCAGCTCCCAAGATTGAAGCTATCTCTTTTCCAAGGTCATAAAAATCAGACATAATAGGAAGCTTATTAAAGGGCATAAGCTCGTCAATAACATTGCCTCCGAATGCCTCGAGCCATTTCTCGTACCACTCCTCATACTCGTCATCATCTCTGAAGGCATCTGCCACGGCTTGTACTGCTGCAAGAAGAACAGCACCAACGCCGTATACATAAAGTCTGCGACCTATCATCTTGCCATTCTTCTGCCAAGCCTCACGCTTTGACATACCTCTCTTAATGTCAAGGTGATATTTATCAATAGCATCTATCAGCATACTTGCATTTGTTGTAGGCTCTGACATAAACGATCCTACAAGTCTTGCAAATGTTCCCTTGTCCCTCATAAACTCGTTTTTGGTAAGTACACTATCGACAACCTGTGTCTTATAGATAACATCCTCAAAGAGCTTGGTTACAGCCTCATAGAAGCCGTCACTTTCGGGAGTTAACTTCTGCTTTGCTATAACTTCTTCCTTACAAGCACTCCAAATAGCCGCCCAAGTCAGAGTATCAGCCTTTTCAGCTCCCCACATTCCTATATCACCTATCTTATCCCACACTGTTGAATCGTGCTTGATAAGGTGGGTAAGTCCTCTTGAGATATTTACATCATAGAAGCCGAGAGATTTCCAAGCCGCAATACCGCTATACTTCTGCATTTCCTCGATATTCTTCTTGATTGCAGAAGGTCTTAGCTTCATTCCTCTGATAATGGACTTATAGCTAATAAGCATACCTGCTCGTGTAATTGCTAAAGGCTGCTGAATTACAACACGAAGGTTATATGCAACCTGTGCCATATTGTATCTGCGTAGTGACTTAAGACCTAATGTGTCATATGGAGTGCCCTGTGCCGCAGTACCATTGAATGCCTTTATGATATTAACAATAAAGGTCTCTGCATATCCTTGCTTACCGCTTCCCGGTTTTGTTTCATCGGGTACGCCGTAAACTCTTGACAACTGATCTCTTAAATTACCGAGAACTATCTTGTTGCCCTCATCATCTATAAGTACCTGCTGATAGTTAAACCATTTAAGAGCATCAAGTATAGGAAGTGCCATAGCGTTGTACTGAGCCATACTTGCCATATGATTAGCGAATACATCAAATATGCTGTAAAGGATAATACGGTTATTTGCACCCTCTTTTCTCGACTTTGTGAAGCTCATATTAAGCAGTGCATATAGTGAAGCCGCAGAGGGATGTTCTTCTACTGTAGAAGACAAATGTCTACCGTCAGAATTAATCGGGAAGTAATTTGGATTTGTAAAAAGTTCCTCTCCGAAACGTGCAACTGAAACATAGTTACCCCATTTACCACCCTGCTCTGCCATAAATTTCTGCAAGCTATCAGCAACTTCTCTCTGTCTGTCTGTAAGCGAGCTAACTATCTGGTTAAACTCTCCAACTGTGAGAATGTGTCCAACATCGGAAATCTTTTTGCCCTTGTGTGTATATGTTGCTACTCTGATACCCTCGCCAACAATATGCTCTTTTGCTTGGGGGTCTTTTGACAACTCATAGAAAGACATAAGGTATGAAACAGGAATTCTCACAATATCTCTGCCGAGGTTAAATTCCTTAATTTCATTTTCCCACGCTTTGACCTCTTTGCTTGTATATGCTTTTTCCGTAAATCTCTGAATTTCCTTTGTATTGAAGGCAAGCTTCGCCTGTCCTTGTCTGAGTCCGTCATAGATAGCCTCGCCACCTTTACCAAATCTCTCAAATGCGTAGGCAGGTCTTATCTGTTGCCAAAATACAAAGTTGGATAATCCTCCTGTATGCTCTCCTGCATTTCCGAGTTCTTTAAGGAATTCCATTGAATTGTCTCCTGCCTCGTAAACATGCTGATACATAGCATTGTTGTGGAATCGGTTAAATTGAGTTATGTACTTCTTAAGAGTACGCACTACCTGTGATAATTCCTTCAGTTCTGAGCTTGTCATCTGATTTATGATAAACTCGCCTGCACTCTTATCAACAAGTGCCTGTGCAGATTTTATGAAGTTCTCTAAATTCTCCATAAAGTCAGGAGGCAAATCGTTATAACCTGAGTACATACCGTAAACATCCATATTTATCTTAAGTGCAGATTTTAATGCATCTAAGTTCTTTATAAATGCTTTATCGGATACAGTTGCATCTCCACCTTTAAGAGAACGCTTACTCATAAAGTTAATGCTTGAGAGGAAAGGAATAACTGAATTCTTAAGTACATCAGGAACGTGCTTTGTAATATCCTTGTTATTCGGACTTGTAATCCAAGTTGTAAGCTCTTCCACGTCTCCACGGAGGCGGTCACGGTACTTCTTGATAGCGGCCGCATTATTTCTACGGTCTCTCCAACGGTTAAGAATTTCTTGTCCGTGCTTTCTCTCCTGTACCTCTACAACCTTACGAGCCTTTTTAAGCACTCGCTTTAATACCTCTTTTTCCTCTACAGTCAGTACATCTGCTGTAGCTTTCTTTATCTGATCGTCAAGAACGTGCATACGGTTAAGTGTCTTTTCAGCTTCAGCTCTGTTGACCTTTGCTCCAAACTGTTGTTCTTTATACAGTCTGCCCTGCTCGGTCCTCTCGTCCTGAAGGGTTTTCAACCTTGCAAGTCTGTCTTGGAAGATAGTCAAGGCATCATTTTCAGCCTGTGTAAGGTCGCTTACCTTGATTTCATTTGAAGCCAATTCAAGCACTTCATAGTCCGTTAGTCCTTCTGAACGCTGTTGGTATTGTGTTCCTCTTTCGTCATTATCAATAGGAGTTTCAGTACCTCTTCTTCCGTCACTTGACCATTTTTCTGATGTCGATGAGTCAAAAAGTCCTCCGCTTCTATCATCTGTTCCTCGGTCAGATTCGAGCAGACTAAATGTATCATTTCGTCTTCCATCCCGATTCTCACCATCGTTTCTATTAACTTGCTTTCCGCTACGGATATCATATATTTTTGCCTTCCTTTCGTGAATGTTTACTGATTTATACTTCTTATAAACTGTTATGTTATAAGATTCATCAATGGTATATACATAAGTGTATCCATTAAGGCTATGATGCAATATTCTATTAGTCTTGTTGGCATTCCAAGTCATTGCCTCGGATACAAGTTTATTATACTCGGTGGCACTCATCTTGACTTTTGGATAACTGTTGATATCGAAATCGTCAAGTTCATCTTCCAAGTATGCTCTGCTCTGTTCCTGTACTGTATCCTCAGCCACGGAGTCAAGGGACTGCTCCTCTTTAGGATTCAGTATCTCCATAACCTCGGTGTAACGCTTACGCTTCTCGTCAAGCTCTGCCTGCTTTGAGAAAGGAGCATTTATAAGCTTCTCCTGTTCAGCCATATCCTTCCTTGTTTCCGCAAGGGAGCTTTCCCACATCTTCACTTTCTCGGTTATACCTTCTACAACCGAAATCATATGATTTATCATAAATGTGGTATTGTTAGGATATGTGTTGAAAGGATAGCCTTGCTTACCTGAGATAATACCCTTAATACCCTCGGCAGTTTTTATCACACGCACATCAAAGCCTGCGAAACTTCCTATAGAGGTATAATCGGTGGTGTTGGCTTTAGCTGTTGCCTCTGCCATAAGAGCTACGCCTGCATCCTTCTTTTCTGTAAACTTCTGCTTACCAACGGTAATTGAGAATTTACCCTCGGAGTATGTGTCCTTTGTAGACTGTATATCGGATTTACCCAATTCGATAAGTCTTTCAAGAAGCTCAGTATTGCCCTTGTCCTTTTCAAGCCTTTCCTTTGCGGCTCTGACTGCGGAAAGGTGTGCCCTATACAGAGACTCAAGCTTCTTTATATCGGTGTCAAGCTGTACCTGCTCCATAATAAGAGGACTGCCTGATGCAAGAGCCTTAACCTCGGCGGCAGAAAGTGTAACCTCTCCTGTGTCCTCGGTCTCACGTCCAACGCTCTCGCCGTTCATTACTTGATTTATAAAGTTCTGCTTTCTCTCAAGAATATCCCAAAGACGTGCGTCAAAGCTTCCCTCGGTAACATATGTAAAGCACTCTACTTCTTCATTGATATTACCCTGTCTGAAAGCTCTACCGTTTCTTTGTTCAACATCTCCCGGTCTCCAAGGTGCATCAAGGTGATGTATAGCAACAACACGCTTTTGTGCGTTCATACCTACACCCATTTTACCTGTAGAGCCTATCAATACTCTTACCTTACCTTCGTTTACATCGGCAAAAAGCTTCTTTTTCTTTTGGTCGGTGTCTGCTTCGTGGATAAAAGCTATTTCTTTTGCAGGTATGCCCTCCTGTATAAGACGAGCCTTAATATCATCATAGAGCTTTGCACTCTCCATATCCATTGAAGCATCG
This sequence comes from Clostridia bacterium, assembly GCA_017451485.1. Classification (GTDB taxonomy): domain Bacteria; phylum Bacillota; class Clostridia; order Oscillospirales; family CAG-272; genus RGIG2000. The sequence continues at coordinate 39,442 of JAFTOG010000050.1, read as the reverse complement.
TCTGTTTCGGTAGAAGTCTCTGTCTTACTCTTGCCTTTTGGTGTTGCCATATCACAGAATATAAGCTGTGTACCCTTAATATCCTTGCTTTCTTTGTAGGCTTTTACTACATTTCCAGCACAACGATATATTTTACATCCTTCCTCATAAGGGAGAGTGGGGTCTATCATACGCTGAGTATAGGATATTTTTCTACCGTCAGAAGTGATTTTCAACATATTATCAACCGAAGGGTCAACATTCTTTATATTGTCGGCTCTCTTTTCAAGCTCCTTCATATAATCCTGTTGGAACTGTCCCGGCTCACATACTACTACATTTACTGCTCCACCCTTCATCTTCGGAATCTTTAGTCCGGGGATGTCGGTCAGAACATCTGCAAAGTTGCGGAATAATAGTTGCAATTCACTCATATTTTTGAATCTTGAGAAACTTTGCTTTACACGGTAGCCTTGTCCACTCGGTTTTATTTCTACACCGTTGACAACCTCTCCGAACTGCTTCGCCCACGCATCGAAGGTATTAAGTCCAAGCTGTTCAAGAAGGTCGGGTTGCAGATATTTCTGCATTATGTACATTTCTGACATAGAGTTCATAACAGGTGTAGCCGTAGCGAATACAATTCCCTTACCGCCATTCAGCTTTTGGAGATAGCGTACCTTTGTATAAAGGTCAAACGCTCTCTTTGAGCCGTCCTTATTTCCAAGACCTGATACATTAGTCATAGAGGTAGTATAGAACAGATTCTTGAAGTTATGTGCCTCATCTATAAAGAGAGAGTCTACACCCAATTCCTCAAAGTCTATATTACCCTCGTCCTTTGCCTTGTCGGTCAGTTTGTCTATCTTCGCCTGCAAGGATTTACGCTTCTTTTCAAGGTCCTTAACGGAAAGAGCCTTAGCTCCTTTCTCCGCTTTGGCTTCCTCGATAGCCGCAATAACGCTATTTATCTGCTCCTGATAAAGTTCTCTTGTGAAATCATCAGAAACAGGGAGCTTTTCAAACTGCTCATATGAAACGATAACCGCATCATAATCTCCGTTGGCAATACGATTCATAAATACCTTACGGTTAGCAGTGCTAAAGTCGGTAGCTTCTGCTACAAGCAATTTTGCAGTTGGGAAGAAGTCTATAAATTCTGTACCCCATTGAGCCACAAGAGACTTAGGAACAGCGAACAAAGGCTTTTTAACAAGTCCAAGTTCCTTGAGCTTCATAGCTGCCGCCGCCATTTCGTAGGTCTTACCTGCACCAACCTTATGTGCAAGAAGCGTATTACCGCCTGAAGAAATAACTCGCTGTACAGCATTCCTCTGATGAGGTCTCAAAGGCTTCATAGCATTTGCACCGTTCACGGTAAGATTATCTCCGTTATACTTAGGAGTTACAATAGAGTTAAATGTCTCATTGTAGAGTTTAGCAAGCTCCGTCCTGCGAGCTTCATCTTTCCATAGCCACTCTTGAAATTCCTTTGTGATATTCTCTATCTTCTCATTAGCGGCTGCAGTTGCATCTTTGTTTATTACAAACGAGCCATCGTCAAGCTTGTCCTTAACTACTACGCTCTTAGAGTTAAGCATAGCATCAAACAAGTCTATGAATGAACGGCGAGGAGTACCCCACTTCTGAGTATTTGAGGCATTATACTTTAAGTAAGAACTCTTAAGCTCTACCGTAAAATTACCTGTATCGGGATTTCTTGTAACATCTATATCCTGTCTGTATTCGGTATTTCTTCCACCAAGCATATATGCGGCAAAGTCTGAATATACACTTGAAGGAATCCAAGGTGTACCCGGGTTGACAAAAATATCTTGATAAGAAACATCCTCGGGCATTACTGCCTTAAGTGCTTCAATGTTCTTCTGATAGTCGCTATCCATAGGTACAAGAGCCTCTGCATCACGGAGCTTAGCTCTTACATTACCCGAAAGATAAGTCTCTGCGGTCTCAAGCACACCGTTTCTGTTTTTGAAAACCTGTCTTGAGTCAAGCAGTTCTCTTGTTACATCGGCTTCGGTCTTGCCTGTCAGCCTTGCGATAAGAGAAACATCTACACCGCCTGTTTGGTTTACAGATACAATAAGTCCTTCTGCTACGTTCTTCGCAGAATTAACAGTACGATTTGGAACTATTGTATTCTTGGAGAATATATCCGACTTAGTTGCTGTTTTCTTATCGTTATCCCAATTTTCAAGAGCGAATACAGAATATCTGTCCGGATCTCCGTTAAATGCACTTCTATTTGCAGGAGCATTGAGGAAACCGTTTTTCTTTACGAAAGCATCATAAAGCTTATTAAGATTTGCTCTTGCCTTCTTTATTTCGGTATCCTTGAGTCCCTGTTGCTGAGCATTCGTAAGTGCTTTGGCCGCATCACGAATTTCAAGCATTCCCTTGATTCGTTCTGCAACCTTGGGAGTAACAGTCTGCTCTACAAGTTCTCCGTCTTTATTCTGATATATTTTTCCGTTCTTTGCTACGTAGCCGTCCTGTTTGGTATTCTTACCTGCTCTCTCTACTGCAAAATTGGTCTTTTCGGGACTCAACCGTGCAGGATAATCCATTTTACCTTTAATGTGGCTAAAGGCTTCCCGGATTTGGTCTGCAAGGCTTCCCTTACCCTCAAGAGCTTTATATGTCAGCGAAGCTCCACGGTACATACTGCCATCCATAGAAGCAGTACCAAGTACCATTTCGGGATGAGTATTGAAATAACTGTTGATATATGCTCCGTTGTAGCCGTTTATATATTTGTAAGGGGCTTCAAGGAATTCCTCACCTGTATAGGCTGTATTTGCAGGTCTCTTTTTAAGGATGAGAATATCTGTAACAACCTCAGTTCCCGCATTACCCTTAAAGGCTGTGTCGGGAAGTCTGATAGCTCCGAGAAGGTCTGCTCTCTGCATAATGTATCTTCTTACGGTCTCGTCCTTACTATTCATAGTGTATGAGGATGTGATAAACATCACGATTCCACCCGGGCGGACTTTATCAAGAGACTTTGCAAAGAAATAGTTATGAATAGCACTCGTTACCTTCTTAGGATATGCCTTGTCGGTAATGGGATAGTTACCAAAAGGAACATTACTGATAATTACATCCATAAAGTTATTGGGGATATTTGCTTTTTCAAAACCTTGTATTCTTACATCGGCATTGGGATAGAGGTATTTTGCGATCAGTCCTGTGATACCGTCAAGCTCTACCATAGTCCAACTCTTTACCTTTGCACTCATATCAGAAGGCATAGCCCCGACAAAGTTACCAACACCCGAAGAAGGCTCTAACATACGCCCACCGTTAAAGCCGAGCTTATTAAGACCCTCATACATAGCCTTGATAACGGAAATCTCTGTATAGTGAGCATTAAGCGTAGAGCCTCTTGCAAGTTCGTACTCTTCCTTGGTAAGAAGTTCTTTAAGCTCCTTAAATTCCTTGCTCCAATCTGCCTTTCTTTCGTCAAAGGCATTAGCAAGACCGCCCCAACCTACGTATTTTGAGAGAATAGCCTGCTCCTGCTCTGTTGCATATCTGCCCTCGGATTCAAGCGTTTTTACGAGCTTTATGGCTTCGATATTAGCCTTATATCTTGCCTTTTCTCCATTCGGAAGGTCAAGAGTATCACCGATTACAAAGTTTCTGCCCTTGGGCTTTTCTGTTGACTGCTGTGAAATCTGTACCGTTACTTCCTCGTGGAGTTTTTCAGCAGCTTCGGGACTTAGCTCATCATTTCGTCGTATATCTCCGCTCTGACTATCTCCCTCGCTTGGTCCTCTGCGAGTCCCTGCTCCGTTAACAGAGACAGCATCATCTCGTCCAACCTCTTGTCCTCGCTCGACAGTGTCTCCCACAGTGTCCCCTCTTTGTACATCTCCTTGTACATCTTGGGTTTGAAGTCCTTCCAATACTTGTGTATCTCCCTGCCTATTGGTGTTAGGCTGTTGTACTGTGTCTCTGTTATCAACATTTTCGACATTAGGTTTTACCTCCTGTTTATTGTTTGCTTTGAATTGATTGTGTATGTCCGTAAACTCGTTTGCATAAGCAGTGAAGTCGTTAAAAGCATCTGTAATCCATTCTATTTCAGCATTATCAAAAATAATTCCGCTAACTGTCAAACCATAAACAGATGCATTTAATTCATCATAAAAACGAATTCTCTGCTGTTCATCCATATCAAGACTATTATATCCAAGGTGTTCCAAAACAACATCCATCAAATCTCGTGCTTCTTGGGATGACATATTTATCATTTCAGGAGTACGCTCAATGAAATCCAAATACGGCTTAAAGCCACGCTGTTTTATAGCGTGTGTTGCTTCGTGAAAAGGAACAGCACGAAGATTGTGTTCGTCTATATCTTCACTAATGTAGACTTTTCCATAATAAGTTGTTGCCTTAGCATTTCTCTTCCACGCAGATTTATTAACGATATGACATTCAATGCCGTAATCTTCGGTAAGAGTTTTCTGTGCCTTGTGCAAATCAGAGTCTTGTGCAGGAACAATATAATTATTTGAGTCTAAAAGCCATTGATTATCATTTAGTCCTCTATGCTGTCGTTGAAGAGGTTGAACTTCTCTAAACTTTTCTTCCTTTCCTCGTACTGTTTCCTGTACTCGGGATCTGTCTCCAGCAGTTTCTTGTGTTCCTTCAACTGCTGAATTACTTCCTCGTGTGTTGTCGGCTTTTTGTTCGCCTCGTTCTTGGACATTTGTAATACCTCCGTTAGTATTTTTTATAGAAGCCATAGGATAAACCTTCACTTCTCCCTTTGCATCAACATCTACAAGCACCACATCGTGGCTCTTGCGGAGCTTATCAACATACTTTTCAATGATATGATAAGGAAATCCGCACATATCAATACGTCCGTGTTTAGGATCGTTTCTTCCTGTCAAAGTTACGTCAAGTATATCTGCTACAGTTTTCGCATCTTCTCCAAGGACCTCAAAGAAATCTCCTACCCTATAAAGAATGATATTATCGGGATAGCTTTCCTTTATTTCGTTGTATTTCTCATACAATGATTTATTGGAATCTGCACTTTTCTCAGCAGATTTTGTCACTGTGTTGATAATCTTTGCAGGTTTTTCTGCAACTTCATCAATGGCAACAGTCATCTGATAGTTTTCCACAGCCTCTACTGCAACATTGTCAAATAGCTTCACAATGTTTTCCACATAATGCACAGTCTCTCCGACCTGCTCCTTGAGTGTATTTGCCTCTCTTGAAGGGTTATGTGTGATAGTGTTGAAATATGCCTTGATATCAGCAAGAAATTCCTTCAACATATCAAGTAACTTTTCAAAGATATTCTTATGCTTTGTTGCAAGAGTTTCCACGAAGTGAGAATCAGGAAGAATATCGGTCATAGCCTCAGCAACAACCTCACGGCTTGCCCTGTCATAGTACTTTCTTCTTTTTTCCTCTACTTCGGCTTCGGAGTCGAGACCCATCTTCTCCATTTTTTCAATAATCAGCTTGTGTACGTTTTCGCCACGATCTGTAAGTGTGTCAAACACTACTTTTCTAAACTCATTATAATAAATTGGATTCCATTTTTCAATAAAATGTGTAAATTCGTGGGAAAAACTGCGAAGCATAGCGTATTTTGCAAGATTATTCACGCTGTTTTCTGACTTTAGACCTGCATTTATGTCAATGTAGATTTTATCGTCAGACCATTTGAATCTACCCTGAGCACCTTCAAACTTACCGTCTGCATTCACCTCAGATTTATACAGCACAATATCAATACCTGTTACCTCAGCAATAGTGGAAAGTATCTTATATGCCCTGTTCTGAGTATCATTGAAGCTCTTTTTAAGGTCGGAAATAGTTACGCCCTCTCCCTTAACAGTACCTTTTCTACGTCCTGTCTTACCATTAACTGCTTTCTTGTTCGCCGCTTCACGCTTTTGTGCTAATGTATCCGCTGCCGCTTTTCCTGCTTCATAGGCGAGTTTTCTTTGATTCTCCGATAGGTAAGAAGTAGCCTCACTCTCTAAAGCATAGGAGAGGGAAACTCCGCTTTTACCCATATCAAATGCAACCTTGTAAGCCGAGTCGTATTCGTATGCATCCTGTCCCTCGATATAAGTATGTATCATAGCCTGTGCCTGTGCTCCGTACTTTCGGGAAGCCTCTGCAAGTGTTACTGTGCTTTTTTCTTCCTCTGATACATTTTCTATAGCAGTTTTAGAAGCCTGTAAACCGCCATTTTCAGCACTTTCTTCTACAGGTGTATTCTCGGTCTCGGAAATTATTTCTGTGGCTGATTTAACATTCTGTGTCTTCACAGTGGCATTATCAACCGTCTTTGTGTCAAAATCTTCATTTTGTACATCATCCAAGTCTGCAATTAGCCTGCTGTATTCCTCGGAATTTATCCTATCCGTACCGATTACTTCTGCCCAAGCACTTGAGTATTCTCCTGACTTAATATTAGAAGGGGTAAGCTCGTTGATAACTCTCTGACCGAATTTACTGTTTTTGATAATATTTATTTCGGATCGTGTAAGTTCCTCGCCCGAAATATGTTTCGCAATGGCTTCTGCAAGTCTGCTTACATCACCCTGTTCTCCAAGCTGTGCAAGTCTTGACTCTGTAGCAGATTTAATCTTAGAGACATCCTGCTTGTACATAGCACTCTCATTCGCATCTATAAGACGGTTTAATTGATATCCCGATACTTTCTTACCACTGTCGAGCCTTGCCTTCATTTTCTGTGCGAGTGAATTATTAGGGTCAAGCTCAATTAATTCTGTTACGATGTCTGATGCGAAATTTCCGTATTGCTTGCTTGTCTGATGAGATTGAACAGCAGTATCTACAACAGTAGGACCTCCTTCAAACACACCTCCTGACAACATACCGAGGAGTGATGAATAAAAGACTTCTTCCCACTCAGGAGCTTCGTAGTCCTCGCCTGTAACAAGAGCCTTAAATGCAGGCTCAAGCACTGTTTGAATACCCTCTTCAGCTCCCTCTGCAACCATATTGCCACCAATCTTAATGGCAGTTCTTGCAATAGCATTGTCAAATTTGCTTACTAAGTTGCCCACAGCCTTGCCCGATATCTTGCCTCCAAGCTTACTGATACCACCGAGAAGGGTCTGAAGACCTGCTTCTGATAATCCCACGAGAGTTCCGTATGCTTTTGCTTGGTCATCGCTATATCCAAGTCTTTTCATTTCTGCATAGCCATTACCTGCCGCTGATATTCCCATAGATGTTGTACCAAGTACAGGACCGGCTACAGGAACAAAGCTTAACAGTATAGAAGGTAACATATTGGTAGTAGTAAATGTAAGGTCATTTGTTATCTTCCATATTCCTTCGTTATTGCTATTCATTAGTTCGTGTGAATACGCAAGGGACGATTTAGGGTCGATTTCTTGACGAGTAAGTCCATTAAAGAAGTTTGACATACCCGATGCAAAATTATGAACTCCTGCGGTGCCTGAGACTACCCATTCCATATATGTATCATCAAATTTATTCGCATATTCTCCTGCTTCTCTCTGCACAAGGACATCTATCATATATGACATATATGCATCTGCACTTTCCTTGTCACCCTTACCGATATAATAGTTATATATAGCCTTTTCGTCATCTTTCATATACCTATTAATTAACGATAACTGATAAGATGTAGATTCCGGGTCAATACCTTTTGCCAACGACCAACTTAATACTGCATCTGTATTAACAGTGTCTTTATTAGCCTCAGCGAATGTTACCATATTCCCAATTTCCTCGCCCTCTCCCATTGGAGTCCATCCGAAGATGTTTACAGGAGCTTTGTGGTCTTCCCAAGACGGATTACTTACATTTGCTCCTGCCTGAGAATAATGTTCGAAATCGGGATTGTTAATTGCAGAGGAGAGTGCTATACCATCCTGTATCTGCTTAGCTCGGTTATGATAAGCCGATTTCTCTGATATAACTCCCTTTAGACCATCTGCACCGTCTTCATATCCCTTTTCTTTGAGAACCTTATCTATCTCCTCCATTCTCTTTTTTTCTTCGGGAGTGATAGCGAGATAACCGTAAGAAATGGCTTTTTTGTTGTAATCATCTACTTCATTTGCGAGACCATTAAGAATATCAAGTTCCTGTTGACCTGCGTTTACATCATATCGGCTCAATTCCCCATATTGAACATAATTATTGTAGTCATTCTCGGTTTCAAACTGAGAGTAAAAGGCTTTAGTCTCTTCAAAAGCTTTATTTACAGAAGACAAGCTGCTTTGAGCTTTTTCCAAAGAATCTATAAGGTTATTGTATGTTTCTTCATCAAGGTTACTCTTGTTTGCATTCAGCCAAGTACGGATATTACTCGACTTTCTGTGGAGGTCCATATATGTGTTATTCTTTGATTCATATGTGGATGATGCATTCCCCCACCCAACACCATTAATATCATCCTGTGCTGTACTTAAGAAGGTATTTGTATCGTTAATGTAGGAATTGATGTAGTCTTGGTCTACACCAAGCTCATCAAAAGAAATACCGCCTTTTTTTACTTTTTCTTTTATCTTTTGGTATTGACTGCTACCTACATAACCGCTACTCTTCTTTTCGCTTGAAGTATTGCTATTCCTGTTATAGTGTCTGCTTGCCTGTCCTACTTCTCCTGTAATGCCTTGCTCTTTAAGTCGCTTTTTAATTTCGGCTACACTTGCCATTATGTTATCCTCCTTTTAGAGACCGTAATATGCTATTAGTGTTGCTACTTCGTCCTCGGTCAGCTTGCCTTGTTGCATCCACTCATCGAGTTTGCCTTCAATATAGGCATCATAAGTCTTGTATTTTTCTTTCTCGGCTGATGATCTGCCATAGAATTCATTTTGTGTGCGAATGCTTGCTTTGAAATTTTTGGTTGCTTGGGAATCAACAGCCTTATATCCACCTCCGCTGTTACCATTTCCGCTACCTGTAGTACCACTACCCGAGCCTCCCGAAGAGCCTCCACTTGAGCCTCCTGATGAACTACCGCCACCACTTGAAGCCTTGCTGTCATTGTACTGCTTCTCTTGGAAAGCCATCTGCTCGTTATACTGTCTTACCGACTCGTCGAACTGTGCCTGCCACTGCTGATCTGCAATATTATCTCTGTAGTCTTGATATGCATAGGCTTTGTTATCACCATACTGCCCGTAAGCAAAGTCACGGTCATTTACATACTTGCTATAGTCATAGTCCCTCTCGCTGTCATATCGACCTGCAAGGTAATCTCTTTCGGTCAACCAATCGGAAACAGAGTCTCTGTATCTGCTATAGTCGAGGTTTTCACGGTCTCCGAGCATAGCATACTGATTATAGAGTTCGTCTCCCTCCATATTGTATTTATCGAGAGCCATCTGATAAAGTTCGGGGATAACATCATTGAGATTTTCAAGATGTGCATTGTATACCTGCTGACCTACACTCTGTGCATAGGAGTTTCCGTAGCCGCCTGTCATAGCCACCGCCTGCCCCATTGTGTCCTGCATAGCCATTTTGCCCTGTTTTATATACTGATCCTTGTACTGTTGATAGAGTGCATCAGCGTTGAAATCGTAAGAGAAATCCTCACGATTCAGAATTTGTTTCATAACCTCATCAAATTGTCCTTGCCATTGAGACTGATATGCACCCGGTTTCTGTGATAACTGAGCATCAAGCATTTTTTTCGCCTGTAATACTAATTCACTCTCTTTATAGTCCTTGTATGAGAAATCTTTATATGAAAATCCTTTATTGTACGAGCCTCCATTGGCAGTATTGTTACTTGATGTGCCATTACTTGAAGGTGGCTTGGAAGGTGAAGACTGAGTTGACTCAATATCAAAGGGATTATCACCACCCACAAGCAGACTCCATGTTTCAGGTCCTACAATTCCATCAACATCAAGTCCTTGCCTACCTTGATAGTCCTTGATAGCGGACAGGGTTTTCTCTCCCAAAATACCATCTTCGGCAAGACCATATCCACCTCGAAGGTTAAGGTTTTTTTGAACTTGCTTAACATAGTCACCCTGCGATCCGAGTTTTAGATAGTTATTTGCCATTATTTATTTCCTCCTGTGATAATATGTGTTATTTCCATCGTCCTCGTGCTATTATGCGGACAGAAACAGCCTCTGTACTGAAATCAATAAACCGCATAAGTCGGAAACCTATTATGCCGTTATTATCTGCATCTCCTTTAGAAACAAGAGCTGCATTGACGAACAAGCAATATTGTTCAACAGGTGAGCCGGTATATTGAATGGTCTCAACCGAAAACGGCAATTTAATCTGTATCTGTTCCGAATAGTAAACTCCACCAGTAGTACCTGCTGATATCGGTGTTACGTCAAATACACCACTTAAGTCATAAGTTCCGCTTTTCCACTTCTTGTACCGCCAAGACCCTGTGTCGGTCTCGTAAAGGTCTATCTCGGTAACAAAATCAGCCGCAGTCGATGTTTCTTGACTTGTCATTAGGTAGCGAAGCCACTCACTCCATTCAGTTCCGTCCCAATGCCTCTGCCAATTTGTTCTGCCATAATAAATCTCCTGACGGATGTATTTTGTACTCTGCATCTCTCTGACTATGAGACCGAAGCCACCGTCTGTATATGGAGTTTCGGTAATGTATTGGCTATTTTCAGCACTTGGCGAATAGAAGCATCCGGGAGTCTTATAGTCATTAAGACTTATAGGTGCGGTAGATGTTGCTGTAATCCTCGTTCCGAGCTTTAATGAGTCAATTGAGCCTCCGAAGAGGGGGAGTCCCATATATAAACCATCCTCTGTTGCTTCACCAACATATCGGAAGAAAGCCATTCGTCTGCCCTTAAACTCTTCGGGACAGTCTATAGTAACAAAATCAGAAGGGATAATGACCTGCACCGCCGCACTCTCTCCGAGGTCATCTATAACACCGACCTGCACGATGTAGGAGGTCTCAGCCGAAGATACCACTCCAGATATAGGATCGGAGTCAATTGTGTTAGTTGATGTGTCATCCTTGGCAAGGATGGTTTTCCAAGAGGAGAAAGTGTTTGTACCCTCGTTACGATATCGGTAGCGAATAGCACAGAAGTTATTCTGTACACCATCTGCCGTGACCTTGTAGTAACTTCTTCTCGCCTTGATTTTTAAGTATGTACCCGACTCGGTGAGGTTTCCGTCAACATCACATCTCGCACATATTATGGCATTCTCGTCACTTGCAGGAAGTATTTTCGGCTCACTGTAAGAAATGACGGTAATCGTTTGCTCATATTCCTTAGTAAAGCCTCTTGAGTCTGTAATGATACCTGTTACAGTTATATCTCCTGTGGTGGAAAGATACCCTGATGTATAGGGAGAGCCATAGTCCTTACCGCCTACTCTCATCTTGTAGGAGACTATGGAAGCTCCGTACTTACCTGCTCCGTTTGTAAAATTAGCATCAACCTTACTTCTGCCCTTAATGTATAGAGTATCAAAGGGAGAGTCTAAAGAGCTAACGGGACTCAAGGTCATAGTCGCAGTCGGCTGTGTGGCTGTTGTGTTTGGGATAGATAATGTTATCTCCCTATATACTGCATCTCCTATCTGTGTACTGTAATCCCCATCAGAATATGTACGGAAGGTAAAGCGAAGCGTTCCCTTGGTGGTCTTGGGTAACTCATTGTATATGATTGAAAGCTCATCCTCGGAAAATGTGACGGTTGCTGTCTTCTGCGAGGCGGATTTTTGTCCGAGCAGAACGGATTTTACCGCTATGTATTCTCCGTCAAGATTAAGGGATATATTGCAACGGTTATAATAACTTGAGGCTTTAGGTGTGTACTTGTATGTCAGCTTACCTGTAAAATACTTCGTTGCACAAGTAAGAGAGTCTATTGTGGATGCTCTCGCAATAGTAGTGAGAGTAAGCGTTTTTGAATTTTCGACAACACCTGCACTGATGTCAGTGTTCATCCAAGTCCTTACTTTTACAGTTCCTGTGCCATTGTCCTTGTGAGGAACTATGATAGTGGTGTCTACTATGGTCACAGTCGATTCGGGAGGCAAAGAATACTCTACCGAATATTTTGTCTCTGCTCCTCCGTTTATGGAAACATAGTAATATCCTGTTCTTTCATATCCGTTCCAGCTTTCTCCTGTTTGCGTGGACTTCCATAATATACGCACTTTAGAAGTGTTATCCGATTTATTAACACTTGACTCTGTTACTGTTAGAGTTTGACTTACACCCATAATTTACCCCCTTCCTACATACTTAAGTCTGAAGCCTTTGGTTGTATTAATTTCAAATGCTCCGAATATTGCTGTGCCTTTTATTTCTACATGGGTTATGTAGAGCTTATAATCGCTGATATATGCTACCTCTGTGCCGTTTTGATCGTAGAATGAAAGCCTGTCCGAAGTAAATCTTGCATATTTATTGAATACCTCTTCTTCGTCAACGGTGTTTAGTTGTCCGATTTCAAGACCGTATACAGGAATTCCGTCATCGTTGGTATAAAGTAGACCTGTCCTTATGTAAGCATTGACATCTATAAGCGTAGTCTCAATACTATCAATGTCATTATTCATAACATCTATAAGCTCTTGGATGTTAGTATAATTCTCTGTGATACTCGTTGAATTAGCCGATATATTACTCTCTGTTGATTCCTTAAATATGCCAAAATCGGATATAGCCACATATTCGCCTACTAATTGCTTGTTAATCTCCTCGTAGTAAGCCTCAACTATATCGGCAGATTTGATTATGAGAGATTTTATAGCATTGAATGTAGCAGGAGCATCTACTGTAACATTTTCATTTTCTCGAAGCAGTGAGTTTTTAGAAACATATCTTTCCACAGCAGATGTAGTTATCGTGTCAAAGTTATTCATAGCAAAATTAAGCTGCTCTACCATTTGATACAGATAACTTTTGATTTGTACCAACTGCTCTCTGTCTGTATGACCTGTTATTTTTGGTAAGCGAAAGTCAAATCCCATTACACATCACTTCCTTGCTCTATGGTCTTGGTTATGGAGAATATCTTTGCTACTCCCTCTCCTCTAATGCGAAGCCTTAAATGGTCACATCGTTTTGGCTTTATCGGGATGGAGAATGTCTGTAGCTTTGTACCCGACATCGTGAATAAATGCTCATACTCACCGCTTGAGTCATATTCTATAGCGAATGATACACTTGCTCCAACCTCAAGGAGAAGCCTTACAATAAGCCTTGATATGTACTTCTTATCGGGAGAGTCTGTACCCATAATGCCTGTCGTAGCACTCCACTGTATCGGTATGTTTTCTGTATTGTAGTTACCCTTGATTTCGTGGACAGCCTTTATTTGATTATCTGCGTAGTCTATATAGTATAGATTTCCTCTACAATTACAAAATTCTGTTGCCTGTGTGTCATCCTCTCTATGCCACATACCTTTTGATGTATCATATACAAAGAGGTTGTATTCCTCCTTGTCATCTTTCATAGAGATGTAATATTTATTACCAAGAGAGCCTGCTACTGCATCACTATAAGCCACATCTCCGAGAGCAGATGACATCTCCACAGGGAGAGAGCCATCATAAGCACATACAGCGGCCCTTGATTTATAGAATAGAGTCTCGTTAACAATGGCAAGACTCTTTGAGCATCCCTTCTGTACACCCCTACAGGCTGTGGTTTGTATCTGAAAGTTAGCAGGATAATTACCATAAACCTTGTGCATACAGTTCTCTTTGAAGAAAAGAGGATATCCAAGGTGAGTAACAGCTCCTGTAAACTGTCCGTCAGTACCTACAGAAGCCACATAGGAGTCTGTGCTGATTCCCATAAAGCAATTCCAATTCTTGAAATCTCCAAGCTTAGATGCGTATATCTCATTGACTACCTGTCCGTTGACAGCAATTCCATATTTACATCCCCACAATCGGTTACCGGACTCGATAATAAAGTCCATAATAGGCATCCTTCTTGTAATAGTTATCTTTGCATTGGTGGATAATACTCTCTCGATTATTCCTGTTACAACGATGTAATCATCCCCCTTTGCCCACACAACAATGGTATTGTTGAGATCGGAAAGTTCATCTATATCTATGCCCGATATAGTTACTCCGTCATTCTTGGCAAAAGGTTTACCTATACCCGTAGATTTTATCTTTATATATGTTGTGGCAACGGAAGTCCAAGTCGAATGTAAGGCAGAATACTGCTTCAAAACATTGGGAGTGCTTGAGGTATCCATCCAAAGAGCAAGATTTTCAGGATCTTCTGGAGCAGTATCTGATATTTTTATTTTTTCATAGTCATAGTCCGTTCCATCTAATTTACAAAGTGAAAAGGTTGTTGTTTCGGATGTTTCGACAGAAGCTTCAATAGGTCCGTAATCTGTTAAGTCGGCAGTATTGATATACTTTTTGTCGGGCATAATGATTACATATGCACCTATTGATATAAGGGTCTTAGGCTCGTCAGAGAGTCCCATAGCAATCTTATATTCATTTATGTAAAAGTCCTCGCCATCCACATAGCACAGGGAGTCCTTTGCTATAAGTCCTGTAGGATTTTTGGGAGAACTATATATTCCTCTTTTAGGTCGAGGAGAGAGGGTAGGATAACCTGCAGATGTAAGGTTTTTCATATCGTAGAACTCACCCTCGCCTATACGAAGGTTATGATTATATCCCCTGAATACATCTATCATACTTCTTGTCGAAGGTATCTCTCTTAGCATAGATAGTTTCATTTACTCTCTCCCCTCTCTTAAAACTTAAATCTACTGCCTTTTGATATAGGCATATGTGTTCTGTTGTAATACTTTTTGAATGTGTCAAATGCATCATTAAAAGCTGTACTGCTGTTGTTATACTTTGCGTACTCTCCGTTGGCATAGTCTATCTGAGCCTCAAGCCACCTAAGATAAACATCATCATATGGAGCAGGGACAAGCAGATTAGTAGCGAGTTCTGTATTCTCGTCATATCCGTTGAATACTATATCTTCTCCACCCTCATGGGTGTCTATAATTTCCGTCTTTATAATTCCGTCAAGGGTACTCAGCCACTTGATTTTCTCAGACTGATCGTAACCGTTTGGTTTTAACTCATCTATACGGAAGAGAGCATCCATTATAATCATAAATTCGCCTCCTTTTCTAAAAATGGGGAGCAATGTATGACTCCCCATTTTTTATTCACTTATTTGCCTGCCTGTGCTTCTGCAATCATCTTTTCAGAGTTTTCATCCTGCTTCTGCTGTGCTCTGACTGAACGATCATATTCGTACTTTACGCAAGGAGGCACTTTAGATGTTTTACCCTTAGGCAAAACATAATTTTTACCGTTTACGCTGATGAGATAATTAGGCTCATCGTTTACATATCCTTTAGGGATAAAAAGGTCAACACGCTTATCTTTTACTGCGTCTGTCTTTTTGTCTTTTGTGGTATCTGCCACTGCTTCTACTTTTTCATTTTCTACTTTTTCATTAGACATGATTTATTCCTCCTGAATAATTATTCAAGTAAATAGAGGACAGGGCAAATAGCTCTGCCCTCTATTTTAGATTAGTTTGCTTCGTCAATTGCACTGTAGGAAGAACAGCTCATTACACGAAGTACACGTTCGGTGTAAAGGATTGTTGCACCGTTTGTCTCAAACTTATAACCGATAGTTGAGAACTGATTAAGAGGACCGCCTACCTGAGACTTGTCCTTAACAATCATCTCAAGACCGCCTTCTTCGGGGTCAATGATACCGAAAGCATCCTTACCGAAGAAGTATGTAGCATAAGTAAGAGTACCTGCCTTGTTCTTATAGTCATCACCACCGAGAATAGGTGCAAATACATTCTCGATAAAGCGACAGCCGTGAAGCTCACCGATTTCACCGTTAAAGATTTCGGATGTAGCGGCATACTTATGTACTTCGATCCAATCCTTATCGTTACGGAGGTCGTGTGCTACGGAGGGATGGATAACAGCGTAATACTTGCCGTTTATGGTAGGAACTCTGTCCTTCTTCATCTTGGTTACAGCCTTAGCTACCATCTTAGGAGTGAGCAAGCAAATAACTGTTTCGGAAGCTTCCATCTCAGCAGGCATTGTAGGAGTTGCACCTGCTACAGCACCTGTTGCAAGGGTGCTGTTATCGCAGTAGAGAACGTTGGTATTAACAAGAAGTGCATCTCTGATGAGAGTTTCCTGTGTTTCAGCTGCGGATGCACCCATTTCCTCTGTTGCACCGAGGATAGTATCATCATAAGCACGAAGTTCAAGGATATCAGAAACGGTTGTGTATGTACCGTACTGACCGATAGCACCTGTCTTGGAGCTCATACCGAACTTCTGACCTGTGGGAATAACACCTTCCTGAAGCTTGGAAGCCTTTGCGAAGGTATTCCATTTTCTCCACTCTACGGTGTTACCATGTTTTGCAGGAAGTTTCTGCTTCTTAGCAAACTGAGCATAGAACATTTCCACACGAGCATTTTCAAGAAGCTCTGTATCATAGAATGTTTTAAGCTCGCCTGAAAGGGAGTTTGAGGCATCAAAATCCTGTTTTGTGCCGTCATAGGCATTAGCGTAGCCGTTTGTAAGGGTATTTACAAGCGTACCTGCTTCAGCAAAAAGCTGAAGATTGATAATAAATCTTTCAAAGATTTTCATAGTAATTTCTCCTTCTTAAAAATATGAGTTTTTTCGAGGAGAAATGTATGCGGTTTACTGTCCGGGATACAGTTTCTCCCCTCGTGCCGCCGCATCACGGATTCGCTTCTTCAAAGCTTCTCTCTGATCTCTGCTTGCGGTACGATAGTTGAATGTACTCACGGAAGGTGCCTGACCTGATACACCCGATTCATCGGGTCTTCTGCTACCTGACTGAATGGCATTTGAGATTTTCTGTGCCGTTTTCTGTGCTGTTACCTGCATAGCGGCAGTCTGTATCTCATTACGGTGTACGGCATAATACGCATCTTCTACGCTTATACCGACATTGGGATGTGTCATACGTGCAAAAGCAGGGTTTTTAAGCTCTGTACGGAGGTCAAAGTTAGGAAATACCTTCTTCATAGCCTCAGCCTGTTGTTCAAGCTTAATAAAATGCTGTTGAATCTTCTGTTCCTGCAAGGTCCTCTGAGCCTGTGCCTGCTCTCTCGCAGTATCCCTTTCCTGCCTATCAATCTTCTTGGCGGTTTCTACAGATACGCCCATTTCAAGAGCCTTTTCTTCGTAGTAACCGTCATCATCACTGATAGCCTTAGCAAGAGCATCATAGTCCATATTGTTAGGATCGAGATTGTATTTCCTTGCGAGTAATTCCACAGCAGGTGTAAGCTTGGCAAGGTTGTCCTCGGCAGTCTTAGCACCTTTTAAGCGAGACTGAACAACCATCTGCATCTGCTTATTGTACTCAGGGTCTTTCATAATCTCTTCCCAACTCATACGAGCAGGAGTAGTTTCCTTGTTTTCTTCCGTGGGGGTAGTCTCGGCAGGAGTGGTCTGCACATTGGTTTCCTCTGTATTCTGCTCTACCGTCTCAGTCTGTGTTGTTGTAGGCATCTTAGAGGCTACCTTACTCACTCTTTTGCGAATTTTATCTTCGGGAACACCCAATTCCCTCAATCTCTGCTCGGCGGCAGCAGTCGCATTTTCGCCCGATGTGGCTGTACCCCCTGTGCCTTCGCCTGTTCCTGTTGCACCGCCCGATGCACCCTCACCTGCGAATAACTGAAGATTAAGCCATTTGATTTTTTTCATAAGAGTAAATCCTCCGATATAATCTGCCAATTAGGTTGGCGAGTCCTATATTCTGCCCGAAGGCTTATATACTATTAAAGTTCTACCTTTCTGTTCTCAAATTTCTTATATGCATCGAAGTAAATCTCGTTCTTTGCCTTGTTGTATGTTACTTCGTAATACATACCATCGTGAAGTGTGGTAGAAAGAAGTGCTTTGATATTGCCAAGGATGTATGCGTTCCATACAACGTACACATCAAAAGGAGGTACGGTGTCCGTCTTGTCAATATGTTCTGTGGCATAGTTTTCCACAAGAGTCTTTGCCTGCTCGATAAATTTTTCGTTTGTCATTGTGTTTCTCCTTTGATTTTTATTACATTTCCATAATCTTATAGGAAATATTGTCGGGATAACTCTGTGCAAGAAGCTCAAAGCCTCCGCATACGGTGTCAAAAGCAATTGTCACCGAGTTTTTATATCTGCTTGGACATCTGCAATCTATTACTGCGTGTCCTTCCTTAAGCTCTACCTTGGGATATCTTGTCTGACCTGCATTTTTCATATTCTCTACGAATGCCGCAAGTGTATATGCAAGGATAGAAGCTGATGCACATATGAGGTCGTGTCCTATCTCTCCGCTTTTTGCGTGTCCCTCGACCTCAACACGGTTAAGGTCTCTGTGGTAAGTTACTTTTATCATTACTTCTTTCCTCCTTTTGTAGCTTTTCCACTATCAGGTTGTGAGGCTTGTGAAGCTCTGCTACGAGCATTAGCCACATTTGTAGGCTCTTTATTGCCTATACCTGCTATGTTGTCACTCTGAAACATTTTAGGAGAAATACCGTCCATTGTAGAGCCTCCTCCACCGCCCATTGTAGCCATAACATCCTGTGCTATCTGCTCTGCCAACATAGGATCGCTTTGTTGTGCAAATGCAAGAGCCAACTGCATATACTGTAAAAGCTTTTGGAATATAGTACCGTTCTTTGATACTTTCTGCATAACCGTGTCCTTACCGTCAAATTCCATAAGGTCAAGACACAGGAGTGCTTGGTCTGTCATTTGAGGGTTAAAGAATCCGAGTTGGAAGAACTGTAATGCAAGCTCGTTCTGTGAAACCTTGGTATATACATTCTTCTTTTGAGCAGATACCTTAATATCGAATATAGGGAGTCTATATCCCATATCCTGACCGAAGTCCTTACCCTGATGTTGAGGCTGTAAGCCTGCATTTGTATATGTTATATACTGCTCTGCACCATACTCACCAAGGATGCGGAACTGTCTCGGCATATCATAAAACTGTCTGATAAGCTCAATAGTTATCTCAACTATCTCTGAATATGCTCTGTATGAAGCCTGTGTACTGTCTCTGCTTCCCTTTCCGCTTGCTTCCTGAAGGGCAGCTATAGCAGAAGCGGCTGTAACACCTGAACTTATATTACCTGTGCTTGTTTCGGTATTGCCGCTTGTCTCACGAAGCTCCTGAATAGATCTGTCAAATATGTTTATGTAGTTACCGTCAAGGGAATTGTACTCTACCCTGCGTAGAGTATCTTCCCTTACGTTATTAACATGAACTATGGGTTTTGAGAGGTCAAGAAACTCCGCTTCATTTAGGGAGCTATCATTACTTGAGAAATAACGAGGGATAGCACCCACCATAGCGTTTTTAATGAAGCTTGTCTTGAGTATATCTATCTCCGTCTGTGGATTACGGCATATATCTACGAAGCCATATCCACAAGGAGAGCCTTCTATGGGGAATAGAGGGTCAAATACATAAGGGAATTTACCGTGGTCATAAAGACCTGTAACAGCCATAGGAGGCTTTACCGTACCCTCTAACTCATTTATGATAGGCTGTGTATCATTCTCTGTCGCATATAGAACTATGTCATTGACATACTTACAGTATTGCAGGGTTTTCTTGCCCTCTATGTACTTGTGATAGTACACTTCGATAACAGTAGCCTTGTTCTCCGTACTTACGGTATCATCATAAAGGAATTTTGTACTTATAAATCCCTCTCCCTTGAGTCCGTCCCTTAACTGTTCGGGATATTTCTGCTCAAGATAGTCCTTGTCACATAACTCTGTATGGAAGAAATAGCGGCTCTTTTGGATATTTGTAACGCCCGGCTCCCAATAGAGATTGAGCAAATTTGCAGACTCAATGTTGATATCTCCAAGTCCGTTGAGCTTATTCTTGTCCCATACAACCTTGTATGCTCCTGTTCCTGTTTTGGTCTTCTGCCACATAGCCTTGCTATATGTTTCCTCAAATTTATTCTGTTCAAGGACACAAGGAACAATGGCAGAGAGCTTCTGTGCCTCTCCTCTGTCTCCTACCTCTCTTGGTAAGATGTTAGGCTCAGGATATGCTTCCATTGCATCAGCGTGTTTGGAGACAATAACATTGTGAAGCCAACCTGACCTGCTTGTAAAACCTCCATCTTGTCCGATCTCGGTCTCTTTCTGCTCCTCCATAGTGTTGCGAAGCTTCCACCAATTCTCAGAAGCAACAATACGCTGTTCTGTACGTGTCTTACCTGATTTGTACTTCTGAAGTATCTCTGTAAACTTCTTAAGCTGTTCCGAGCCTATCGGTGTTACTGTTGCCATAGGCATAGCTTCAGGAGATTTAACCTGCTCCTTTGTCTCAGCTATAACAGGACCGTTATTTATAAGTGGATTCACTGTGTGTACTCCTCTCTATTAGTAGTAATTATTGCGAGTGTTTGTAAACTGATTTAATGGGTCTGAAAGTATAATCTTTCTTTCCGCAGGTACGATAGGCTTAACAGGTCTTGACATACACATATACCTAACCTCATCGGGACAGTGATCTTCAAGCTTTGTATCAAGGTCTTCGGGTTTAGTCTCCGAGTACATCATAAGAGGTATAGTCCTTATAGCCGCCTTGCAGGTATTGAAGAAATACATTCTCGGATATCCGTTTTGGTCAAATTGGAATCTGTAATGTACCTGCATCCACCCGGCCACTCTCTCATTGTCTCCCGGTGTAAAGTAAATACCGTACTTCATAGCAGTCTCAGCTATACTCTCTCCTCTTGATGAGTCCCATATAGCAGGGTCAGCTACACTATCTACTATCTTTCTGCCCTTTAGCCAAGGATGTGTATTCTCTATCTCTGCAAAATGCTTAAATTGTTCATCTGGAGTCCACTTTACACCCTCATCAGGTGTCTGTGTACAGCCGTAAACATCCATCATACGATAGAGTATACCGTCATAATCAACCGCCCAATATCCGAGGGAGAAAGGCTTGTTGTATCCGAAGTCATATGATCGCATAATATTCCACCCTCTCGGAATATCGAAAGGCTCTATAACATGGGTAAATCTTCTCTGTACTAATGCTTCTTCAAGTGTAATACCTGCTTTAGTACAAAGTTCAATATCAGGTGTCTCTCGGAAGTCCTCAAAGAATTGTCCCTCAAATATATCCCATCGTCCGTGTAGCCAAGCCTCACGGAGCTTAGGAGGAAGTGCCTCAAGCTGTTTTATGTAGTCAGGCTGTGATGCCATAAGAGCCTTATTATCAGTAACAAGGGACTGAATGAAGGTATAATCGTTAGGGTCTTCTCCGTTCTCATACTTTCTGTCAATAAATAGCCTCTTAAAGTAACCATGTGAAGCTCCACCGGGGTTACAAGTGTAGTACACCCTCTTAGGAAAGTTATTAACACCACGGACACAGGCTATTATCTTCTTTATCCACATTTCTTGAAGCTGTGTAGCCTCATCAAGGAAGATAACATCATATTCAGCACCCTGATATTGGTCAAGGTCTTTATCATTGTTACAATATCCGAATTTGATAATACTGCCATTAGAGAAGTTAAACATCTTCTCAGTCTTGTTATACCTTGCTACAACACGAGGTAATTCAGACTGTAAGGGCATTATATGGTTATTAACAAGCTCAGGATATGTACGTCTTACTATAAGGCATTTAATACCGGGATAATTGAGACTGAGCCTTTTAGCCTTATCTCGTACTACCCAAGACTTACCGCCGCCTCTCGCACCGCCAAAGCCAACGTGTTTAGTTTTAGCCTCAAGGAATTTAATCTGCTTCTCATTAGGAGTACCAAGAGCAATAGTAATCTTACTCATTCCACTCCTCCGATCCTGCTGTAAATACAACACTTATCTCATTCACAGCATTGTCATCCTTATTTACTTCTGCCTCAAGCTTCTTAATACGTGCTTCCTGCTCTCTGATATCTGCTTTAGACTTAAAGCCTTTAATATCTTTGATGTCCTTAATAGCCGAGGTAAGTTGCTTTAGACTCTGAGTATCATTAACGGTGTCAATTATCGAGTCAATCTTATCAAGGAGCTTATCTGCCACAGCTATGATTTTCTCTGATGTCTTAGCCTGTTTCTTACTGATGGCATCAACGATTTTTGTATTCGCTTTGTCATCCGCTTGTTGTCTAAGTGCTGTCCATTTTTCTTTTTTCGCAATTCTTTGAAGTGTAGTAAGGGACACTTCATACTTTTCGCAGAGCTTCCTGTAGCTTGTACCGCCTGCGATATACTCTGTTTTTATCTCGTTCCAATCCACAGAAAGCCTCCTTTCGTATCGTTGTTTATATGATAAATCATTTAGAATACTGAATTACACCCACCCCCCACCAAAAAAATTAGAAAAAAGAAAGAGGAGTCTAATGACTCCCCTCTCAGTCTATTTCTTTAATGCGTATGCCGTGGACTTGAAGCATCAATTTACGCTTAATCTTGTATGCCTCGGTACGAACACCCTTAGTGTCTTCAACAACTGTATTTCCTGTCTTCACATCTATGTACACAAAGTCTGCATAATAACTACATTCCTTCTCAATAAGTATCTGACCGTCCTTGAGTCTTTTGCCTGTCTTAGAGTACCTTTCAACAGTCTCATATTGTGTCGGGATAAGAACGAACTTGACCTGCTCTCTGAGGTCCTTAATCTCACCTGCTCTTTGAAGGAGATTAAGCTCACCTGCTCTTTGAAGGAGATTAAGCTCAGCAGATCTCCGAGCTTCCTTTCTGCTGTCATAGACCTTGCCACTAAAGGTCTTAGTCTTGATATTATGGTATTTATTATTACCCATCTCTAATAACACCATACTTTCTATTAAGCATATTACATATCATACAATTATTATAGTTATGTATATCATTACAGTATATATTCATATATGCTCTCCTCTTTTTACCGTCTTCGAAGGTAAAGTTTATAGTCGTTTTCTTCTTAAGTCCCTCGCAACATATCCTGTTGGTTTCGCTTCTGCGATAATAGGGACATTTAACGAGTTCAGAATCGAAGTTTGCCACCACACTCACCTCTCTTTAGTTTATTGTTCACCGTAACTGCACATCATAAAGCGAAACGGTCATCTTATCCATAATCGTGGAATAAGAGCCATAACTACAAGGGTACAGCCTATACACATCACGATTATAGTCATAATAGGCACTCGCCACTTTATCAATGCGTCCGTCATCATCAAGAATAGCCATAATCTCCTCATTAGCTTTCTTACCTTCAGCTATTATCTTATACTTCTTCTTTTTCATTTTCAGCCTCCTTCTTCTTCCTTCGGGGACAGTTCGGCTCATTGTCCCAACATCCCATACCGTTATCATAAGGGCAGTCCCAACAAGGGTTATTAAAAAATCCTGCTACCTTACTGCAAATTTTTAATAAGAACTTAAACATTATTTATGCCCTCCTTAATCTCCTCTGCCACCGAGTATTACTTTATTCAAATTAAAATTTGCCATCTTCTACCTCCCATACATAACACCAACTCTGCGGAACGGATATATTCTTACAACCGACTATTTTAGGCTCGTCATACCATTTCATTGGACTTTTCGATATAGCATACTTACAACTGTCGCAATTTCCGTTGCAGTCCCTCTTAAACTCTCCCAACTCTTTCGGCTTGTCATAGAGTACAAGGTTGGATATGTGCCAAGCGTAGCCTGTTTTTTCGCCCAAATATTCAATAATTTGTTCTTGTGTTAAACAAGCCTTTCCAATATCAAAATTAAAGCGAACATCAAAACCGCCGAATACTTTTGAATAAACAGCATCACTTTTTATTTCGGTTATCCTGTCGCACACAAACTCGCCTATTACTTTGCCTTGCCCCTCGCAAACCTTTATTGTGCTATCGTCATAATGCAAATTGTTTCTTAAATGCTCGTGAGGCTCAAACTTGCCCTTTGTGCAATAAATATAGCACTTAAAAGGCACATCAATTTTCGGCTTGGTCTTTCTAACCTCAACCGTCTTTTTGCCTAAAGCGATAAGCTCGCAATATTTAGGCTGAATTGATATTAAAACTGCTTTCATTCCTCTCTCCTTTCGCCGTAACTGCAATAATGCTTTCGTGTGTCTATGTCAAAAGGCTTAAATTCCAAATCGGTCATTCTGCATTTTGCATATATATTACGACTGTTAAGGATTTCTAAATGCTTGCAAATTTCGCAACGGCAAACCTCAACCACATCGGCGGTGGGGGCTTCCTCAATCGTTTCCTCGAATACCGATACTTGTTCAGCAATAGCTTCATCGACAGGTGTACTTTCCTCAAATATAAGCCTTTTGCTTTCAAGACTTTTCAGCAACGCTTCTCTCTCAATATAGCTCATTCCGTGTCCTCGCTTATGGTGATAGCACCTCTGTCACACCATCCGTGTTTCTCCCATCTGCAATCACTTGCCCAACAATTTACGCTTGTCATTTCTCTCCCTCGCTTTCTCCTATATATTCTTCGATTTTCTTGTTTGTAGGTTCAACAATATTTTCTACAATTTTAAGTTCTTCGTTGATTTTTTGCCAAGCCTTTTCTCTTTCCCAAAAAGGGTGCTTATTTACTGTTTTTATAACTTCAATACAAATTGTTATTGTATTGAAACCCCAAAATCCGTCACAAGCTCTTTCGTTACACCATTCAAGGAACTGTTTATATTTCATATTATTCTCCTTTATTCTCCTTTAATCGTGTCATCATCCTTTCGTAGGGTCATAATCCTCGAAATTCAGACAAGACCTAAAAATTTGTATGTTATTGCACCATCGTTGCAGTAGTCTTACCTCTCTTGGAGCATTTGGTTTGTCATATATCATCACATAAGGGTCAAAGCCAAGGTCTCGCAGAGTGTATATCCTGTACAGATTTTCTTCCATAGTGCTTCCGAAGTTCGTTAGGCAGTACACCGTTCCATATCTGCCGTGAGGCTTATGCTTGGCAAGGCTCTTGTACCTCTCAAAATATGGCTTCAAATCGTCTTTGGCATTATCCCAAGCGAAGTGAATCTCTTTAACCTTAATCTTATTAAGTAGAGCAACATTCCTTTCATTTGTGAGGCGAATATCTAACCCTTGAGTAAAGTCAACATAAGCCTTACTATCAATTAACTGCTGTAGTAAAGAAAGATGCTCTTTACAGGCGAGGATGTTCGGATCAAGCAACTTAATGGTCTTTTGACCATCCCAAAACTCATCAAGGTCGGCTACTTTGTAGGCTCTTCTTCCTTCCTTACCTGCGACTATGCAGAAGTCACACCCTCTCGGGCATCCTCTTGTAAGGAATCCGTAGGCTGTATCCTTTGTAAGTTCGGGATATATACTGTAATCGGGATACATATGCTCAATCTCATCAGGCAGCTTGTTATCAAGTCCGTAACCTGTACCTCCCTTAATCACCTTGTCTGCTTGGGGATACCAATCAATATCCGGGGAATAAGTATTGTCGAACACCTTGCTTTGATATACGATATCGTAGCGGTCTATAGGGATACACCACTCAACCTCATCACCCTTCGCTTTATGCCAAGCAGATACCTTCATTAAGGCAAGATTGGGAAAGTTATGGCTATCTACATCTATAAGTCCGACTCTCATTCCTGTACCTCCTCGATCTTGACGATTTCATACTTAGGAAACTGCACATAGAATATCCTTTTAGCATTATATTTAGAGTAAGCCTCTATCTCCGTTGAGCGAAAACCCAACGGAGATTTGTATGTAACCTTAAATTTTCTTTTCATCTTACAGTCCTGTCCTCCATAACCATCCTGAGTATCATATTGTAGTGACCACAGTTGAATTTATAGCCTTTTTCAACCATATCAGCCATCTTAGGAATATAGGTGTTTAGTTCTTCATAACTGAGCTTATTTGCAAGGTCCTCGAACTGCTCGTCTGTAAGCATAACCAAACCCCTTCCAAGAGTTCCCCTAAGAGATTTAATGCCGTTGTCGGCAGTGATGGGGGAGTCCTGCTCCCCTACATCTACCTCTGACTCTGTCTCTTTATCTATTTCTTTCTCTTTTTCTTTCTCTAACTCTATCTCTGTGTTACTTTTTGTTACATCATCGTTACATTGTAACAACCTCTTGTTTTTTCGGTGTTCTCTCACTCTCCTGGCACTTGAACATTCGCTACCGATGAGCTTGTCCACCTCTGTCATATAGATAGTTTGGTCATCAAAGACCTGCATCATATTGAGTTCGATAAAGAGCTTCATAGCAGACCTTACTACGTCAATGTTGGTATCGGTTACTACCGAGAGCATCTGCTCATTATATGGGATGGTATCACTGAAGCGGAGAGTCCCTTCGTGGTCTATGCTTTCAAGAAGCAGCTTAAGATAGAAAAGTATGTAGTCCTTGCCATTCGGCAGTGCTTCGACTATTCTGATATCGTGCCTCTTAAAGAAGTCTCGCCTCAATTTCAGCCAATAATATTTTTTACTTTCAGCCATTACTTCGCCTCCTTCCGCTTACCTCCGTTTTCTTCTACGAGCTTGTACACCTTGTAATGTGTAGACTCGCCATATCTGTTATTGCCTTTTCTTGTAGTACTATGTATCTTGTAACCTCTCCTCTTGAGGTCATTTATCCTTGAAGCGAGACGGAGTATTCCGTACTCGCTGATAGCCTCAAGTGTGATATAGAGCCGTGGTCTCTGAGATGTCTCAATATTCTGTCACACTGTGTAATCTTCATAATAGACCTCCCTATTTTTCTCTATTTGATAATGTCATCCCCATTGTTCAGCCATAGCCTTGGCAATGCCGGGGAAGGTTTTGCTTCTGATTTTTGCATCTCTGAACTTTGTACCGCTTTGTTTCCGAGGATTACCGTGGGCATCTTTACTACCGCCTGAAACCCAAGATATAATTTTGTCGGTTACTATATTAGTCGGATAGAGCCTTGGCAGTCCTTTAAGCCACAAATACGTTGCCTTGCTATATGGATGTCCGTGTTCGTAGGGTTGAATTACTTGAGTGCGGGGAGGCAATTCAAATACCCTTATTGGTATTGGATTCTCAATGGCAATTCTCGGACAATCTGCATTATAGAAGCACATAAAAAATTCCTTCGCTTCAAGTCCTTTTTGATACCTCTCCATATTGAGTTCACCTTTTCGGGAATATAATCGAGCTGCTCCTGCGTTTGATAAATATGTACACGGTGGGTGAGCTATAATAAGATCCCATTTACCTTTGAAGTAATGGTACTTACCGTCCGTTGTAAAAAACGAAATACCCTTCCATATTTCAGAAAAATCACCCCAATGTATCGAGGGATTTATAATCTTTAAAACATCCCCCTGTATATGCCATTCAGGATGACCACCCGAGCATTCCTGTATGTCACAACTGAATGCGTTATGTCCTCTCTCCCGAAAAGCTATACAAACAGCTTGGCTTTCCTCACAGGCAACAAGTACATTCATAACTCGTTTTTTAGGTGGTAGGCTTGTATCCATATCAAATATTCCTATTTGATGCATATTTTCACTCGTCCTTCACTTCGCCTGTATCTGTATTGACCTCTGTGTATTCAGCTTCAAAGACGGTCTCGTTGTTAACCTCATACATATCGGGAGAGATTTCACTCTTGATAGTCTCATCCTGTGTAACTGCCTTTACAAAGTCAGATTTAAGAGGAGCATATTTAAGGACTCTCTTAAGGACAGTCTTCTTAGCCATCTCCTCAAAGTTTGTTTTCCACGGAGAGAAGCCTGATTTATATGCCTGACTGTACTTCTCTGCGTGTCTGCGAACATCATCCATAGACATTACATCAAAGCCGTAGCCTCCCGATTTAGTTCTGAAAAGTGCATAAACCTTTATAGGGTCTCCTCTGTCGCTGTCAGCAGGCTTATGTACGAGCTTAGGCTCAAGACCAAATTCGCACTCAAAGGTATCGTTCTCATAAACAACGTGAGCCTGTACAAGCTCAACCTCGCCACTTCTGTAAGCAAGGTCAATAAGACCCTTGTATCCGATCTGAAACTGAACTTCGTCAACACCTTTATTTTTATAGGGAATAAGATAAGCCTGTCCGAGAGGAGTATTAGGCTCAAGACCAAGCTGAGCCGCAGACATCATAGCTCCGAGGAAGGACTGAGGTGTGCAAGATGCTAACTTCGGGTTAGTAGATATTGCAGAGAGTACCATACGAGTAAATCTTTCGGGAGTTATAACCGAGGGAAGAGCCTTTTTAATTTCCCCCTCCATAGTCTTTATGTACTGCTGCATTGTTTTCTTTTCTTTGCCGTTGGTTGTTGCTACCTGATTCTGAATTACGTTTGCCATTTTTATATCCTCCGTAAATTAAAATTATTTCTTCTCCGTTACCCTAAAGGTACGACTTGTAGATTTTTTGTAATATTCTGATAAATTAAGGTGCTTGTGGTCTGATGCAAACCTCTTAGCATCAAAGGAATTTCTTTCAGCAGATACCCAAGACACTTTGAAAGTGTCACTTTCGCCCTTTCCTGCTTCGTTCATAAATGCCTTGACCCTATTTGCTACTTCGTCTTTTTGTGCCTCTAAAGCCTTTATTTGAGACGAGAGAGTCATATACTGTTTGAGGTCCGTATCATAAGCGAATAAGCTTACTGTTTCCTCATTGGATTCGGGATAAAGAATAGATATTGTTTCCGTGGTGGACTTTTCTCCATCGGTAGGAGGAGGTGTCTTGTCCTCAACATACTTCCAAAAGGCTTCCTCTGAATCCATAAGAGCCTGTATCTCGCCCTCGTCCCTCTCGATTGTGAAATCATAAAAGCCTTCGCCAAGGACTAATACTCCTAAATACCACTTCTTACAGCCTGTGACTGCAAGGTAATGTACGCACTGTACATAGTATTGTTCGGGATAACTACCGTTCTTAAACTTCTTAAGGTTGAGAACAGATGTAGTCTTACATTCAAGACCTGCATCCTCGCCTACCACCATTCTATCTACATTTGCGTGTGCAAAAGGATACTGAGGGTTAATTATAATGCTATTCTCTCGTCTGACCTTCTTCCCGGTCCTCTCTGTGAATCTTTTAGCCACATAGTCCTCAAGGTCTCGTCCGAGCCTCATTCTCTCGTTATCTTCCTGCGGAGGCAATTTGCCGAGCTTGTCTGCCCATACTGTATAGGGACTGCACCAAGGGTTAAGACCTATAATGCTTGCCGCATCTGATCCACCTATAGAATCTCTCCTATGCTCAAGCCATTCTTCGTGGCTCATACCGACTGTTGATGTTTTGATTAGATTTTTTAACATATGTATCTCCTTTTTTAATCACAATATGAAATGTTACAATGAGGACAGCCTGTTACAAGTGATTTGCCTGCTTCCTCAACTGATATACCTGTGGTAATTGTTACGTCTTTACCGTAGGATTTTTCGTGCTGTACATAGATATTTTTCCCACAATTTCTACAGCAACCGTCCTGTGGTGCAAAGTGAGGGAATCCGTGATTGTCACAGTATTTCTTCTGTGCTAATGCGGCTTTAAGAATGTCATACGTCCTTGTTTTTGTTTCGTTCTCCATTTTTTACTCCTTGTTTTAATTTTTCCGTTATCTTTTTGTTTTTACCTTTCGGTATTCTTCCTGATGTGATGTGTAATAGAGGCTCATTGTTTCCGAAAGCCTCTGTGCTATACGTTCACTTTGTTCGGGTGTCAGCTTTTCAACCTGCTGTCCTCCGATATGAAGTGTTACGGTCAATGTGCCTTTACTCATAACATCTCCTTCCTTAAAAGTGTTTGTCTTCATAGTATGCAGACAGTATCTTGTTTGTTACACTCATTCTTTTGTGCTTAAAGCACAGTCGCAAGGTAAAAAAATAAGGTCATCTACAGTGCAACCGTATAAAGTCGCAAGAGCCTTGCCTGTTTCAATGTCAGGAACACTTTTGCCATTTTCATAATTTACAATAGTGTTCTTGCTTTTCTTGAGTTCTTTTGCCACTTCTTCCTGAGTTAATCCCCTGTTAACTCGTGCAGCTCTCAATGTGATTTTCATTTTGCTTGCCTCCTTTTTTGTCGAATTGTGCTTAAAGCACAGTTACATATTATCATATTCGACACGATTTGTCAATACATAAATCGAAAAATTTTGTGCTTTTGTATTGATTTTTTGTGCTTTTAGCCTTATAATGTATATAGGGAGGTGAAAAAATGGATAATAAAAACATATTTGCTTCAAATCTAAAAAAGTATATGGAGTTAAATGGCAGGAGCAGAAACGACATAAGTAATGCTTTGGGTATTAGCTACTTTACCATAACAGATTGGGTAAATGGAAAGAAATATCCGAGAATGGACAAAGTAGAAATGTTGGCAAACTACTTTGGTATTCAAAAATCTGACCTCATAGAAGACACAGGACAAAAAAATTCCCCCGAAGAGCCGAAGCTTTCCGAGGGAGAAAAAATGTTACTCGACTTATTCAGACGTGTACCTAATGAACAACAGCAACTTGTTTTGCAGATGATTCGTGTTGCTTTAGGAAGCCAAGAATAATGACAGCGGCTGCCATCAATGCTTGTTCAGGTTTATCGTTTTCACGAATGAGTTTAATCAATTCTTTTTCGTTTTCTGTCATTACTATAATCCCCTTTCGCTTTCACTTGTGCGAACATATGTTCTATTTTTAGTGTAACTTATTATATGAAAATTGTCAAACTTTTTTGACATTCCCAATATTCGAAACTTTGTTTCTGAAAAAAGTATAACTCAATTGAAAAAACATTTCAATACGCAAGTTTAAGCAATACAATATCAACTTAAATTATCGGTGTTCATCTTTGATTTTCAAATTTGAGCATCTTACTCACAAATGATTAAATCCATATTATAGAAAGAGGACTAAATGCAGTATTTAGAGAAATTAAAAGCACTAAAAGAAGAAAAACATATGACTAATGCAGAAATTGCAAGGTTATCTAATATTCCACTCGCAACCATCACGAGAATATTTAACGGAAGCACACCTAATCCCACATTTGACACCTTTTCTCAAATTGCTATAGCCTTGGGTGCGTCCCTTGACGAGATTGCAGGACTCAAGCAACCTGAAGCACAGCCTATCTCTG
This sequence comes from Clostridia bacterium, assembly GCA_017451485.1. Classification (GTDB taxonomy): domain Bacteria; phylum Bacillota; class Clostridia; order Oscillospirales; family CAG-272; genus RGIG2000. Next base: position 8,305 of record JAFTOG010000050.1, on the reverse strand, counting down.
CTCCGATTGAAGCTACCCTCACATCCTATTCGGAACTATTAAGGGAGAAGGATGAGCGTCTCATAGAGAAAGATAAGTTAATCGAATCCTTGAAGGAAGATAAAGAAAGAGAACGTAAAGAAAAGCACAGGTTAGCATTTTTCTTCTTTGGCTTCGTTGCATTCGTTCTGATTATACTCACCATTGATATTCTCAATGGACACTTTGGATATTTTAGATATTAAAGAAAGGCTTATATTATGGCAGAAGCACTCCTGTTAGTATTGTGGGTAGGTACATCTTTGTTCTTCATTATTAGAGAGATAAAAGGAAAGGAAAATCGAGAAAGTCACGAAATGTGGCTCTCTGAATTAAGAGAATGCCTGCATAGTATTGAAAACGAATTTTCGAGGCATTGTCAAAAAATCACCAAAGAGTGTTTTTTGCAGTATAGAAAACGCTTAGACAACCTTTCTTCGGTTTGTTCCGATTTTGCAAGAAGTTTTCAAATAAATGCTCTTTTTGATGTTATTCACAAACACAATGATTCAATTAACGAACTAAAAAAACAATTCTCAAATGAATTGTATAATAAGGTCGTTGAAAGAAAAGGTAAGTATTTCTTAATGACTCTTCCTGACTACATTGTAAAGGAATACGAAACAAATATATCAAAAATCGCAGACATCTGTTATAATTTTGGAAATCTTATGTGGGAACACTTAATAGAAATAAAGTAAAGGAGGATATACATTGGATAAAGAAGATTTATTAAGGATCGGAGCCGCATATATCCGAGTATCTGATGAGAGGCAGGATGAATACAGTCCCGACTCGCAGTTAAAGAAGATACGAGAATATGCCGCAAAAGACGGATACATCATTCCCGATGAGTATGTATTCTATGATGACGGTATATCGGGAAAGAGTGTCAAAAAAAGGGATGACTTCAACCGTATGATAGCTCTTGCAAAGGAGAAAACGCATCCCTTTGACGTGATATATGTTTGGAAGTTCTCAAGATTTGCCCGTAACCAAGAGGAGAGTATGGTATATAAAAATCTCCTCCGCAAAAGAGGTGTGACCGTTGTATCGGTATCAGAGCCTATACCTGAAGGACATTTCGGCTCTCTTATAGAAAGAATTATTGAATGGACAGATGAATACTATCTTGTCAACCTCGGAGTGGAGGTAACGAGAGGTATGACAGAGAAAGCAACAAGAGGAGAGCCTACCTGCCCTCCCCCATTTGGGTATATTATGAGGGACAAGATGTACTATCCCGATGAGGAAAGCGGCAAGGCGAATATCGTCAGAGAGATATTCACTCTTTATGCCAATGGTGTTAAGCAAAGAGAGATAGCTATGATGATGGGAGAGAGAGGCATCCGCACAAGGTATGGAAAGAAGCCTGAAAACAGATGGATAGACTATGTACTACACAATCCTTGCTACATCGGAAAGATACGTTGGAGTCTTGACGGAGCGAGAGCCGTGAGCAAATATGACTTTGAGAATGAGAAGATAATGACCGTTGACGGACATCACGAGCCGCTTATCTCAATGGAGTTGTGGGACAAAGTACAAAAAATGCTTGAAGAACAAAGGAAGGTTTATCCCAAGTATGCAAGAAAGTCTCAACCTATAGACCACTTGCTAAAAGGACTTGTAAGATGTAGTTCTTGCGGCGGCACTCTTGCAGTTAACGGAAAAAGCGGTAAAGCAGGGACTCGTTGCTTACAATGTTGCAATTATTCAAGAGGCTCTTGTCACACTTCACACGGAATTACCATTCCAAGAATTGAAGCCGCTTTTATTGAAGGTCTCAAACAGGCAGTCGGAGCAAAGCAGTTTACCTTAGTACCGACAAAGCCTAAAAATACCGACCATTCCTTAATTGACTTTGATAAGCTCATAACAGTAGAGGAACGCAGACTTGCAAGAGCAAAGGAAGCATACCTTGCAGAGATAGACACCATTGAGCAGTATAAGCAAAACAAGGAAGAAATCACTAAGAGAATCGATGACCTCATAGCAAGGAGAGATAAAGAGATCGTAAAGGAAACTGACATAGATGCCTTTGCAGAAAAGGTCTCAGGCATAGTGGACTTCATCCAAAGAGAAGATGTCACCGCCGTCGCCAAAAACGAAGCTCTCCATACAATAATAGAAAAGATAATATATGAAAAGGCTAAAGGCAACTTGGCTATTTATTTTCACGATTTATAATCATCATAATTTACAGTCTGCTCCACCAAGCTGACTAACTATAATCTGTGCATACTTGGGGTTGGGATTTTTTATATTAACGGGATACTGTAATTTCTTTTCGTACTGCCACATAGCCTACTCCTTATAATTGCATTCATTTTGCCAGGGCCAGGGTCCATTTGTCCACTCCCAGGAGCATGCATCAAACGGCAATGTCAAGGGACCGAAGCGTGCCTCGTATTCCCTTGTAGCCTTCATAGCCAATGCCTTGTGCTTGTTGTAATAGTCAAGAGCACATTTTGATGTGGGGTGACAATCAAGATAAAGCATAGCGTCATGGGCAGCAAAGGAATATGCCTGTATCTGTTTCATAAGCTTTTCACGATTTACATTCATCATCCTCTGCACCCCCTTCCACCTGAGCAACCTGTCTTTTCAAGAGGAAGATTCAGCTCCTCAAAAACAGTACCGTAGGAAAGCCCTAATTCAATATCGTAAAGGTTTTTCCATTCCTGGCTGATACCGTACACCATGGCAATGGGACGGGTGCCGCATATTGTCTGCTCACATCCGTGATTATGAGAACAGTCGCTGTTATGGTCGCAACCATAATTATGATTGCAGCCGTGATTATGGTCGCAATCATTATTATCAGAGCAGCTGTTGTTGTCAACATTTGCTCTGCGTCCACTTAAAAATTTAGCAAACTGCTCATAATCTGCACGCTGTGAGCCTCTGTAATTGGAATCAAATTTCATATTATCTCCTTTTGAGCATTGTGCTCATTATCATCTTATGACAGTATGAAACAAAATTCCACTTTATTTTGCACAAATGCGACATCTTTCATTTTATCTTGCAAAAGAGATATGCCTCATTCTGTTTATAAGTGCAATAAGCTCTGTTTTTCTCGGCAAGTCGAGAAAACGCCTTCCACTTGTAAAGAAGGATGAGTATATACAATCAAGCCCTTCCCTTTTTATCCTGTCGTAAAGCTCGTTAATCCTTTCCTTTATGTTAATTATGCTATCAATGTTTGATATCTCGAGGTAACGGAGCATAAATCCCAATGCATCAAGCTGTTCATTGCTAACAATATTATGAAGACCACGGACATCTATCCTTTCATCTCCTATGATAATGAATCCCATATCCGACACCTCTAATTTCTCACTTCCGCTTCCTGTGGGATAAGATGTAAATTTGGTGGAAAGCAGAAATCTTGTCTGATTCCAGTCCGCAAAGGGAGCATCCTTATTTTCCACTCTGTTATTTACACAGATTGATTTTGCCCTGTCGGTTACATCATATATAACATAGTCCTCCATCATGTATATCTTATCGGCTACGGATAGATATTCTCCACTTCCTCCAATTACAAGAATTGTAGACACTCCCCCGGACTTATATAGCTCGTGCACTCTATCGGTAAAAGGAGTTATTGGCTCCTTTTGTATCAGCTCCTTCATCATTTTATCTCTGATCATAAAGTTTGTTGCACTTCTGTCCTCATCAATCAGCAAAAGCTTGGAGCCACAATCTATTGCCTCCATAATGTTAGCAGCCTGAGATGTTGAGCCTGAGGCATGCTCTGTGGAGAAATCTGCCGTATCACCGGACGGTAGCCATTTTATGAATGGGGATATATTAACCCGTTTTACACTTCTCCCGTCCTCAGCAGAAATTGTAACTGCAGTCTCATCTGTTATACACAGCTCTCTCCCGTCTCCGAGAACATGATTGTATATTCCGGAAGAAATTGCATCAAGAAGCGTGGATTTTCCCGAGTATCCGCCACCTGTTATTACGGTAACTCCCCGTTTGATTCCCATGCCCTTGATTCCGCATATTTCAATTTCATCCTCTTTAACCGATAAAAACGGAACAGCACCCTCAAGAGGTAAATCGGTTCCTTTTTTTCGTGGGAGAATGCTACCGTTAGCGATAAAAGCACAATAATCACTGCTTCTCAGATACTCCCGTATCATTTCTTGCTTATATGACAGCTCCAATGCCTTCTCAAGCTCCTCAAAGTCAAAATCGGTAATAAATCTGTCAACTGCATCGGGCAGATCCTTACACAGCATTGTCATGGCCTTTTTAAGTCTCTTTTTGGGGAGCTGAACCTGTAACCGTATGCACAGGCACATCTTGGGCTGCCTTTCCACACCGTCACGCAGCAGATATACCGTGGAGCCGCCTCCGTTTTCGTAGTCCTTCTGCGGGCAAAGAGCAAAGTATGCAGTATTTCTTGTAAGGACCTCACCCCTGGGCTCGCAAAGATAATATCTGCCGTTTTCATTATCGGGACGGCTCCTGTTATAAAGCTCTCTGTTCAGCTCATCTATATATTTTTTGAATCTACGCAGACAAAAGTCAGCACAGGTGTCTGTAATTTTAGAAATTCCTATCTTTTCACAGGGAATCTGCCATGTGACTGTGGGAATATCCTTTGACAGCTTATTTGTTTCCTCTATTGTAAAGGAGGATATCCCGTCATCGTGCCAGTAGGTAGGGTCGTTTGTCTCCTCAGGCTCAGGTGCGTGTCCATCCCATGCAGTTGACGGTGTTATACAAAGAGCCTTCCCCTCATACATATCCTTGTAGGTGGATGTGCCCTCCTCCATATTGCGTAAATAATGCTTTAATCTCTTCACTATATCACTCCTCCTTTTGTCTGAAAGAATATAATCGTTGGGAATAACCACAGTCACAGTAGGCTTATCCTGGGCAAGCTTATGGGTCCCGGTTACGGTAAAGCCTATTTGCCCCCTGTAATATGTTGGGTCAGCTGTGCAAATAGGCGGTGCCCATTCTCTTTCCGGGTCAAGTATTGTGATAGTTGCATTGTACATTTCCTGATATGTGGTTGTATTTAAGTCCATTTGTAAAAATTTGTTTTTTAATCTTTTCATTCCTTATTGCTCCTGTTTCAATAATCAATATAAGCCTTCCTTTCATAATCAAAAATCCTCCTCTATAGAATTTTTCGTTATGCTTATATTCCAAGAGCTCCCACGAAAAACAAAAGACACCCATCGGGTGCCGAATAGTACTTTTCAAACGCTGAAAAATAAAAACACACCCGAACCGGATGTGATAGCGTATACATGATCCTGTTAGCAAAATGATCCACAGGCGATAGAAATAACATCCGATAAATATAAGCTTGTCATAACATCGCCTCCTTTGGCATTTTATTTTTGCATTTCTGCCTATTTAGAATAGCACAATTTACCATACTTGTCAATATGTTTACAAAAAAATTAAAAGCCCTTAAGCATGAAATTATCCATACTATGTCGGGCTTTTAATTCAGAATAAATCTTCTGTCCTGTAAAACGATCCTTACCTTTTCCGTCTCACAGTTACAATAATATACTGCCTTAGTGGAAAACATACAGTATTTTACATTTCTCAAATCATATTTGAAGCTGTATTTGTAATCGGGTCCACACCGTCCGAAATAGACTGCATCGGATCCTGAAATATAGCTTTGGGCAAACTCATATCCCCGTCTGCCCTCGTGTACGGATGCTCCTACATAGGTGTATCTCGAGGTCTCTCCCTCAATAGAATATGCACATAAACGCTTGTCCGACCTGGGTATGAAATCAGCGACAAGGAAATGTATACTCTTTCCCTTGAATTCTATATTTCCGGTATTGGCTACTACCTCGACATTTTTCTTTCCAAGCATCTCCGATATGCTTAAATATATGAGCAACTCATTTTCGTTGGTTATGGATGGGAGTACCACCCTGCGAACATATGTACTATCCGTCAGCATATCAAGAGCCTTGTAGCAGCGTGAGTTATAATCGGTGATGACATATGTATCTATCTCCAGATACCCCATTGCACTAACATTGTAATATGCATTTGACAGGGAGGATTTTGATACCGGGTGTCCGTCAATAACACATATATCTCCCTCGGATTCCAGATATGTTCTGTCGCCACTGTCGTCACCGTAGGTGGTAACATATGTATTGGTGTGCCTGTCAACGGATATTGCCACGGACTGACCTGCTATAACACACAGCCCCAAAACTAATATTGATAGGCTGAGCCTCACCCTTTTCCTGTTCAGAACCATAATCATAACAATCGCCAAGGCTACAATTACAATTCCTATACCGTGAATATCCGTATAAAGGGGAAATACAATATTTGGAAGAGGTGCAACGCTTCCTGTAATGAACAGGATAATATCAGTTAAGCCCTCGCATAGCCACACAATTCCATCTCCTAAATACGGCACTCCTCCAAATAGAAGCATGAGAGGAGAAAGATACAAAAGTATGTTAAAAAGAGGTATAAAAACAAGATTTGCCAAAGGTGATACCACAGATACAAACCCGAAATTCAAAAAGGCTAACGGCAGAGTTGTTAAGCTGACAAAGAAGGTGGTAATAATCCCTCCCCTTACATAGGATACTATCCTGTTTTTCCTCTTTCTTGATAGGATAAAGGAGCTTATTACACATCCAAGCATGGCAAGGAAGGACAAAAGCAGGCTTATCGACAGTACCGAATAGGGTGACAGTATGCATATAAGAGTAACAGACAAAAATATCTCCGTAACGAAATCTGCCCTTTGCTTAAAAAAGAACATTGTATACAGAATTATCAGCATAACTCCTGCTCTCATTACAGATTCGGAAAAGCCTGTAAGTCCTATATAGCACATAATAATAGCAAGGGTGAGCAGATATTTCTTCCGTTTTCCGATACCTGTACGATTGATAATTCCTCCAACTACCGAGGCTATTATAGAAAGGTGCATGCCGCTGAGTGCCAGAATGTGGCTTATACCAAGCCTTGCAAAATCTCGGCTGTCCGATGTACTCAATCCTTTTTTATTTCCCAGGAAAAGGGCTGATACAATACCCGAGGTGTCCTCGTTTGCATATTCGAATATTCTTTCACAATAGCTGAGATTCAATAGCCTGAATCTCATTTTTATATCGTAATTGCCCTCAGAAATCAGCTGTGCGTCATTACATATTGCTTTAATGTATATTCCCGACGATTTGTATGTATCCTTTTCACTATATCCCTTTTCAGCATCATTAAGGTCATACAAGGAAAGCTCTGCGTCTATGAGCTGACCTATTTTGAATGTGTGATCATAGGACATCAACACTACGCTTTGCCCTATCTCATCTATTCTGCCAACATAAATGCTGTAAAAATCACTTTCGTAGCGTATATCCTCCACCAGAACCTCAAATCTGTCGGTAGCCCCGATATATTTTTTGGCAGTAGCCTCATCGTTACGAAATGAAATAAAGGATACAAGAGCACTGAATATCAAAGCCATAGCTATGGGAATAAGGTAAACAGTAATACCCTTTATAATTCTTTTTCCGTCTGCCCTTATAAGGATCTGAACGGCAAGAAGAGCTACTACCCCGATGCACAGTACAATAAAGGAGGACAATGCCTTCGCAAAATACAGAAAATAAAGAGATATAAGAAACAGTATACAGCCTAATGCAAGCGGTCTATTTCTAAAAATACTCATATTAACAATAAACAGCAAAAGAGTGTCGCAAAGCAACACTCTTTTTCTACACTAATAATTAAATTAGATTTCAGCGAAGTACTTGATTGTACGAACCATCTGGCTTGTGTAGGAGTTCTCGTTATCGTACCAAGAAACTACCTGTACCTGATATGTGTCGTCGTCGATCTTAGATACCATTGTCTGTGTAGCATCGAAGAGTGAACCGTAACGCATACCGATTACATCAGAAGAAACGATCTCGTCTGTATTGTAACCGAAGGATTCTGTTACCTGAGCCTTCATAGCTGCATTGATAGCATCCTTAGTAACATCCTTACCCTTAACTACTGCAACGAGGATTGTTGTAGAACCTGTGCATGTAGGAACTCTCTGTGCAGAGCCGATGAGCTTACCGTCAAGCTCAGGAATAACAAGACCGATAGCCTTAGCAGCACCTGTGGAGTTAGGAACGATGTTCTGAGCACCTGCACGAGCACGACGGAGGTCACCCTTTCTGTGAGGACCATCAAGAATCATCTGGTCACCTGTGTAAGCGTGAACAGTTGTCATGATACCACTCTGGATGGGGAATGCATCGTTAAG
>JAFTOG010000049.1 GCA_017451485.1 Clostridia bacterium | reverse complement strand
GTGCAGGATACAAACGCAGATATTAAAATCAGTATAGCTATTATGATTGCTGTGATTTTCTTCATATTTTTTCCTCCTGTTTTTAGAAATATTTTGCTAATTACGGTTTATACATCCTTTTTTGCATTGTTACCGCCCGGGGTTTTTGCATTATTCACAATATTCAGTAAATTATATTTAGTTCTTTTAGAATATTTTACCATATAACTGTCACTTTGTCAACAAGATGTTTTCGGCTGCTATTGCACATTCCTTTTATATGGGATACATATATTAAGGTTAAGCCTCACGCACATTTTTTATTGGAATTGGGAGTAAGAAAAAGAGTTAACGGCTTTACTACCGTTAACTCTCTTTTTATATATTTATGATTTTTCTTATGCAGATGTGCTTTTATAAATTCAAAAGCAAAGCCCATGCAAGACCGTAATAGCTTAATACTGCTACAAGGTCGTTGATGGTTGTAATGAGTGGACCCGATGCAACGGCAGGGTCGATACCAAATCTGTACAGGCACACAGGAATTGCAGCTCCTGTCAAGCCGGAAATTGCCATAGCGAAGCACATTGCAAGTCCGACGCATCCGGCAGCTGACAGAATGAAGGTGCCTGCGTACGCTGTAAAAATGAAAAGATATCCACTTACTATTCCAAAGGATATAGCACCGAGAACAATACCGTTAAGCAGGGCGACTCGTATCTCCTTAAGTATCGCTATAAAATGCTTCTTAAAGCTATCATCCTCATTATTACCCAGGGCTCTTACCGTTACTGCAAGGGACTGTGTTCCCACATTACCTGCCATTCCCAAAATCAGAGACTGGAAGGAAACAATCATCGGCAAGGCGTCTACCACATTTTCAAAAATCCCAACCACGGCAGATACGATAAGTCCCATAAACAGCAGGGCGATAAGCCACGGTATTCTCTTTTTCATACTCGCAAAAAGAGACTCATCCGGCTTCTGCTCGGAGCTCATAGCAGCCAGCTTTGCATAGTCGTCGCTTATCTCCTCATCAACAAGCTCAATAATGTCTGTTGATGTAATAACGCCCAGAAGCTTATTACTCTCCACGGATAGAACAGGAATCATATTTTCCGAATATCCACGGAGCCTCTCAATATTTTCAGACACGATCTCCTTATCGTAAACGAAGGGGAATGTGTTTGAAATCAGGGTTTCCAGCTCCACATTGCTTCTTGCAACTATTAAATCCTTAAGGTCGATAACACCGTAGAAGGAATCGTCCTCATTAACTACAAATATAGTGTAAATATTGTCATTTTCGGCAGCCTCACTTACAAGAGCCTTCATAGTTTCCTTAATGGTATAGCTACGCTTAACAGAAATAAAATTTGTACTCATACGGCTACCGAACTCGTTGTCCTCATAAGAGTCGATAAGCTCGATATCCTCTTTTATTTCCTCGTCCTCAATCAGCTCAAAAATCTCGCTTCTTGTCTCCTCGTCAAGGTCATCAAGAGCCTCAACAGCGTCGTCGGCATCCATCTGCTCAATAATTTCAGCTGCATCGTCAGCATCAATTTCCGAAAGGTATTCTCCTGCATCCTCAAGGAAGGAAACGATCTCCGACATAATCTCGCTGCCGAGAATCTGAAGCAGCTTTTCTTTTTCCTCTGTCTCCAGCTCCTCAAATATGCTCGCAATATCGTTTTCATGATATTCCCTAAGCTGTGCCTTTATTTCTTCATCATTACAATCACTTCGGATGATGCTTAGAATTTGTGTGCCGTAATCTCGTTCCTGTAAAGAAAATTCGTTCTTTTCTTCCATATGCATCCTCCTTTGTATTTTGTAAGATAAATATAGTTTAACCGTCTCTTTACGGTTTTATTATAGCAAAGGATTTTCACCCTGTCAATATTTTATTATATTGCTTCAGCCCTTTTTATGAAACAAAAAAGAGCAAATCCAAATAGGATCTGCTCTTTTATGCTATTAGCAAAAATTACGCCCGGATATCTCTCAGTTTGTCTTTTTCTTATCCACGGTTATAACGATTTTTCTGTTCTCGTCATAGCCTACTGAGTGGGTGGAAACGCCGTCAATCTTCTGAACCTCGGAGTGGATAATTCTTCTCTCGTAGGAGTTCATGGGGTCGAGGTGTATACTTCTGCCCTTATCAAGTGCCTTACTTGCCATCTTTCTGGCAAGAGCACGGAGAGTCTCCTCTCTCTTTGCACGGTAGTTTTCAATATCGACAATAACCTTTACATATTCCTTATGGTCAGAGTCACTCTTACGAGCAAGGCAAAGATTTGCAAGGTACTGAATTGCATCAAGAGTCTCACCGTGGTGACCGATAAGATGTCGTGCGTCCTCTCCCTCAACGGTAACAAGACGGGGAACAAATCCCTCCTCATTTTTTGTAAGGTCGCCTACAACCTCACACTTGAAGCCGATATCGGAAATAAATGTCTTCAAGAAGTTCATAGCAAGGAGCTTTTCCTGCTCTGTAACCTTGATATCCTCATTCTTGAGAGGCTCTCTTTCGGGACGGCTGCTCTTGGGAGCCTTCTTCTCCTGGGGCTTCTTCTTTTCAGGCTTGGGAGCCTGGGGCTTTTCTGTATTTTCTGCTTTTTCTGTCTTGGGTGCAGGCTTTTCTGCCTTAGGTGCGGGCTTTTTAACCTCCTGCTGTGGCTTCTTTTCCTGCTTCTCTGCCACTACAGGCTGAGCCTTGGGCTTTCTCTGCTCTGTAGCTACGGCTGTTTTCTCTGTTTTTTCTGCCTTTTCCGCCTTCTTCGCTTCCTTAGCAAGTCTATCCTCTTTACCGTCATCAACGATTACGAGAATCTCTGCCATAACGGCACCAATGCCGAGAAAGCCCTTTTTGCCGGGGTTGATGATCTTTTCCATTGTGATATCACCCAAAGCAGAATAGCGATCAAGCGCCTTTCTGTACGCTTCATCCACTGTCTTGGCTTTAACTATATATTCTAATCTCATTGTGAATGTCCTTTACTAATTGCAGTCTTAGTCGTCTATATGATGGAGTGAACGAACACCTATCTCATCATAATTTACATTTTTATATGCTCTGGGCTTCGCCTTCTTACCCTTAAGTGCCTTTTCTGCATTCTTATAATCCTCTTCTGTAAACTTAGGATATGGGAATACATAATGGAACAGTGTCTGCTGTCCTATGGAAAGAATAGTTCTGAAAATCCAGTAAATACCGATAGCTGCAGCGAACTTGAAGGTAATGAACATTGTCATCAAGGGGAGAATGAGCATCATTATTTTCATAGTACCCATAGAATTGTTCATATCCTGCTGCTGTGGGCTCTGGTATGCGAACTTCTTTGAAAGGAACTGTGACAGATACATAAATCCGAGGTTGAGAATAGGCACGAGCACGAGGAGCCATGCTGTTGTGGAAAGTGCACTCCAGGGGTCCTGTCCAAGGTCAACTCCGAAAAGAGTCATATTAGGAAGTGCCTCTACACCGCCAAGCTCTGTAACTGCCTTCTGAGCATCGGGAGACAGACTGGCAAATGCGGAAGCATCATTCTGAAGTCTTGCGATTACGGAAATCTGTGCTGTTGTGCCCTCGGGATCAATTTTGAGATCACCGCACATAACCTTACAAAGGTCTGCACTGAGTCCGCTTACAAATTCGAGTGGACGGATAACTACTCTGTAAAGGGGGAAGATGATAAGCATCTGGAATATAAGAGGTAAACATCCTGCAAACTGGCTATAGCCCTCTCTCTTGTAAAGGTCCATAACCTCCTGCTGCATCTTCTGCATTGTAACCTTATCGTTTCTTCCACGGTATTTGTTACGAATAGCCATTTCCTTGGGTCGCAGGCTTGCCTGCTTAACCATATTTCTTTGCTGCTTTATGCCGAAGGGGCTCAAAAGCACCTGCATAGCAAGAGCAAATAAAAGTAACGCTACTACATAGTTATTTGTGAGCCAGTAACAGCCCCTCATAACATATCCCAGCAGCTTAGCTAAAAAATCAAACATTATTTTCTCCTGTATTTTCTTCCTGATCCTCTGCTTTAAGCTCCTGTCGCCTAAACGTAAACTTATCGGGAACAGGGTCATAACCGCCACGGCAGAAGGGATTACACCTTAACACTCGGTAAACCGAAAGTATTGTACCCTTAATTACGCCGTGCTTATCCAATGCCTCCAATGCGTACTGTGAGCATGACGGCTCAAACCGACAGCTCTGAGGTAATATCGGAGATAGAAATTTACGGTATAGCTTTATGAAAAATTTTAGTATTTTTTTCATTGTTTAATCATTTTTAACGAGGCAAACGCCTTCGTCAATTCCTTATGAATGTGGCTTGATGTGGCATCAACAGAGGATGCACGGGCAACGATTACTATAAGATAGCCCTTTTTCAAGCTCAATTCCGATTCTGCTTGTCTTAAACCCTCACGCAAAATTCTCTTTACTCTGTTTCGTACGACTGCACCTCCAAGCTTTTTGGAAACGGTGAGTCCAATCCTGTTTATATATTCCTTCATGGGATTAGCCTTCATCAGCTTTTCCGATTTGAAGTCCTTTAATACATAAACTACTGTGTTGCGGGACACAAACTTTTGCCCCTTTGCGTAAGCCTTGGAATACAAATGGTTTTCTTTTATTGCAATATGCTTCATAGGACTTCCTTCCTTACAGGCCGATTCCTGTACTTGATATCACAATTTATGAGCTGAAATTACAGCTATTAACCGATATAACGCCACGGTGGTCGGATGAATACAAAAAAGCAGGAATCCGACAGTCGCATCGGATTCCTTACTCTATTTTGACGATAATCATCAAATTCACGATTTAACGCGAGTCTAAAGTGGGAATTAGTATGTGAGTCTTGCTCTACCCTTTGCGCGTCTTCTCTTCAATACTTTTCTACCGTCAGCAGTTCTCATTCTCTTTCTGAAGCCATGCTCCTTCTTTCTCTGACGCTTCTTAGGCTGATAAGTTCTTAACATTTTAGCACCTCCTTAAATTTATAAATTGGAAGCCGTATCACAGTGCTTATAAAAACCAATTTACCCTTTTGATTTCAAGACAAGGTATATTATACACGCACACAACGGCTTTTGTCAAGTGTTTTTTTACTTTTGCCGATTATTTTTTTTGCTTATCTTTGGTTTTTTTCTTTTTGTCGGGGGGAGTGGATGATTTTGCTCCTCTATTTTTAGTACCGGTCCTTGATTTTTCTCTTTTTTCTATGGACTTGCCACCGTTTTTAGCATTTTTTACCTTAGATTTTGCTCCTGATCCTATTACCTTTTGCTGAGGCTTACCACCGTTTTGAGAGCTCTGTACCCTCATATCGGGTTTTACAAGACACTCGGAGCCAAAGCCGATCAGATCCTCTCTGCCTGCCTTTACAAGAGCCTCTCTTACAAGATTTCTGTTTTCTGGCCGCTTATATTGGAGGAGTGCCCTCTGCATAAGCTTTTCCCTATAATCATCGGGGGCGTATACCTTTTTCATATCAAGAGGATTAATACCCGTATAGTACATAACCGTTGAGGCTGTGCCCGGAGTTGGATAAAAATCCTGTACCTGCTCGGGGTTGCAGCCCTGCTCCTTGAGATACAGAGACAGCTCAATAGCGTCATTCAAGGTGCTACCGGGATGGGATGACATAAGATAGGGCACGATATACTGCTCAAGTCCGTACTGCTTTGTGAGTGCAAAATACTTCTCACGGAATTTATCATATACCCTTACATCCGGCTTGCCCATATAGCGAAGCACTCCGGATGAGCAATGCTCGGGGGCTACCTTGAGCTGACCGCTGACATGATCACGCACCAGTTTGCGGAAAAAGGCATCGTTTTTGTCAGCCAGCATATAGTCAAAGCGGATACCCGAACGGATAAATACCTTCTTTACCCTTGGCAAGCTCTCCACCTGTTTAAGAAGCTCTATATATTCGCTATGGTCGGCTATAAGATTCGGACAAGGGGTGGGAACTAAGCATTTTCTGTTACTGCACACACCGTGCTCCAGCTGCTTTTTACACGCAGGATATCGGAAATTGGCTGTCGGTCCACCGATATCGTGGATATATCCCTTGAAATCGGGCATGGCTGTTATCAGCTTTGCCTCCTCAACTACACTTTCAATGCTTCGGGAACGGACACTCCTTCCCTGATGGAAGGCGAGGGCACAGAAATTACATCCACCAAAGCATCCCCTGTTGTGGGTTATAGAGAATTTCACCTCGGCTATTGCGGGTACTCCACCCTCTTTTTCGTACACAGGGTGGTAGTTTCTCATATAAGGGAGGTCATAAACTCTGTCAAGCTCCTCCCTCTCAAGAGGATATGCAGGAGGGTTCTGCACCAGCTTTTTATTGTCGTAATACTCTACTATCGCCTTTCCGTTTATAGCATCCTGGTTTTTATACTGAATGCCAAAGGCTCTTGCGTATTCATAGGGATTTTCCTTGATCTCGTTAAAGTCAAATTCTGCCGCAACGGGATACCCTACATCATCCTCTCTTGCACAAAGATAGACACATCCCCGTTCGTTTCTGATTTTTTTGACGGGAACGCCACGGTCAAGGAGCTTGGCAATGCGAAGAATAATATTCTCTCCCATACCGTATGTAAGAATATCTGCTCTTGAGTCCACAAGAACTGATCTTCTTATCTTATTATCCCAGTAATCATAGTGGGAGAAGCGTCGCAGAGATGCCTCAATTCCACCGATAATGACGGGAATATCGCCATACGCCTCACGAATTCTGTTACAGTATACTATTACGGCACGGTCGGGACGGTTTCCTGTTTTTCCACCCGGGGAGTAATAATCATATGACCTCTTTTTCTTTGATGCCGTGTAGTGGGCAACCATGGAATCTATATTGCCGGCACTTACAAGAAAGCCGAGACGGGGTCTGCCAAACCTCTTGAAATCCTGACAGGATTTATAATCGGGCTGAGCCAGAATAGCGACAGTAAAGCCCGCATTCTCCAGAACTCTCGTTATTATAGCTGTACCAAAGGATGGATGATCCACATAGGCATCTCCCGACACATAGACAAAGTCCACCTGTCCCCAGCCTCGGGCATCACATTCCTCTCTTGTTATGGGTAAAAAATCTTTTCCTATCATTTCCGTATCCTTTTATATCCTTTATATCTCTTCTGTTACCATAATAGCGTAAGTACACTCACAGATTATTGATTATAATATAGCATATTAAAATCGTCTTGTCAACTTTAACAAATACTGCTATTTGGCAATTTACCCAAATTATATATCTTTTTGCATTTTAAAAAACCTAATAATTGTTACTTTTGCCGAATTTGATTCTTATTTTAATAAAAGCCACAAAATCATTGAATTTCCAAAATTTGAGGAGTATAATGTATGTGTATATTATAAAAAAGTAAAAGGGGGATACTATGGCAAAAAAACGCTTAATGCTATGTATACTTACGCTTATTACAGTGGTACTGTGTGCAGCTCTTCTCTCTGCTTGTAATTTGTCCCAGGGCAACAGCTCCGACAATACGAAATGTAAGCACGAGTGGCAGAGTGCAACCTGCCAGGCACCTAAGACCTGTAAGCTGTGTAAAGCCACAGAGGGTAATCCTATCGACCACTCCGGTGGTGTGGCAACCTGTACCGAAAGAGCCGTATGCTCCATGTGTAACATAAAATACGGTGATTTTGCACAGCATGTATGGGGAAGTGCTACTTGTTTAAGCCCTATGAAATGTAAAAACTGCTCTGCAACAAACGGAGCTCCATTAGATCACAGAGGAGGAAAGGCTACCTGTACCGAAAGAGCAAAGTGCTCCGAGTGTAATACCGAATACGGTGGACTCGGCAATCACGATTGGAATGCTGCTACATGTACAGCTCCTCAGACCTGTAACATTTGTTTAATCTCAAAGGGAGGCACCGTTCCTCACACCGGTGGTACAGCTACCTGTATAAGCAAGGCTGTCTGCTCCGAATGTGATACCGAATACGGTGACTTCGGCAGTCATATAGGCGGAACAGCTACCTGCACAAATAAGGCTGTGTGCTCCGAATGTGATGCAGAATATGGCGATTTCGGCTCCCACTCCTGGAACGATGCTACCTGCCTGACTCCCAAAACCTGTAGCGTATGCTCTAATACCGAGGGCGAGCTTGGCTCCCACTCATGGAGTGATGCCACATGCTTATCCCCCAAAACCTGCAGCGTATGCTCAGATACCGAGGGAGATCCCCTCCCCCACACCGGTGGAACAGCTACCTGTATAAGCAAGGCTGTCTGCTCCGAATGTGATACCGAATACGGTGAATTAGACAGTGAAAACCATACCGAGGACCTCGATTGGGTAACAACCGATTTATCTCACAAGCAGGTTTATCCCTGCTGTAGCACCGATTATACAGAGCCCTCTCCCCACACTATGGAAAATGGCGTATGCACAGTCTGTGGCTACACAAACAATGATCCTATATTCTCTGTTTCATCAAGCTCCTCACATCAGGGTGCACAGTATCAGGTGACCGTATCCCTTGAAAACAATCCCTGCCTGTCAGGAATCGAATTCCGTATTTTGTATAACGAGGATGCAATGACTCTTACAAGCATCCAGATGGGATCAGCCTTTTCCAATATGCATTTTGAAACCTCCCAATCCTACTCCAGCGGATGTAAATTCATCTGGGATACCTTCTTGGGCGACACAGGAAACGGAGATATACTTATACTTACCTTCTCTGTAAATGATTCTGCAAATGCAGGAAGCTACTCTATTGTTCTCAGCGAGTTGAAGGCATACAACAGAGAATTGGAGCTTACGAATCCCATTACCGTTAACGGCACTGTTGACATAACTGCTCACTTCGGTGGAACAGCAACCTGTACAAGCAAGGCTGTTTGCTCAATGTGTCACAACGAATACGGTGAGCTTGACAGCAATAACCACACAGAAGAGGCAGAATGGAACATAACCGTTCCCACTCATAACCGTATTTATCCCTGCTGTAACACCAATATTACAGACCCTGCACCCCATATTTTAGTAGACGATACCTGCACAGAGTGTGGATATGTACGCCCACCTATGGCATTGACACTTTCCTCCGACACAACATACCGTAATGATATGTACAAAATAACCGTAATGCTGGAAAACAACCCCGGATTAATAGGGCTTGAAATCAAGACATCCTTTGACACAAGCGTTATGAATGTAACTGCTATTGCCAACGGAACCGCATTGGAGGGTATGACATACTATCATACTGACAACTACTCATCCTTGGATGGCTGTAAATTCATGTGGGATTCCCTGGAGCCCAATTACGGAAACGGCGAGCTTGTAACATTTTATGTTATGCTTGAGCCCAATGTGTCTCCCGGTGAGTATTCCGTTACTCTCGAATATGCAAGGGGATATGATGCAGACGTGGAGCTTGTAGCCTTCACCGTTGAAGGTACATCCTTTACCGTCCCCAACGCACAGTAAACTTTAGAAAGGAATTTTGTTATGACATACATTAAAAAGCATTTTGTGCTTAAGCCATTGTCGGTTTTACTCGCTGTTTTATTACTGGTTGCCACAATGATTCCTATGATGGCATCGGTAATAACTGCCGAGACAAATACAACATCCTCCTCTAATTCAGTAATTATCAACGCAGCAGGAGGAACAAATTACTCTCTCTTCAACAGCGGATGTACAACAAGCAGCGGATATGACGCAGATTGCAACAGCACCAATCCTGCTCCCGATACACATAATAACTCGGGATATGACTTGTACGGCTCTATTAGCAGCCTTTCCAGATTCAGACTCGGCTTATCCTTTACTGTAAATATTGATATATCCGAGCAATCCTCCCTTAGCATTAAGGCATGGGATATAGATGAATCCGTTGCTGCATGTGGCCACGGCTACGAATATGACTACATATACCTCGTAGACGAAACCTCCGACACCTCCGTAAGATTGGATACCCATCTTTCCGGTCAGAATAATACATGGAATACATCTGTAATCAATATTTCCCCCGACCTCTTTACAAAGGGTCACACATATCACTTCGAGCTTCAGATGACCTGTACGGGAAGCTCCTCCTGTGGATATTATTCCGTAACTGTTCGTACAGTGGACCTTATCGTCAACGGAAGCTCAAGCTCTACAGTTATTCCTCAAACAGGAATTTCAAGCGCTGAGCTCGGTGCTTCTATCTCCTCCACAGGCTTAATTTCAGCTAATCTTACTGCAAGTGCCTACAGCCAGGACTCCTATACTCTCGAATACAAAGCTGTTTGCTCCTCCGATGAGGGACAGTACGGTGGCAAGGAATACAGCGTTACCATCCCCACATCCTCTTCAAGCTTCAGCACAACCTTCCAGCTGGAATCCGGTGCTCCGAGAGGAACATATGAAATAACAGTATTTATAAAGAACAGCTCAGGTAATGTAATTGCAACAAGAACTGCAGCTGCAAGCTACGGTTACTCAGCCGTTTCCTATAATTCCAACGGTGGCTCTCAGAACCTTCCTATAGATGGCACAACCTATTCAAACGGTGACACTGTAACCGTTAAGTTTGATACCGTTCCTTCTATGTACGGCTACACATTCCTCGGTTGGTCTACCGACAGAAACGCTACAGAGCCCACATATACAGCAAACGGAACAACAACCTTTACAATCGGCTCAACCGATGTTACTCTCTATGCAATCTGGAGTGAGAATGCAGAACCAAATGAGCCCGATACTCCAGTAAATCCCGATAATCCCGTTTCACCCTCTGTAAACACATGGGACGGTAGTATAGCAACCGGTTTCGGCGGCGGCTCGGGTACAGAAAGCGATCCCTACCTTATTTACACTGCATCCCAGCTTGCTTATCTTGCACAGTCCGTAAACGGTGGCAACACCTACTCAGGATGCTACTTCAAGCTTATGTCGGATATAAATCTTAATAATCTTGAATGGACTCCTATCGGCAAGGGCATTTTGACAAATGATTATGAAATTTCCACGTCTTACCAGTTCCGTGGAACCTTTGACGGCAATTATCACAAGATATTTAATCTCAGTATCTCACAAAACAATACTAGCTACTCAGGCTTGTTCGGTGATGTGCAGGGTACTGTAAAGAACCTCGGCGTTGAAAACGCTATCGTATCTGTTACAATATCAGGCAGTTACCGTTCCAAGTGCGGTGCATTGATAGGAAGACTGACTAACGGTACTGTTGAAAGCTGTTATGTTACAAACGGCTCAGTCACCACATTTACCACTCAAAATCCCAGCTCATCAGGTGTTTTGATAGGAAATGCACAAAACGCAACTATAAGAAATTGCTTTGCCCACGGTACAGCTACAAGTAATGCTCACGCAGCTATATTACTTGGATCATTCTACAATAATTATACAACCGCTGTAATTAATTGCTACGCTGTTGGCTCAGCGACAAATACAGGCTCCCAGCCCGGTGGTTCAATAGTTTGTGCAAGTGGTATCATTGGATGCGTTTCCTCCAACTCATCCTCTTATGTTTCTAACTGCTTCTTCGCAGGCAGTGCTACAAGCTCATCTGAATCAGGTCCAATTATTGCAGGAAGTGGATGTCAAATTAATTCCTGCTATTACAGCATAACAGGAACTGTAAATAGCTACAATGGAATCTCCACATATGCAGATAATTTCAAATCCCAGAGTTGGATAACTACTAATCTCGGCTGGGACTTTGATACAATCTGGGAATTTGACGGAGTTAATGAATATCCCGTGCTACAGGGCTTTGGCAGCAGCTCCTCAAGTGAGCATACACACACTCCCGGTGAGATAATTGTGGATATTGCTCCTACATGCAGCTCTGACGGTGCAGGTCATATCGAATGTTCCGCCTGTGGAGAAACACTCAGCACCGTAGATATAGCATCTCCCGGTCATATCTATGCGGTTACAAATACAGTTGAGGCAACCTGTACAGAGGACGGATATATCGAATACTCCTGCTCTGCTGACGGATGCGATTCCACAAAGCATCAGACACTTTACGCAACAGGTCACCGCTTCGGCAATGACAATGTGTGCGATGTATGTGACTATACTCTCATAACTCATACACACGAATATACAGATACCGTTACCGAGCCCACATGTACTGAAATGGGCTACACGACCCACTCCTGCTCCTGCGGTTACGAATACCGTGACAGCTATGTGGACCAGTGCGGTCACAGCTGGGGCGACGGTGTTGTTACAATTGAAAAGACCTGTACAGAGGACGGTGCTATTACTTACACCTGCTCCGAATGTCAGGCAACTCGTACAGATGTAATTCCTGCCGGTCATACATGGGATGAAACGGTTACCGAGGAGGCTACATGTACCGAGGACGGCTCTATCTCCCGTACCTGTACAGGATGCGGAGAAACAGAAACAGATATTATTCCTGCAGGTCACACATGGGATGAGGGCACAGTTACTACCGAGCCCACATGTACAGAGCCCGGCTTAAAGGATGTTACCTGTACTGCTTGCGGAGAAACAGATACCATCGAAATTCCTAAGCTGGGTCACAGGTTTGTAAACGGAACATGTACTGTATGCGGTGCCGGTATTATCGATGCTATTAACCCCGACGCAGATCATCCTATGTACGGCATGTACTTTGAAATTGACGATATAATTTCTAACTACGGTCCTGCTTATGTAAACGAATACGGTGTATACCTTGATTATAATCAGGGTGCAACAATTAAAAAGGTTGGCGTATTCCTCACACAGGATGGCACAATGTGGCGTCGTTGTATTGCTTGCGTTGGAGATGGCATTACATATGCTACCTATGTTCCTTACCTTGCACATGACGGAGAAATCCTTTACACAGGCTTGAACTCTCCTTGGATAAACACCTTCCGTCTTGGAGAAAACAGCCAGGGTATCTGGTGCTACAGCGACTACACTACAATAGGCGTAAACCTTGCAGACGCACAGGGTAACCTCCTCCTCTCCCTCTACGATATCGGTGAGGCAGGATCACAGACCCGTATATTTGACGATCTTGATGAAATGATTGCCTGGCTTTCCGATGATGATTCTGACTGTATCTATCACGAGCCCGGCGATTGGATAGTTGATGTTCCTGCATCAACCACAAGCACAGGCAGAGAGCATAAGGAATGTCAGGTGTGCGGTGCTACAACTGAAACAAGAGAAACTCCCATGATTGCTGAAATCAAGATTCAGGATGTTTCAACCGTTCCCGGTGGAACCGTATCAATTGCTATTGAAATTACCAACAACCCAGGTATCGGAAACGCAAGCTTTACTCTTACTGTTGACCCATCCCTCCGACTGCCCCGCTTAACCGACGGCACAGCATTTATTCCCCTGGAATTTACATATACAAATGAATATAATTCCGGTGTATATAACTTCAATTGGAACGGTACCACAAATGCTACAAGAGACGGCAATATCATTCTTCTTACATTTGATATTCCCGATGCTCCCGTGGGAACAGTTTACAGCATTGACTTGTCCTACACCGACGGCGATATTGTGAACGCTGACGGAGAGGCTGTTAATATCATCTTGACAAACGGCTCTATTACAGTAACAGAGCTTGACGGTGATGTAAACGAGGATGGAATTATAGATGTAGCCGATGTAGTTGTATTACGCCGTTACCTTGTAGGTGGCTATGATGTGACCATCAACGAGGAGCAGGCAGATGTAAACGATGACGGAGAAATTACAATTGACGATGTTAATGACCTGCGTAACTACATTGTAAATAACTGATATGATCGGTTAATGGCGAAAAACTATTAGAAAATAATAAAGCACCTACGGTAAACGATTTTTGTTACCGTAGGTGCTTTTTTGTTTATTTTTCAAATGTTAATTGGTCTGTTGCAAGACTTATGTCGCAACGGCTTTCTATATTGAAGGCAATAAAATATCTTTCCTCCATAGGTATCCAACGGGTAAAGAAGCTGTCAGCTATGTCTCTTTTATTGCGACTTATAATTCTTTTTTTCTGGGTTTTCGGTTCAACGGTTAAAAACAGGGACAAATCATAATAGTGGGCAAGGTCGGGATGCATTGAATAAGAGCCCTCTATAACCGTTAAGGGTGTGGGTATTATCACCACAGGGTCGGCAAAATCCATCGTTTTACAGTCGAACGGACGGTATACAGTACCCCTTCCCTCCGAAAGGGGGGATAATACCTCGGACAGTAGCCGTTCTCTATCCATATTTCCACCGGGCTCTGCATATCTTTCCTCTGTTCTTTGCTCGGGTCGGAGAAAAAAATCATCTGTATGTATAACGGTGCATCCGTATTTTTTCTGCAATGCCTCAGCAAGGGTGCTCTTTCCACTTCCACACCTGCCGTCTATTGCAAAAATAACTCTTTCCTTTTGGGTAAGGAGCTTATCTATCCTGTCAAATAGCATTTTTATGTCAAGGAAAAAATCCTCATTCATCGGTCTTCTCCTTTCGGGACCTAAAGAGTCCCCAGCGTTCTATTGCCATTACTATTGGTGGAATAATTGCTATTTGTATTATAATTCCCGGGATGGCGTTTGTTATAGCTCCTGTGATAAACGCACCAAAGGTAAAGGCTCCTCCTTTTATGCCCATACAGATAACCATTGCGATACCCCATACTGCTCTGCCGACTATCATAGCTATAAGGAGGGAGCAATATATGTATGGTAGCCTTTTAGGTAACAGCCTACGCATGATTCCCGATATGGCTCCGTAGGCTCCAAGCTCAAATGCCATACATACAGCCATAGGAAACAAAACAGGCACTCCAAGAGTAAGGGAACGAATCAGTGGAGCTATAAAGCCAACTCCAAGTCCCCAACGCCAGCCACAAATAAAGCCACAAATCAATACAGGTATATGCATAGGGCAAAGCATCGAGCCAATCTCAGGTATCTGTCCGGTTAAAAACGGAAGCGTATACGCTACAGCCAAAAACAAGCCCGATAAAATCATTCTTAAATTCTTATTGTATGTGTTCATTTCTATCCATTCATTAAAGGCGTTTACTTTTGTCAATATCTTTTCCATTATAATATAGCATAATTTGAGTTCGTTGTCAACTTTAACGGAAAAAGCCTCTCTCCGTGAGTAAGGAGGACCAAAAACGGAATCCCCGAAAACCACATATTGACTTTTGGGGTGTTGAATGTGGTGGAAGGAGCCTGTATGACCTTTAGCTTTGATATTTTCCATTATAACGCACTCTTCCCCAGTTGTCTCAGGCGACAGCTCCCTCCCGAAGGGAACCTCATATAAAATCAAGCTTCGGCAAAATGATAATATACTCAGCAGTTATCACAAAAAAGCACAGAGCCGGGCTCTGTGCTTTATTTTATTATTCCTTTGTTTTTGCCTGTTTTTTTGCCAGCACATAATTATAAAGCTTGATTATCCCCTTATGTACAAAGTATGCTGCAAAGAAAATTGCCTCTACAAGAACAATGAGGAGAAGTAGCCTTCCCCATACATTGGGAGCTATTTTAACAAGAACATCCATAATAGAGCCTCCACCCTCTATAGTGCCTACTGCAAGGTAGAGATAGTTTGGAGAGTAGTTCGGATCTGTTGCTGCAACAAGGCCGGGAATGTTGAAGTTGCATATCATAGCAAAGGTAACAAGCACCGTCATAAAGCCCGTGGCCTTAATAATTCCCGTCAGCTTGGGTCGGTAGCCGTGAACAAATGTCATATAAAGAACGGAAAGGGGCGGTATAATATGCTCAAGCCAATACTGATAATATCTGTAATAGCCGGGACCTGTGGTTGAAATTACCGCAGGGGTAAGCAACGGGAACAGTCCTAAGGTAAAGCAAACATAGAAGCAGATGGGATATAGGAACTTACTCTTTTTGAACATCATAAATGCTGCTAAAATACAAGTCCATCCACACACCTGAAGAGGGAACTTATCAAGCATATTGTGCTCAGCAAGGTTGCCCGGTCCGACATAAACAAGACGCCAATAGTAGGACATCTCGCATACTATCATAGCCACAGCCATACCGAAGCGAAGATTACCCTCGTGCTTCCAATCTCTTATCTTTTCACGATAACGAAACAGTAAATAAATTGCAACTCCAAAAAGAATTATCGGAGCAAAATGTGCCAAAGACCAATATTTAAAATCGCCCTTTTCTCCATATCCGAAGAATCCTTCATTAAAGAAACGGGCCCATACCTGGTTTTCCATAAATCCTCCAAATTGTTTTCCGTTTATTATCAGTTTTACTATGGAATATTTTAGCACAACTAACGCATGTTTTCAATGTAAAAATTGCACAAAAATTCAACATTTTTCACTTTCCTGTCCACCCACACTACTTTTACGGTTATTGAAAACGGAAACCGCCGGTGTAAATCCACTGCGTATAAGTATAATCCCCAAAGAAAAACGGAGCTTGATTAGTCCGGTTGATTTGAATTAACAACATGATTATACATATTTACAACGCTTTCGTTCATATTTTCGGGAATAAGGTTGATATCCGGATGAGCTCTTTTGAAAACAACAAATAACTGATGTGCAAAGCCCTGTCCCATCCAGCTTATATTTTCAAAATCAATAATTACATCCTCGAATTTGTCTAATCTATTACATATTCTCTTAGCCTGAGAACGGGATACAGGAGCTGTATCAAAAATGTTTTTCAAGGGAATACGGGTAGTTGTAAAGCTTCCTTCTGTATTTGAATACATATCAAATATTTCCCTTGCAGTCTTTTTGGAAAAATTAGAAATAGACATTAATACCCTCGTTCCCGTTGGAGCCTCTCCAAAATCAGTTAATTCCTCATTTTCGTATTTTAATGTTGTAAAAGTCTTTTTACTTGAGGTAATTAAAAACTTATCCATCATTTTTGAAGTAAAGAAAATTCCCTCCCCCGAATGATTCGCCTTATCTGTAGTTAATTTCCCTTTGAACAATTCGCATATTGCATCATCCAGATTTGTAAAAT
The DNA here is from genome assembly GCA_017451485.1 of Clostridia bacterium. GTDB lineage: Bacteria > Bacillota > Clostridia > Oscillospirales > CAG-272 > RGIG2000. The sequence continues at coordinate 3,935 of JAFTOG010000049.1, read as the reverse complement.
TAAAATGATTTTTGATCTTTTCGAAGATTCCTACTCCGTCATCCGCTATTATGACAGTGGTATTCAAGTAGTTTTGAGCTATTGTTATATGCATATTTTCAGCATTTGAATGATCTATAACGTTATTAACCATTTCACTTAGTGCATACGCCCATATATGCTGAATATTTTCGGATAGATGCTCGATTTTTTTGCCGAGGCACTCATCATACGCAGCAGTATCGGATTCCAATTCTCCCTTTGATCTTTGAAAGCTATAAAAGGATTGCTCTGACACTAATTTGTATTCTCCCCTTTTAAGCTTTGCTATTGTGTTGTTATTAATAAGCTCCGTCAGATAAGCATGCACCGTATTTGTGCTGATACCGAATGCTTCCGACACTACCTTAGATATACTTTTTTCTCCTGATGCTATTTTATCTAATATATACAATACTATCGTTTGTTTTTTATCTGAAGAATATTTCATAAAAGCACCTCCTTTTGTATTCATTATAATCATTTTTACCTAATTTGTCAATAATTATTACTCAAGAATCAAAATTTATTACTGATAAATTTATTTTTATTACTCTTTTTGTGATTTATTAGTAATAACTCCACATAAACATTCAATTCAATAGAAAATTCTACTGTCGTTAGAAAAATATTCGCTTAGCTTTATATGGATATCTGAAATAATTGTGTTAAAATATAATTAACCTCGAGGAAATAATCTTAAAGGAGTTTTCTTATGAAAAACTTTGGTAACAAAATAAAAGCCCTGCGTAGAAAAATGAATTTAACACAAGAGGAGCTTGCCGAAAGGCTTAATGTATCATTCCAGGCAATATCAAAGTGGGAAACGAGTGCATCTTTACCTGATGTAACTATGCTTCCTGTACTTGCAAATTTTTTCAATGTTACAACAGATGAGCTTTTAGGCGTTGACCTGGCAAAGAAGCAAGCAAAAATAGATGAAATAATGGAAGAATACACAAGACTTGCAAATCTCGGTAAGGTAAAGGAAAAATTTGATTTTATTTGCCAAGCATACCGTAGTTATCCAAATGACAACAGAATTTTAGGGATATACTTATGGATGCTTTATTATGACCCGTACTTTTGGGAGGATTATTGGGAAAAGGAAGAAAAAGGAGAGCTTGCACCGGATTGTGAAAAGGTACCTCACAAGGATGAAATCATAACTTTGTGTAACAGAATCCTAAATGAGAGCATTGATTCCGATATGCGTTATCAAGCAATGGATGTGTTAAGCTCGGTTTACAGGGATATCGGAAACGAAGAAAAGGCGTTGGAATATATAAGAATGCTTCCCGACCAGATGCAAGGCGATGCTATTGAGCATCTTTACGAAAGAGGAACCGAAAAGTGGTGGCCAAGAGTCAGAAAAAACATTTACCAAATGTCAGAGAATCTTTATATAAAAATCCGAAATTGCGGCTTATTTGCAGAAACAAACGAAGAAGCTATACGGATATTAAAGAAGGCAATTGATTTTATAAAGCTCATTTATGACGAAAATGACTATGGCTTTAGTAATTATCACTTGGGAGAGCTTTATATTTGGTTAGCAGGCAGATACTCATATGAAAAGGATTATGAGAGCTGTGCTAAAAGCCTTGAGCTTGGCTTAAGCTATGCAAAGGCTTATGACGAGCTTCCCTCTACAACTGTTCATTCTTCTTTCCTTGTAAGAGGGCATAGCTTTGAAACATCAAAGGTAAATTCGGGATTTGAAAGCAACAATGTAAAACGGGAGCTTGGTTATATAGAAACGAACAACTGGTTTAACAATGCTCGTACCGAACCGTGGTTCAAGGATATAATCGAAAGGTATACTCCATTTGCAAGAAACAGTAAATAAATAAAGCCCCCGACTATGAAGTGAACCCAAAAGTTAGACACTTTTGGGGTGCATATCACTAATCTCGGGGGCTTTCAATTGTATCTTGCCTTGCAGATGCTGTCCTAATGGGATAATATTGCTTTGTGATGAGATCAAGCAATGCTTAGTAATTGGTTAACTTACTTTTTAAGTCATACTCATCCACTGCAAGCCGGTAACCACTCGTGTATTTTTCAAAATTCCGGCAGTACCGGAGCTTTGAAAAGCCTTGTTTAATAACATCACAAGCTCTTTACTATCCAAAATCACGGTTTTTTTGTTTTTGCAAGCTGTCTAATTGTTCAATAACCAATCTGCAATATCGACAATCCTTACACCCTCATACTGATACTCATCATGCCGAGTACGGGCGATAATCATCTTAGGATACGCATCCTTGATTTGAAGCAATGGCGAAACCTCTCGTTCAAAGGTCTTGCTGTCACTGATATTATCCGAAACCTGTATATAAATCTTTTCGTTTCGCTTGATGGCAACAAAGTCGATTTCTTTCTTGTAGAGCACGCCGACATAAACCTCATATCCTCGACGGAGTAGCTCTATAGCAACTACATTTTCAAGGATTCTGCCATAGTCCATGTTTTTCGTGCCGAGCTTGGCATAGCGAAAAGTATGGTCACTCAGATAATACTTGTCGTTGCTGGAAAGATACTTTTTACCCTTGATATCATATCTACGGACTTTATAGAAGGCAAAAGCATTGCACAAATACTGAATATACGAGCTGATGGTAACATGGTTTACCTTTTCCTTTAATCCACTGAATGTGTTTGTGATATTTCTTGCTGAGGTCAAATTAGAAATATTATCCATAAGGAAATCCACAAGTGTGTCCATAAGCTGCATATTGCGAATTTTATACTTCTTGCGAATATCACGGACAATCAAGGTATTAAAAACATCGGCGATATAATCATACTTGGCTTCTTGATCTTTATACAAATAGGAGCCGGCCATACCACCCTCAATCATATACTTATCCACGGCAGCATATCTGTCGCTGTAACCAAAATACTGCATATATTCACTGAATGAGAACGGGAACACTTTAATTTCAAATGTTCTTCCGGTAAACAGCGTAGCAAGATCAGAACTCAAAAGAAAAGCATTTGAGCCGGTAATATAAACATCGAACCTTTCTGATGCGTGCAGACCGTTGATTGCTTTTTCAAAATCAGTACACATCTGGACTTCATCAATCAAAACAAAGTTCTCTTTGCCAGCCACATACTGAGAATTGATATAGTCATACAAGGGTCTGTATTCAAGCAAATGGTCGAACTCCGGTAGGTTGAAGTTGATTTGAATGATATTATGGTCCGGTACATTCTGTTCAACATAGTTCTTAAATGCTTCAAGCAGCTTGGATTTACCACTACGGCGAACACCTGTGATAACTTTAATATCCGGAGTACCAATTACACCAATAAGCTTTTCTAAATATTGATTTCGAGTAATAAGCTTCATATCACATCACCTCTCGTACAGTATTATACCACGAGTTCTTACCGTTTTCAATAAATTTTCAAAAATGGTAAATAAAATTTTGCAGATTGGTTCTTTTTGAGTTTTTACAGCAATTCAAAGATGTATAAAATCTGATATATCCATCCTCGAACACCACATCACAGGGCGGAAAAAGCACCCTTCAATCATTAAACGCATGCAAAAAGCCCCCGACTAATCTCGGGGGCTTTCAATTATATCTGCTTTGCAGATGCTATCCTAATCGGATAATATCGCTTTGTGATAATATCAAGCATAGCTTGATGATAATTTTTACGATAGTCGAGGTCGCCACCAAGGACACAACGCTGTATTTACTCAAATGCTCCGTAGTGCTTTCCGGATAAAAAGAGCAAGAAAGACAAGGCGTACCGCAAAGGGCGGACGAAGGCTATCTTGGTGATAGTCGAGGTCGCCACCAAGGACACAACGCTGTATTTACTCAAATGCTCCGTAGTGCTTTCCGGATAAAAAGAGCAAGAAAGACAAGGCGTACCGCAAAGGGCGGACGAAGGCTATC
>JAFTOG010000048.1 GCA_017451485.1 Clostridia bacterium | reverse complement strand
GCAGGAGTGGAGGTATGCCCCATAGCCGACGGTGGCGAGGGCACTGTTGACGCCATTTGTGAGGCGACAGGTGCCACAGTACGCAGGCTGACGGTTACAGGTCCCCTCGGCGAGCCGACGGAGGCTTACTACGGTATACTCGACGGTAAAATTGCAGTTATGGAAATGGCGAAGGCTTCGGGACTTCCTCTTGTTCCTGCCGATAAAAGAAATCCTATGGACACCACAACGTACGGTGTGGGAGAAATGATATATGATGCTATCCGTCTTGGTTGCCGTGAGTTTATAATCGGTATTGGCGGAAGTGCTACAAATGACGGTGGCGTGGGTATGCTACAGGCTCTGGGCTTTGGATTTTTTGACAAAAACGGAGCACCTGTTCCCTACGGTGCCAAGGGTGTTGGAATGATAAATTCCATAAGCACTGAGGCCTCGGCAAAGGAGCTTAAAGAATGTAAATTCCATATAGCCTGCGATGTTACAAACCATTTGTGCGGTCCCCTTGGATGCTCTGAGATATTCTCAAGGCAAAAGGGTGCTGACGATGACATGGTAAGAGCTATGGACGCTTATCTTGACAGATATGCCTCCCTGAGTGTAATGACTGTGGGCACAGACAATAAAAATGCACGGGGTGCAGGTGCTGCGGGAGGTCTTGGCTTTGCCTTTATGTCATATCTTAACGGCTCGCTTGAAAACGGCTCTGCCCTGATAAACAAGCTTGTTCGCCTTGAGGACAAAATCAAGGATGCAGATATTGTTGTAACGGGAGAGGGACGGCTGGACAGCCAGACAGCTATGGGTAAGGCTCCTTGCGGGGTTGCCGAAATAGGTGTTAAATACGGAGTGCCTGTAATTGCCCTTTCCGGCTCGGTAGCCGACGGTGCTGAGGCATGTAACTCTAAGGGCATTATCGCCTTCTTCCCTATTTTACGGGAGATATGCACCCTGGAAAAGGCACTTGACACTGAATATGCAAGTAAAAATTTAGAAAAAACAGCAGAACAAATTTTCAGGCTTTTACAAATAAAGCCGGGGGAGTGTAGATAAATGAAAAAAATTCTCATATTGCTAATCATAACCGTTATGACAGCTGTCCTTATGGTTTCCTGCTCGGAAGATGACGGTGCAGACACAAATACAACCACCACAGCACCTTCACCGAAGGAAAGAACCATTACCGTCACCTATGCTGTAGACGGCGGTGGAAAAATAGTCGGTGAGACACAGCAGACAATAACTACGCCATTGGTTATGCATACATTCGAGATGGTAGAGGCTGTCCCCGATGAGGGCTATGCCTTTATGGGCTGGAGTGACGGTGGAACAGCACCGAAAAGATCGGACACTCTGAATGAAAGTGCCACATATACAGCTATATTCAAAAAGAAGCACAGAATCACCTTTACAACCGACGGACACGGACATATAAACGGAAACACCTCCCAGTCAGTAGCTGACGGAAGAGGTACATATCCCGTTACAGCCATTGCCGCCCCCGGTTATAAATTTGTCGGCTGGTCCAACGGAGCAACGACCCCGAAAATTTCAATTGTTGCCACAGAGGATACACAGCTTACCGCTATATTTGAGGTACAGCCTCTTACTCTGCCGATCCTAAGTATTAATACGGAAAACGGTGATCCCATTCTTTCTAAGGAAATTTACGTAAACTGCCAATTTTCCGTTTCAAATACCGACGACGAATACAAGCTGTCTGCTGAGCCCGGTAAGATAAAGGGCCGTGGAAATACCTCCTGGAAAAACGATAAAAAGCCCTATCACATTAAGTTCGATGAGCCTGTGGACCTTTTCGGCAACGGTGAGGCAAGAGAATGGAATCTTATCTCCAACCACACCGACTACAGTATGATAAGAAACTATCTTGCATATACGGTAGCATCCAAATTCTCCACTCTCGGTGGCCTTGGTGAAATGCAGTTCGTTGAGCTATACTTAAACGGTCAGTATGACGGTGTATATCTTGTTTGCGAAAGAATAGAAATTGCTGAAAACAGAGTTAATATTACAACAAGTGAGCCCGGTGTACTTGACACAGGCTATATTGTGGAGCTTGATGGAAGAGGCGAGGGTGACTGCTTTGCCGTGAATGGAAAATACTACGCTATGAAGGCTCCCGAAAATTATACAAAGGAGCAGAAAAACTACATAGGTATGTATGTTTACGATTGCTTAAATGCTCTTGAAAACGGTGATTGGGAGGACATTTGCAATCTTATAGATGTAGAATCCTTTGCAGAATCCTATATTGTACACGAGGTGCATAAATGCTGTGATGTAGGATATGCAAGCTTTTATATGGTTAAGGACTCAGGAGGAAAGCTCCGTTGCGGACCTGTTTGGGACTTTGACAGAAGTCTTGGTAATGTTTATAATAAAGCAGGCTCCCAGGACCCCAAGAAGCTCTTTGCCAGCATTGAGAATGAATGGTTCGCTGCTCTTCTTAAGCACGAGGAGTTTGTGCAGCTTGTAGGTGAAAAGTTAGACATATATGCTCCTATAATGGAAGAGACCTATGAGGAATGCTTTGCATATGTAGAATCCCATAAGTCATCCTTTGAAAGAAATGATCTGCGTTGGAGTATCCTCGGCAGAGATCTGTACCCCAACCCCTCCAATCTTGTAAAAATCAAAACATGGCAGGGACAGGTGGATTATAACAAGCAATTCCTTAAGGACAGCCTGAAATTTATGCTGGAGACCTATCCTGCGTAATTCTCGCATTTATTCGGTAATTGTGATAAAAACAAGCATCCCCGTTTAGCGTGATACTCTTAACGGAGTATTCACGCTAAACGGGGATGCTTTGCTTTTATTTAAGTATTTTTTCCCAATTCGCATAGGAGTCTATATAGTAATTGGCTTTTTCCTTTATTTCTGCTCTTTCGTCCATAGTGGTATACTTATCCTCTATTGCCACAGACACAAATCCGTTTGCCTTTAATGTTCTTATGGCGAAAACAGCATCCTCAAAAACAGGAGTTTCTTCCTTTTCCGTTCCCAAATAGCTCAAGGCGTAATTGTAAATATCGGGGTATCTCTTTCCTCTTCCCACATCCTTACAGCATAGTACACCAGAAAAATATTCCGCTATGCCAAGACGCATAAGCACTCTTTTTGCCAGATCGGAATTTGTAGCTGAGGCTATGCACATCTTAATGCCCATATTTTTGAAATCATCAAGCATATCCTTTACATAAGGCTTTATATCAACCTTATCGTAATTCTTCTCCATTATTGCATAAATACCACGGCTTACCTCCTCTATAGGAATATCTATGCCGTATTCCTCACACATCTGTGGATATATATTGGTAAGTCCCAAGGTGAGAAATCTGTCGCCAAGATCCTCCTTTGGCTCCTTGCCAAGGCTTCTTATGTAATCTCCGGGGGCTGTTTTCCAATAGCCCATAGAGTCAATAAGCGTGCCGTCCATATCAAATATTGCACCCTTGATTTTCATTTATTCCTCTTCATTATTCTCACTGTATTTTCTTGACACTTCCTCAAGATTATCGACTATACGCTGAAGAGCACTGTAAAAGACCTCTCTCTCCTCCTCGGTAAGTCCGTGTCCACCCTCCGAAACGGCTGAGAAAATCTTGTCCTTGACCCTGTCTACAACCTGCATACCGGATTCAGTCAGAAAGTATGTGGAACGGTATTTTTTATTTTCACTGTTTTCCAGTGACACATATCCGTTTTCGCTGAGGGCGGAAAGGGCCTTGGAAACAGCTGCCTTATCCTCGCAGCAAAGCTTACATAGCTCTGTGGCTGTAAGTCCGTTTTCCGATTCACCAATATAAAAAAGACACATAACATGGGAGCCCTTAAGTCCAAATTCCTTAATGCCAAAGGATTTAATCTTAATAAGGTACTTATATGCCAGCGATATGTTTCTTGTAAATTCCTTAAAGCGTCTTAACATAAACACAATCCCCCTATAATCGTACCAGAGTAAGTAATATTTAAAAGCTCTGGAGGTTGTAAAATAAACTATTCATAAGTATAGCACACTTTTTTTCTTTTTTGTTGCTGGAAATGAAAATAATTCAAAAAAAATTACATTTTTACTCGAATAACTCGTTTACACATATATCCTTTGAGGAAATATCATATATATCATCAAAGGATATTTTATTTTTGATAACTGTAAGCTGTCTTGTGGTAAAGTCTATTGCAGATACCATACCCTCCGTTTTTATATAACCGTCTCCTTGATAATATACTATCTTTATTACCATTCCCTTTTTTACCTGAATAAGCTTTTCAGACAGCATCCCTGCCCGGTACTCGGAAAGCTCCCTTTTTGGAGATATTATCTTTTCCTTGTCCTTAACAAGATCATCGTAGCCCTTAAGGGGAGAAAAGGGCATAAACTGTCTTGCTCTGTCTGTTCTGTCACTCACCGTTATGCCCTCCTATCAGCTTATTTCTCATTTTTCCCGTTGCCTTTTTCTCAAGGCTGGTGCCCTTGAGGATAGCGTTCTTTCCGTATTTTTTCTTAATTGCTATAACCGTTTTCTGCAAGGAATGCTCACGCCTTTCATCCTCACTCTCCCCCATTATATCAATGGTAAGCCCGTACTCATCGGTAAGGTTATTAAAGCCTATATTTATTTTCCTGATAGGATACCCCTGCTTTACTGTGGAGTCATAGTAATCGAGAAAGTATTTTACCAGCTTTTTAGAGGAATTTGTACACTCCCCCAGCTTTTTTGTGCCTCCTGCCGGCTTTATCGCATCCTTGGAATATCCAACATACAGAGAAATAGAGTCTGTCACAAGATTATTATCCACAAGGTCCAGGGACAGCATATCCACCATCTCACGAAGGACGATTTTGGCATCGTTGAAATTATAATCCTCAAAGAGTATCTGTCCGTTGGATATAGAGCTGGACTTGGACTGATAATTGTGTATATCCTGTATGGTACAGCTCTCCTCCCCGTGGGCGTGGTCGATAAGGAACTCTGCATTGACACCGAATTCCTTATACAGTGTTTTTTCACTCATTGTGCATACTCCGAAAAGGTCATATACACCGTGCCGTGCCAGTCGGTCGGCTATTCCCCTGCCCACATTCCATATATCAGTTATAGGTCGGTGGTGCCATATCCTTTCCTCAAAGGTCCTTTTATCAAGATATGCCATCCTGTTTCTGGCGTGCTTGGCTGTAACATCAAGAGCCACCTTGGCAAGAAAAAGATTTGTGCCTATGCCAACCGTTGCATAAATACCTGTCTCCTCCAGCACCTTATCAAGAAGCATTTTCGCCAGCTCCGTAGCTGTCATACCGTAGAGCCTCATATAATCGGTAATATCTATAAAGCACTCGTCGATGGAGTATACATGTATATCGTCCTTACTGATGTACTTGAGATATACGGAATAGATTTTTGCAGAGTATTCCATATACAGCTTCATCCTCGGAATAGCTGTTATATATTCGATTTTGTCAGGAATTTCGTATATACGGCATCGGTTTTTTACGCCAACTGCTTTAAGTGCCGGAGATACAGCCAGGCATATGGCTCCCCTACCCCTTGCAGGGTCGGCCACAACAAGCTTTGTCTTCATGGGGTCGAGTCCCCGTTCAACACATTCACAAGATGCGTAAAAGCTCTTTAAGTCTATGCAGACATACATCCTGTCATCCATACCTTATCTCCTTTCAAAATCTATTATATTATTCAGTATTGTAACACAAAAATTCACCTTAGTCAAACATTTATCCTTACCAATTGGGGTATTTTTAATACAATACTGTTGAATAACTCCTTTATTTATGCTAAAATAAAAATATAATAAGCACACACAGAGAGAGGTAGCTAAAATGAGATTTTATGAAAATCCACAGAAAACAAGTGAAAACAGAGAAAGGCCTCGAGCATATTATATTCCCGAAGGAATAAGTGAGTATATATCATTAAACGGAGAATGGAAATTTGCCTACTTTGAAAACTCTGACCTTGCCCCTGCCGTACCTCAGAAATGGGATAAAATTACTGTACCCTCCTGCTGGCAGTTAAAGGGATATGAGCATCCTAACTACACTAATATAAACTTCCCCTTCCCATGTGATATGCCCTATGTTCCAAATGTGAATCCTGTTGGAATTTATAAGCGTGAATTTGAAATTATCGACACAGGTATGGAGTATTATGCTGTATTCGAGGGTATTTCCAGCTGTGGAGAGCTATACATAAATAACAAATATGTGGGCTTTACACAGGGTAGCCATCTGCAGAGTGAGTTCGATATAACACCATACATAAAAAAAGGTGATAATGAAATCCTCGTTAAGGTATATAAATGGTGTGCAGGCAGTTATATGGAGGACCAGGATATGTTCCGATTAAACGGCATATTCAGGGATGTGTATATTCTGAAAAGACCCCATGAGCACCTCCGTGACTTCACAATACGCACTGAGGGAGACGATACTATTATTGTTCGTACCGACCGTTGGGCAGATATCCGTGTATATGACAAGGACCGTCTTCTCCACGAGGCACACTCCCGTTACCGTGAGTTCAAAATAGAGGACGCAAAGCTTTGGACTGCCGAACGCCCCTATCTCTACACTGTTGAAATTGAATATAAGGGAGAGAAAATAAGGCAGAATGTGGGTATCCGTGAAATTGCCATTTCCGATAAGAACGAAATAACCGTAAACGGCAGGCCCATTACCATTAAAGGCGTTAACCATCATGATGTCCATCCTACAAACGGCTGGTGCCTGACCAATGCCGAAATATATGAGGACCTTAAGAGAATAAAGGATATAAATGCAAATGCTGTAAGAACCTCACACTATCCTCCGTCGCCTAAATTCCTTGACTACTGTGATGAATTGGGACTCTATGTAATACTTGAGGCTGATAACGAGACCCACGGCTTTATATACAGGAATCCCACAGATAAATACATATACGATATGGAGGAAAATGAATGGCCTGCTACTGACCCTAAATGGTTAAAGGAGCATCTGTCCCGTGCCGAGAGAACCTTTGCAAGGGATAAAAATCACCCTTCTGTTATTATGTGGTCCGTGGGCAACGAATGTGGCTACGGTCCCAATGTAGAGGCAATGGCAGAGTTTTTCAAGCTTAACGATCCCACAAGGCTTGTCCACTCAGAGAGTGCCTCCCTCCTCGGTAAGGAAAGTGATAATGTAAGCGTGTATTCAAGAATGTACCCATCCCTTGAGGAGCTTTCCTCCTGGGCAGTGGACGATAAATTTGATAAACCAATTTTCCTTTGCGAATACTGTCTTTCCCAGGGTAACGGAGCAGGTGATATCTGGGAATATGTAAACCTGTTTCTTAAGCATCCGAAATTAGTTGGTGGATGCATCTGGCAGTGGGCAGACCACGGTCTTGACAGGAACGGAAGCGTTACCTACGGTGGAGATTATCCCGGTGAGATGGTGCATAGCGGTGCTTTCTGCTGTAACGGAGTGGTGTTCAATGACAGGAGCTATAAGGCGTCAGCCCATGAGCTGAAGGCTGCATATCTGCCTATGCGTATCAAATATGAGGACGGAGAGCTTACTGTCACCAACTACTATGACTTTACATCCCTTAAGGAGTATAAGATAAGATACAGAATAAGGGTGGACGAGGTAACAGTTGAGGAAAATACCATACAGCTGTCAATACCACCGAGACGCAGTCTTCGCTACAAGCCGAAGAAAACACCAACAATGTGCTCCTACGGTGCCAATATTGATGTCACTCTTATAGACCCCAACGGCAAGGAGCTGGGTACTCTGTCCCAAAAGATACCCGTAAAGGTATACAAGCCCGAAAAATCAGACACTCCCCTCGACCAAAGGGATATAAAAGACACAGGCTTTCTTGTGAATATCAAGGGCAAGGGCTTTGAATACAGATTCAATAAAACTCTCGGAAATTTTGATTCCATTAAGATAAGGGGCAAGGAAATTTTACACTCTCCCGTAAAAATCGGTGCTTACAGACCTCTTATGGAAAACGACCTTGTTATGGCAGAATGCTACACAACAAAAACAGAATCCCGTGGAGCAAATATCAATTATACCTTCAACAACGTAAGGCGTGTTACAGTAAAGGATAACCAGATTATTACAGAGGGTGTCCTTGCAGGAGTATCCCGTAAGCCGTACCTGAATTATACTCTTAAGTACACATTTTTCAAGGACGGTAGGATAAAATCCGACCTTGCGGCATCTGTCTGTGAAAATACACCCTGGCTTTTACGCTTTGGCTTTGAGCTTCCTCTTGTCAAGGATATAAGGAGCTTTGAATACTTTGGACTTGGTCCCTATGAGAATCTCCCCGATATCTGCCATCATGTGCGTGAGGATAAATTCCGTTCTACTGTCAGGGATGAATATGTAAAATATGTTGTTCCCCAGGACCACGGAAACCACATGGGAGTAAAATATGCAGAGCTGGGTGGTCTTGTTCGCTTTGACACTGACAATTCCTTTGTGCTCAATGTATCCCAATACTCCATTGACCAGCTTGACAGAGCTAAGCATCAGTGCGAGCTGTCCGAGCCCTATGCTACCCATGTAAGAATAGATTACAAGATATCCGGTACAGGCTCCTCGTCCTGCGGTCCCTGGGTTCGTGAATGCTTCCGTATTACAGAAAAGGAAATTCGCTTCTCCTTTGATATGTCCCCAACCAAATAGCATGCACTATTCATTTTTACCATTTTAATATAAAAGAGACACAGGGTACGCTTTTTCTTGAAAAAGCGTACCCTGTGGTTTTAATTTGTAAGTGTAGCCGACTGCAGCTCTGCGACAATTCAGTAAATAAGCCTGTCAGTAATTATATTTCCTCTACTCTTATGGTATTGGTTTTTCCCGACTCTCCTGTGCGGGAGCCACCTGTGATAATTATCTTATCGTCCTTTTTAAGATTGAGCTTTTCCTTAGCAATTTTCTTTGCTGTATAGAAAAGCACCTCCAACGACGGATAAACCTCACACATAACAGGTAGAACGCCCCAGGAAAGAGCAAGCTGATGATAGGTCTTTTCATTTACAGAAAGACCTATAATATCAACAGGAGAACGGAAGCGTGAAATCATACGAACCGTTGAGCCGGACATGGAGGAAACCACTATAGCCTTTGCCTCTATATCAATGGACATAGCACACACAGAGTGAGATATTGCGTCCATAGAATTGCTTATTCTAAACTCTGAGGTATAGAAATTCTTTTCAAAATCCACACTCTTCTCTGCCTGCTCTGCTATTCTCGACATAGTCTGTATTGTAAGAACAGGGTGCTTACCTGCTGCTGTCTCTCCTGAGAGCATAATTGCACTTGTACCGTCAAATACTGCATTTGCAACATCGGAAATTTCTGCTCTTGTGGGCCGTGGATTTGTTATCATAGACTCCAGCATTTCCGTTGCGGTAATAACACGCTTACCGAGGAGGCGGCATTTTGTAATAAGATTCTTCTGTATGGCAGGTACCTCCTCAAATGGAATCTCAACTCCAAGGTCTCCTCTGCCTATCATAATACCGTCACACTCGGTGCAGATTTCCTCAATGCTGTCAACACCTGAACGGTTCTCTATTTTTGCAATAAGACCAATATCGTTTTTGCCGCCGTTATTTTCCATTATGAAGTTCTTTACATCAATAACATCCTGTACGGAGGATACAAAGGAAAGGGCAATATAGTCAACATCGTTCTGCACTCCGAAGAGGATATCACTCTTATCCTGCTCACTTAAGTATACCTGATTCATTACCTTACCGGGGAAGCTCATGCTCTTACGGTTGGAAATTGTACCACCCTCAATTACACGGCAGATAACATCTGTCTCCGTGGTTTCGAGAACTGAAAATACAAGAAGGCCGTTATTTACAAGAATCTTATCCCCCTCACTGATTTCAAGGCTAAGATTCTTATAGCTTACGGAAACTATGGTATTATCTCCCTCCACATCCCTCGTGGTAAAGATAAAGGTATCTCCGTCACTTAGCTCCTCCTTACCGTTTTTGAAGGTGCCTATTCTGTACTCTGGACCCTTTGTATCAAGCATAATAGCAAGGGGCACATCAAGCTCTTCTCTGATTCTCTTAAGCCTATCAATATTTATCTGGTGGTCCTCATGGGTACCGTGGGAAAAGTTAAGTCTTGCCACATTCATTCCCGCAAGACACATCTTTTTCAAGGTTATTTCATCAGAACAGGCAGGACCTATTGTGCATACTATTTTAGTTTTTCTCATTTTTGCATCCCCTTTATCATTACTTATAGTAACATTTTACCATAATCTTCAAATAAATTCAATACAGGTATAAAAACTTTACGCCCTTTTCTCATATTATTATATGCATATTTGTTCATATATTAGAAAGCACCCGATTTTTAAGGGTTTTCAGCCTTTTTCGGGTGTTTTTATTTAATCATTATCCATATAGGCAAATCTTTTATAGATCTTGCCGTCCCGTTCTACGGTTTCATTCCACATTCTTGCAGGGCGTACCCAGATTGAATTATCTCCGTACAAAGCACGGTAAATTACCACAGGCTCCGTAGTCTCCGAGTCCTTACCTATAAAAAGCACCTCGTATTCATTACCCTTGAAGTGACGGTATCTGCCGAGCTTGATTTCTTCCATCAGAGTGTCCAATCCTTTCCGTCAAAAAAGGTTCTCTTAAATGCCTCACAGGCTGCCGCCCCTCCATCGCCATTGGGGTGGTCGCCGTACCTTGTATAGTCATTGCCAAGAGGTTCACTTGATGCGTCGAGGGATGCCTCAAAATCATATACCCTGCATCCGTAAATTTTTGCAAGAGTGGGTATTGCCATATTTACACATTTCCATTCTCTTAACGCCGATTCGTGATAGTGAAAGGGGGGAACCGTAGAAAGGATAACCTCCACACCAACGCCCTGAAGCTCTTTTATTATAGTCTCAATACGGGAAAGGAGCTCTCCTGCCGTATCTCCTCTTCCTGCCTTGTATTTACCGGAAAGCAAATCGTTTACTCCGTATGTAAGAACAGCTATATCGTTCTGCCTTGCCTTATACATAAGAGATCCCATTGTTTCCGCATCGGAGCCACGGGAGAAGCCGAGACCGAGATTCCATACAGCATACTCATCTTTTAGCATATTTCCGATTCTTCCAACCCACATATCATACTCATCAAAGGTGGTGCCACAGCCCTGTGTAATGGAGTCACCCACAAAGGCAATACGCTTTTTCACCTTTTTATCGCATCCTATAAGGTTAGGCATAGGACAGCTGTTGTATTTTATAAAGCCCTCACCAAAATCAATATAAGTGGGGACTTGACTGTCGGGAGTGCAGGGAAGTCCGTCACCTGTAATTTTCCATTCCCACACAAGATATTTTCCCTCGGGAACATCAATTTCTATTTCATCGGTCCAGAATGCCTCATCCGGCGAAACAGCCTTGGATACACTACCGTCAAATGTAACGGGAATAAGCTTTTCCGGTGCGTTATGACAGCCAAACTCGGAGCCGATACCAATACCTGCGTAATCCACAGTCCAATTGCCACCGCTTTTATTTGCATAGGCTATCTCACCTTGAGCAAAGGTAGTATTTACGCTGTTCTGGTAAAAAAAGCGATAATTATATTTTCCCGTAACCTCGGGCTTAAAGAATACACGGGCTACTATAGTCCTGCTTTCGTTAAATTCAAGTATAAAATTATTTCCCGTTCCGCAGGAAACATTAGAAGGGTATCTGACAAACATATATGCCTCCGTATTTTTACAGATTATATAAATATAATACCATAAGCCTGTAAAAAAGTCAATAACCCCTTGAAAATTAAGGGGTTTTAAATGTATGAATAGATGTTCATTTATTCCAATTACACCTTTGTTTTTATCCGTTGCTTATTAAAAGGAACCGAATTTTATTTCGGTTCCTTATCTTAATATTCAGCTTATTGCTTCTCAGCCGTGGCGACCACGCTGCTTCCGAAAAGCTCCTCGATTATTACATCTCCAACGGAGATGGGCAGAGTAGCTACTGTGTAGTTAATTATTCTCATAGCCTCCATCATTTTATCCTTAGGGATTGGTCTTGCGGTTTTTACCGCCACTAAAGAGCCGTCTGTACATTTTACCGTAGTGGTAACTGTGCGTACAGGGGCGATGCATTCGGTAATTGCGTATTCCTTACCTCTTGGGCAGGTATTACCCTCAACCGATATTATTTCCTTACCCTTCAGGGTGACCGTGACAGTACAGCCGAGGGGACAGGCAATGCAGGTAAGCTCCTTTTTCATTGTACCACCTCCAGCTTAAGACTTAATTCAGATATATTATCAAGCATATCTCTGTTTATTTTTACGGTTTCCATTTCCGACGGTGCAACTCTTTGCTTTTTCCTTGATATAAGGAGCTTGTCGTCGCCGTAAATATTCACCCTTACATTTTTATACACGCCGGACACTCTGAAATAAAGGGTAACATCCTTTTTCTCCGTTATACGCTGGGGTACGGAATAGCGAATTTTTCCGTCTACGCTGATTTTTATATCAGTATTTCTTACGTCTGTGCCCTGAATATAGGAAGCTGCACCCTTACCTGCAATTTCTCCCTCCTCGGACACATAGTCCACCAGGTCGTGAACATGAAGCACATTTCCACAGGAGAATACGCCCTCTGCCGAGGTGTGCCTGTCCTGGTCCACGATGCTGCCACTTGTAACCGGAGAAATATCTGCACCAATACCTGACACAAGCTCATTTTCGGGTATCAAGCCACAGGAGAGGAGCAGAGTATCACAGCTTACATACTCGTATGTTTCCTTTATAGGGCGTCTCGACTCATCTACACGAGCTATTGTGACACCGGTCAACCTGTCCCCGCCGTGGAGAGCAACAACCGTGTGTGACAGTCTTAAGGGAATGTCAAAGTCCTTAAGACACTGTTGAATGTTTCTTGCAAGACCCGATGAATAGGGCATAAGCTCACATACTGCCTTGACATGTGCCCCCTCCAAGGTCATACGCCTTGCCATAATAAGTCCTATATCTCCGGAGCCCAGAATTACAATTTCTTTGCCCGGCATATATCCCTTCATATTAACAAGCTTCTGGGCTGTGCCTGCAGTATATACACCCGCAGGACGGGAGCCTCCTATGTTAAGAGCACCCTTTGCCCTCTCACGGCATCCCATAGCAAGAATTATAGCTTTTGCCTGTATTTCAAAAATACCATCATGACTGTTGGTGGCTATTACTCTTTTATCCTCCGTAATTTCAAGCACCATAGTATTGAGCTTTACGGGGATGCCAAGCTCTCTTACCCTTTTTGCATACCTATGGGCGTACTCGGGGCCTGTAAGCTCCTCCTTAAATTTATGAAGCCCAAAGCCGTTATGAATACATTGACGGAGAATACCGCCAAGGCTATCGTCTCTTTCAAGAATCAGGATATCCTTGACTCCGTTTTCGTAGGCAGATATTGCAGCACTCATTCCCGCCGGGCCACCACCTATTATAACAAGGTCTGTCATAGCTTCTCCTCCTTTGTTTTACCTATCACAATATAAGAGTCTCCACCGTTTTTTGTCACCTTCTCATAGGGGATACCAAGCTCTCGGGAGAGAAGATCAAGTATATAAGGACTGCAAAAGCCACCCTGACACCTGCCCATCTGGGCTCTGGTACGCCTTTTAACTCCGTCTAAATCCGTTGCACGGGGGTTTATCCTGATGGCGTCAAGGATTTCCCCCTCAGTAACTCCCTCGCAACGACAAATTATTTTTCCATAGGCAGGGTTTTCCTTTATTATTTTATTTTTGGTTTTCCTGTCTGCGTCCCTGAAATAATGCATTGACCTTCTTTTGGTAACGGGGCTTTCCTTTCTTTCAAGGTTAAGTCCGCTATCACGAAGAAGCTGTACCACATATTCAGCAATAGCAGGAGATGCGGAAAGGCCGGGGGATTCAATACCTGCCACATTTATATAACGGGGAAGGGGGCTGTTTATAATAAAGTCTCCCGTGCTTCCAACGGAACGCAACCCACAGAAGGAGGTTATTGTTTTATTTTTAGGAATACCGTAAACACTTCTTTCCGCTATACCGAAGATAGAGGCAAAGAACTCGGGACAGACAGCCTTGTCCTCCTTGTCCTCGCCGTCAACTGCAGTGGGACCGAGAAGCAGATTGCCGTCAACTGTGGGGGAAACCAATATTCCCTTACCCATCTTGCTTGGGGTGACAAATACCGTGTGTGAAACTATGCCTCCGCAGTTTTTGTCAAGCAGTACATACTCTCCACGCCTCGGATGAACGGAAAAGCTATCATCTCCCACCATTTTCGCCACGCCGTCGGAATATGCACCTGCACAGTTTATTATGTATTTTGCTAAAATCTCACCATTTTCAGATTTTACAGCGTAGTATTCGCCCCTGCTTTCAATTTTCACAGCCTCAAAATTGCATTTTAGCTCCACACCGTTATCCATAGCGTTGCCGATTGCGGCTACTGCCAGGTCATAGGGGCATACTATAGCTCCCGTAGGGGCGTGCAGGGCACAGGTAACCTCCTTACCTATATTGGGCTCAAGAGCTACCGTTTCCTCTCTTGTAAGGAGCTTAAGTCCCTTGACTCCATTGGCATTTCCACGGTCAAGAAGGCTGCGAAGGGTTGTCTCATCCTCCTCGTTAAAGCCTACAACAAGGGAGCCGTTTCTCTTATATCTTACACCAAGATCGGTGGCAATCTGCTCCATCATTTCCGAGCCCCGTACATTGAGCCTTGCCTTCAGTGTGCCTACCTTTGCATCAAAGCCTGCGTGGACAATGGCGGAGTTTGCCTTTGTAGCACCTGTGGCTACATCGTTTTCCTTTTCTATAAGGCAGATACCCAATTTATGAAAGGACAGCTCTCTCGCTATCATTCCACCAACAACACCTGCTCCTATTATCACTATATCGTACATTTTCTACCTCCGATATAATATTACAAGAATATTTTATCATAAGTCAGAAGATAAAATCAATCCCTGCGTCGTAATTTTGGAATGCGTACAGCAAAATATAAAAAGTAAATGGCGTGACGCCCGAATTGAGCATCACGCCATAACCATAACTGATTTTATTAAATAAATGGAGATATAATTCCGTATACAAGGATTACACCTATGATAATGGGAAGAACATATCTGAAATAATACCTCATCCAATTAGCAACCTTAAATCCCTTACCTGTGTTAGCCTCCTCCTTGAACTTATCAAAGCCCCAGCCAAACTTGAAGTTACAGAAGATAACCATAATAAGAGCACCGGAGGGGAGAAGGATATTGGATACGATATAGTCCTCCAAATCAAGTATAGAGGAGCCATCGCCCATGGGAGTAAAGCCTGCAAGAATGTTAAAGCCGAGCATACAGGGAAGTGCAAGGAAGAGCATTGCTATACCATTTATTAAGCAGGATTTCTTTCTCGACCATCCGAACTTATCCATACACATAGAGATAATATTCTCAAACACGGCAATAACTGTGGTAAATGCAGCAAAGCACATAAAGATAAAGAAGAAGGTACCAAAGATCCTGCCACCTGGCATATTGGCAAATACATTGGGGAGTGTCTGGAAGATAAGTGGCGGACCTGCACCGGGCTCAATATCGTAAGCGAAGCAGGCGGGGAATATAATAAGTCCCGCAGTAAACGCTACAAAGGTGTCAAGCACAGTTACATTTACCGCTTCGCCCATAAGGGCACGGTCCTTACCGAGATAGCTGCCGAATATCGCCATAGAGCCAATGCCCAGGGAGAGAGTAAAGAATGCCTGGTTCATAGCGGCTACCACAACCTTCAAGAATCCACTGAAGCCGTCTGCAAACATCCTACCGAAATCGGGAACAAGATAGAACTTAAGTCCCTCACCACCACCGGGTAAGAATGCACTGCGTATAGCGAGAATTATCATAATAGCGAGAAGAGCAAGCATCATATATTTGGATACCTTTTCAAGTCCCTTCTGTACACCGAGAGCACAGACAGCAAATCCGAGAGCAATTATAACAACAAGGAATATAAGTAAAATCCAGGGCCGAGAGAGCATTTCGCCAAATACTCCGGATATTTCTGCCGGGGTCTTATCTTCAAACTTACCGGTTATCATATAAAATACATACTGAAGCATCCAGCCTGCAACGGATGTATAGAACATCATAAGCAGGTAGTTACCTGCCATTGCGAAATAACCGTGAATATGCCATTTATGACCGGGCTTTTCAAGCTGCTGATACATATGAACAGGGCTCTTTTGCGAAGCTCTGCCAAGAGAAAATTCCATTGTAAGAACGGGAATACCGAGAAGAACAAGGAATATAAGGTAAATCAGCACGAAAGCACCGCCACCGTACTGACCTGTAATATACGGGAACTTCCATACATTACCTACACCAATGGCACACCCTGCACTGAGAAGTATGAAGCCGAGTCGGCTTCCAAGCTTTTCTCTTTGCATAAAAATCTCCTTAATAATATTGTTATTTATTATAGAAGTATTTTATCATATAATTCACAATTTTGCAACATTTTTTGTAAATAAAAGGGGATGCATATATTGAAGTGGACCTTTGGGGACTCATTTCAATTTCTGCATCCTTTTTATTATTACTTTTTACTTGCAGTTTCGCAATAGATACAGCGATACACTCTCTTGCTTTCATCGGTAAGACGGAAAATATGGTCAAGCTCCTGCTCGGTGGTGGTGATACAGCGAGGATTTTTACACTTAACTATATTCACAAGCTCACGTGGGAGTCCAGGATGATACTTATCTACTATCTTTGACTCCTTGATTACATTTACTGTAACATCGGGGTCAACATAACCGAGAATAGCAGTGTCAAGAGAAACATCTGCGTCTATTTTGATTATATCCTTAACACCCATACTGTGGGAAAGAGCATTCTGAATTATTGCAATAGGGCAATTAAGTGCTTCAAGACCGAGAAGCTTATATATTTTCATTCCGTTACCGGGCTTGATATGGTCGATAACAAATCCGTTCTTAATAGAATCTACTGTCATTTGTCAGCCTCCTCAAGAAGCATTTTTATAAGTGCCATTCTTATATACTTACCGTAAAGCACCTGCTTGAAGTAGCACGCCCTGGGATCCTTGTCAATAGACACGGATATCTCATTTACTCGGGGGAGGGGATGCATAATGCAAAGGTCCTCCTTGGCGTGTCTGAGCTTATTGGGTGTAAGAATATAAATATCCTTAAGTCTGATGTAGTCCTGCTCGTTAAAGAAGCGTTCCTTCTGTACTCTTGTCATATAGAGTATATCAAGCTCTCCAATAACTGCCTCAAGGTCCGTTACCTCTCTGTAAGGAATACCCTTGGCATCAAGAACCTCGTCCTTCAAGTACTCGGGAATCTTTAATTCCTCTGGTGAGATAAGCACAAAATTTATACCTGTATATCTTGAAAGAGCTGTAATAAGTGAATGAACAGTTCTACCGAATTTAAGGTCTCCGCAAAGACCTACTGTAAGGTTATTAAAGCGACCTTTTTCCATTTTTATGGTAAGCAAATCGGTAAGTGTCTGTGTAGGATGGTTGTGTCCACCGTCTCCTGCGTTAATTACGGGAACTGTCGCATTTAAGGAAGCCACCATTGGTGCACCCTCCTTGAAATGACGCATTACCATAATATCGGCAAAGCAGGAAATTACCTTAGCTGTATCGGCAACGCTTTCTCCCTTGGCTGCAGAGGAGCTCTGTGCCTCGGAGAAGCCAAGAACATTGCCTCCAAGCTCCATCATAGCTGACTCAAAGGAAAGGCGTGTTCTTGTAGAGGGCTCATAGAAAAGAGTAGCAAGCTTCTTTCCCTCAGCCACCTTGTTATACTTTTTGGGATTTGCGATTATGTCCTCAGCGACAGCGATAAGATTCTCTATCTCGCCAACGCTTAAATCCTCAATTCCTATAAGATGTCTCATAAGGATAATCCTTTCTTTTGGGATTTTCTAATTATGCCTTTGCTCCGTTTACCTCAAGATACTTCTTGATACGGTTTACATTTTCTTCGTTTTCCTTATCCTCGCTGAGATACTCGATAATATCGTATACATCGACTACGGAGTAAACAGGGAAGCCGAACTCGTCTGCAATCTCTGCCATGGCGGACTTTTCGCCCTGACCCTTTTCCTTACGGTCTACCATTACGAAGGTAGCGGCAATCTTAACACCCTGAAGGGACTTCATATTAGCCATGCTTTCACGGATAGCTGTTCCCGCTGTGATAACATCCTCAACGATTACAACCTCCTCACCTGCTGTGGGCTTATATCCTACAAAAACGCCACCCTCTCCGTGGTCCTTTTCTTCCTTTCTGTTGAAAAAGAAGGGAACATTAAGTCCTTCCTTGGAGAGTGCAATGGATGCTGAAACTGCAATCGGAATACCCTTATATGCGGGACCGTAGAGAACTGTTCTCTTATTTCCAACCTTTTCAAGATAAGCCTTAGCATAAAACTCGCCCAGCTTTGAAATATGCTCACCTGTCTTTATTTCGCCTGCGTTAATAAAATAGGGAATCTTTCTTCCGCTTTTTGCTGTAAAATCACCGAACTTAAGAACGCCTGCATTTTGTAAGAACTGAATAAACTCTCTCTTATAACCTTCCATTTTTATATCTCCTTTTAAGTTAGTCTACAAATTCGTTAACGCAACGGCGGTATGCTGCTACAGGATCCTCTGCCGCTGTGATAGGTCTGCCCACTACTATGTAGTCGGAGCCGATTTTCTTCGCCTCTGCGGGGGTCATAACTCTTACCTGGTCACCCTTATCACCGTCAGCAAAGCGAACGCCGGGAGTTACTGTTACAAAATCCTTGCCACAGGCAGCGTGTACCTTCTCAGCCTCTAAGGGAGAGCATACTATACCTGCAAGTCCTGCCTTTTTAGCGTTCATTGCATAATGCATAACAACCTTATCCATAGGCTCATTGATAAGAAGGTCATCTCTCATTCTTTCCTCGCTTGTGGAGGTAAGCTGAGTAACTGCAATGAGCAAGGGACAAGTGCCGTCGGGACGGGTAAGACCCTCAAGTGCTGCCTCCATCATAGCGATTGTGCCTGATGCGTGAACATTAGTCATATCAACATCAAGGCGAGAGAGCACACTCATAGCCTTCTTTACGGTGTTGGGGATATCGTGGAGCTTAAGGTCCAAGAAAATCTTATGACCTCTTCTCTTAATTTCTCTCACAATTGCAGGTCCTTCTGCATTGAAAAGCTCCATACCGATTTTTACAAAGGGCTTTTCATCCTGAAATTTGTCAAGGAAGCTGAATACTGCCTCCGCGCTTGAAAAATCACAAGCAATAATTACATCCTTTCCCATTAGTGGGCACCTCCTATTATATCACTTAAATTATTTATTCCATATTTAGTCATAGCCTCGGGTAATGCTTCTATTATTTTCTTTGATGCAAAGGGATCAACAAGGTTGGCAGCACCGACCTGTACAGCTGTTGCACCTGCAAGCATCATTTCAATAACATCCTCGGCTGTGGTAACGCCACCCATACCTACTATAGGAATCTTAACAGCATTATATACCTGCCATACACAGCGAAGTGCAACGGGGAAGGTACATGGACCGGAAAGACCTCCTGTTGTAATTGAAAGGATTGGCTTTTTATTTTTAAGATTTATTCTCATACCGGAAAGAGTATTTATAAGGGAAACACCGTCTGCACCCTCACTCTCTACAGCTCTTGCTATTTCTGCAATATCGGTTACATTGGGGGTAAGCTTAATAATTACGGGCTTTGTAGTAACTGCCTTTACTGCCTTTACCACCTCTGCGGCATTTTTCGGGCATGTACCAAAGCTCATTCCACCGCCGTGCACATTGGGGCAGGAGATATTCACCTCAAGCCAGCCAACCTGCTCCTCCTTGTCAAGAAGCTCACAGGTGTAAGCATAGTCCTCAACAGAAAATCCGCTTACATTTGCCATAACGGGTTTATTAAATATTTTCTTAAGCTCAGGAAGCTCGTGGCTTATTACATGCTCAACACCGGGATTCTGGAGTCCCACGCAGTTAAGCATGCCCGATGCTGTTTCTGCAATTCTCGGGGTGGGATTACCGAATCTCGGATCCTTGGTTGTACCCTTGAAGGAGAAGGTGCCGAGAATATTTATGTCATAAAGCTCAGCAAATTCCTGTCCGTATCCAAATGTTCCACTGGCAGGGATCACAGGGTTATCTATTTCTATACCGCAAAGGGTAATCTTAGTATTTACCATATAATCTCCTCCTTTACAAGCACAGGTCCGTCCTTACAGATACGCTTGTTGCCGTATTTTGTCTTACAGGAGCATCCCATACAGGCACCGAAGCCACAGCCCATTCTTTCCTCAAAGCTGAACTGTCCACTTGTTGTACTTTTGTTATATACTGCCTTAAGCATTGGCTCGGGACCGCAGGTGTAGAAATATGTATAATCCATATTCATAGCATCGGTAACGAAGCCCTTTATACCGTAGCTTCCGTCAACGGTGGTAACATAGGTATCTGCACCGAGAGCCTTGAACTCATCCTCGTAGAACACCTCATCCTTTGAGCCGAAGCCAAGAATTACAGAGCATTTTTTACCCTCTGCAATAAGCTGACGGCACAGCTTAAACATTGGGGGCACGCCTGCACCTCCACCGATAAGCAAGGGTCTGTCCCCGGAGGGCTCTGTATCATATCCGTTACCCAGTCCTGTAAGCAAATCAAGCTTAACACCGGGCTCCATATTAGCCATTTTTTCAGTTCCTACGCCTACCACCTTGTAAATAATGGTAAGCCTGTCGCCCTCAACATTGCATACGGAAATGGGGCGGCGGAGATATAATCCGTCAATTGTAATGTTTACAAATTGACCGCATTTTATATCTGATGTGTCACCGCAAAGAACACTCTCATAGGTGTTCTTTGCGATTTTTTTATTTGTTAAAAGCTCAAATACTAAATTCTTCATTATCCTCTATCCTGTCTTACTTAATAGGGGCTTAAGCATCAATTGTGGAGATTGTAAGTGTAGTTTCCTCAAGAACATCAAGAAGAACGCTTACAGTATCAAGAGATGTCATTATAGTAACATTGTTTTCTGTGGAATAGCGACGGATAAGTGCACCGTCACTCTCTGAGCCTACGGAATCTATATCTCGTGTGTTGATAACATATGCAATATGTCCCTGTGCAAGTGCACGGGCAATCTCGTCCGTATCCTCCTCAATCTTCTTCATAACATGGGTACGGATTCCGTTCTCCTTAAGGAATCTGGCTGTGCCTGAGGTTGCCTCAATATTGAAGCCAAGGTTATAGAAGCGACGGATAAGGGGAAGTGCCTCCTCCTTGTCCTTATCTGCAATGGTTGCAAATACAGTGCCGTAGTTCTGGAGCTTCATGCCCGATGCCTGAAGTGCCTTGTAAAGAGCACGGTAGAACTTATCGTCGTAACCGATAGCCTCACCTGTTGATTTCATCTCCGGAGAGAGATAAGCGTCAAGTCCACGAAGCTTATTGAAGGAGAATACAGGAACCTTAACATACCAACGGTTCTTTTCATCGGGATAGATATCGAATATACCCTGCTCCTTGAGAGACTTGCCGAGGATAACCTCTGTTGCTATATCTGCAAGGCTGTAGCCCGTTGCCTTTGAAAGGAAGGGAACTGTTCTTGAGGAACGGGGGTTAACCTCAATAATATATACATCATCATGCTCATCAACGATAAACTGAATATTGTAAAGACCCACAATACCAATTCCAAGACCAAGCTTCTTTGCGTATTGAAGGATAGTTCCCTTTACCTTATCAGAGATAGAGAAGGGAGGATATACGCTGATGGAGTCACCACTATGGACACCTGTGCGTTCAACAAGCTCCATAATACCGGGAACGAATACATTTCTGCCATCGCAAATAGCATCCACCTCAACCTCCTTACCGCTGATATACTTATCTACGAGAACAGGCTTGTCCTCATCAATTTCAACGGCTGTCTTAAGGTATGAACGGAGCTGTTCCTCGTTGCCTACGATCTGCATTGCACGTCCGCCGAGAACAAAGCTGGGACGAACGAGAACGGGATATCCGATTTCAGCAGCTGCTGCGATACCGTCCTCAATTTTTGTTACAGCCTTACCCTTTGCACGGGGGATATTAAGCTCGTTAAGAAGATTTTCAAATGCATTTCTGTCCTCTGCACGGTCGATAGCGGCACAGTCTGTACCGATAATCTTAACACCTCTGTCGAAGAGAGGCTGTGCGAGATTGATAGCGGTCTGTCCACCGAGGGATGCAATAACGCCCTCGGGCTTTTCAAACTCGATAATGTTCATTACATCCTCGGGTGTGAGAGGCTCAAAATAAAGCTTGTCCGCTGTTGTGTAGTCTGTTGAAACGGTTTCGGGATTGTTATTTATAATGATAGCCTCATAGCCGGACTTTTTAATTGTAGCTACAGCGTGAACGGTGGAGTAGTCAAACTCTACGCCCTGACCGATTCTTATAGGACCTGCACCGAGAACGACGATCTTCTTTTTATCTGTAAGAACAGATGTGTTCTCTCCTGTGTAGGATGAGTAAAAATAAGGTATATACGCACCTGTGTGACAGGTATCAACCATACGGAATACGGGGAAGAGGTTATTCTGCTTACGGAAATTGAACACTTCAATTTCGGTACACTTCCACATTCTTGCAATGTATTTATCCGAGAAGCCCATTTTCTTTGCAGAGGTAAGAATCTCAAGGCTGTAGGGATTTGCCTTAAGGGTTTCCTCCATATTGACAATATTCTTTATAGCCTCAAGGAAGAAGGGAGTAATCTGTGTAATTCCGTGAATTTTCTCAACGGTTACTCCACGGGCAAGAAGCTCTGCAATTGCAAAGATGTTATCATCACGGAAGGTAGAGATGTAGCTCATAATCTCGTCGTTTGTCATATTGTCAAACTTAGCATGATAAATGTGGTGTACGCCAACCTCCAGGGAACGCATACCCTTCAAAAGGCATTCCTCAAGATTTGAGCCAATACCCATAACCTCACCTGTCGCCTTCATCTGTGTGCCGAGCTGATTGGATGCAGTTGTGAATTTATCAAAGGGAAAGCGAGGGAGCTTAGCAATAACATAATCAAGACGAGGCTCAAAGGCTGCGTTTGTGTTTGCAATCTTGATTTCCTCAAGGCTCATACCAACAGCAATTTTAGCAGTAACTCTTGCAATAGGATATCCCGATGCCTTAGAGGCAAGAGCAGAGGAACGGGAAACTCTGGGGTTTACCTCAATAAGATAATACTCACTGGAGTTGGGGTTCAAGGCAAACTGTACATTACATCCACCCTCTATTTTAAGCTCACGGATAAGCTTAATTGCAGAATCGTTGAGCATCTTCTTATCATGGTCGGAAAGAGTCATAATGGGAGCCACAACGATGGAGTCGCCTGTGTGCACGCCAACAGGGTCGATATTCTCCATACCGCAGATTGTGATTGCGTTATCGTTTCCGTCACGCATAACCTCAAACTCGATTTCCTTATATCCCTTGACACTCTTTTCGATAAGAACCTGATGCACGGGAGAAAGTCTGAATGCGTTTGTGCCGATCTCTATAAGCTCTGCTTCGTTGTAAGCAAAGCCTCCACCTGTTCCGCCAAGAGTAAACGCAGGACGAAGAACTACCGGATAGCCAATACGCTTCGCCGCTTCCTTTGCCTGTTCAAGGTCGTATGTGATTTCAGATGGGATAACAGGCTCTCCTATAGACTCGCAGAGCTCCTTGAAGAGCTCACGGTCCTCGGCACGTTCAATGGATTCGCTGGAGGTTCCGAGAAGCTCTACTCGGCACTCCTTAAGAACGCCCTTCTTTTCAAGCTGCATAGCAAGATTAAGTCCTGTCTGTCCTCCAATACCGGGAAGAATGGCGTCCGGACGCTCATATCTTAAAATCTTTGCAATATATTCAAGTGTGAGAGGCTCCATATATACCTTGTCTGCAATTGTGGTGTCAGTCATAATAGTAGCAGGATTGGAGTTTACAAGAATAACCTCATAGCCCTCCTCCTTAAGTGCAAGACAAGCCTGTGTACCGGCATAGTCAAATTCAGCAGCCTGACCGATTACAATAGGTCCGGAGCCGATAATCATTACTCTTTTAATATCAGTTCTCTTTGCCATTTTAATTCCTCCTCGATTATATATCCTTCTTAATTTTTTCACTGATGTAAGCCCATTTATCGCCTACGACGGTTGCCAGGCACCTGCCATATACCTTATTTCCTGCAAAGGGCGAGCTTCTTCCCATTGTAGCAAATTCCTCGGGATTTATCATATATTCCTCATTTAAGTCATATACTGCAAATCCGTCAATTTCTATTCCAAAGCGATTTGCAGGATTTATACTCATTAAATGCACCAGCCTGTCAAGGGTAATGATCCCATTCTTAACGAAGCTTGTGTACATTACGGGAAATGCTGTTTCAAGTCCTACTATTCCGTTCAGGCTTCCCTTAAAGCCTTTGCCCTTTTCCTCGGCAGAGTGGGGGGCGTGGTCCGTGGCTATCATATCCACGGTGCCGTCGCAGATACCCTCGATAAGAGCATCTCTGTCTATTGCATCACGCAGAGGAGGATTCATCTTAAAGCGTCCTGTGTCATCTCTGTCTGCGTCAGTCAGAGTAAGGTAATGAGGTGCTGTCTCGCAGGTGATATTTACACCGCTTTTCTTTGCATCTCTTATAAGATCCACACTCTCCCTTGTGGAAATGTGACATACATGGTATTTACATCCGATATCGGAGACCAGCTTAATGTCTCTTTCTATTTGCTTCCATTCAGCCTCCTTGGAGTCCTTTACCTGAGCTCCGTCCTCGCAGTGGGCTGATATTATCTTGTCAAGTTCCTTGGCTCTTATCATAGCCTCTCTCATAAGTGAACTGTTATCCACTCCTCTTCCGTCATCCGAGAAGCCACATACAAAGGGTGCCATAGCCTCCATATCGGAAAGCTCATTTCCGTTCTGTCCCTTGGTAATAGCACCGAAGGGCAATGCTTTGATAACGGAGTCCCTATTAATTATTTCAAGCTGTTTTTTAAGATTGTCAAGAGTATCGGGTACGGGATTAAGATTAGGCATTGTACATACTGCACAGTATCCACCCTTAGCACCTGCTAAGGAGCCTGTTGCAACCCTCTCTTTATAAGAAAAACCCGGCTCACGGAAATGCACATGCACATCAATGAACGCGGGTAAAATATCATATCCTGAAAAATCAATAACAGAACCAGCCACAGAGGGTAACTCCAAAGAGGACAACTTACCCTTCAAGCTTTCTTTATCAAATACATTAGCGTTGGAAAAATCAATTTTCATATCAAATCCTCCTATATGTATTCAAGTCCTTAAGTATTCAAGTTATTATATCAAATTTCAGGGTTTTTGTCAAGGCTATTTAAGATATTTCCCGTATGCTTATATATAAATTTTATCTTTTATTTTTTTGTCATTATTGTTCAAATCACACAATACAATAGTTATGGGTGATTTTTATGAAAAGATTTTTTGCGTTATTTCTTATTCTTATTTCTGTTTTTTCCTTCTCCTGTCAAAAGGAGATTTATGGCGTTCTCCCCTTTGAAAACAGGAATGTGTATGCCGAATGTACGGTAAACGGTAAATTCCGTATTATAATCGAAAAAACCGGAAATGACCGTTATCTGAGGGTACTTTCTCCAACGGAGCTTTCCGGGATGGAATTTTTCTTTTCCGAGACAGAGTCCTATGTTATCTCCGGAAATATGAAAATACCGACAGACAGAAAACAGCTTGACGGAATATATGCTCTTGCATCCCTATTTAATATTAATGAAGCAATGCTGACCTCAGCTGTATCCGAAAACGGCAAGGGCAATCTTACTTTCCAAAGCGAGGATTGTGAGTATACGCTTGTCTTTAATAATAACGGAGAGCTTATCACTGCTCTTATATGCGGTGACGGATACGAGTATAATGTTATAATTTCGTCATTAAAAATCGAATGATCAGAAAAAAACGGTGGCGTAGTGATTTTTTCACTACGCCACTTTGATTTTATTTAACCTTTGTAACTACCTTAATTGCCTTACCGCCTGTAAGAACTATCATTTTAATGGCAGTTTCGGAGAATACCTGTGCCTTTACTGTAAGGGGCTTGTTGATTCTACCGCTTGCAAGAATCTTTACACTCTTTGCCTTAGGATCAATAAGCTTCTTTGCCTTAAGTGATGCAAGGTCAACAGTCTCACCTGCTTCATAGTTATCACTAAGGATACCTACATTAATTATAGCCTTCTTTGTATCGTTTTTGGAAACATATTCCACATCAGCCTCAACAGTCTTATCAACCATTTCATCCTTTACAAGTGAATCTGCCTCGTCAGCACTTACACTCTCGACAACATGGATTTCCTCGGGTTCTTCAACTACAGGAGCTTCCTCAACTACGGGAATTTCCTCTACTACAGGTGCTTCTTCTACTACGGGTGCTTCCTCTACTACAGGTGCTTCTTCTACTACGGGTGCTTCCTCTACTACGGGAGCTTCCTCAACTACAGGTGCTTCCTCAACTACAGGTGCTTCCTCAACTACAGATGCTTCTTCTACTACGGGAGTCTTTTCAACCACTGTCTCAACAACAGGATTATTCTCCACCACCTGTATCGTATTTGCCTTCTCATCTGTATCTGCTACCTTAGACTTCTTGCCGGACTTAACTGTTACACTACTGTCAGATACAAGAACCTTAACAAGCTTCTGCTGAACAAGCTCTTCTGTTTCTGTGTAGGGGTACTTCGCAACATAGTCAACGAACTTAGCCTTTTCGTTCTTTGCAATTCCGAATTTAGCCATTGTGTCGTCAACAAGCTGCTTTGCCTTTCTGAGACCAAGACCGCTCTTGATCTTAAAGAGCATAGGAACATCCTCGAATATCTTGGCATCTATTGCCTCGTGATGGTACTTGGATACCTCGTAATCATCTGGATTGAGTGCGAGGTAAATACAAATTGTCTTACCGCGAACTTTAACCTTAAAGAGCTGATCTCTGCCTCTGTTGTAGCTATCAAACTTCCAGCTGAGTCTGGACTTAACTCCCTCGTAGGAAAGGATGTGATTCTTAAGGTCGCTGTAGTATTCCTTAATCATCTCATCACCCTGAATGATGTTGGAAATAAAGCTACGGCTGTACTTAATGTCAATATGATTTCCTTCGTTATCGAAATATGTAGGAACGATAGTAGGAGCTACAGGTGCAGGAGGAGCTACAGTCTCAACTACAGGAGCTTTTTCAACAACCTCTTCAGCTACGGGCTTTTCTGCAACTTCCTCAGTTACGGGAGCTTCTTCTGCAACCTCCTCAGCTACGGGAGCTTCTTCAACTACTTCCTCAACTACGGGAGCTTCCTCTACAACCTCTTCAGCTACAGGCTCTTCTGCAACTTCCTCAACTGCAGGAGCTTCCTCTACAACCTCTTCAGCTACAGGCTCTTCTGCAACTTCCTCAGCTACGGGAGCTTCCTCTACAACTTCTTCAGCTACAGGAGCTTCTTCAACTACTTCCTCAACTGCAGGCTCTTCTGCAATTTCCTCAGCTACAGGAGCTTCCTCTACAACCTCTTCAGCTACAGGTTCTTCTGCAATTTTCTCAGCTACGGGAGCAACAACAGTAACACTCTGGTGGATATCCTCAAGACCTGCAGGAACAAGCTCAAAGGAGATTACAGAATCTACGAAATCCTTATCAACCTCGACAGCACCGTTAGGCTCAAATGCCCATCCCTCAAAGCCTGCTACATTATCAAATACCTTGGGGAATGTAGCAACAATAGGCATAAGATTGTCTGTTATTCCGTTACCGTTAAGATCGTTATATTTAAACTCAACATACACATTAGCATCAACAGCGGAGAAGGAATCTACTGTTTCTACATTCTCTTCTTCCTTTTCGATAATACCAACATCACCACTGAACACAGGGTACAGAGCCACAGATACTGTAGAACCATCATAATGCTTGGGAACTATAACCTGGTCATCCTTCTTCCAGCCCTTAAATCTTCCATAATCGTTATATGTTCTGGGAGCATTAACAACAAGGGGAAGAGTTTCTTTTCTCATAATGTTGCCTGCTTCGTCAGCATAAGCAAGCTCAATGTACATATTAGCATCCTCGAGAGAGATAACCTCTTTGGCAATGGGCTTATCCCACATAGCATAAACAGTTGTCTTGCCCTCTGTAATAATATGCTTATCTGTGCAGGGCTTACTGCCGTCACGGGTGTAGCTCCAGCCAATAAAGGTTTCGCCATTTTTAACAGCAGGCTCAAGTCTTATCTTAGTTCCCCGTTTGTATGACTTCTCCTTGATAACGGTGTTTGTCTGAGAATCCATGAAAACAACGGGATATTTCCACATCTTTCTAACAATTTTATAAACGATGAACAGTGCGACAATAGCGAGTGTAACAATAGCAACATTGGTGCTATTCAATTCAAACGCCATCAAAAGGGGTAACAGATTGAACATAACATTTCCTCCTAGAGTATTTTTTATTTCACGACTTTATTATACAACATTAATAGAGTGGTTGTCAACATAAAATTTCGTGTTTTTTTATATTTTTCCACGCCCCTGTGGATATATTTACAGTGAAATTGCCTAAAACCCCTTGATTTTCAAGGAAAAATCAGGATTTTTTAAATTCATTCACTCCCCCCGACTTTTTTTATGATTTCGTACACTGTATCGAAGATTTTTCGTTTTATGACGATTTCTTACATCTTCGAACTGTTTTTGGGAATCATCGACAAAGCTGACCGCAGCAGCCTTTTTGTTTACTTTAATTGGAAAAAGGAATATTTGCTATTGATTTTTCTGACTGCAAGTAGTATAATATGTTCTATAATGTAAAAATTTGGAGGAATATTATGGTATCCGATGTTATTAAAAGAATTACAGAATGCGATAGTGAGGTTGGTAGGGCTATAAATGCCGAGCTTACAAGACAGAAAAGAGGAATCGAGCTTATTGCATCTGAAAATATGGTATCCGAGGCAGTTATGCTTGCCATGGGTACACCCCTTACTAACAAATACGCCGAGGGCTATCCCTCAAAGAGATATTACGGTGGATGTGAATGCGTCGATGTAGTTGAAAAATTGGCTATTGAAAGAGCATGCAAGCTTTTCGGTGCCGAGCATGCAAATGTTCAGCCGCATAGTGGAGCTCAGGCTAACATGGCTGTTTATTTTGCACTTATCAAGCCCGGTGATACAGTTATGGGTATGAATCTTGCTCACGGTGGTCACCTTACCCACGGCAGTCCCGTTAACATGTCCGGCAGCTACTTTAACTTCGTTCCCTACGGTGTTTCCGATGACGGATTTATCGACTATGACGAATTCGAAAGAATTGCAAACGAGGTCAAGCCCAAGCTTATCGTAGCAGGTGCCTCCGCATATCCAAGAGTAATCGACTTTGAGAGAATATCCAATATTGCAAAGAGCATCGGTGCTTACTTCATGGTGGATATGGCTCACATTGCAGGTCTTGTGGCTGCAGGTCTCCATCCCTCACCTGTGCCCTATGCAGATGTTGTTACAACCACAACTCATAAGACATTAAGAGGCCCCAGAGGAGGTCTTATCCTCTGCCGTGAGGAGCTTGCCAAGGCTATTGACAAGGCTATATTCCCCGGCACACAGGGCGGTCCTCTTATGCACATAATCGCTTCTAAGGCTGTTTGCTTCGGTGAGGCTCTTTCTCCCGAGTTCAAGGCATACCAGGAGCAGATAGTAAAAAATGCAAAGGCTCTTGCAGATACTCTTCTCGGCGAGGGCTTTGACCTTGTTTCCGGTGGTACTGACAACCATCTTATGCTTCTTGATCTCCGTCCCTTCGGTATTACGGGTAAGGAGCTTGAAAAGCGTCTTGACGAATGCTATATCACAGTAAACAAGAACGCAATCCCCAACGATCCCGAAAAGCCCTTTGTAACAAGTGGTGTCCGTATCGGTACCCCTGCAGTTACTTCAAGAGGTCTTAAGGAGGAGGATATGGTCACAATCGGTAAGCTCATCAAGCTTTGTGCTACCGAATTTGAGACTAAGGCTGATTATATCAGAGCAGAAATTACAAAGATCTGCGAAAAATACCCCATTTACGAATAATGCGTGGCGAATACTCAACCAAGCAAAAGACTCTCATCCTTAATTACATCAAGGAAAACAGTGCCCACCTGACAGTTGCGGATATTGTCTCCGGTCTGGAGCTACAGGGAGTCCATATAGGAAAGGCAACGGTCTATCGCACTCTTGAAAGGCTGTGCGAGTCGGGGGAGGCACGAAAGTTCATCGTTGATGAAAGAAGTGGAGCGTGCTATCAATATGCAGACTCCGGATGTGAACGCCACTTCCACCTGAAATGTATCAGGTGCGGAAGGCTGATACATTTAAGCTGCGACTTTCTTTCAGGAATGGAGGAACATATTTTTCACGACCACGGCTTTAAGGTAAGCTCCGGAAAAACCGTAATTTACGGTGTGTGCTCTCATTGCTCAGGGAACGAGGATATGGACAGCCACCAATGCGAATGCCATAGCTCAAGGTAAAAATAA
Organism: Clostridia bacterium; assembly: GCA_017451485.1. Lineage (GTDB taxonomy): Bacteria > Bacillota > Clostridia > Oscillospirales > CAG-272 > RGIG2000. The sequence continues at coordinate 4,624 of JAFTOG010000048.1, read as the reverse complement.
ATTTTTTGTAAAATTTTCAAAAATATTTATTTTCCTATTGATTTTTCTTTTATTGTGTGATATAATTTCAAAGCTTACAATTTTTGATGGCAGAAATACGAGCATATATTAATTTGTCCCTATTTCGTTGCATATTCCAATTTATAGCCATCAATGGAAATAAAATTTAACTTTAATCGGAGGATAGATAAAATGTATCTTGCATTTGCCATCATTTTACTTTGTGCTGCACTTTTCCTTGTTGTTGCAGTTCTTTTGCAGTCAAGCAAGGATAAGGGTATATCCGGTACAATTTCAGGCGGAAGCTCTGAGACATATTTTGGAAAGAACAAGGGTAAATCCCGTGAGAAGAAGCTCAATACACTTACAATAGTTGTAGCTATCATCTTTACTCTTATTGTTCTTACCGTATTTGTTATACAGAAAGAGCCTGTAACAACTACATTACAGTAATTAAACAAAAATCTTCCGCCTTGGTTTTTCCTTGGCGGATTTTTTGTACCCTGTTTTAAGGGTATAATACCTATGACAATTTACATGAAATTCAAAAACAGATGTGGCAGGATAACCAATCCGACGCCATACACTTACTACAGGAGACAAAATGAGCAATAAAGTAAAGGATAAAATCTTAGAGCTTATAAATGACGAGCTTTACATCCCCCTGACCCCTCCCGACCTGTATGCCCTTATGGGAGAGGATAACTATGATGTAGGCGACTTTTTTGACACACTCTGCCGTATGGAGCAAAATATGGATATCTGCGTTACCAAAAGCGGTAAAATATCCTCTCCGGAGAAAAACGGATATATAAGGGGTATATTCTCTGCTTCGGCAAGAGGTCGCTTCGGCTTTACGGTAACGGAAAAGGGGGATTTCTTTATCCCTCCCAAATTCACCCTGACGGCAATGGATGGAGACGAGGTGCTTATCCGTAAATTCGGCACAGGGTCAAGGTACTACGGTAACGGTAATGAGGCAGAGGTATGTGCCATCACCAAAAGAAATACCGTAACCTTTGTAGGTACCTTTCACGGTTATACAAGGGCAGGGCGTATGATAGGCGAGGTCCATGCTGACAGCGAAAGACTCGATATATGTGCATCCGTTTCCGGTCTTGATAAATCCGGGGCTTCCGATGGAGATAAGGTGGTTGTAAAAATAACAAAATATCCCAGGTACGACGGAGACTCCATCCACGGAAAAATAACAGATGTGTTAGGAAAAAGTGACACCCTTGAAGCAAATTATCTGTCCATTCTCCACGAAAATTCCATAGTAACCGAGTTTGACACAGGAGTTCTTGAGGATGCCGACAGAATAGCAAATGAGGAAATAAAGCCGGATGGCAGACTGGATCTGCGTTGCAAAAATATTTTTACAATAGACAGCGAGAGTGCCAAGGACTTAGACGATGCAATCTCCATTGAAAAAACCGAGGACGGATATATCCTCGGTGTACACATTGCCGATGTGTCCCACTATGTAAGAGAAAAAACCCTTGTGGACAAGGAGGCAATGGCAAGAGGAACAAGCGTGTACTTTACAGACAAGGTTGTGCCGATGCTACCGAGAGTGCTGTCAAACGGAGTCTGCTCCTTAAACGGTGGAGAGGACAGATATGCTATGTCTGCATTTATGACTCTTGACAAAAACGGAGAGATAATTTCCACATCGGTACACAGCTCCATAATAAATTCCAAGGTGCGAGGAGTTTATTCCGAGCTTAACGATATACTAAAAAACCGTGCAGACAGCCCATTTTATGAAAAATACAGCCACATCATCGAAGATTTTTATCTGATGATGGAGCTATACTCCATTCTTAAGAGGAAAAGCATTCAAGAGGGAGCCATGGACCTCGAAAGCGACGAGAGTGAAATAATCCTTGATAAAAACGGTCACCCTGTGTCGATAATTAAGCGAGAACGGGGAGAAACAGAAAAGCTTATAGAGCAATTTATGCTCTGTGCAAACAGAGGCGTTGCTGAATTTCTGACAGCCATGGAAATGCCCTGTGTATACAGAATACACGAGTCTCCGGATACGGAAAAAACCGATGCGTTCCTTAATTTTGCTCTTAATATGGGAATAGATGTTTCCTGTGCACGCATGGGCAGGACCCCTTCTCCTAAGCAGCTCTCACAAATTCTTGACAATGCAAAAGAGCTTGGCAAGGCTGACGTTGTATCCTCGGTGCTTCTCCGTTCGCTTAAAAAGGCAAAATACTCAGCACAGCCAAAAATCCACTACGGTCTTGCAACAGAGCTGTACTGCCACTTTACGTCCCCTATAAGAAGATATCCTGACCTTACCGTGCACAGAATATTAAAATCCGTGCTTGGTGGAGCTATTGACGGAGAGAAGGTATCCCGTCTTGCGAAATTTGCAGAAAGGTCAGCACAGATATCCAGTGAAAACGAGCTCCGTGCACTCTACGCTGAGAGAGGAATCGACGACCTGTACAAGGCTGTGTACATGGCTGATAGGCTTGGCATGGAGACAGAGGGAGTTATATGCTCTGTTACCTCCTTTGGATTTTTTGTTCGCACCGATGATATGTGCGAGGGTCTTGTACCCATAAGCTCCTTAAACGGAGAGTTCTTCTTTGATGAAAATGCCTACTCACTTATTTCAAGGGACAGAATATTTAAGCTGGGACAGAGAGCAAGGGTCAGAATTTTTGAGGCTGATATAATATCAAGGAAGATAACCTTTGAGCTTATAAGCTGTGAAGAGTCGGAAATCCCAAAAACGAAATATGCTTCTATGGGAAAAAGCCCTGCTCAACGGTCGGAGTCTAAGGGTAAGCATTTCCCATCCGACAGGCAAAGACGGAATGATAAAAGAACAGATAGCTCCTCAAAGCGAAGGCACTCGACAAAATTCTTTTCAAAAAAGGGAAAAAGGTGTAGATAACCGTCATTTGAGGTCTTAGCAGGTCAAAAAATGTAAAAAATATCCATATTGACCTTTGTCGAAAGGATTTTTTATTCAATTTTCATAAAAATAAAAAAATTTCCAAAAAATCTCGACAAGAGGACAAGTTTATGCTATAATATTGGTGTGTGCCGTGAAAACGGACGCATTGATTTAGGCTAATAATAAAATATATTTTAATTTGGAGGTACTTTCAAATGGCAAAGAAGTTTGTTTACCTTTTCTCTGAAGGTAACGCAACCATGAGAGAAATTCTCGGCGGTAAGGGTGCTAACCTTGCTGAAATGACACAGATCGGTCTTCCTGTTCCCCAGGGCTTCACAATCTCTACTGAAGCTTGTACTCAGTACTATGAGGATGGCAGACAGATCAACGATGAAATCCAGGCTCAGATCATGGAATACATCGGTAAGATGGAAGAGATCACAGGCAAGAAGTTCGGTGATAAGGAAAATCCCCTTCTCGTTTCTGTTCGTTCCGGTGCAAGAGCATCTATGCCCGGTATGATGGACACAATCCTTAACCTCGGTCTTAACGAAGAGGTTGTTAATGTAATCGCTGAAAAGACAGGCAATGCTCGTTGGGCTTGGGACTGCTACAGAAGATTTATCCAGATGTACTCCGATGTTGTTATGGAGGTTGGTAAGAAGTACTTTGAAGAGCTCATCGATGAGATGAAGGAAAAGAAGGGCGTTAAGCAGGACGTTGAGCTTACTGCTGACGATCTTAAGGAGCTGGCTGAGCAGTTCAAGGCAGAGTACAAGTCCAAGATCGGTCAGGACTTCCCCACAGATCCTAAGGAACAGCTCCTTGGCGCAGTTAAGGCAGTATTCCGCTCTTGGGATAACCCCCGTGCAAACGTTTACCGCCGCGATAACGATATTCCCTATTCGTGGGGTACCGCTGTTAACGTACAGGCAATGGCATTCGGTAACATGGGTGACGATTGCGGTACAGGCGTTGCATTCACTCGCGACCCCGCTACAGGCGAGAAGAAGCTCATGGGTGAGTTCCTTGTAAACGCTCAGGGTGAGGACGTTGTTGCAGGTGTTCGTACACCTATGCCCATCGCAGAGATGGAAAGCAAGTTCCCCGAGGCATTTGCTCAGTTCAAGGAAGTTTGCCAGATCCTCGAAAACCACTATCATGATATGCAGGATATGGAGTTCACTGTTGAAAACAGAAAGCTCTATATGCTCCAGACCAGAAACGGTAAGAGAACCGCTCAGGCTGCTCTGAAGATCGCTTGTGACCTCGTTGACGAAGGCATGAAGACGGAAGCAGAAGCAGTTGCAATGATCGATCCCAGAAACCTCGACACCCTTCTCCACCCGCAGTTCGACGCCAAGGCTCTGAAGGCTGCCAACGCTGCCGGCAAGGGTCTGGGTGCATCTCCCGGTGCTGCCTGCGGTAAGTGCGTATTCTCCGCAGAAGACGCAAAGGAATGGGCTGCAAGAGGCGAAAAGGTCGTCCTCGTCCGTCTCGAAACCTCTCCTGAGGACATCGAAGGCATGAAGGCTGCTCAGGGTATCCTGACTGTCCGCGGCGGTATGACCTCTCACGCTGCAGTCGTTGCACGCGGTATGGGTACCTGCTGCGTTTCCGGCTGCTCCGAAATCAACATGGATGAAGAAAACAAGGTCTTCACCCTCGCCGGCAAGACCTTCCACGAAGGTGACGCTC
>JAFTOG010000047.1 GCA_017451485.1 Clostridia bacterium | reverse complement strand
TAAGAAAATTATCGTTGTGCGTGATAATATTAAGGTTAGACGAAACGATTACGGCATAGTTACAATGGGAATATATAATTTCCTTCTTGACGAAAATAGCTTGGATTTGTGATAAAGGAGAAAAAATATGTCTGAACAAACTATACAGAACGATTTGTTTTCTAATAATGTGACCATACTTGATAAGTATGTAAAGTGTGTATCGTTAGTAAAATAAAGAAGGTAGCTTTGTTTGACGGCAGGGTGACATCTACTACAACTACATAACAAAAAGCCCTGATGTTGACAATCATCAGGGCTTTGTTTTTATTCACATGGTGTTAAAGCAGTACTACGGATTATACGCCTCATTCCTTATCCGGTTATGACGGGCATGGAGGTGTTTTATATGCATAGCGAGATGTAACAGATTTACATTCAGCAGCCTTTGACACAAATAATTAAAGTGTGCTGAATTTTACATTTTTCACACTTTACAAGCACAGAGCAAAAAATCGATTAAGTGTTTTTCATTACTATAGATCCAACACATTCGCTTACATGCTCACAAGCGTCTGAGCATGCCTCGAAACGATCATAAATCTTGTACCATGAAACAGTTGTAAGAACATCTGTGGAATTCTTTGTAAGCTCGTGCATAGTTGTAAGATACAGCTTGTCACATTCCTCCTCAACATCGTTTGATTCAACGATGAGAGAGTGGAGCTTCTTTGATTTCTTGAAGTTCTCAAATTCTGCCATTATTTCGCAAAGAATATCGCAAGCCTTTACAAGGTGCCTTGCATATTCGACTGCAGCAGATTCTATCGTTTGAATGTTGTATATATATAGCTTCTGCAATACCTCTTCAAGAAGGTCAAGCACTGTGTCGAGCTGTTGGCTCATCATATCGAGATCCTCTCTGTCAACGGGCGTTACAAACGCCTTGGCGAGCATCTCATTCATTTCGTGCTTCTTCATATCTGCACTGTGCTCGTATGTATGCATTTGTTCAAGCATCGTTTCAATGTTGTTTGCGTCATAGTTTTCAAGACATTCAACAAGATAGTTTGCCGCATTTTTTGCAAGAGTTGCACACTCCACATAATTTTCAAAATAAAATTTATCACCTTTAGCCATTTTATATATATCCTTTCTTTTAGTTGAATATAAGCAAGAACACTTTTGTTACAAGGAATGCAAGCAAGCCACATCCGGGGAATGTAAGAATCCAGGTCATCACCATTTCCTTTACTACACCGAAATTTATGGCGGATACTCGCTTTACTGCACCTACACCCATGATAGAGGTAGTCTTTACATGCGTGGTAGATACGGGGAGTCCGAATACTGAGCAAAATACGAGCGAAATTGCCGAAGCAATATCTGCCGAGAAGCCCTGATACTTTTCAAGCTTAACCATATCCATACCAACGGATTTAATGATCTTCTTACCACCGATTGCCGTACCTGCCGCCATAATAAGCGAGCAAACAATCATAAGCCAGGTTGGAATGGTAAAGGATGCCGTGGCAGCACCTGTGCCTTGCAGAGTGAACACGCACAAAAGAATAATACCCATAAACTTTTGTCCATCCTGAGCTCCGTGCATAAATGCCATTGCTGCAGCTCCGGCAATTTGAGCTCCCTTGAAGAAGGGCTCGGTTTTTGGTCTGTTCATTTTATAACAGATCCGTGTCACAAGCTTTCCGATCAGCCAAGCAAGTCCAAAGCCGAGTAAGACCGAAATCACTATACCGATTAGGACCTTGCTCCATTCGTTCCATACAATTGCACCAAGACCGGTTAATGCCATAGCACCACCTGTAAGACCTGCAATCAGTGCATGGCTCTCGCTTGTCGGGATACCGAACATCCAAGCAAGCGTTGCCCAAATAACGATTGCAAGCATCGCCGCACACAAAACAATGATAATGGTTTCACCCGTATTTTCTCCGAAATCCACCATGCTCGTAATTGTAACGGCAACCTTGTTGCTGATCTGCGTCATTATGAATACGCCGAGAAAATTGAACACTGCTGCCATCAGTATTGCCGCCTTCGGTGGCATACATCGTGTTACTACACAGGTGGCGATGGCGTTTGGTGCATCTGTCCAACCGTTAACCAAGATAACACCGAGTGTCAGCAATACAGCGACAAACAACAGTGGATTTGCCGTCATCTGCCCCCAAAACTCTAAAAATTCCATAGGTTGTCCTCTCTTTATATAGTTTACAAGCATAAGTACTTGGTTATTTATAAACAAACCGAATTTAACCGGTTTATTAGTATTATATCACAAGCTTTATTAAGATTCAATAAAAAACTTTTATTGCAAAAACATAAATATGGTTCGCCCCTCTTTACAGTTTGCCAAGTAATAAAGCTAATCTATGTTATTTTTGTTTTTAGATTACCACCTATTAAAAACCGTTTATTGACAAATGTAGGAGGGTAGGATATAATAAATCATAGAAGAAAGCATTAGCTATTATACTTTTTATCCTATGAAAGGATGCCAAAATGACAGAGTACATTTTTCCAAAAAGAATAAAGGACCGTCAGGCTGTAAACGACTGTGGTGCCCTACTGAAGAAACAGGCTATGCAGATAGGTCTTGCTGAGACGGAAACAGCTACCTTTAATAACGGTGAGTATGTTATTTTAGATTATGGCAAGGAGATGAACGGTGGTGTGCGTATTCTTACCTATCTGGCACAGGGTGTTAGAATTCGTATCCGTTTTGGTGAGAGTCTTACGGAGTGCTGCTCCGACTTAGGAGGGAACAAAAACGCCACAAACGACCACTCCCTCAGGGATTTTTATACTGAGCTACAGAATTATTCCGATATGACCTTTGGAAATACGGGCTTTCGCTTTGTGCGTTTGGACTTTTACGGAGATACTGTATTAAAATCCGTTATTGCCGTTAATCACATTTTAAGAAAAAAAGCTGTCTACCGTTACCGTGGAGAGGATAAGCTAATCCGTAAAATATATGAAACGGCAAAGCGTACCGTGGATTTGTGTGCCGGTCAGGACTATTTGTGGGATGGAGTAAAGCGTGACCGTCTTGTGTGGATTGGGGACAGCCATCCGGAAATGCTGGCACTCACATCCCTGTACGGCAGAGTTCCCGTTATAGAAAGATCCCTTGATTTTATAAGGGAGCAGACTCCTTTGCCCCGTTGGATGAACAATATACCTATGTATTCCATGTGGTGGATCATTATTCTGGCAGATTACTATGAGGTAACCGGTGCAAGAGATTATGTGAGCAAGCAGATACCATATCTTAAGGAGCTTGTAAATCAGATATCAAATTGTGTAAGGAAAAACGGAGAGCTTGACTACCCCTTCTACTTTGTGGATTGGCCCACAAGCAATCAGCCCGACGAAGCAAACGGAGTCAGAGCTATAAATATAATAGCTATGCAAAAGGCAATAAATCTCCTCTCCCTTTACGGAAAGAATATAAAGACAGCCCAGGACACCCTTTCCCGTCTGCTATCAAAAAAGATCACCGTACAAAGAAGCAAACAGGTGGCAGGGCTTAAATTCCTTGCTGTTGGGCTTGACGAGGAGGATAAGGAGCTACTTGTACGGGGTGATGCCAAGGGAATGTCAACATTTATGAGCTATTATATTCTTAAAGCCGTGGCATCCTTTGATAAGAACCGAGCCATTGAAATGATGAAGGAATACTATGGAGGTATGCTTAAAAAGGGAGCAACATCCTTTTGGGAGGACTTTGATATAGAGTGGGCAGATGGCTCCTGCCGTACAGATGAGTATCCCAAGGTCGGGGAAAGGGATATACACGGAGATTACGGTGCCTACTGCTACAAGGGCTTCCGACACAGTCTCTGCCACGGATGGAGTGCCGGAGTAATTCAGTTTATAAAGGAAGAATGTTGATTTTACAAAAATTATCAGATATAATAAAAGCGTAAGCAATATTTTAATGTTAGATTTACGGGAGGTAAAAATGAGCCGGAGAACAAAAGAAATTCTTGCAAAAATGACCCTTGATGATAAAATATATCATCTTGAGCAAATTACAACAGCTACATATTTAACAAAGGGAAGCACCTACAAGGTCATAACAGGTCCCAACAGCAAATTAAAGCTTGACAAGGAAATGATTTATGATATAGGCACATCCCTGAATCTTGTGGGGGCAGAAACTATGATAGATGCCCTTACAAATTATCTTGATAAAAGCAAGAGTAAGCGTCCCCCTGTGTTTATGCAGGATGTAATACACGGTCACCGTACTCTGTATCCCATTAATCTTGCCGTTGCCGCCTCCTTCGACCGTGAGCTTGCAAGAGAGCTTGCCTCTATGGCAGCAAAGGAAGCCAGCCTTGACGGTGTAGGTGTTACCTTTGCACCTATGGTGGACCTTGTAAGAGATCCCAGATGGGGAAGGGTTATGGAATCAAGCGGTGAGGACCCCTATATGAATTCTGAGATGGCGAAGGCGACAGTCCGTGGATTCCAGGGCGACATGGGTAAATACAATCTTGCTGCCTGTGTAAAGCATTTTGCGGCATACGGTGCAGCAGAGGCAGGCCGTGACTACAATACGGTTGATGTAAGTGAACGCACCCTGCGTGAATACTATCTGCCGGCATATAAGGCGGCAGTTGATGCCGGGGTTAAAATGCTTATGGCAGCGTTTAACATTGTAGATGGCGTACCCTGTGTCGGTAATAAGCATCTTATGAAGGATATCTTAAGAGATGAATGGGGCTTTGACGGTGTTGTAATAAGTGATTACGGTGCAGTTGAAGAAATGATAGTTCACGGTGCCTGCGAGGACAAAAAGGAGGCGGCTCTCCGTGCTATTGAGGCTGAGTGCGATATTGAAATGATGTCGAGCTGTTATGCTGAGCATCTCCGTGCTCTGATAGACGAGGGCAAGGTTACCGAGGAGCAGATTGACAAATCCGTTTTGAGAATACTTGACCTTAAGGAATCCCTTGGAATTCTTGACAATCCATACAGAAGCGTAAATGTGGAGGAGTCAAAGAGAGTACAGCTTTCCCCTGAGCACCGTGCCCTTGCAAGAAAGGGTGCTGAGCAAAGTGCCGTTCTCCTTAAAAACGACGGTGTCCTTCCCTTTAGCAAGAATGTATCAAGCGTGGCGTTGATAGGTCCTCTCGCCTCAACGGGCAAAATCCACGGTAGCTGGCACTGCGGTGGCAGAGCTGAGGAAACCGTAAGCGTTTACGAGGGACTTTCAAAGCTTCTCGGCGACAGAGTAAAATACGCCCCCGGCTGTTATGTTGAATACAACTCGGAGGATGAATCTCTCTTTGACGAGGCTGTGGAGCTTGCTAAGAGCAGTGAGTGTGTTGTCCTCTGCTTAGGTGAGCACCAGGACTATTCAGGAGAGGCTAACTGCCGTGCAGATATCGAGCTACCTGAGATACAGTATAAGCTGCTTGACAAAATACTCGAGGTAAATAAGAATGTGGCTGTAGCTCTGTTTACAGGCAGACCCCTTGCAATCAGCCGACTCCATAACACAGCACCTGCTATTCTTAATATGTGGATGCCGGGTACAGAGGGTGGAAACGCCTGTGCTAATCTTCTCTTCGGTAATGCTGTGCCAAGTGGAAAAATTACAATGACCTTCCCACGTGCTCTCGGTCAGTGCCCCATCTATTATAATCACTACACAACAGGCAGACCGAAGCTTCTTAAAGATGATCTTAACCGTGTGCTTTATACATCATCCTATATTGATGTGCCCAACAGTCCTCTCTATCCCTTTGGTTACGGATTGTCGTATACGACCTTTGAATACAGTGACATGAGCCTCAGTGCAGCAGTAATGAAGTCAGACGAAAAAATTGTTGCAAGTGCAAAAATCAAAAACACAGGAGGCCATAAGGGTAAGGAAGCAGTACAGCTCTATATAAGAGATGTAAAGGGCTCCTGCGTTCGACCTGTCAAGGAGCTTAAGGGCTTTGAAAAGATTGAACTCGACGTAGGCGAGGAGGCAACCGTTTCCTTTGAAATTACCGAGCCGATGCTCCGTTATTGGAACCAAAAGCTGGAGCATGTGTCTGAAAAAGGCGAATTTGAGGTCTTCATTGGTAAGGACTCCACTTGCGTTCCCTTTGCAAAATTTGAGCTTATATAACCAAAATAAAAATCTCAACCGGGATAGGGTGATGTCCTTAGCGGAGAATTAACACTTTGACAAAAAGGCAAGCATCGCATTTGACTGGTCAAACGCAGAATGGGCTAAGCCCAAATCCTTATTGTGAGCAGAGCGAATAACACGGTTCTGCGTAGCAGGTTCTTATAACGACAGAAAGAGATAACAAATCGGTTCATAGCCGAAATGTTATCTCGTTTCTGTTTAAAGACGTCGCTTTAATTAAAACATCATAAGACCGCTTACTTAAGCTAAAGCTTTCAAAAGAGTAAGGAATAAAATGATCTTTAAGAATATCGCTCCTTAATATTTTCAGTATCTTTCTTACTTAGCATATCAAAAAAAGGACACAGATCGGTGTCCTTTTTTGGTAGATAAGTGAGGGAAAGTGGAACTGAAATTTAAGCAACTCAATAACAGAACAGTTTATATGTAAAAAGTCTTTTTAACTCAGGGTTGTATTTCTCTTGATGGTTGAATCACTTAATCTGACAAGTTATTGTTTATTTCTCTTTTTTGGTGTATAATCAAGGTGTAAGCTTACATAACAATTTTGGAGGATATTATGAATATTGGAAACAGAATTAGAGAGCTTAGAAAAAAGAAAGGTCTTACGCAAGAGCAGCTTGCTTCAAGTATAAATATTTCATTTCAAGCAATAAGTAAATGGGAAAATAATATTGCCTTGCCCGATATTACAATGATGCCTATATTGGCAGTCTTCTTCGGAATCTCTATGGATGAATTGTTTGATTTTAATTTAAAGGAAATAGAAGAAGATATAGAAAAAATAGTTGATGAGGCATATAAGTACAGAGAAACTGATTATAAAAAAGGCAGACAGATTCTTGAAGAGGGCTTAAAGAAATATCCCAACAATGAAATCTTGTTAAATAATTTACTGTATGTATTAAATTGCAGAGAAAACCCCGATGAAACTATAAAAGTAGCAAGCTATTTAACCGAGCATACAAAGGAGATGGATATAAAATACGATGCGTTAAGATTTTTATCGTATGCATTAAAGGAAAAAGGAGATATTGAGGGAGCAAGAAAAGCTCTTGAACAGATTCCCGAGATATATTTTACAAAGCTTAGTGAGCTTGCTTTTCTACTAACAGGTAAAGAAAAGCTTGAAGCGGCAGACAAACAAAAATGGATTTCATTTGAAAACCTGATTCAAATGATGTGGAAAATCGCAGAATGCTATGAAGCTAACGGAGAAACCGAAAAAGCAATCGAAGAAACTATGGTGGCTATTAAAATGATTGAGCTTTTAGGCAATTTAGAGTGCTTTAAAAACTATGTAGAATTCTTTAATAAGCAAATACAACGAATGAGCAATAAGTAAAGCTAATCGAGTGCTGAAATCAGCACTCGATTTTTAAACTCCTTAATCTAAAAAATTAATGCAGAGCATATGATTGTTGTTATAAATAAAAATCTACATTTTTGAAAAGCATATCATAAAAAAGCGGTGTATATAAAAATGTGTTTCATAAGTAAAACTCATTTTAAGTAGCATTATGTATTTTTAAATCGAATAGTAAAAACTGTAATTTTCTATATTCGCAATTACCGTCATTGGATAATGGATTGGAGTTTAGATTTTCCGCTTCAGCCATGCAGCCTCTGCCGCAAACTTTGTTAAGGATGCATTTTTGACATCCAAAGTCAGCTAAAATACGTGCGTTTGCGAGATTATATATTTTCTCCAAGTTATTTGAAAATTCTTCTTCGTTAAATTCAAATATATTTGACAAAGTGTATTTTGCATCATACAAAGACTGACAGGGTTGGATAGAGCCGTCGGGCTTTATACAAATACCAAGTTTGTTGTCTTTAGATAGGAAAGGGCAGCTTGTTGTACACTTTGGTAAGAAAGCATCAGTACCTGTTTGGATGTTTAGTTTATTTATCAAAGAGAGAATTTGTATTTTTTCTTTAGCGGTAAGGCATTTATGTTCCCAAGCTTGTGTAGCATTTCCGCTTCGATAAATAAATGCAAATTCCGGAGTGAAGCCAAGTGATAATGTTAGATTGTAGAATGCTTCTACATTTTTGTAATTATCCTTTGAAATAACCATTTTGATAAAATTGGTTTTACCAAAATTATGTTCTATCTTTTTTGCAAAATCAATTGTTTTTTGGAAGCTACCACATCCTCTTGTTAATTTGTTGTCTTCTTCAGAGCATCCGTCAAGACTTATTTGCACTGTGCAATTGGGCACGGAGTTTATAAGCTCTATCAGGTTGTTATTTCCCGTAGTACCATTAGTAACTATACCAAATGAGAAGTTTTTATACTTTCTTATTAAATCGGTTATCTTTTTAAATTCCGAATGTAAAGTAGGCTCTCCACCGGAAATTAAAAATCTTTTCGCCCCGTACTTTGACAACAATAGAATTGCTTTCTCCAATTGTTTAACCGATATTTCATGACGCTCCTTGTTAAGCCCGGAACGGTTATAGCAGGTTTTGCAATTAAGATTACAAATGTTAGTAATTTCTATGTAGGCTTTTTCTATTTTCATTTTTCAACAATGACTTTCTTCGTAAGAGTATCTTTTATAAACTCGTTAACGTCGTCGGAAATGTCCTCGGGAGTTGCATTATAAATCTTGCAAAGCTCGTTAATTAAGTTTTCAACTGTATGAGGTGCTTCTAACACCTTGAGAATATCGATTCCAACCTCATCGAAGAAGAATAAAGTTTCTGTTTCGGGGTCGAATACCGCAAGGGAATCATTGTCGGATTGTATAAACTCAAAGCTTTCGTTTTTCTGGTAAGTCATATTTTTTCTCCTTAAATATTTTTCTTCATATTTTTTATATTCTTCAGTTGTTCTTAAAAGTGGAATATTGTATTTTAATTTTGCAAGCAGCTTGTGTATAGCATATGACGCTTCAACAATTCCTTCGGGAAAGGGAATATCATCGCATCCGTTTATCTTTGTTACCTTTCCGACAATTCTGTCATATTCCACATCCTCAAGGCGATAGCAATTATCACCTTTACAATAATAGATACCGTTTTCCTTTTTCAGCAATCTATGAACAAGAAGCTCATCGTGTTTGTATAGATAAACAAGTATATCTCCTATTTCATAATCTTCACATCTTGTAACAGTCAGCTTATCTCCCTCTTTCAAAATTGGATTCATACTGACTCCGATTACAGAGGTTGTAAGCTCTTTTTTTATTTTTGATTGGGATAAAAATATTTTATTGTATAGCTTATAGTTCATTGTTTATTACTCTCAACACATATTCTAAATCCTTGTATTTTAACTCGCTGCATTTAACTTTTGAAAGCTTAGAAATAAAGCGTAAAATTTCTACGTTTAGCTTATGTTCGGTTAAAGAGGATTTGAGCAGGAGCTGATTTTTCTCCATTGAGGATAGCTCTCTTATTTCGTTTATATCTGTTCTTTTTATAAAGAAAATTTCTTTAATAGGTAACGTTCTTTCAACATATCGGTTAGGGAACAAAGCGTACCTGTCGGAAACCTGTTTTAATTCAATATTAAAATCAGGAATGTCAGATTGCAACACTTCAACCCCGCCTGAACGCATTTGAATAGGAGTAGAGCATGGAAAAACGGTTAAATCAGCTTTACTTACTAAAATGCAATCGTCTGTTATATAGCCGAATCCTTTCAATGTAAGATAAGCGGTAAGAGTAGTTTTGCCTGTGCCTGTAGGGGCTAAAAACAGATATGCCTGTCCGTCCTTTTCGATAGCGGCACCGTGCATAGCGTATACCGATTCATCGTATTTTCTGTCCTTGCCAATAAGTTCAATTATTGCCTGTACAGCAGATGTAACGTAATGTATTTCGTTTTTATACTTTACTATATAGCTGTTTTCATTTGTATATGCTTCTATCGTATTGTCGGGAGCTTCTTCACGGGTGTATATAGTCGCATACTTTCCGTATTTAAGAATCAAGCCTTTGTATATATTTTCAGTGTTTGTTACTACCAAGAATTTATTTTGATATGGGAGGTTTATCAGATAGCGATTCATATAATCACTTCCTTTCTGTGGTAAGTATATCACAAAAAATAGCAATATTCAACATTTTCTAAACAATATTTTTTGAAATATATTGACAAAAGACATAAGCTTTGCTATAATACAAGTGCATATTTGTCAATTCTTTCCGTTGCTGTTCTTATATAAGAATATTGACAAAGAGCTAAAAAAATATTATAATATCTTTGTATTACAATATTTTTAAGGATGTTATTTATAATGAGAGAATTGAAACTAGTCAAAGAACCCGGCTTTATTTATGACCTTATTTATATTTTTGTTTTAAGGTTTAATAAGGAGTATTGCCTATCTAAAGACATAAACTATCAAAAGGCAAATGAAGATACTGAGTTCCTAACTAAAATTTATAACGAATATAAAGATATTCCGGGTGAACTGCTTCCGTTTTTTTACTTAAAAGACGATTCCGAATGCTTGGTTACAGAACGGTATTTTGAAAAATATCTGGGCGAGTTTGAAATGGAATATAATTTCACCACGTTATATAATGAACTTTCCGACGTTGATAAATTAAAGTCAAATGTAATCGAGTATTATTTTCCTGATTTCCCTTTAGAATCATATAATGATACATCATTTATTTCTTTAATAAGTAACAGTATCAGAAGCTCAAATTATAACGATTCATTAAGAAGTGCCTTGTATTCATTTTTTATTGATCCTGAGTCAATAGTAAAAATACTCTTGGATGAACTTTTTGATGTTCAATCATCCTTAAGACAAAAATATGAGTCCTTTGGTGATAAGTTTTTCGAGTTTCAAACAAATTTAGATTTGGATTTTTTATTGGATAAATTGAAAAACGATAAATCTTATTCATTTAATTCTGTTGATTTCTATTTGATTTTTGTATACCCTTGTATTTTAAGAAAAAATTGCGTAATGTGTCGTTTTGGTACAAATAATGTTAATTTGTTTTTAGGATATGATCATAAAGCCCATTTGAATTATCTTGCTTCCTTAGAATATGTACCCGATTTAGATACATTTGGTAATGCAATTGCAGAAAAAAATAGAGTAGATATATTGGATTTAATGATGAATTCGGGAGAAATCACTATTAAAGATTTAGAACAAATATTAAATCTTACAGGAACTAATGCATATTATCATTTAAGTCTTATGATAAAAGCTAATATTGTAAAGGCACGTAATAAAGGTAGAACAGTATATTATAGCATAAATAAAGAGTATTTTACATCCGTATTAAAATTTTTAAAAAGATATATCTAAGGAGGTAAAGAGTATGAAAACATGGAAAAAGCCTGTTGTTAAGGTAATGTCTGCAGAAGAATTGAACAGCTATATTAAAGTAGCAGCAAAATCAATATTTTGTTGGGCAATGTATAGTAGATAATATAAAGGCACAAGTCAAATTGGCTTGTGCTTTTCCATTAGGAGTAAAGATGCACTCAAATGTTTAATTATATCGGTTTAGAAGAAAATTTTATATACGACCTTGTTAACAGTGAGGATGTATTTAGTAATTCAACGTTCGGTAATGTGAATTATAAAAAGGTCTTTGAACTTACTATGGAGCAAAGAATATTTCCAACTGTATATTGCCTTTTGCGGGAGAATGTAGACTCCGAGGCGTTTGTAGTTTTCGAGAAGGAAAAACAACGCATACGGCTTAAAAACGCAATAGTCAAGCATCAAATAAAGGCTATTGTAACCTGTTTTTATGAGCATAATATAAAATTCGCAATTTCCAAAGGAATAGCTCACGCTAACGAAATATATAGAGATCCCTTTTTACGGGATATGAATGATATTGATATTGTAATAAGCTCCGATGACTACATAAAAGGATGCGAGATGCTTGAAAGCATAGGCTATGCTATAACCGAAACGGCAAATGATAAAATTGCGTTTTTTGAAGCCAACCGTTCTCAATGCACCTTTGTTAAAGGTGGATGCCTATCTGTAGAATTAAAGGACAGAATACAGTACGTATGGCAAAATCACCTTGAACAATGGTTTGACAGAGTGGAATATAAGGATATAGGCGGGGTGTCCGTTCCTGTGTTTTCCACAGAGGATATGTTTATCAACATTCTTGTTAACAGTAATAAGAATATGTCCACTCCATATGGTATTGACAACGATTACAGAATAAGGGACCTGCTTGAGCTTTATTTATTTATATTTAAAAATCACTCTATTTTTACTAAAGAATTTGTAAATATGCTTACACAAGACGGATATGCTCATTCCTTGTCTTGTATGATGGATTACTGTGAAGAGTTTTTCACAAGGGATAAGTATGAAAAAATTCCTCAGGCTTTAAGGCAAGCACGCACAACAGACTATGGCAAAGATCATGTCAGATGGAAAACTCCTATAGTAAGACGATTATTTGACACAGAACAAAGAATTCAGGAACATCATTTATTCAGATTTGGTAATTATTTTGGAGATGACAGTAGAGCAACGTTTATTTCAAATGGCGACACTATTGATGTAGGGCTTACCGATTATGCAAAGGATAATAACATAAATATAAGCTTTAAGCTTCAAGTAATTGATGATAAAGTAAGGTTGAGCTTTTCACTTAATAACCTTCCAAAAGAGTCTGTATACTATATAAGGGTAAGAATAGCAGATCCGTCAACTATTGATGAAAAAGCATACAGGACGAATATTATAAACCTATCCGGCAGTACGTTTACGTATATGTCAGAGAATGATGAAATTACATATAGTAAAGAAAAATCGGAATTGACCGTTGCATGCCATAAAGACAAAATTTTGTTCGGGGACAAAGCTTCATTTTTTATGTCGTTTTTGATGAATGAGATCCATTCGGAAAACAAAAGCTCTCAATGTATAGGCTTTATAGGTGAAAGCATAAGACTTAAAAAAATCATATTAAATAATTAAATTAAGAAGTGCTTTTTGATGGGCACTTCTTAATTTCTTTTTAACAGAAAAATTAAAAAAGCAATAAAAAATACAAAAACAGTACATAATTTACATTTATGTAACAATTATGAACTGTAGTTTATTTATTTTTGTGTGAATACCTCCTAAAATATAAGTAAGGAGGTGAGAAAAATGTATAATACAATTCACTATGGTCGAATAGTAAGGAATTATAGGGAACGTGCGAGGATGACAATAGAAGAAGCGGCTGAAAAATACGGTATTAGCACAGCCGGACTTGAGAAAATTGAATTGGGCATATCTGATCCAAAATTGTCAACAGTATTAAAAATAGCGTATGTATTGAAAATTGATATGGGAATTTTGAATACCTGTGTTGAACTTTGTGAGGTTTTGTGTAAATGATAAAGCAAAAGTATATTGTGTCGTGTACTACATATTACGGCAAAAAAACTTATCATTATTATGGGATGATAATGGTCAAGGAGTCGGAAAGAGGCTTGGAAATACTAAAGGAATACAGTACTCTTACATCCGACAAATCAAAGGCTACGCATTTGGTCAGATTGTGTAACGAGCTAAATATCTCCGAACTATCCACTGACGAAATAGTAGAAGATTTTCTCTGTAATCAGAATTAGGAGGAAGCTGTCTGAAAAATAATGAAATATTTAAAAATGATATAAATGCTTCACAAGCTCTTTTTTTATAGCATTTATTTACAATAAATACTAAACGAAAAATATTGTAAATATGTAAATTAACAGAAAAATCCAACATTTTTTCTGTGTTTATTACTATAACAGGCCAATAGTAAATAGAGAAATCCAAATGATTCACAAAAAATTATGAAAAACGTAAAGTAGAATTGAAAATAGAGCTTTCCGGAAATTACCCCGTCAATTCCCGGAGTTGTATGGTTATTGCAAAAGAATTCTTGAAAATAATCCATAACAGATGATAGATAAATGCAATCGAGAAGTAAGTGATAAACTGAAGCGACTCGAGCTTGCATCTAAAAATCCTCTTTAGTTAATCAGCAAAAAATAACCGTGGATAGTTCGTTGTCTGCACGCAAAGAAGATATATATAGACTTAAATTCTTTAAACATATTGCTAACGAAAATGATTTACATATTATATTCCGTGTGGTACTACTGCACAAGAAACAGAGCCGAATAACGGAAGAGGACAAGCAGATTTTATTGTATCATATGGACAGAAAAATTAAAACATTGTAGAATTCAAGTTGGCGTGCAATTCTAATTTGTCCCGTGTTTTTCAACAAGTTAAAGTTTACGAAGCAGTTAATTGTTGTAATGGAAGCCTAATAGCTATTTTTTATTTTTCCAAAGCTTAAAAAATAAAGCGGTAAAAATTTTAAAAGATCGGGATATGAAAATTCAATAAGTGAATCTTTATTTCTTACGATTGCAGAAATCACAACAAAATCACCGCATTAAAATGTAATATTTTTAAGCAAATAATAAGATTTTGTTAAAAATACATATTGCAATATAATAAAAGAGCAGTTATATTTAAATTAGTTTATTTTAAAACAAAAGAGACCTTCTAACTTTAAGTTCAGTTAGAAGGTCTTTTGGCGGAGAAGAGAAGATTTGACTACTTCACTACGCTGTGTATGGGTGCGACTAACCACTCAGCCAAGGAGTAAATGCTTTCGTGGAGTCTTACCGCATCCCGCACCAAGTAACCGACACTGATGAAGTTCAAATTCATCTCAGCCAAAAGAAAAAACAGAGATACGAAAATGTATCTCTGTCTTTTTGGCGGAGAAGAGAAGATTTGAACTTCCGCGCCGGTTACCCGACCTACACCCTTAGCAGGGGCGCCTCTTCGGCCACTTGAGTACTTCTCCAAAAAGTACGCAACCAAGGTTGCACAAACCGCCGTTTCTTAGTTTGCCATATAATTATACACGATTATTTTTATATTGTCAATACTTTTTTTCAAATTGTAAAATTTGTTTTCGACACCGATAAAAGGCATAATTTGTGTTGTACATATTGTTATTTTTGCCAATATGATGTATAATTAAAGTATATGGAGGTATAAATAATGGATTTTAACAAAAGTATTCTTGAAAACAGAAAAGAAAAGGGCTCTCCCTTTTTGGTTGCCCACAGAGGAGTTTGTGGAGCTAATATCCCGTGCAATACTATTGCAGCATATAAAATAGCACTTAGCCAGGGGGCTGATGTTGTGGAAATAGATGTTTCCAAATCCAAGGATGGCGTGTACTATGTTTTTCATCCCGGCATGGAGCATGTATTTTTAAGAAGTAAAAGATCAATATCCGAAATGGATTCCTCTGAGGTGGACGCTATGTTTCTTGTAAATCAAGATTCCGTTCCCACAAGCTACAAGGTACCAAGGCTCTCTGAGGTGTTTGCCCTTCTTAAGGACAGGGTGTACATAAATGTGGATAAATTCTGGACCGATATAGAGGGAATTTCCAATGAAATACGCAAGGCAGGAGTGGAGAAACAGGTTATTGTAAAAACCTACGAGGATGAAAAGAGTCTTGAGGGCGTAAAAAAATATGCTCCTGACTTTATGTTCGTTCCCCTTGTGCGTGGCAAGGATAACTCTACCGACCGACTAAAGGCAGATGGTATTAATGTAATAGGTGCTGAAATACTTTTTGGTAAGGTGGACGACCCGTGCGTAAGCGATGAGTATATTAAGTCCATGCACGAAAAGGGCAGACTGATCTGGGCAAATTCTATAATTTATAACGAGGCAGATGTTATCTCTGCTCACAAGACCGATGATATATCATTGACCGATGACCCCGACAAGGGATGGGGATGGCTTATCGACAAGGATGTGGATTTTATTCAGACAGACTGGTTGCTTATGCTTAAGAATTATATTGAGGATAGAAAAAATGAAAAAGCTTAAAATCGGCATTCAGCTGTATTCTCTTCGTGGTGAAATGGAGAAAAGCGTAGAAAATACCCTTAGGCGTGTCTCTGAAATGGGCTTTGAGTTTGTAGAGTTTGCAGGATATTTCGGCAAGAGTGCACAGGAATTGAGAGCTCTGCTTGACAAGTACGGCTTGGAGGGTGCTTCCGTTCATCAGGGATATGACAGCAGCACAACCGAGGAGCAATACAAGGAGCAGATTCAGTTTTTACAGACACTTGGTGTGAAATTCTGGGGAGTTCCTTGTATAAACAAATCCCAATTAACCTCATATGACCGTTTAATTACCTTGACCCAGGGCTTTAATACCCTTGGAACATGGCTTAAGCGTTCAGGTATGGAGCTTTGTTATCATAACCATGATTTTGAGCTTCAATACCATAACGGGAAACGCCATCTTGACAGAATGCTTGATACCTTTGACAGATGCCTTGTTTCTCCCGAGTTTGATGTATGCTGGCTTAATTACGGAGGCGTAGATCCGGTAGATTATATAAGGAAGCATGGACATTACGGTAAAATCATCCACCTACAGGATTATAAAATAGAGAATAATTCTATGATTTTTACCCCTTTGGGCAAGGGCGTGGTTGATTTCCCGTCTATTATGAGGGCAATTAAGGATAGTAACATAGAATACCTCGTTTATGAAAAGGATGATTGGTATGATGATGCCCTCAAGGATGCAAAAGAAAGTATAGAGTACTTGAAATCATTAATATAAGACAAAAAGCAGACGGTTTAGCGTTGTGTCATTAAATTCATGACGCTAAACCGTCTATTTTATTTAGTATACTCGAGTAAAATTTTGTCACCTTTTTTAAGATTCAGGCATATAAAATCATTACCGTAGCAGCTTTTTTCGTACATTTCCGGATTTTTAAGGCAATAATTAACGGGGGAGCCAACATTTATTGTCTTGTCCCTATCTGCAGTAATTGTGGCTGTTACGGAGCTAATACTCCACTTGATACTAACCTTAAGTCCTCCACGGACATTGAGTCCACTTACACTGCCCTTGCTCCAGCTCTCCGGAATTGCGGGGAGCAGCTTAATTTTTGTAAGATCGGAATACATAAGCATCTCGTAAACAGCGGCGGTAAAGCCCATATTTGCGTCGATCTGGAAGGGTGCGTGACCTCCGTGAATGTATTTAAGGGTTACGCCCATATTTCTCCAGTCGTTATGATATGTATACAGATTCTGTCCTGTACAGAAGCGGAGAAGTAAATCCAGACACTCCTTCGCCCTTTTTCCTTCTCCAAGCCTTGCATAAATGTTTGCCATATGGGCAAGGCTCCATCCACTCTGATCCTTAAGACCTATGCAAAGACGCTTTTCCACTGCTACCTTCATAGCATCGAAAATAGTCTTGTTATCCTGCTCGTTTATTTCATATCCCGGGAAAAGACCGTAGATATGGGATTGGTGTCTATGCTGATAATTGTCCTTGAAGTCAGGGTGCATCCATTCCTTGATAGCACCGTCATCATTAATCTCATATTCAGGTATACCGGAAAGCATCCTACGCCACTTTTCTGCCTTTTCCCGGTCTATGCCTAATTTATCGCATACGGAAATAAGATTTGTAAGCAGCTCCTTCACCAAAGCGAAATCCATTGTGGCGTTTATGCTACAGCTTATCTCACCTGAGCCCTCATAATCACCGAGAGGTCTGTTTTCGGGAGAATCGGAGGGGTAGGATTTCAGCTTGCCGTTTTCATCATATACAAGAAAGTCCTCGTAGAATTGTGCAGACTCCTTCATAAAGGGATATGCCCTCTCCATAAGGAATTTCTCGTCCCCTGTGTATAAATAATAATCGTAGTATATAGCACTTATCCACGCAGAGCTTCCTGTCCAGTACAGAACATGGGGCTGTAAATTGTCCTTTCTTCCGTTGGAATTATCCATAAACAGTGGGAGGAGGATACCACGGCATCCGAACAGCCTCATTGCGTTTTCTCTGTAATCATCCTTGAATTTATCATAAAGATTGAATAGGGGTAGCACAGCCTTGGCAAGACCACCTGCATATGCCTGCCAATATGCCATTTGTATATTTTCGTTGTTAAAATATGTACACGCCCAGGCAGGGGAGTATGCTCCGTTCCATACACCTTGGAGGTTGGCAGGGCAGCTGCAGTTCATTGATGAAGAGATAAGGAGATATCTTCCGTAATCTGCCATTTTTTCTATGAGCATATTGCCGATATTTCCCTCGTATCCCTCAAGGAGCAACGCTTCGTTTGATTTGTTTTTTAAGTCGGAGCAAAGGTTAAGTCTGACACCGTTGAACAGTGAACGGAATTTTCTTGTATGACGGGCAATAGCCTCGTCAAATGAAAGTGTAAATTTATCCACTTCCTTACGCATTTTGTCAAAGCTTTTAGCCTTGTTTTCAATATTGAGTAAAAGAGTAACCTCTGTAGCTCCCTCGATTTTTATACTGTTGTCGAGAACCAATGCTCCCTCCATATCTATTTTACGCTTCTTTGCCTTTTCGATATGGGTCATTTGTCCGTCGGTATAAAGGACCTTAATTATTCCCGAGTAGTTCAGCTTGCCCTCTGTTTCACAATGAGAGTATACATAGCCCTCACGGGAAAAGCTTTCAAATTTATCACAGTTGCGATAATCAACCCAGTCGGAAAGATCGTGTCTTTCAAGGGCGAATATCATATTGAAGGGAGAAGGCTTTTTGATATTTACAAAAACATATTTATCAGTATGGGATGCAAATACGGTGCGGGTAGCAGCTTCTCCGTTTTCCTTGTAGGATACGGTGCATATTCCGTTTTCCATATCAAGCTCTCGCTTATACTCGTAGGGGGCCCCTAAGGTGCCAAATATCATACGGATATCAAATGCAGGATAAAATTTACCCTTGGCTGCATTATATCCCGCACCTCTGAGTGCTTTGGTATAATATGTTTCTGCCTCGGCATATTTCTTTTCGTCCATAAGGTGTCTGACAACGGCAAGAGAATCAGAAACATCGGGTATCTCCATAGTTCTTGCGTAATTAAAGAGAGCCTCATGATTTATGAGTATTCTTTCATCATAAACGCATCCGTAAACGGAAGCACCGATTCTACCGTTACCAACAGGTGTAGAATCGAACCAATTTGAGGCAGGATAAGAGTTTATAAGCTTTTTTTCCATAACAGATTCTCCTTGAAAAGCATTTTCAAATTTATTTTAGCATATCGGCATAAAAAAATCAATTTTTCAGGTAAAATAGTTAATAAAACATTTTGAACATAAAGAGAATAATTATATATTGCTTTATTTTGAAAAATATGTTAAAATATGTTGAATATATGTCTAAGGAGCTTTTATGTTGGAGAATATAATATCAGGCATCAGTAATGTGATGTATACATATATACTCATTATCCTGCTTGTGGGAGCAGGAGTGTATTTCACTGTTCGCACAAGGTTCGCCCCTTTTCGTTTAATGAAGGAGCAATTTCGTGCCGTTACGGAAAAGCCAAGTGATGGAAAGGGAGTTTCCTCCTTTCAGGCACTTATGGTGTCTACGGCATCAAGAGTAGGAACAGGTAATATTATCGGAGTTTCCGCAGCTATACTAAGCGGCGGCTTCGGCTCTGTATTCTGGATGTGGGTAATTGCTATTATAGGCAGTGCATCGGCACTTATGGAAAGCACAATAGCACAGATTTATAAGAAAAGAGGTCCCGACGGTTGCTACGGTGGACCTGCATATTATATTGAAACGGCATTTAAGTGTCGCCCACTTGCAATAGTGTTTTCTGTATTTCTTATTCTTACCTACGGTGTAGGCTTTAATATGCTTGCGTCCTACAACCTCCAGTCTACATTTTCAGTATATAGCTTCTATAATGAGAAGGCAACTCCCTGGATAATAGGTGCTATAATCGCTATTGCAGTTGCATACTGTCTTATCGGTGGAGGAAAGAGAATATTAAAGGTTACGGGAATCATGGTCCCTGTTATGGGAATTGCGTATATTCTTGTCGCATTGATTGTCGTAATACTGAATATAACCACTCTCCCCGGGGTTTTTGCCTCTATATTTAAGGATGCCTTTAACTTCAAAGCGATTTTTGGAGGATTTACAGGCTCCTGTATTATGTACGGAATAAAAAGGGGCTTGTTCTCCAACGAGGCAGGTGTGGGCTCAGCCCCTAATGCATCTGCATCAGCCGATGTAAAGCATCCGGTAAAGCAGGGGCTTGTTCAGGTACTCTCTGTGTTTATAGATACGATCCTCGTTTGCTCTGCAACTGCATTTATGTGTATGTGCTCAGGAGTTGATCCCACACCGACAATGACGGATGCACAGTATGTACAGGAGTCACTCAGTGCCACATTAGGTGGCTTTGGTCCAATATTCATTACTGTGGCGATGGTGCTGTTTGCTTTTACCACCCTGCTCGGCAATCTCTATTATGTAGACAAGGCTGTGATTCATATATTCAAGCGTCAGCCCTCCAAATGGTTTACAAGAGGATATTACATCGTTTGCTCTCTTTTGATTCTTGTGGGAGCAGGACTTACAGCAGATCTTCTTTGGAATATTGCTGACATTACAATGGGTCTTATGGCACTTATAAACATTCCTGTTATAATTATCCTCGGTAAGTATGGCGTAAGAGCTATTAAGGATTATGAAAAGCAGAGAAAAGAGGGTAAGGAGCCTGTATTCCATGCCAAGGATATAGGACTTCCACATCAAGTTGATTATTGGGGGGATGAGGAATGAAAATAGGACTTTTTACGGACAGCCATTATTGTAAATCTCAGCTTGGAGGTGGAAGGGATTCCGGTGCATCCTTCGAAAAAATTAAGGTATCGATGGAGGCATTTAAACGAGAGGGAGTGGACATTTGCTTTTGCTTGGGAGACCTTACCGATCACGGTCCCACAGATACCAAGGAAACGGTGGAGAAGTGCTTTATAGAGGTTATGGAGCTTATTAACTCCTACGGTATTCCATTTTATCTCGTACCGGGTAATCACGATTATCTTATGATGAAAGCAGAGGAGCTTGTGGAAAAGACAGGCTACAAAATTCCTCCTTATGTAGTAAGCACAGAGGAGCTCGATTTTATAGTTCTTGATGCTAACTACCGATCCAATATGATTAGATTTGACATTGCGGGAGTCGAGTGGACGGATTCCAATTTGCCTCCGCAGCAGATAGAATTTTTGAAAAAAGCTCTTAATAATTCTTCAAAAGAATGTGTAATTCTCGTCCACGAAAATCTGGACCCAAATGTGCAAGAGTGTCACATTATCAAGAACAGTGAAGAGGTGAGAGAAATTATAAAGCATAGTGAAAGGGTTAAGCTCGTTTTACAGGGACATTATCATTGTGGAGCAAATGCCGTCATTGACAATATACCGTATATAACTCTTTCTGCTATGTGCGAAAATAAGGACAACTATTACAAAATAATAAGCACTTAGTATATTTTTAACCCAAAAATGTGAAAGGTATTGATATTTTTGGCGAAATATGGAATAATATATTAGATAATTATTGAAACAAAACTTGTAAAGGAAAAGAATATGGAAAAACAGAGAAGCTCTTTTACCGGTAAGTTAGGCTTCGTTCTTGCCGCAGCGGGAAGTGCTGTGGGTCTTGGAAATATATGGAGATTCCCCTATCTTGCCGCAAAGTACGGTGGAGGTATATTCCTTCTTGTCTATATAATACTTGCAGTTACCTTTGGCTTTACGCTTATGGTGGCTGAAATAGCAATAGGCAGAAAAACAGGATTAAGCCCCGTTGGTGCGTTTGCCAAGTTAAGTAAAAAATTTGCGTTTATCGGATATCTTGGAGCAATAATACCTATGCTTATTTTACCCTACTACTCGGTAATCGGTGGATGGGTAATGAAATATTTTGCTATGTTTATATCAGGAAACGGAGACGATACAACATGGTCGGAAGCTGTTGTAAACGGCGATGTAACAGAAACCGTAACATATTTTGACAAATTTGTTACCGGTGCCGGAGAGCCGATTCTTTGGTTCGTTTTATATATTGCAATTACAATGGTTGTTGTTCTCTTCGGTGTTGAAAAGGGAATTGAGAAGGTAAGTAAGGTAATGATGCCTGTTCTTATTGTTATTTCCTTGTTCATTGCAATTTATGTAATGTTCCTCGACGGTGCGTGGGAGGGCGTAGTATACTATATCAAGCCTGATTTCTCCAAGTTCTCGATTATGACAGTAATTTCCGCAATGGGTCAGTTATTTTACTCAATGTCCCTTGCAATGGGTATTATGATTACCTATGGCTCATATATGAAGAAGGATGTAAACATTGAAAAATCCGTCCACCAGATAGAAATTTTTGACACGGGAGTTGCTTTCCTTGCAGGTCTTATGATTATTCCTGCTGTGTTCGTGTTTGGTGGAGAGGGTGATCTTGCAGCAGGTCCGTCCCTTATGTTCAAAACATTGCCTAAGGTATTCAATGCAATCTGGGGTGGACAGGTTATAGGAGCTTTGTTCTTCATTTTAGTGCTTCTGGCAGCTCTTACCTCCTCTATATCTCTGGCAGAAACTGTAGTATCTGTTATTCAGGATAAGTTCAAGATAGACAGAAAGATAACATGCCTTATCGTTCTTGTAGGATGTCTTGTACTCGGCTTACCCTCTGCACTCGGCTACGGTGTGCTTGGAGGAATAAAGATAATAGGCTTGCAGTTCCTTGACTTCTTTGATTTCCTGTCGAATAGTATTCTTATGCCTGTTGTGGCTATTTTTACCTGTATATTTATCGGCTTTATTATTAAGCCCAAGGCTATTCATGAAGAGGTGGAGATAAGTGCCCCCTTTAAAGCAAAGAAGCTCTTTAATGTAATAATTAAATATATAGCACCTGTATTTCTTGTTGCTATACTTGTTTCTTCAATTCTCGATGTATTTGGTATAATGAAAATTTAACTGTAAAATAAAAGAATCACCACAGTCCGATGACTGTGGTGATTCTTTTATTATGCGTCTTCTTCTGCACTCAAATCAATAATACCTTGTAAAAGCTCAAAGGGAGTAGATGCCAAAGTAGATGCACCTGCCATACGAAGCACCTCCTCATCTCTGTATCCCCATTTTACACCGATAAATGCCATGCCTGCTCTGTAAGAGGTCTCAACATCCACATCGGAATCTCCTACATATATACAATTTTCAGCCTTAACACCCATAGATTTTGCTACATACAATGCAGAAGACGGGTCGGGCTTGGGTGGAAATCCGGACTGACCCATTACAAATGTAAATGTATCGTCCCCAAACATTCTATTTATAATATCCTTTACAAAAGGGTCCTGCTTATTTGAAAGTACACCTAATTTGTATCCCATGCTTTTAAGCTCAATAAGAAGCTCCTCTATTCCTTCGTAAGCGTGGGTCTCGTTACAGTAGCACTTGGCATATTCCATATTGTAATCGGAGAGGGCACTCTCCAATATAAAATCCACACCCTGCACATCCTTAGGGAGAGACCGTCTTATAAGCTCCCTTGCACCGTTGTTTATAAACTTATGTATTTCATCCTTTGTTCTGGTCTTATAGCCCAGTCTTTCAAGCACGGAGTTCACACCCGTCCGTATATCGTCAAGGGTGTCGCACAGCGTTCCGTCAAGGTCAAATATAATAGCCTTTATCATAGAGCCTCCTGTTATTTGTTCGAGCTTAAATACTCCGATGGGGAGCAACCGAAAAAGCTCTTGAATGAACGGTTGAAGGTCCTTACCGTTGCAAATCCGCATTCGGATGCCACATTAAGGATTTTTTTACTTTCAAAAAGCATATCCAAGGCTTTATCAAGCCTGTACGATGTAAGATAGTCGTAAAATGTCACACCTGTGATTCTTTTGAAAAGGTGGGAAAAATAGAAAAGAGAAAGATTGCAATGAGCAGATGTACTCTCTAAGGAAATATTTTCCTTGTAGCTTTCCTTTATATATTTCTTCACAGTAATAAGCAGAGAACTTTCAGCCTCCTGCTTTTTCAGCTCATCCTGGGTTAATTCTCTTATTACCCTCGAGTTGATAAGAGATGATACCAGAACACCTGCAATACCCTTAGCCATATAGGAATATCCAGGATTCCTGTTGCTAAGCTCCTTCGTTATAATGCCTATATAATCCCGTAGCTCTCGGCTTAGTGCAGATGAGCCCTTGATAATCGGAGTGGTGGAAATACATTTATATATATCTGTATCGTCATTATCTCCGTTACACGGTATATTTACAATAATCACATCGCTTGAATCTGACACAAAGGAGTGTATCTCACCGGGTAAAATCAAAAGCATATCGCCTGCCTGTGCTGTATGGCTTTTACCGTTGATAGTGGCATTTACAGAACCGGAATTTATAATAACAAGCTTTACCCAAGTGGAAGCATCTGCCATATAGTTGATATTTTTTATATTAATATTCAGCCAGGGGAATTCAACCGAGGCATATTTTTCATCTTGAAAAAACAAAGACATAACATCCTCCAAAAATCATCTTGCTTAGTTATGATACCATAAAAGTAAGTAAAAAGCAATATATGTCTTGAAAAAACCTGTTTTTTCTGTTGCATAAGAATTTTTTATATGGTAAAATAAGCATATAAAAACATAAATATTGCACATGCAGACAGCAGCTTTGGAGCAAGGAGGAAACACAATGAAATATTTAATAGGTATTGATGTAGGCACATCGGGAACAAAAAGCGTTCTTTTTGATATACAGGGTAGGGAGATTGCATCCTGTACAGAGGAATATCCCTTATACCAGCCGAAAAACGGCTGGGCAGAGCAGAAGCCCACGGATTGGTGGGAGGCTGTATGTAAGACTCTTAAGTACCTTACAGAAAAGGCTACTGACGGAGAAATATGCGGGATCGGTATTTCGGGACAGATGCACGGTCTTGTGATGCTCGATGAGAATAATGAGGTTATCCGTAATGCAATAATCTGGTGCGATGGCAGAACTACCGAGGAGTGTCGAGAAATAGAAGAAATAATCGGACACGACAGGCTTATGGAAATAACCTGCAATCCTGCGTTAGAGGGCTTTACTGCAGGAAAAATAAGATGGGTACAGAAAAATGAACCGGAAAATTACAGAAGATGCAGGCATATTCTTCTTCCTAAGGATTATATAAGATTTATGCTTACGGGAGAATATGCTACAGAGGTTTCCGACGCTTCGGGAATGCAGCTTCTTGATATAGCCGGCAGATGCTGGAGCAAGGAGGTCTGCGATAAGCTCGGTATAGATATGAGCTTGCTTGCAAAGGTGTATGAGAGTCCCGAGGCAACAGGCTACGTAACAACGGAGGCATCCGAAAAAACAGGACTTAGGGAAGGTATCGTTGTAGCAGGCGGTGCAGGAGATAACGCTGCTGCTGCAATTGGTGCCGGAGTATGCAAGACGGGTAAGGCATTTACTACAATCGGAACAAGCGGAGTGGTTTTTGCCCACACAGATAAGCCGATTTTTGATAAAAACGGAAGAATACATACCTTCTGCTGTGCTGTCCCAGGAAAATGGCATGTAATGGGAGTTACACAGGCAGCAGGGCTTTCCCTTAACTGGTTCAGAAATACTCTTGCCAAAGATATAAGCTATAAGGAGCTCGATGCCCAAAGTGAGGCTGTCAGAATAGGCTCTGATAAGCTTATATATCTTCCTTATCTTATGGGAGAAAGAACACCTATCCTTGATGTAAATTCCAGAGGTGTGTTCTTCGGTCTTTCTGCAATGCATACCCGTGCACATATGGCAAGGGCTGTTATGGAGGGTGTGTCATACTCTTTGTATAGCTGTGTGGAGCTTCTTAAGGAGCTTTCCATAGATGTGTCCGATATGGTTATCTGCGGTGGAGGAGGAAAGAGTAAACTGTGGCAGAAAATACTGGCAGATGTGTACGGAATAGATGTAAAAACCCTTGTTTCCCAGGAGTGTGCAGCCCTTGGAGTGGCAATTCTCGGAGGAGTTGCCTCCGGTGTATTCAAAACTGTCGAGGAGGGCTGTGATATCTGTATTTCCGAAAGAGGAAAGACAAGATATAATGAGGCTAATCATCGGGAATATATGGAATACTTCAGTCTTTACAGCAAGCTTTATCCTGCACTTAAGGACAGCTTTAAGGAGCTTTCAGCTCTTTGATGCAGTGTATTAACATTTTACTTGCATTATTGTATAATAGCAGTATGCGTACTGAAAGGTTGTGATAACATGGAAATAGCGTTGATTACTGCCCTTGGAGTCGGTGGAGCAACCGTGATAGGCTCCTTACTTGGCTTTGTTTTTAAGGGTACGAGTCATAAATTTAACGACATAGTACTTGCCTTTGCAGGTGGAGTAATGCTCAGTGCGGCGGTGTTCGGTCTTATAGGTGAATCCTTAGAGCTGGGTGGTAAATATGCATTGCCCGTATGTATATTGGGAATTTTCTTAGGAGCAATCTGTGTAAATCTTATGGACCGTCTTGTGCCTCACCTTCATAGGATGACCGGTGTTGACCAGGAGGAGCATCCTCATAATAAGGAGCAGGTTAATAAGGTCTTACTCTTTGTAATGGCAATAGCTATTCATAATTTGCCTGAGGGTATTGCGGCAGGAGTGGGCTTCGGCACCGGGAATACGGCAGAGGCGTTGGTGATTGCAGGCGGTATAGCACTGCAGAATATACCTGAGGGCATGGTAATAATTGCACCTATGCTTGCTACGGGAATGAAAAAGGGCAGAACATTTTTGATAGCCCTTGCCACAGGAGTTGTGGAAATAGTGGGAACACTGCTGGGCTATTTTGCTGTCAGCATTTCAACAGCAATATTGCCCTTTGCTCTTGCATTTGCGGGAGGCACTATGCTTTATGTTATAAGTGATGAAATGATACCGGAGACTCACTCTCACGGTAATGAAATGAGTGCAACCTATTCACTTCTTGTAGGCTTTGCTCTTATGCTTGTATTCGATTCTCTTGTCGGATAAGCACTAAGACACATAATTGAATAAATATCCCCCGAAATTTGAATGGAACCAAATGAGGTTCACTTCAAAAACGGGGGGTTTAATTTCAGACGTAGACATACATCCCGTTACTTATGCCTGTAAACAAGCTTTTTGTTTGCCTTTACCTTAAAACAAGGCTTAGGGATGCACAGTATTTTATGCCACTCTACACATTGCGGTTTTATTAGTCACGACAGTAAAACAAAAAAGCGACACCCGGTGTCGCTTTTTTGTATGAACTGAACCTATAAGCCGTGTTCTGTAATCGACGGTTATCTATCTTTGCGTCCCGTCACCGGAACGCTCCGCAAAATATTGCGTGCCACCCACAAGAACGGCAAAAAGCCTTATCGGGCAAATAAAGGTTCTTGTATACGGTGTTGCTTCGGATAGGGTTTACACCCACCCTATGTTACCATAGCGTGTCGTGAGCTCTTACCTCGCGTTTTCATCCTTACCATAAAATGGCGGTAATTTTCTGTTGCACTTTCCCTAAGGTCACCCTCGGCTGATGTTATCAGTTATCCTGCCCTGTGAAGCACGGACTTTCCTCACGGTAATACCTTTCGGCGACATACCGCGCAACCGTCCGGTTCAGTTCGAATTTATTATAAATAAAAAAAATCCGTTTGTCAAGTTAAAGAAGTAATTACCATCCATATTTTATTGTTTGAGAGAGAAAATATATATAAGGATATTACGGAGGTAATTATGTTTGATATAATAAATGACCATATGCCTGTGTATATGCAAATGGCTTTTTCCGGAAATACAAGAGCCTTTGGCTATTTCCTTGGCTTAAAGGACGAGGAGCAGGATAAAATCATAAATAAAGCTAAAGAAATAAAAGAGCTTACTGAAATGGAGGCCTATATAAATAGTATAGAAAAAGTGTTCTGATTTTCTTGACAAAGGGGGATTCATATGTTAGTATGTAAGTATACAGACATACCGAAAAGGAGAGATAATTATGGATATCAATATGACCTTTGGCAATTTTTTGAAGGAGGCTATTAAAAAGCAAGGACTTACACAGCAGAATTTTTATGAGTCTGTCGGCATAGGAAAGCCGTATTTTTATGATATAGCCTCGGGAAAGGTTTGTCCCCCTCCTGCTGATGTGCAGATGAGAATGATAAACACTCTGACTAAGCTTACAGCAGATGAAAAAAATATGTTTTACGACATTGCTTCAAGAGAAAGAAAAGAGGTTCCTACCGATATTGCTAAAATGCTTTTCGACCACCCATCCGATATGGCCTCCGTACGCAAGGTGCTACAGGCTCTCTTGATTACAAGAAGTATAAGACTTAACTAAGCAGGACATATGAAGCTTTTAGTTGGTTCTATAAAGAAACTTATAAATGGTGCGTGCTTTTTTAAGGAGGATAAGGGATATCTGTATCCTTATCATTATTCCGAAAAACAGCTTGACCACTTTAAGGAAAGAGATCAATTCTGGTATACCCGTGCTAAGCTACAGACGGGAATAAAAATAGAATTTATCACAGATGCCAAAGAAATATCGTTATACTATAATACTCCCGAGGTGTATTCAGGGGATAATTCCATTGACCTTTATGTAGACGATCTTGCTATGGGAATCCATCATATTACAAGGGGAGGCAAGGGCATAGCGAACTTTACTCTTCATGACGGAGAGAAAAAGGTGACCCTGTACCTGCCCATAGATGTTCCTATCGGAATTAAGTGCCTTACCGTTAATGGCAAATGGAAATCTGTAAGGGCAAGGAATAAAAAGCTCCTTGCTATTGGAGATTCTATTACTCAGGGCTACGGTGCAAAAATTTCAGGCTCCTCCTACATAAACTCCCTCTATAGAAAAACGGATTATGAAATGTTGGTCCAGGGGATAGGTGGATACAGATACGAAAAGGGAAGCGTTATGCCGATAGAGGGCTTTGTCCCCGATAAGATCCTTGTGGCTCTCGGTACTAATTATCACGATGATTTAAGCTACGATTACGAAAAAAATATAGAGGAATTTTACAGTGCATTAAACAGGGCGTACGGAGATATACCCGTTATAAGTGTAACCCCCATTTACCGTTTTGACCCCGGATATAATCCTGAGAGATTAAACGCCGTATGTAAAAAAATCAAAGCCGAATGTGCCAAATACCCTAATATCAGCGTTATAGACGGATGGCACCTTGTTCCTCATATTCAGGAGTGCTTTACCGATTGCATTCATCCCAATGCCTACGGAAGCGAGCTGATGGCACAGGGTATATTTGAGCATATGAAAAAGATAAAATTTTAGTAATGCAGAATAAAAAATATAGCGTAGCGAAAATCGCTACGCTATAAATTTGCATATTGGAGCTTAGATTAATTATGCGTTTTCAACCTCAGCATCTTCATCACAAAGATTGAACTCAATGCTGTCGTCAGCCTCTACCTCTTCACAGCAGTCTTCACATTCACACTCGTCATTCTCATATTTGGGGCTAAATTCAATAGAAACTGTAAAGAACTTCTTGAATACCTGCATTACTACACCAATAGCAGCTGCGAAAGAGAGCATTACAGCACAAAAAGCTAAAAATCCTTTAACAAAGCTATTTTTCATTACGAATCACTCCTTCTTATTTTTTTACTTATACTAATAATATACCACAAAATTGTTGAAAATGCAACTGTGTATTATAAAAAATTTACAATATATAATTGAATTTGTTTTTTCGATGTGTTACAATGAATGTACATTTTTGATTTCTTTTGCGAAACGGACAATAAAAAGGGAGGAAGCTATGAATAAAAAGATACTGGGTGTTGACTTCGGAGACGCCAGGACAGGTCTTGCAATGTCGGATATAACTGGCTTTCTTGCCAGTGCCTGTGGATGCATAAAGGGTGGCTTTGAAAAAACGGCACAGGGTGTTGCTCGGTTCGCCATTGAAAATAATATTGGTAAGATTGTTCTTGGGCATCCTATAAATATGAACGGTACTCTTGGCCCCCGTTCCGAAAAGGCGAGGGCATTTGCAGAAAGACTAAAGGAGCTTACGGATATAGAGGTTGAGCTCTTTGATGAACGGCTTTCTACGGCTAATGCACATACTATACTTAATATAACCAACACAAGAGGAGCAAAAAGAAAGAATATAATTGATGCTATGAGTGCATCTCTTATACTTCAAAGCTACCTTGACAGAGAGAAAGGGAAACTTAATGGATAAAAATTGTGAGCTTTCGTGCCGCCGCAATAAGGTTGGTGGACAGGCGGTTATTGAGGGCGTAATGATGAAGAACGGTGAGGATGTATGCCTCGCTATGAGAAAAGAGGATGGAAGCGTAGATATACAGAAATCAAAATTCGTTTCTGTCAGAAAAAAACACAAATGGCTTAATATTCCTCTCCTGCGTGGAATAATCGGATTTGTAGAATCCCTTGTTCTTTCCTTTAAGACAATAAGCAAGTCCACAGCAGTATTGGAGCTTGAAGAGGAAAAAAAGGATGAGGAAAAGAAATCGGGTGGAGTAGGAACTGCCCTTATAATGGCAATTTCCATGATACTCGGTGTTGCACTTGCCATAGGTCTTTTTATGTGGCTGCCGGGCTTTCTTACAAGAGTGCTGGAGTACTTTACAGGTGATATAAACAGATACCTTAAGGCAACCATAGAGGGCGTTATCAAGATCCTTATATTTATATCATATATGCTCATTGTATCCTTGATGAAGGACATAAAGAGAGTATTCCAATACCACGGAGCAGAGCATAAATCCATCGCCTGCTATGAGGCGGGAATGGAGCTTACTCCCGAGAATGCAAAAAAATGCACACGCTTTCACCCCCGTTGTGGAACAAGCTTTATGTTTGTAATGCTTATAATCGGCATTTTTACAGGTATGCTTATTCCCGTATGGGATAACACCTGGTTAAGGGCAGCGATAAAGCTTGCTATTCTCCCTCTTGTGGTGGGAATCGGCTACGAGTTTATTATGTTTGCCGGCAAGCACGATAATATATTTACCAAAATCTGCTCAGCTCCGGGTCTTTGGATGCAGAGGATAACCACTAAGGAGCCGGATGAGGGTCAGCTCGCCATCGCTATTTGTGCAATCAAATCCTCTATGCCTGAGGAATTTCCCGATTTTGATACAGAGCAGTATGATATAGATGTAGAGGACAATCTTAAGCATATCGGCTTTACAGCAATGAAAAAGAAGGATGTAGAAAAGAAGGTTGCCGAGCTTAAGGAAAAGAAGGCCATAGCCAAGGCAGAAAGAGAAAATGAAAACAATAATGCTAAGGCAGAGGAGCCAGATTCCTGCGTAAACGAGGTGCAGGCCTTAGGCGAAACAACGGAAAAAGCCGAGGAAGTGTCTGTAAATACAGAAAATATCTCAGAAGATAATGAAAATTAATGAAATAATAAGGACCTTTGCCGATGCAGGCTCAAAAGAGGCAAAATGTGAGGCATACCTTACCATAGAGCATCTTTTTTCCGTAAGCCCATCATCCATACTTGCTGATAAGGACAGAGAATATGATGATGGACCTGTACTTGCTGTTGTGGAAAAGAGGAAAAAAAGAATACCCCTTCAGCACATCTTTGGTAAATGGAGCTTTATGGGTAAGAGCTTTCTTGTCTCTGATAAGTGCTTAATACCAAGGCAGGACACCGAGATTGTAGTGGAAAAGGCTATAAATGTTGTAAAAAAACAGGGTCGTGTGGCAGATTTGTGTACAGGAAGTGGTTGTATAGGTATTTCTCTGCTTCTGTATCGTCCCGATATTACGGAGCTTACCCTTGTGGATATTTCAGAGGACGCCCTTAATATGGCCCGTAAAAATGCACATCTGCATCATATTTCGGAAAAATGTAGCTTTATGGAAGCCGATGCAACTTGTGATATTCTTGTAGGAGAGTATGATGCAATTCTTGCTAACCCTCCGTATATACTTACAAGGGATATGGATACTCTGTCCGATGAGGTTAAAATGGAGCCTTATATTGCCCTTGACGGTGGAGAGGACGGTCTTGATATCATAAGACCCATTATATACAACAGCTATTCCCATCTTAAGACAGGAGGCTGTCTTATAATTGAATTTGGCTTCGACCAGGGGGAGTCTATGAGGGCTCTTCTTAACTTCGTGGTTGAAAATAAAATGTATTCCGGCTATGAGATACTGTATGATTACGGTGGTAATGTACGGGCATGCCTGATTAACAAATAATTAAATATTGCATAAAATGATACTGATCGGCGATTGGTATCATTTTTATTTTTCGTAATTTGTATTAGCCGAAAGAAATTTTGGGGTGATTATTATGAAAAAGCAGACTCTGTGTTTGATTTTCGGGGGGAAGAGCAGAGAATATTCCGTTTCACTTAAATCCTGTGGATGTATACTTAAGCATATTAACAGGGAAAAATTTGAAATACATAAAATAGGAATAACAGAAGAGGGAAAATGGTATGTTTACTGTGGAGATGAATGCCTGATAGAAAATGGAGAGTGGATATCCAGCACAGAAAAATATCCTGTA
Organism: Clostridia bacterium; assembly: GCA_017451485.1. GTDB lineage: Bacteria > Bacillota > Clostridia > Oscillospirales > CAG-272 > RGIG2000. The sequence continues at coordinate 12,539 of JAFTOG010000047.1, read as the reverse complement.
TCCTTATTTGTGAATACAGGAGAAATTACATATTTTTGTTACGGAGAGGAAAAAAGGATAAAGCCGGACACCGTATTTCCTATTATTCACGGTGCATACGGTGAGGACGGTGTTCTGCATTCTGTATTTGATGTTATGGGGATAAGGTGTCTCGGATGTAATAACGAGGCAGGGGCACTTACCGTTAATAAATATCTTACAAAGCTGATAGCGAAAGAAAACGGAGTGCCTGTCGCAGACTTTTTTATCCTTAATAAAAGCAGCACCTACACAGAGAGTGAAATCTATAAAAGAGCCGAAAAAATAGGATATCCCCTGTTCGTTAAGGCTGTGTCCTCCGGCTCCAGCGTTGGGGTATATAGAGTGGAAAACAGAAATAGTCTTACCCTGTGTATAGAAAAAGCATTGGAAATATCTAATTCTGTTCTTGTGGAAAAATCAATATCGGGAGTAGAAACAGAGATTGCCATTCTTGAAAGGAATGGAGAAATAATCCTTGGAAAAATAGGACAAATTGAGTACGAGGGTGACTTTTATGACTATAAGGCAAAATACCAAAGCAGTAGCACAAGACTGGTAATCCCTGCAAAAATCGGGGAGGAGTGTGAGAATTTGATAAAAGAGTATGCAAAAACACTGTTCCGTGCCACGGGATGCCACGGAATGTGCCGGGCTGATTTTTTCGTTACAAAAGAAGATGAGGTTATATTCAATGAGCTCAATACAGTGCCGGGCTTTACATCGGGCAGTATGTATCCTTTGCTTATGACTGACAGTGCTTGTTCACTTTCCGACTTAATAGATATTATTTGCTTGTAAATGTAAATTTTTATAAAATAATAAAATATTATTAAAATGGTATTGAAATACATTCGCAAAATTTAGTATAATAAAAAGGAGATTATATGACTAACGGGAAAATATCCTTGATAGGCTTCGGTATATCAAACAGAGCAGTATATGAGATGCTAAGAGGCTACGGCTATTCCTTTACAGTAAGGTCCGGTGATTATGTTGATGTCCCACCGGAGATAGAGCTTATTTACGGCGACGGATATCTTGATACCTGTGAGGATATGGTATTTCGTTCACCCTCCTGCATGCCCTATCATATTACCGGAGGGGGACTTATCACATCCGAGGTATCCTTTGCTCTTTCCCATATCGGTTGTCATAAAATAGGTGTCACAGGCTCTGACGGTAAGACAACGGTATGCTCACTTATTAAGCATATTCTTGATGTGGAGGGATTGCCTGCCTATTACGGTGGGAATAACGGATATCCCCTTATTAACTATGTCGGGAAGCTTAAGGAGAAGGATATTCTTGTTTGTGAGCTATCCAGCTTTCAGCTTATTGATTTGATTCCCGTACCGGAATGTGCCGTGATTACCAATATAACACCTAACCATATGGATATACACTCATCTCACAAAGAGTATGTGGATGCAAAGGCAAATATACTTAAGGGCGTTAAAAGAGCAGTGCTTAATATGGATTGCACGGAAACCTGTGCCTTATCATCCTTGGTGGATAGCAATGCGGATATTACATATGCAACGCTTAAGGATATGAGCAGAGCCGATTTTGACGGATATAGCTATGTCTACCCGAAAAACGGATGGATATACAGAAACAGGGATGCTGTATTGCCTCTGTCCTGCATAAAGCTCCGTGGAGAATTTAATATTCTTAATGTATGCCTTGCAGTAGGTGCTGTGTACCCGTATGTAGGCATAAAGGGATTGGAATACGGAGTCTCCACCTTCGAGGGAGTCTCACACAGGATGGAGCTTATCGCTGAAAAGAACGGTGTCCGATATTACGATAGCTCAATTGATTCCACCCCATCACGGACAATAGCTACCCTGTCGTCCTTTGATAAGCCAAGGACAGCTGTAATTCTCGGTGGGTATGATAAGAGCCTGTCATATGATAGCCTTCAAGACGGACTTAAGGGAATTAAATGTGCTGTAATATGCGGAGCAAACAGCGAAAAGATATTTCGTGCCGTATGTGGAGTATGCGATACGGTGCTTTGCGACAGCTTTGCCGAAAGTGTAAGGATTGCCTCCGGAGCCTGTAAGCCGGGAGACAGTGTGGTTCTTTCTCCTGCATCGGCAAGCTATGATATGTTCAAAAACTATATGGAAAAAGCAAATAAATTCAAGGAAATAGTAAGAGGATTATAAAATGGATTTTATAAAAGAGTCATTAAAGGAGCTATGCTCCCTTATGACGGTTTCTGGATTTGAAAAAAAGAGTCGCACAAGGCTTTTTGAAATTGCCCGTCAGTATTTTGATGAGGCAAGCGAGGATTCCTTTGGCAACTTTATTTTTGTAAAAAAAAGCCTGAATAATAATGCCCCAAGGCTGATGATAGATGCCCATTTTGATATGGTCGGAATGATGGTTACCGATATATTGGAGGGAGGATTTCTCTCTGTAACCAATATTGGAGGGCTCGATGCCCGTATTCTTCCCTCTGCCGAGGTTACAGTATACGGTAAAAGAGAAATTTATGGCTTGATATCATCCATACCTCCCCACCTTAGTAAGTCGGGCAAGGGCAATGTTCCGAAGATTGAGGAGCTTTATATCGATACAGGCTATTCCAAGGATGAATTAAAGGAGCTTGTTCCTGTTGGCTCCCCGGTTGTTATAAACGGAGAATATACAGAGCTGCAGAACGGATTTGTGGCTGCTGCCTCACTTGATGATAAGGCATGTGTATGTGCTATATTTGATGCAGTAAGGCGTATGAGTGCAGAGGAGCTTAAATACGATATATATGCTACAGTGTCTGCCCAGGAGGAAACGGGGAAATGCGGTGCAGCCCTTTCTGCCTGCCGGATCAGACCCCGGATGGCGATAATTACAGATGTTAATTTCGGAGCTATTGAGGGCGATAAGGATTATGACAGCATTGTATGTGGGAAGGGAGCATCCGTAGATATATCAGCTCTTACCGACAGAAAATTGACAAGAGGTGTAATGAGACTGCTGGATAAGGAGGGCGTACCGTATCAGAGAATTTGTGAGCCCTCATATACTTATACAAATAACGATCTTGTATCAGTAACCGGAGAGGGTATCCCTACCGTTCTTATGAGCATACCTCTCCGTTCTATGCACACCCCCGTTGAGACAGTCTGTCTTAAGGATATAAGATCTCTTGCCGATATTTTGATTAGGGTCGCATATACAGAAAAGACCGATTTGGAGGCAATATGAAGGAATTACTTAAGAATCTTAGCGAGGAATTTGGACCAAGTGGCTATGAGGACAGAGTAAGGTCCATGATAAGGGAGTATATTGAAAGGGACCTGCCGACAAATTGTGAAATAGCAGAGGATAGGGTGGGAAACCTGTACTTCCATGTAATAAACAAGGACAAGCCAAGGCTTATGATAAACGCCCATATGGATGAGGTGGGCTTTATGGTTAAGGGGATTACCGAGGACGGATTTTTGAAGTTCGGCTGTGTTGGTGGAATGAACCCCTTAGTGCTTGGAGCCAAAAGGGTAGTGTCCGAGAGAGGAATAAAGGGTATTATATCTGCAAAGCCCATTCATCTTCTGACAAATGACGAGAAAAAGCAACCCCCCAAGGTGGATGCTATGTTTATTGACATAGGTGCCACATCCAAGGAGAATGCCGAGAAATATGCAGATATCGGAGATTATTTCGTATTCGATTCCGAATATGTGGAATACGGAGATGGATTTATTAAGTGTAAGGCTCTTGATGACAGACACGGATGTGCCATAATGTGTAAGCTGATTGACACGATTAAGCAGGGAGCAGATACAGAATACGACCTTTGGTTCGCATTTACCTGCCGTGAGGAAATATCCTATTCAAGTGCAAGATGTGCCTCCGAATATGTAAAGCCGGATTATGCTTTGGTTATAGAGTCAAAGGCTGTACAGGATATATACGGCGTGGACGATGAAAAAAAGGTTTGCATCCTCGGTGACGGAGCGATTGTTTCCTTTATGGATAACGGAACCATATACGATAAGGATACGGTAAATAAGCTTATATCAATTTGTAAGAAAAATAATATACCGTATCAGCTAAATAAGTACATTTCCGGAGGAAATGACTCCTCTGCAATACAAAAAAGCATATGTGGAGTAAGGGTGGGACTTATCTCTGCCCCCTCAAGATATATTCATTCACAGGCGAATGTGGTTAAGTACACGGACCTGGAGGCAATGTATGAAATTGCCCTCGGGCTCATTAAGGAGTAATTATGACCGAGTTATTAAAAAAGCTTATGCTGACATCTGGTGTGTCGGGCAGAGAGGATAAAATAAGAGATGTAATTAAGGCAGAGGCGGAGAAATACGCCGATGAGGTAATTACAGATCCTATGGGCAATCTTATAGCTCATAAAAAGGGAAACGGAAAGAAAATAATGTTTGCCTCCCATATGGATGAGATAGGCTATTTTGTTACCTTTATTGATGAAAAGGGACTTATACGGGTTGGAAATGTAGGAGGAATAAATACACTTTCTGCGTCATATTCGGAGGTAGTATCCGAAAAAGGCGTGTACGGAGTGGTCCTGCCATCTGACAGCGGTGAGATTCCAAAGACTGATGCTCTGTATATTGATATCGGTGCAAAGAGTAAAAAGCAAGCAGAAAAAAGGGTAAGCATAGGGGACTATTTTGTACACGCCCCCCACATAAAAAGGCTTTCCGGTAATATATATACAGGCAGACCCATTGATAACAGAATAGGCTGTCTTGTGCTTCTTGAGGCTCTTAAAAATATAAAGACCACGGATAACGACTTATATTTTGTATTTACAGTACAGGAGGAGGTTGGACTTCGTGGTGCTAAGCCTGTAGCTTACCGTATCGAGCCGGATATAGGAATAGCTATAGATGTTACCTCAGCCGGAGGTAAGCCCACATCACCCAAGACAAAGGTGAAAATGGGGGGAGGAGTGGCTATAAAAATAAAGGATGCCTCCGTAATTTGCTCCTATGAAATAGTGGAAAAAATGAGAGAGCTCTGTCTTGACAGCAATATAAAATACCAGGATGAGATTCTTTTGAAGGGTGGAACGGATACAGGAGCAATACAGACAGCAAAAATGGGATGTCTTGTCGGAGCCTTATCTATTCCGACAGCCTACATTCACTCCACAAATGAAATGATAGATATTAGCGATGTAAAGGAAGCAATCAAGCTTACCTGTGTCATTGCCGAGAGGATATGAAAATGAAAAAGCTTATAGCACTTATTTTAACACTAACACTTATTATGACTGCATTTCTGCTGACCTCGTGCAGTCAGGATTTGGCTCCCGACGGAAAGCCAATTCCCGATGATATGAAGATAGCAAGCAATCCTGCTATGGTTAATTATCTTCTTTTTGTGCCCGAATATTGGATAATAGATACACAGACCTCCGTTACTATGGCACATGCCTCATCCACCGACTTTACCTCAATTCAGGTAATGAGCAGAAAGCTGGACAGTGAGGTGGCCAATCTTGACTCCTGGTGGAGTGATTATAAGGATGAGCTTGCCGGTGCAGGCAAGGTGCAATACATTACTCAGAATGAAAAGATAGTAATAGACGGCATAGCAGGTAAAAAGGCTGTATATAAGATCACGGTTGACAACACCGTAACCACAGACTCCGGTACAGAAAAGGTTGTTTCAAACACCTATAAATGTATGGTAATTGGTGTAATAAAAGGCGACAGCGTATATGTGATTCTCTATAATTCCGTAGAGAACGAGAATGGTGACCTTTTTGAAGCCAATATGGAGGATGTGGATAGCATGCTGGAGAGCTTTCGCTTCACGGACAGGCTCTATCCGACAGAAGGAGAGCCTAATGATGAAGAAAACATACCCGAGGGCATGAAGATTGCAAGCAATACTGATATAGTTGATTATACTCTCTATATTCCGGAAAGCTGGATAGTAGATATACAGACAGGTGTGACTATGGCACATGTGTCGGAGAAGGATAAGTCAAGCATACAGGTCGGTCAGTGGAGCTACAACGACAAAATCAAGGATTACGAAACCTGGTGGCAGGACTACAAGTACGAGCTTTCTCTTGTTGGTGAATATGAAATAATAACCGAGCCTACAGAGGTAACTGTGGCAGGTGTTTCGTCAAGAAAGGCAGAGTATAAGCTTACCACAGCAAACGGCGAATACAAGTGCTTTGTTATAGGTGTGGAAAACCGTGCAAGCATGTATGTAATTGTATATATGTCTACAGAAGGTGGCTATGAAGCCAATATGGAAGATGTAAACCGTATAATTGAGAATTTTAAGTTTAACTGATATGACAGAGATTTATTTTGATAACAGTGCTACCACTAAAATGTCGGATGGTGCAAGGCGTAAGATGATAGAGGCTATAGAGGAGCATTTTGGTAATCCCTCATCTCTTCATGCACGTGGCGTAGATGCAGAGCATATTAAGGAGGAAGCAAGAAAAATCATTCTTGCATCTCTCGGAATCCAAAGGGGAATACGGGGAGAGCTTGTGTTTACCTCGGGAGGAACAGAGGCAAATAATATGGCAATTCTTGGCGTTATAAATGCTAAAAAACGCCGTGGAAATGAAAAAATACTTATAACAGCAGGTGAGCATTCCTCTGTCGAGGCAACGGTCTCCTGTCTTGAAAAGCAGGGATATACAGCCCTTCGTGTTCCTACACGGGGAGGAGAGCTGGATATGGATTACATAAGGGAAAACGGCAAGGACGCCGTACTTGCATCCTTTATGCATGTCAATAATGAAACAGGTGCCCTTTACAGAATCAAGGAGGCATTTGAGCTGATAAAATCCCTGTCACCAAGGTGTGTGACTCACGCTGACTGCGTTCAATCGTATATGAAGGTAAAATATACAAGAAAAAGTATAAACGCAGACCTGATAAGCATAAGTGCTCATAAGGTAAACGGTGCAAAGGGCGTGGGAGCCTTGTATATTTCTCCGGATGTTATAAAAACAAAGGCAATAGTCCCCATTGTGTACGGTGGAGGGCAGGAGGAAAGCTTCCGTTCGGGAACTGAGAATGTATACGGAATAGCAGCCTTCGGAGAGGCTGTGAAGGAGCATATGGCAGGACTTAATTCCGAGATTACGGAAATGGATACTCTCCGTCAATATATAATTGAAGGAATTTCCGATATAGAGGTAAGACCTAATCTTCCCCTACGCCATGCCCCCCATATTCTGAATATTACATTACCGGGAATAAGAAGTGAAACAATGCTACACTACCTTTCGGCAAAGGGTATATATGTTTCCTCGGGATCGGCTTGCTCGTCCCATTCAAATAAGGTAAGCTCGGCACTTAAAGCATTCGGACTTACAGATAATGAGGCAGACAGCTCCATAAGAGTGTCCCTCTGCCCGGAAAACACCAAAGAGGAAGCAGATGCATTTATCTCTGCTCTTGCCGAGGGTATATTGGCACTTCAAAGGAAATAAAAGAGAATAAAATAATAATGAAGAAACCGGGAGAATGGCTCTCGGTTTTTCTTGTATAAATGAGACTTATATGATAAAATTAAATTGTTCATAGCAAATTTTTATTTTTCACCCAACCTTTCCTGTTTATTCCGTGTCTTACCTTATGAAGACGCAAAAACGCTTCAATAATTCAAAGGAGGTCAAAATGCACTTCAAAAATCAGGACGACAAAACCTTGGTAATGCTTACTCTTGCAGGAGAGCAGGAGGCATATGAGACTTTGGTATCTCGGTATCAGCGTGTGGTCATCGCTTCAGCCATGAAAATAACACATAGTCAGTTTATGGCTGAGGATTCTGCTCAGGATGCTTTTGTTACAGCGTGGATGAAGCTGGATACATTGGAGGAACAGGAAAAGTACGGGTCCTGGGTTTGCAGGATAGCAAAAAACTGTGCTCTCAATATGGTAAGACGATACAGTAGCTTTGTTTCAGTGGATCTTTCGGAATACGGAGATATAGCCGATGATAAGGATGCCGATCCCGAGCACAGATATGTAGCCTCTGAGGAAAGGGATGAGCTGCATACAGCTATAAGTAAGCTGTCAGAAAAGGTGCGTACCATTATACAGCTTTATTATTTTGAGGGATTTTCTATCGTGGATATAGCAGATAGAATGCGTATCTCTCAGGGAACTGTAAAATGGCAGCTGCACGACGGAAGAAGAAAAATAAGAAAGGAGCTATGTGCTATGAACGAAAAGTGGAATGATACTCTTGTTGAAAGAGTAATGAAAAAGGTCGAGGAGCTTAAGCTTTGGCGAGTTAAAAACTGTAAGGACGGATTTGAAGTTATATATAAGGATGTGCTGAGGGAAGTAGAGGAGCTTCCTGAAAGTGCGAAGAAATACCATGCACTTGCAGATGTTTGGGGAAGTGGATGGTGGTGGACCGACGGAGATAAATCCGATGAGCACTTTGCAAAAATAAAGGAAGCTGCTATTAAGGGTAAAAATGAGGATATAATGATATTTGTTATAGCCCGAGAGGATGAACAGGTTCCCAAAGATGCAAGGACAGAATTTATGAAGACAAAGCAGATTCCCATGCTTGAGGAGGCAGGATTTACAAAAGCTCTCGCTTATGAATGGTTTTGGCTTGGATACAAGTATCTTGAAAATGGCAGGAACGAGGAAGGTAAGGAAGCCTTAAATAAGGTGCTTAGCATAGCTGATTTGACAAACGAGTATTATGTGCTTGCATCAAAGGCAGTAGAATTATTTGACAAAAAGAATAACGAATTAAAAAATAAGCATGTATACAGATATCAAATATCATACGGTGTAGAAAAATACAGGTATATAGACAGACATTTATGCCGTTGGGATAATATCAGCATAGGAGATGGATATGTTCAATCTGTGGATACGGATGTAAGAGGCGTATTCTATAATTCATCCCTCTGCGACGGAAAGTTTTTTGCTGATATATCCGTTGGAGAGGAATATATCGGCAGTGATAAAAGTAAGCTTGTTTTCCTTAACGATAAGGAAACCGTAGACACTCCTGCAGGGGTTTTTGAAAATTGTCAGCTTTGGAAAACGGTTTATACCAGAAATATGGATGTGTCCGTGTACCTTACATGGTATAAGGATGGAGTTGGTATTGTAAAGCACTCTCATACAATCTACGGCAACACGGAAACCATGGTGCTAAGCTCCTGTGATGTAATAGGTGGAACAGGTCTTTTACCCATGGCAAAGGGAAATAAGTGGCACTATGTGTGTGAGTTTGCTCCGGAATATGCTGTTTCTGTCTCTGATTTTGAAGTTGTATACACGGACAAGGATTCTGTGGGCATTTCCCGTGATTGCTATACAGAGCGTATCAGCTATAACATGGATTCCTGGTTTGATATGATTCAGGCAATAAGAAATGAATACTTCGACAGGACAAAATCCGGCAGCGAAAAGCTTACAGATACCACAAAATATATCGAAAGAGCAGAGACACTTGCAAAAACTCCTATGGAAAAAGCACATACTAAGCTTGCTTGCTCTTTAGCTCGCAGACTTATGAAAACTGCTAAGCATATTACACCTGATTCGGATATTACAGGTCATTGGAATTTCTTTTCAAGAGAAGCCGTGAGCAAAAAAGACGGCACGGTTAAAATTCATTCCTCCCGTAAATGGAATTTTGAATGGAAGAACACAGGATCTCTTGGCAATGCCGGTCAGCCTGTTCTTTATAATGATATATACGGTATACTCCAAGATGCCACAAATTGTATCTGGTCCGATGAATGGCGAGTGGGCGCCACACCGACAGTTGAATATACTTGTGGTCCTCACAGTGTGAAAACCAAAATTTCGTGTGAAAAAACCTCACCCATTACCACAAAATCAGGTACATTTGATGATTGCATTAAGCTTACTCTTGACATAGAAGGTATGAATGACGGTTGGGCGTATCGTGGCGGTAATAAGGCATACTACTTTGCTAAGGGTATAGGTATAGTGCGTTGCGAGCATGAATTTTCAGACGGTGCACGAATTGCAGTTTACGAGCTTGCATCCTACAAAGGCGAGGGCGATGGCTATATGCCAATATGTAACGGTATGGAACGCCACTACGAAGCGATAGAGCTTACAGATGGATATATTGCTACGGCAGATTATGTATATGTAGAGGACGAGACGAAAAATACTGTTATTTTTGAGGATAAAACAGGCATACGGAGGATTCAGGCTCCGGTTACTCAGTACAGTTATATAAAGAATGAGCTTCTTACAACCGAGCTTTGGAATAATGGTAAGCATAAGGAGGCTCATATGCAGTTTGCAGCAAACAGCCTTAATCTCCTTATACATTTTATAGCCCGACCAAGCTATAATGCATGGGATGCTAAGCGTTCTATTGAGCTTCATAAATACAATATGGCTCTTATTGAATCTGCCGGAGACGGCAAGGCTCCTGACGGCTTTGTAGGGCTTTACGGCTGGGTATCTCTCGTAAGAAGTGCTGCTCACTTTGGCAATGGAGAAAAAGAGGACGGATACAAATACCTGGAAATAGCACTCGACCATTTTGAAAGGTGGAACTCCTTTGAAAAGGGAACAGAGCTTTCAGCAGGCAATGAGGTGCTCTTCGGTGGAGCAAAAATTGTAAAGGGCAAGGGACACACAATTTTTGCAAACGGTGTAAAGGAGCCTCTTGAATTTGAATACCGTATTGACCCAGGGATGTGGATACCTTATAATTCCATGGCAGAAAACAAAAGCTGGGCATGGTTTGATTCTGCTCGGGAAGAGGAACGCTTTAAGACCCTTTGCAGTCGGGCTCTTGAGCTGATGAAAAATAAATAAAGCAATCCCCATTACGGTTCTTCCGTAATGGGGATTAAATTATTTTATTTCCTTAGCTCTTTTCCTTTTTAATACTAAATTCACAATTATCATTGATAGAGTCTGTATCAGAATAGAGGAAACTATGAGTATGGCACAATTTCTGAAAAATGCTTGTGGCAGAGCAAGAATTATGGGGTCAGTCCTTGAGCTGAATACCCAATTTGTCTTTCCGGGAAAGAATATTTTGTGGAAAATTTCAAATGCTTTTGAAAAATCAAGGGAAACTAACAGTCCGATAATCGCAAAGAATCCGAGCAGATATGCACTTACAGAAAAGGAAATGTGCATTTTGTAGGGACGGCAGAGAGTAAATAGCTTCTTCCTTTTTAATATACATAATGCCACGATTATAAGAAGAGAAGAAATAAGGCAAACGATATTTAAGTCAAATAAAACCTTGCAATCCTTGAAATGGTCGGCACCTTCCTGCGAGTGGGGAAATTCTCCTGTGCTGAATTCATATCCGGGCAATGTCAGATAGTTAAGCACTGCGTCAAAGGATTCTTTTATCGATTCATAATCCATATCTGTGCGTTCCGGGATGTCAAGCGGATTTATCTGCATATAGTAAAATGGACGGAAATATATGGGTAACCCTATAGAAGTGGTGAGTATAAGCACAGCCAAGGCTACAGCAAAAACAGCGGTCAGAATTTTGTCCTTCATTTTATTACTCCTTTTTTGTAAGCTGCATAGGACAATTATATCACTGTGGCGTTCATATGTCAAGCAAGGTTTTCTTCATATTAATATATATAGAATTTAGTACCTTACTCTGTCTTTGACTCGTCAATAAGCTTGTTGAGCTCGCAGAGTGCATCGCTGAGACCTCCCACACGGTCTATGAGCCCACAGCGTTGTGCCTCGTACCCATCAATAATAGAGCCTGTATCTGTGGCGATTTGGTCCGTCCTCATCATAAAATCACGAAAGTCCTGTTCGGATATTCCGGAATGTGAGGATACGAACTTAGTTATTCTGTCCTGCATCCTTTCAAAATAATAATAGGTTTGAGGTGAGCCTACCACAGTTCCACTTATGCGTACTGGATGTATTGTCATAGTGGCAGATGGGACAATAAATGATTTTGTTGTACACACTGCCAGAGGCACACCGATAGAATGACCTCCGCCGAGCACGAGAGAGACACTTGGTTTTTTCATGCTTGCTATCATTTCCGAAATGGCAAGTCCGGCTTCGACATCTCCTCCCATGGTATTAAGAATCACCAATAGTCCTTCAATATCCTTGTTCTGCTCAATAGAAACAAGGAGAGGGATTATATGCTCGTATTTTGTGGACTTTTGGTCGGGGGATAAAATATAATGCCCCTCTATCTGCCCGACTATGCTGATGCAGTATATTCTGTCCTCCTTTACTGCTCCGCTTTTTTCAATAAGGTCAATCTTATCGTTTTCTGTGTTATTTTTGTTTTTTTCGTTATCCATTTTGTATCTCTCTTTCGTTATTTTTATCATATATACCCTTATTATTTATTACTTTTTTGTGCTTAATTCCAAAGCTTAAAAAATAATAAAAAAACTCAAAAAAAATTCAAAAAAGGTATTGACAAAGTAAGAAGTAGGTGATATAATAGCAAGGCACTCTGCGGGAGCGAGTGCGAAAGATCCTTGAAAATTGAACAATGAAGAGAAAAAGTTTAAG
>JAFTOG010000008.1 GCA_017451485.1 Clostridia bacterium | reverse complement strand
TTATCGCAAATTGGGATTCGATTATTTAGATGGTAAAAAAACACTAAATGAAGATAAAGAATATATCTTAATAAAGAAATATTAGTTTAGGGTTAGCCATAAATGCCAGTTTATATAACAGTTAAACAAATTAGATTTTATAGAGGATTGATGAGATGCAACATAATATTGAATTTTGGAACGCATTAGATGAATTGGTGAATAATTCAGAAATAATAATTGATAGACCAAAAGGAACGTCACATCCCAAGTATCCTGATTTCATTTATCGAGTTGATTATGGATATTTGAAGAATACAACCTCTATGGATGGTGCAGGAATAGATGTGTGGGTTGGAAGTGGCGAAAAAAAGGTTGATGCAATAATGTGTATTGTCGATTTAATGAAGAAAGATTCAGAAATCAAAATATTGATTGGATGCACAGAAGAAGAAAAGGAAATTGTATACGAAACACATAATGAAACACAGTTTATGAAAGGTGTTTTAATACGTCGATAAATTCCAATTTATCTAACTAACTCTCTGAAAACCCTTGATTTTACTGGATTTTTCAGCAGTTTCATACTCATATTTAATGTATTTTCCCTTGTTTTTGCCCTTATGAGCGAAAACAAGGGAAAGTTTTGTTTTTAGCCGCCGACTACCTTGTCGAGCAGTCTTGCGGAAGTACGCTTCGCTTCCCTTGTAGCGTGAGCATACACATTCATTGTGGTACTTACATCGGCGTGACCTAAAAGCTCCTGCACATCCTTCGGTGCTGCTCCGTTGGAGAGCAGATTACTTGTGAATGTGTGGCGGAGTTGGTGGAAATGAAAGCCATCCAAACCCTCTACTTTTTGCTTTGCCCTTTTGCACATATTTCCAACCGTACTTGGAGATTCGTATGCTCCATCCGGTCTAAGGCATACAAAGGATATTTCTTTGTAGCCTTCGGGAACTTCTTCCGTTCTCGGTAAGCTGTAAACCTCATAATAGGTGCGGTCTTTTTCTTTGACTTCGCAGTAATAATTGAGGCTGTATAGCTCGCTATATTTGAAACGGTTTTTGTGCTGTTCGGCTTTGGCAGTTCGTAGAATTGCCGCCAGCGTGTCGCAGAAGTCCACTGTGCGGATCTTCTTGCGTTTGGTAGCTCCTATTTCGGTTTTGTGCCTTGTCCCGTTGTATCGCATACTGCGGCGTACCGTAAGGTACTGCTTTTCAAGATTTATGTCCTGCCAAGTTAATCCGCAAACCTCGCCAATGCGAAGTCCTGTGTAGTAAGCGATCTGTATGGGGAGTAGTGCAGGGTTATCCTTTGCTTTCAGAAAATCCTCAAGCCTTAGATACTGTTCGTGAGTTAGCGTTGGTGTGGAAGTTGTTTCGCCATCTTCATCCGAAAACAGTTCGTATTTTTCCTTTTTCCCTCGCCATACAACATACTGCATCGGGTTAAAGGATATTAACCTTTTTGGGAATACCGCAAAGCGGAACGCTCCTTGCAGAACGGCGGAGAACAATCGCAAGTAACCCTTGCTGAGTGCCTTTGCTGTTGTGCCGTCTGGATTTGTCCCGCCGAAGCTGAGAAAATCCATAAACGCCTGCAAATGGTCGGCGGTCACGCTTTTCAGTTTTCTGTTGCCAATGGGGCACTGCTTAATACGATTGACCGTACCTTGATACGCCATAACCGTACCGTTGCTCAGATTGCTCGGTTTCAGTTCTTCTTCCACCCACATATCGAGCAACATTCCCACCGTTGCGTTTTCGGATTTTGCTACGAATTTCTTTTCTTCGTAATCTTCCATTGCCTTGCGGAGCAGGGCTTCCGTTTCGCTCTTGCTTTCCGTACCCGCAAACTCTCGCTGTACCTGTTTTCCGCTTTCATCTTCGATATAAAAGCGGTAGTACCACTTTTTGCCTTTCTTTCTTACAGAACCTTTTGCCATAGATAAAATTTCTCCTTTCTATCCGTGGCAATCGGGACTGTGACATATGGTGTGCGTAAAGTAAATAGTGTCACTTCTGCCGATTGTTTTCAATCGGCATTTTTATTGTCAAGGTGCCACGGAATTATTCTTTTCAGATAGCCTTTCTTCGGCTTCTGTCACTATCCCGAAGAGATCGCCCATCTTTACAGCGGTACGACCTTCATCGTAGATATGTAAAATCCCGTCAAGAAATCGTTTCATATCTTCGATAGGTAATTCCATTTCTTTGCGATAGACTCTTTCGGTTATCGCTCCCGACTCAATAGCATACCGCATAAGCGACTGCTTCAATCCTTCATCCTCTGCCACACGGTCAACCTCTGCCATGGCATCGGCAAAGTGATGGCAAAGCACAGAGTATAAATCAATTAGCTTTCCGAGAAATGATGTAAGCAACTGTTGGTGCGGCTCTCCCTTTACGGTGGAAGATACCGTATCAAGATATTTCTTGATGTGTTGCTCAATGTCCTTTTGGCAGAGTGTATAGGTATCGTATTCCTTATCATCGGAAAGACCTGTCAGCCATTCGGGAGTGGTAAGAAGTGCCTCGGCAAGACCGTTGATAATCATTGTTCGCTTCGGATCAACGCCGTCTGCTTCATACCTTTGAATGGTGGACTTGTTTACACCGATACGCTTGCCAAGCTCCGGCATAGAAAGTTTAAGTTCTATTCTACGCTCTTTAATGCGTTCCCCGACTTGTTTTGGGGTAAACATTGTTTCTTCTTTCAAGGTATTCACCTCCTGTTTGAGTATAGTATAGCACAAACAAACTCAATTTGCAACCCTTATTTGCAAAAAATATTAAAAATAATTCTTAAAAGGTTGCAAAATGGGTTGACAAGTGATAGCAAAATAAGTATAATGATAATACCAAAGTTGCATTTTGAGTATTTATGAAAGGAGAACAACACTATGAACGCAATCAAAATGGGAATGACAATCGAAGAAGCGGCAGAAACCAGCGGCATCGGCAGGAACACAATGCGAAAGTTGGTGGACTGGGGCAAGCTGCCTGTTCTGAAGGTCGGGCGTAAAACCATTATCCGCAGGGATACCTTAGAGCGTTTTATGACCGTCAATCAGGGCAGAAACCTACTGTGTCAGGATGATGTCCGCAAGGTAGAGTAAACCGTTCTCAAAGCCCTCGGCGTTTGAGAGCGAAATACACCCCTCGCACAAATCTACGATTTGTTCAAGAGGTATTTCGCCCTTGCAGGGAGCCTGTATCACAGCTTGTCGGCATACACCGCCGCTATGATACAGAGAAAATTGCCACCGCAATTTTCAATGGCTGTCCCGTCAGCTTTTGCCGCCGAAACAGCCGCAACCGACAAGTCGGTTGCAAAATGAGAACGCACCTTTACAACACAGAACGGAGATGATTTATGACACGCCACAGCTTTATTCAGATGTCAAAGCTGTCCAATGTCAAGGGAAGAATATCGTATATTACAAGCCACGCAAGACAGGAAAACCTCTATGCCACCTACCGCACCGCAGACAATACCTTTTGGAGCAATCTGGCAAGAGAATGTCAGCAGGAGTTTAGGCGAAGCGGAGCAGACGGAAAGTGTATCGAAGCAAGGGAGTTAATTATCGCCCTGCCCGAAGTTTACACCACCTATGAGCCGCAGCAGGTACTTGAAGATTTCACAGAGGAATTTCGCAGACGGTACAATGTGGAATGTATATCGGCTCTCCACCACAACAAGAGAAAGACCAATTACCACATCCACCTCATATTCAGCGAACGGCGGCTACTTGCCGAGCCGGATATAAGGATCGCCACCCGAAGCGTATTCTATGATGAAACGGGCAAGCGGGTACGCACCAAGAAAGAGATAACCGATGAAAGCGGCAAAGTCCGTGAGGGCTGTACCGTGATCCCGAAAGGCGGCATTTATGAACAGCACCTTTTCAGCGTAAAGGATGACCGCTTCAAAAGCGACCCTTTTCTTCGGGAAGTAAAGGAAATCTATACCGCCCTTATCAATTGGCATATCTCCGATCCCGAACAGCACTTAAAGGTGTTCAATCCCGACAGTATCTATTTGCCGACCAAGAAGATCGGCAAGAACAATCCCAAAGCCGCAGAAATTGAAGCCGACAATGCCGCAAGGAAGGAATGGAACAGAACGGCGGATATGGCAGAGTTCCTCACAATGCAGAAGCTGATGATACGGGTACAGGACAGGGCGAGAGAAATCCGCAGCTTGCAGGATGAAGTACCTAAGTTAAAGGTACAGCTTGCCTAAACAAAGGGTATATTCAAGAGCAAGGAACGCAAGGCAAAAGAAAGCCGCAGACCCGCCGAAAAAGAACGGTATGCACCGCCCGAAAGAGAAAGTGTCCGTGACCAGTTCAGACGGTTACAGGCAGAGGGCAAGCAGAAACCCCAGCACCGATCCCGTGACAGAGAAAGATAGCTTTAACACCGAAAACAACACCGCAGGGCAGTACCCCTGCCTTGCGGGATTACATACATTTTGACAGATAAACACCCTGCAAGATTTTCAAGTCTTGCAGGGTGTTGTTTATTGTTTATTATCTATTTCATTATCTTTATTCTTGTTTTTGAGTTTGTTTAACCAAACTGAGCCAAGGCAAAGCAAGTGCTACCAAGGCACAACCATACTACTGCCATAGAATCGTCATTTACAAAACCGATTGCGGCTGAAATATAAAAACAAATTGCGGCTTATAGTATAATATTGTTATTGTTTTTTCTTTCTTCATATTATATCTTCTTTCTTATCGGATGCCGCACAACAGTCTTAAGTTTGCACATATTGCATTTCCTCGGATCTGACAAATAGATTTCGTGATGATAACGGGTATCGGTAATATCAATTTCGTAACCGTTCTGTTCAGCATATTCGTGCATTGTTGCTATTGTTGTAGGCTCGTCATCATAAGAGCCGATGTGCATACATTGAACACATATCCCTCGTTGTATGTAAGGAACTCAACTTTTGAAAAATCTGTTTTCTTCTTTTTGGTTGCTTCAGCAATCGCCCAATCAAAGTCTGCCTTTGTAACAAAGTCAGGCAGACGAATAAGGGAAATAAAGCTAAAGTTCTCCTTATGGGCGTAGTCGATACCATCCACGCCTTCTTGCCACCAAAAGCCTTTCAGGGGCGGTACAACATATTCAAAGTAACCGTCAATCGTGTGTTCGCCCTTATAACTCATTTTTATGGTAAAGGCTATACCATAGAGCAGACCGATGGATTCTTTATATTCGCCATTTTCATCGTTAGGATTTCCCTTGCCACGAACTCCGATATAGTTCATTGGCGGTACTTCTACGATACTCGGCTTCTTTTGGGGCATATAAAATTCTTTGTATTTTTTTTATAATCAAATGGCATTTGCACACCTCTTTTATTTTATACTAAATCGGGTTCTTCAGTTACTTCATCAGGAATGTTATCAATTATATTTTGTAGGCAATTTGCCGATTCGAGCATTTTCATTGTTGAAATGTGCGGAGATGAATAAATACCTTTCCAAAGATATTCATCGTATTGCGGGCGAATAGGAAACGCCAAAATCGGCTTATCTGTAGAAAACTGTGCATTTACTCCTGACTTATTTCCTCTTGCGTCAAGGTATATCCATTTTCCGTCAACAAACACGGCATTATAGGCGTGAACACAATATCCGAGAGAATCGTCATCTGCAAGGGTTATGTGTTGAAAGCAAAATCCCGTTGGGATTCCTTGTGAACGTAGTAAAGCTGCCAAAAGATTTGCTTTTGCGTGGCAAATACCAGTTTTGAATTTCAATACTTCAGAGGCTTTCACTGTAATGATCTCCGCATTACAATCAAAAGAATGAGGGATTTCATCTCGCACGAACTCGAATGCAATTTTCGCTTTTTCAACCTCTGTCATTCCGGTCGAAAACAACTCTACTGCTTTCGACTGAATGTTCTCCGAACTGTAATCCACATATTTTGTTTCTTCTAAAAAATTCTTCATAATAAAACTCCATACTTATATAAGGGTGAACCAATATCCAACAATTGGACCGGCAAAGATGGCAATGTAGATCAATGTAATCCAAGGCTGATAGTCCACGTAGAACTCCTTGAAAGACAAGCTCCACGGGTGTTTGATAAGCACCCAACCGAACACGTCAAATACGATACAAATACCTGCCCATATTGCTCCCGTTATCAGAGCTTCGATTATTGTCGGCTCTGCAAGACCATTCATATAGAGCCAACCGAACAACGAAAACAAAATGATATTATAAAGTGGATGCCACGGCTTTGTTGCTTCATAGCCTTCGCCCATACCGTTTTCGTCCATCGGCTTCATTTTCAAAGCATAAATATTAAATACGGTATGGAGTATGCCGACTCCAGTTACTATTATGTAGCACACCCAAAACCACAGCATTGACATTCCGAACTCTTGCATAAATCCACCTCAATAAAAAAGTGCGTGACCGAAGCCACGCACCGAAAAACGCAAACTCCGACTGTCGCCAAACAAAGCTCAAACAGAAAAGGAAACCCTTATTGCTATCCGAGTGAAGTTGCGTTTTTACCGAACTCATATCGGATAACAAATACAAAAAGGGTATAATATCCCCTTGATAAAAGTAGTCCTTTTCCTTATTCAGCTTTGTTTGGCTCAAATATTATACCACAGTTCTTTACGGAAATAAAGCATTTTTGAAAGAAAGTCGAAATAATGTTACATTTTCTACGCTCAATCATGGAAATTTAGGGGTTAAAAAAGCCTTGTTTCAAGTCATTTTCATAGTATATGACTTGAGGGACGAGGTATTTGTACCTTGCCCCTCGATTATGCGTATTGTAGCGTTACGGATTCATTTTGCGAACTTTATCATAACCTCGTCAACAGCATCCGTATGTCTGCCTTGTGCTATCAGCTTGTTTCGATATGCAAGCAGGGCATTGAATATATACCGCTGTTCTTCTGCTGTAAGGCAAAGGTAATACTTTCGTTTTCTCATACGAAGATCACCTCGGCATTGACAGTTTCCATAACCGCTGACCGCAGAGCATTCATCCTGCCGATCCATTCCATTTGACTGTCTGCTTTCAGTTTCTCGATAATGCCTTCACGCTCTGCCTGTTGTTTCATAAGGCGGTCAAACAGTTCCTGTGCCAAAATAAAAAGGACACCAAGGATAGTTTCCAATAAGATAGTATGAGAACATTACTAGCATAGAGGGTAGCTGCCGTACAGGAGTGCGACAAGAAAAAATGGCGATACTTGGTTTTCACAGCCAGGTATCGCCTTTTTCTATCTTTAACAGAATGTTTGAATCATATTAGAGGTACATATGATGCAGAAACTGAATTATATTCGTTGTGGTGATTACTATATTCCCGATATTCGTTTGCCGGCAACGGCACGTGAGTTCGAATCGCACATCCTCCGCCAAGAGAGATCAAAATCGAACTAAGATCGGTTTTGGTCTTTTCTTTTTCGAGGATGTATTTTACCACTTTAAACATTGCATATTAAAGGCTTCAAGCAGGGTTTTTGCCCTGTTTTTCTTTTTACTTAGACTTGACTTTTTGGGGGATGTTTCGCCCTTGAATCGGCTTTTATGCCGTGAAAGGCAATTGACAGGAGGAATGGAGTGTGGTAGGCTATAACGCCGAAAAGCAGACAAAACCCCGTAGGATTGTGGTGGCGATTTTACGCCTTATATCCACACTCCTACGGGTCTTCGATTGCCAATATCTGCCCATTCTCCATTTTCATCAAGATAATGAACAGATGAAGGATACACAACCGCTTTAGTCGTACCATCACTTAACAGATAATGTTTAATGTTCTCATCACGAAGACTTTCTTTTTCTTCAATCACTTCTGTTTCGTAATTAATTTTGATTTCTTCGGTCTCGCAGCATCTATACCCATAGCAAATGCGTACATAGGCAAGGAAGCAACAAGCATCAGTATCATCATTACGAATGATAAAAGTCTTAATTTTTCACTCATAAGTTTTCTTCTTTGTTTTTCTAAATTCTTAGTTAACTCTTGTAAATGCTTACCTTCTGCATTTCTAACACCTCCGATATTTATTTTTTGTGTTGTATTTTTGCCTTCCATAAATAAGGGTTCGGATTTTTCGATTTAAACAAAAATTTTGCCAAAAATATAAATTTGCACCAGAAATTTACATTTTGTTAAAAATGAAGCCGGGCTTATGGATTCTGATAATTAACTATCAAAATTCACTTGCTCGGCTTTTTTTGTTTATCAAGTAAATATTAAACACTATAATTACACCTGTTCTATCATTTACAGCTTTTCAGGCTCATATATGAATGAAACTATCATTTTCATAGATTCATCATACACTAGCTTATCGGATATCTCTGTGGCTATTTCTTTATTTGTTCTATTGAATATAAGATATTCAAGTAAGAAGCATGTTGATTTTCCAAGCTTTAAAAATAAACCTGTGGCGTATTCAAAGCTAATAGTTCTCCATTGAATCGTCCTATGGTTACGTTATCTTTTAATTTATACATCCTATGTATGACTCCTATTATTGTATCTTATGACGGTTTAATTCTTATATGTATGATATAGCATATATTATCTGGATAAAATCCACTTGATATTGAAGATATTAATGTTCTCCTGCGGAAACAACAAAATCTTCAATCACGTTGAGAAAGTCAGATTGTTGCAATTTTAATTTATTACATAGCTTTACAAAATGCTTAACTCGTAGCTTGTCATTTGTAAGACAGCTATATTCTTCTAAAACTTCCAGTCGTCCTTTTTCTTCAACGAATAATGCAATACCGTAAAAAGTGTAACTCTTGTTTGCAAAATATGTCTTGCTTGTCATAACATACTTTTTCATAGAAACTCCTTTAGTCAAATTAATACATTAACTCAATTTAGACAATAATTAAGATCGCCTAAGTCCATTTTCAGAACTATGGCGATCCTTAATATGGTGGACAATTTCGGATCAGAGTCGCCGAATTCTATTTTTAAGAGTCCTGTTATACTCAAATCATATCTTTCGGCGGCTTCTTCAACCGTCAAATGTGCCTTTTCTCTACGTTCTCGTATCATTCGACCGTAATGAGCAGTATCATACATATTTTTCACCCCCTTTCCTCTGATTTTAGGGGGTATTCAACTTTGCTTTTATACATTACAGTTGAACTTTGTTAAGGAATTATGTATTTTAATAAATTTTTTTAAAAATTATATTAACAGATTATCCCACTAAAAGATTTAATGTTTCCAGTGCTTCCCTTAGATTATTCACTTTGTCAGTATTTATTTCTTGCGTATTTGCGAAACTATCGTTTATTAAAACATAATCAATTGATAATATTTTTAATATTTCTATTATACATATAGCCTTATATTCACCATATTTTTCTATACAATAATCATGAAAATTTTCTTTTTTAAAATTTAAAAACAAGTTTCTGTAAATCATTAAAACCTGTTTTAAATCACCATCTTTACAATTAGTTAAGGCTTCTTTTATAAAAAGTTTGAAATAATCTATATCATACATATATATTCTCCTAGGTAACCCATTATGCTTTTGTAATACATTAATAAAATCACAATAGAGGATTTTCTATGTATTAAAACTTTCCATATCTTTAATTACTAATGGTAATAATTGCCTTTCTATCTGTAAAATCAAGTTAAACCCATTTTCAATGGTTTTCAAAATTTGTTTGTTTTTTGTAATATTAAATTTAAGACTTAATAAATATATTTTCCCAGCTTCATCACTAACCTTTTTATATTTATCAACAATTTCACTACTGTTAGTCTGATAAACATATGAAATCCGCAATTGCATTAATATCTTATGTTCCATGAAAGCTCTTATGTATCTAACATCAATTTTAAAATCATTTGAAATTACAAAATCTTTTAATGCTTCCATTGCTTTTAATCCATATATCTTGTTAGCATATGCTGAAAAAGGTATGTTTGAACTCAAATAATCCGAAAGCTCTTGAATAAATCCAGATTTATTAAATGAAAAATTTCCTTCCTCATGATATTTACATGTGTTAATATCAATGTATGCATTAGTTGAATTTATTAAAGAGTTCAAATACTCATCGAAAGAAATAGTAAACTCCTCATATCTATCATATTTGGTATATCCTACTGAATATAGGATTCCATCTTCCTCATAACCGATTAAAATATAATCATGCATATAATCATATTTTTCGTAAGACTTCTTTTCTTTAATATATTTTTCATTATAAGAACCATGTACATAGTATCCATTATCCAATAAACACTTAACTGTTTTTATGATATCAATAGAAAGTTCCTTAAACATTTTCTTGTCAAGCCGTATCGTTTGAGAAGAATTCACCCCATCCTTTTCACCCCATGAATCAAAAGTATAAAAATTGAATTTATGATTAGCAGAAGATTCATCAAAAAAACAATTGATAAACTTTCCAGCAATCCAAGGCGTTAAATCAAATTTAGAGTTTCCTTGTATTACTCCTAAAGGGAAGGCTTTATTATGATATGTTACAATATATGGATTTTTTTCAAATGGCAATTTCATAATAATCTCCTTAATAACACATTTCAAGTTATTCTACACTTTCATGAATAATTATTCATTTGCCAATAAATTATTTTTTCTCGGAAATACTAACTTGAAAAATAATTAATAATTAATTCTGTCAACTCGCTTACATCATCTTTTCCAAAAGAAAAAATCGGAATATTTAATGCTCTGTATAATTCAGTTTTAAGATTAAATTCTTCAACATTTGTTATTTTTTCTTTTTTACTGTAAGTGGAAAAATTATCGCTAAATTTCATAGGATATAAAACGCAAGCAATTACACGGGTATTCACCATGCTCTCTAACGCTTTTATACTCCTTTCAATATAATCAACATCATCAAAAGGGTTAATACATAACACAACAATATCCGGAATTATACCCATTAAAACTTCAAATTGCCTGTTTGTTAAATATTGCAAGTTGTCATAAATATATGGGACTGTACCTGATTGAACACCTGTGAGAATAATATCCGGGTTTTTGTCGGATATTCTTTTCATTAATCTATTTACACGTAAAACAGTTTGTTCAAAATATGAAGTATTTATAACAGAATAACCATAATGAAAGACTTCATCCATACCAAAAAGCAATGATGTTGGTTCAGTACCTAACTGGCCAACAGAATAACCTAGTTCAAGTAGATGTCGTCTCAATAACAATTGTAAAGTGTACTTGCCTTGACTTCTATTGGTTCCTGCGACACAGACTACCGGTCTGTTAGTAAGATATAATTTCCCAAATTGATTAGATATACCTACTGTCGAGTTACATAAATAATATACTTTACAGTTACTTTGTACCAATGAATTTATTTCTTCCTTATACTTTGATAAATCATCCATACATATTAAATTTTTATGATAAAACTTACATTTTTCTATTATTTCTGTTGTAATGTCTCTCTTGGTTAATTGATTTAATAGTTCAACATGTCCCAGTATAACAGTATCAAATGTTTCATCCCATACAACACTATCTATATTCTCAATTATCATATCATTTATAATTGAATCGTTAGAATATTGTAGCAAACTTCCTATGCGTTTATTAATATTGCTTGACATTCGAATATCACAAATTTTTGATATAGTAAAATTACACAAATCATTAAAAGCTACTAAGCTATGCATTTCTTTGTTGAATGGAAAAATTAATACTTTTTCAGGATTAAAAAAATTATTGACTTCATTCTCCTGTACAGCATCTGAAGATTCTATTGTATTTTTTGACCTCGTTTTTAAATATTCTATTACATCATTTTTATTATAATTGGGATGCCTTTCTAAAACATTTAAAATATTACTAGTCATATAAGCACAAGCAAAACTACTTCCTTGAACAATTGCATATTTAGGACTAGTCCATAATACCTTCTGTATTCCACCTTTAGCTCGAAAATTAATTTCTCTTCCATGCACGTACTCAAATTCTGTAATGTTGTAATACTCAGATGATGCGTCTATACCTATTACATTTTCTAAACATGCAGGATATGACATTGAACCATCATTATCAAATGCCGAAACAAGCATTACGTTTTTACGGTTAAATTTTTCACAAATATTATTTAAACGTTCCAACTGATCACAGGTTTTTATACCCATACTAATATTAACAACTTTGCATTTTATATTTTTATAAACATATTCTAAAGCGGAATATAACAATTCCTCGTCTACTGAATCACTATCATTAAAAATAGATATGTTGTATATACTAGTGTCTTTTGGACAATTTGAACTGATAATTCCAAATATAGCAGTTCCATGCCCTATTTTATCTTTAAAATCCTCTTTTGCTATACGAACTACACCATTCTCAAGAAAAAAAGACATACCTTCTAATTTACATGTCTGTAACTTAGGATGAGATGAATCTACACCACTATCAATAATTACACAATCATATTTTTCCATACTATTTTATTCATAATAACTAGATTGCATATTATATAATTCACTATAATATCCATCTTTAGCTATTAGTTCTTTATGTGTACCATATTCAAAAAGTTTCTTGTCTTTTATAACCATAATCTTATCACAGAATTTTGAACTTGCTAAACGATGAGAAATAAAAAATGCTGTATTATCTCCTATCAAATCATTAAACTCCTTGTATATTTGATACTCTGCTTTTGGATCTAATGCACTTGTCGGCTCATCAAGTATTGTAATCGCAGAGTTATCTTTAAAATACGCTCTGGCAATTGCAATTTTTTGTTGTTCTCCCCCGGAAAAATCCACTCCACCTTCGCAAAATCTTTTTGAGATAAATGTATTATATTTATCGGGTAAATCTTCTATATATTCAGCTATTCCTGCTTTGCCGGCAGCATCTATAACCTTATCAGAGTCATCACATTTAAAAGAGGATATATTTTCCTCTAAAGTGAAAGCAAACAATTTAAAATCTTGAAAAACAGGAGTAAAAATAGATAAGTATTGATCATAGTCGAAATTTTTAATATTTGTACCGTTAAATAAAATTTCACCGTCTGTTGGGTCATAAAGACGCATAAGTAACTTTATAAAAGTACTTTTTCCAGCACCATTTTCACCTATTATAGATATTTTTTCATTATTATTAATAATTACATTAAAATTCCTAAGCACATATTCTTCTTGACCGGGATAACGAAATGATACATTTCTAAATTCTATTGTAAATTTGTCTGTTTTATTTAATATAAGATTTTCTTGTCCTGTTTTTCTGAATTTACTTTCTAATGACATAAATGAGTCATAATATTCAACATATTTTGCAGTGTCAGAATATCCAACAAGAGTGGAAGATACTTTTTTAAAATATTGACGAAAAGTTACAATATTACCTATTGCAAGGGACATTTCTCCAAGAGATAATTCACTTTTCAATACATATACTCCAAGAAGCACATAAACGGCAAAATCCATTGAGTGTGAAATAAGATAATTGAATAGTTCTTGTATAATGGCAAAAAATCTTTTTTTCTTTTCTAATTTCAAATTGCTTTTATAGTATGATTCCGCTTTTGCTTGTATGCCACCACTCATATCAAATATTCTGATATCCTTGGCTGCATTTTCACTTACCGAAACGTCATTATAATAATTTATATATCTATCATTTTGGATGATTTTTTTATTTATCTTAAATTGAGGCTTTGAAAATATCATCGCAAAAAGAGCATCCAAGCACATAACTGCTGCAATTATAAATATAATAAACACATTGATATTCAACAAAATTACACAAGATATTAAAAATGAAATTAAACTTGAAAAAAGGGAGATAAAATTCCAAACAGTATTATTTAATTTCCATTTTATAAAATCTCCAGCATATGCTTGTAGCTCCTGCGTTTTTTTCTCAGCAAGCAGCTCATAATCGATTTCCATGCTTTTTTTATGGAAATCGTTATTTAATTTACCAACTACATATGATGTTCTGCCGGGACGTATACTGTTAAAAAGAGACTTCAACATTGAAATAGAAAATTGCAACAAAATAAGTGACGTACATACAACTGCAAACTCTGTATATGATATTTTCTTTTCCAGTGCATCAAGTGAGTATTTTGCCAAAAACATAGTTGGATAAGGTAATAACGCAAAACAAATGGTTTCACAAATCATATAAACAAGATACTTTTTATCGGTTCTAAATACTAACCCAAATAATCTTGGTAATTGACCGAATGCCTTAAAAAGATCTTTTATTTTTTTCATTGCTGCTCCTCCCTATGATAAAGGCTTGCCTGAATAGAATATAATTCCTCATATATTCCTTTTTTTGCAATAAGATCATCATGCGTTCCGTACTCTACAATTTCGCCTTTGTCAAATACTGCTATCTTATCTGAGAATTTAATACTTGATAATCTGTGAGATATGTATACTGCTGTACGGTTTTCTGACATTTGCTTAAAACTATTATATATTTCATACTCAACCTTAGGATCCAGAGCGGATGTTGGTTCGTCTAATACTAAAATCGGAGCATCCTTGTATATTGCCCTTGCAATGGCAAGTCTTTGCATCTCGCCACCTGAAAACTCACAACCATTTTCATCAAATATCCGATATAGCTGTGTATCTACCCCATTTGACAACCTTACCTTTTCTAAAAGGTTTACTTGCTCAAGAGATTTATCCATCTTGCTGCTATTAAAATCTTTCAATGCATCAATGTTATCTGCTATGGATAATGCAAAAAGTTTATAATCTTGAAATACGGCAGATATATTTTTTACATACTCTTTTGAATCTATTGTCGATATATCTATACCGTTAATCAAAATTCTGCCTTCTGTAGGCTTGTACAATCCGCATAGCAATTTTATAAATGTACTTTTTCCTGCTCCATTCTCTCCAACAATTAAAAGAGTTTCTCCTGCATCTATACTTAAATTTACGTCCTTTAATGCATATGTTTCAGCTTTAGGATATTTATAACTTACGCCTTTGAACTCTATTTTTGCCGAAGATATATCCATTTTATCATGTTTTAATGTTCTAACATTAGTTTTCATAAAATTAAAAAAGCCTTGAACATACTCTGTATTAACCATAAATTCAGTAACTACAAACATAATATTTTCAAGAGAGCTTTTTAATTTTTCAACTGCATTTGAATATAAAGAAAATTGACCTAACGTAATAATTGAAGCAAAAACCTTATATCCGAAATATAAATATATTGCTATCTGCAATATTGCTTCCGCAGAATACACAAGAAAATTGGATGGTCTTCTCTTTTTTCTGCGATTTTCTTTTATCCTTAATAAAAGCTCAGCTACCTCGTCCATTCTTTTTTTGAATTTATCCTTAAGATCGAAAGCTCTTATTTCTTTAGCATAAGAAAAGTCCCTACTTATACTTTGTAGATAAGTAGATTTCTTCCCATATTCTATTTCTTCCTTTGTTTCAACATAGTTTTGAATACAATTCAAGTAACTATTGTAAGATATAAGAATAATAGTTATAGCCAGAGGAATTAAAATAAACAGAGATGCAAATGATATAATATACAAAGTTCCCGCAATTACGATAATACTACTTATTAGTGTTTTTACACTTTGTATATACAATTCTAAACTATCATTATTTAGTGCACTTAAAGCGAAATCCTTCTCTTCTATGAAAGACTTGCTTTGTATTTTTTCATAATCTGTATGTAAACAAATATAATTTATATCCTGTCTTATTTTTGTATAAAATTTTTTCTTGGAATATTCCAAAATACTGTTTATTAACATCGAAAGAATAGATGTTAATAGCATCAAACCAACTATAAATCCTATAATTCTTAAATATTTATTAAAATCAACCTTGTTTGTCAAAAGATCAATAGAATAACTAACTAAATACATTCCCGGAAATGCTTGTATAGAATTTACAATAATACTTATAATTGTAAGTAAAAAATATCCTTTGCTCTTTTTCCACATGAATGAAATACATTTATACGAATATTCAAAAGATTTTATTATTTTTTTCATTAAGCACCTCTTCAATATATCATAACAAGCTTATTACCTATGGTAGTGCTAAGAGTTATATAGTACTATAAAATAAATTAGTTGGAGTATCCACAACTGCAGTTATCTTTTTTATTATTACATTTGCAGTTGTTTCCTTCAGGGGCATTGTACAACCTTACTTTTTTAGTATCAACTTTACAGTTGGTTTTTTTAAAAAGTTTTTTTGTTTCCTTCATCAGAACATCCTCCTCTCTTAAGTATTGGTAATAAGCTTGCCACAACCATTATATATTTTCCAATATCTCACAAAATTTATGTAAGGTTTCTATGTTATCATAATTTAGATATTCGTCCGGAAAAGTTAAATTCAATTTTTCCTCAACATTTACAATAAAAGTAATAAATTGTATTGAATCAACAATAAAATCTTGCAAATTTACATCATATTCATCACTTTCTATTAAAATACCCATTTCTTCCAAGACCTGAACAACTTGATCTCTATATTTCATATATACCTCTTACAAATCAAATATCATAGTATTTCATAAAACCGTTCATTGATTAACATCATAATATCATGTATGCTATGTTTAGTTCTCGGACAAGAATTATAACCTTTTTCCTTTTCTGCTAAAATTTTTACTTTAGGACATGGTCCGTCTAAACAACAACCTCTATATACGCAATATGAACATTTTTCTTCTTTTAAACTTTCCATATCAACCCATTTCGCATTTTTAGATTGATCAATCACTAAATCTCCCTCATCACTTAAATAACCTATACAGTTTTCCGGAAGATTAAAATCCTCTGTACACTTATAGACAAGTCCATCAGAGCCTATTACATAAGAATTTCTTAAAGCTGCATAACACTTAGCATTATAAGAATCCAAATCTATCAAATGAGATTCAAAACTGATTTTTGGTTTTATTTGTAAAATTTTCTTTATTAAATTCCCGTAATTATTACCACCTACAAGTTGATCTTCCAATTTATCTATGCTTTCTCCTCCCCAATTTTCAACCAAATGAGCAGAAAGAGAGAATCTGTCATCAGAACCGAATAGTTTTTCACAAAACTCTAAATATTCTTTAATGTTATTTATAATATCTTTTGTAAAATTTGTTCTTATTACTACTTTAAAGCGATTTTGTTTAATAGATGATATTTCCTTAATATTCTCGATTATACGATCAAATGAACCGGAAAAATCTTTTAAATACCTATACTTATCATGAGTGCTTTTTAATCCGTCAATTGTAATTTGATATTCATATATTTTTAAATTTAGCAATTTAATAAATGTATCCAAAGTCAAATCATAACCATTTGTCGTCATCCCGGCAGCATATGGTTTTCTAGCTACTTTACATACTTGTATTAATCTTCTGGAAATGTTTTCTACAACATCCAGTGCCTCCAAAGGCTCTCCTCCAAACCACCCTATATTTAAAGCGGTATAATTATTGATATTTTTTCTAACAAATTTAACAATTGAATCCTGTACTTTCTTGGACATTTTTCCTTTTTTATGATCTTCATAACAATATTGGCATCTAAAATTGCAATCTTCAGTTGGCATTATTGTCAAGACCAATCCGGGATAATTGATAACATCATTTTTCTTTAGATTAGCTAACATTAATTCATCAGTTTCGCTTTCTACAAAGTACCCCAACTTTTTTAATTTCAAAAAATCCTCATCTTTTTCCCACTCATCTAAATTACAGTTTTCTTGTATTCTATAAAACTTTTTGATTTTATCGTTTTTTATAATTAATAAACTGTTTTTTCCTTTTAAAGAATTGTACAATCTTAATTCATCTGAACCGTTACTCAGAATATAATTAAACTGAGATGTCTTATATTTTGTCATTTGATTTTTAGTATAGAAGACCTGTCAAAGAAGTATAAATGTAATTATCTATTTTTTTCTCTTTATTTTTAATGCAGTAATTTACCGCAACCAGTCTTATATACTCCACCTCACTTTCTTCAGTTATTCTCTCGTACTGTAACATTACTAATAAAGGGATAATATCTTCACAATAACCACGATACAATTCTCTTCTCTTTATTTCACTGGAAAAAGGTTGTATTCTGTTATTGATTACAATGAGATTTTTTCTGTTTTTTATAATATTTTCTCTAAATTCTAAAAGACTAACGGGAACGCCTCTTTTATTAGTAAATAGTACATTATAAGTGGGATCAACAAAAATCCATTTTTGGTGATTCTTACTGTAATACTCAACTATTACGTGATTTCCATAATAATCACCATTTATTGGCATACAATAAACTAATCTCGCAGTAATTCCAACACTACATAACGCATCCTTTAACACATACGAATGACAGTAGCAGTTCAAGCATAGCTTGTTCGCTCTGGAGAATTCAATAATATCAATTGAACTTTTATAGTTTATAGTATTTTCATAATACGTCGAATGCAAAAGTATTTCATATGTCCATCTCAGAATTTTTTTTACGGTATCTTCATCATCATTAGCATTTATAAATCTATCTAATTTGTATTTGACCCTAAATTCTGCATAATACTCTTTGTTATCCTCGCAAGTAAATTTTAAAGGTTTTATTATATGATTGCGTTTATCAGTCTCGTAGTTCGAATAAAACTTTAATTGTTTTAAAAATTGCTTATTTATTTTCTTATTTGTCATAAATGATTTGATTTATTTTTTGCAGTTGAATCATTACTCTATTTTTTGTTGTATTTAATTTTCCGTTTAAGTTGTTTAAAACGTTTTTAAAAGTAGCACATTCATCATTTACCACTTGCATAGATGAATTCCCAGCTGACTCCATTTCAATAATTTTTCTGCAAATATCATAACAAAATTTTGAAACTGTTTCTTCCCATTCCAAATATGCATCATCCAACCTATTTAAATAGATGTCTCTTCCAAAATATTTGTAATATCTATTTCTTATGTAGACTATATTACTCGGAATAACGATTGATAGTTGATTTTTACACATCAGAAACGCATCAAATATCTTAGCTGTTTCTTTATGTTTGAACTTATATTTTATATCAGATGATGTTTTCTCTAACAAATTCATATGATGATACGGATCATTCAACAAATTATCTGAGTCTATCTTCTTTGTTATAGGTGTAAAACTACTGCAAACAAGTCGGCTCAACATCATATTCGGATTTAAAAAAATATTATTTTCTTCTAACATCTTTAAATTCATTTTTAAATCACTAACCGTTGTATAAGGATTAAACATAATAAAACCATACTCAAAATCCAATTGAAAATCATCCATCACGGTACTTAGAGAATTTATCTTGTTCAATGAGTTTAATATTATTTTGCTGCTTGTTTGCTTGTTGTATAAATGTAAGTCCTTGTCGCTAAAACTTTCAATGCCTATAAAAACTCTTCCCAAGCCAACTGTTTTCAACTTGTTTAAAATTTCTAATGTTTTGTCACTTATATGTTCAATTCTTAAATTTATAAAGAACTGAACCCAATATGGCTTACATAATAATTTTTCATAAAGTTCGAGTAGCCTTTCCTCTAAGTTAGAATCATTACAAAAAGTAGAATCTGCAAAATTAATAAATTTGCAATTATAGTTATCAACTAAATAATCCACTTCTGATATAACATTATTTATACTTCTGAATCGTTGCTTTTGACAAACAAGCTTATATAAATAATTTCTATCACAAAAAGTACAAGCTCCGTCGCATCCTCTAGATGCGATGACATGAAATATACCTCTATTTTTACCAAATAAATCTCTATCCGGAAAGTTTATATCATCTAAATCTGTAATTAGTTCTCTCTTGCCACTAAATAAAATTTTATCACCGTCTCTTGAGAAAACACCTTTGCATTTGGATAAAGGTTCTTTGTTAATTAAACAGTTAAAGAATTCCTCTAATGTTTGATCGATTTCACCAAATAACACGTAATTAATTCTTTTATTAGACTCCATTATTTCTTTTCCAAACATTGTTGGAACATAGTGACAAGCAATCAAAACAATATCATCACTTATACATTCAATAAATTTATTAAACAAGGAATATTTATTTTCAGATAGATACACTAAAACGTACTTAGAGTCTATCTGACTTGAAACGGATTGGTAGTTTTTCTCGTTGATATAGGTTGATTTAATATTTTCAAATATTCGTTTTAGTGATGAGATACCATAACCGATATATAAATTGTGAAGAAAACTTTCATTATCAAAAAAAGCAATTGATATAGAATCAGTCATAATGTATCTCCTTTTTCTAATGATTTTTAGTATTCATCTTGAATTGTGCTAGAAATAACATCAGAAGCACCACCTGTTCCATTAATTACAAATTCGTAAGAAAGTCTGTATGTTCCAGTTTTTGATAATTGAAATGTATGTTGAACAACATTATCGCACCCTACTACATAATCAACCCACGAAGCACCATCCACTTCTTTCCACCAAATAAGAAATTTCTTTTCTATCTTGCATGTTATTGTTGCATCGGTAGCAATATCTGTAAATCCCATGTAATTTAAAGTTATAGTAGCCAATCCGGAATCGCTAATTGAAAAATTAGCACTTGTACTAAAGGTATTGTTATAACGTGGAGTTACCATTTCTTCTGCTGCATAAATGGGTAAAACCATCAATGCACACATAATAATCGCCAAAAATAATGATAAAAACTTCTTCATATTTCCCTCTTTCTGCTACCGTCTTGTAAAGAAAGGCCACAAGATGTCGGTAAAAGTATAATTTATTTTGCCCTTCTATAAATATATAGTTCGGTTTTTTCGTTTTGGACAAAAAAATTTGAAAAAAGTTTAGAAAAATTTTAAAAAATTTGACAAATTGAAGAAAATATGCTAATATGGACGAAAAAAGAAGGGAAAAAATAAGATGTTAGAGCTATATTTATCATTAATTTTTGATCCCAACGATACGGACTTATTTGAAAAAATATATTATGAATACAAAAATTACGTATTCAAAGTGGCTAAATACTACATAAAAGACCATCATTATGCGGAAGATGCTTCCCAAATTGCATTTAAAAATATTGCTATTTACATAGAAAAATTAAAACCTCTTTCTAAAGATTTACTTAAGATATATATTTACCGTCTAACTAAACATGCATCTATTCTTGTGATAAACAAAAATATTAAAAACCGTAGTAATATTGAATATATGGACAATTCCTCTAATGATGATTTGTTAGAAGAATATATTGATTTAGACAAGCTTGCGAGAATAAAAAAATACATAAAGGGTATGGATACAAAATACAAGAGTATTCTGTCTTTATATTTTCAAGATAATATGAACTTCAGAGAAATTGCTGAAATTCTTAATATTCCAAAATCTACTGCAAATGCCCGCTTCAACAGGGCTGTGGAAATATTAAAAGAAAAATTTAAGGAGGAAGACTATGACTAATAATCAAATAAAACTTTTAAAAGAAGCTTTGCTTGAAGAAGAGCTTGCAGAAATGGCAGTCATAGATGCCCTCCCGGACGAAAAAGTTGTATTTTCTGAAAAATACAAAATAGAAATACAGAAGTTACTAAACAAACATAAAAAATACACCCGTAATGCAAATAGGTTTATCCCTAAAAGATTAGTAGGTGTATTAGCTGCTATATTGATAACTCTTACACTTATAATGAGTATATCTTCTATAAGAGAGCCTGTTGTTAAATTTATTGTAAATACTTATGAAAGTTTTATAAGTATTTTTGTAGAAGAAGATGAAGGTGCAAAGCCTCCGGAAACAATTGAAAAAGTATATTTGCCCTCTTGTGAAATTGATGAATTTCATATTCAAAAGACAACTAATTATGGGACATTATCAGTTACAACTTGGAAAAATAATAATAATGAGTTTATTCGACTGGAACAAACTATATTGGAGGAAAACTATCAAGCATTTTTACATAATAAATCCGTAGAATATACACAAATTAATATGGAGTTATGTGATGTATACTATATGGAGAAAAGCTGTAGTTACTATTTTGTATGGTCCAATAATGGATATATATTTAAGATGAAACTTCCAAACACCATTGAACTTTCTGAAATAGAAAAAATCATAGAAAGCATGGAAGTTGTAGAGGACTAGTTATTTTTTTAAGAAAATTGATATAATATCATTGGTTAGATTAAAATCATCCGACCTTTTATCATTTTCAACATCAGCTAACATATACAAAGCGGAAAGGGTTTCCTCATAGGTCACCTTCTCATCGGTAGCCATATCCAGATGATATTTAACCAAAATATCTTTAACAACCACATAAAGATCCTGATGTATCTTAACGGATAGGTCAGGATCATTTTTTCTTATCCATTTAAATACCTTCCACGCAAGACGTCTTCTCTGTGCTTCTTCCTCGTATGTTCTTCTTTTTCTCATACATATTTCCTCCATATAATTTCAATATTTTAGCAAAAGGTACACTTATTGACAAATGTCCGTTTGTTGATTTTTCGATTGACTTATACTATGTAAAATGGTATAATATGCTAAAAACAAAGGGGTTTTAAGCATTTTTTGATACTGTCATAAGGTGTACCTTTTGACAGTAATCTTACTTTGCCGATACTTTCTTCATAGCTCTATACTCCCTTAACCGTCGGTAAAATGTAGCTTCACTCATACCGCATCTTTCTGCTGCTTCGGATATTCGTATCAGTCCATTCTCCCATTTTTCAACTATCAGGTTGAAATCCTTAGGCGTATTTAACGTAGGTCTGCCAAACTTCATACCGTTTGCCTTTGCTGCCGCTATACCTTGAGCTTGTCTTTTTCGTATATTCTCTCTTTCGTTCTGAGCAACAAAGGATAATATCTGCAGGACTATATCGGCAAGAAAGGTTCCCATAAGGTCTTTTCCCCTTCTTGTATCTAAAAGCGGCATATCTATTACCGCTATATCCACTTCCTTTTCCCTTGTCAAATATCGCCATTGAGATTGTATCTCTTCATAATTTCTGCCAAGACGGTCTATACTGAGAATGTATAAAAGATCGCCTTTTTTTAATTTTCTTATTAACCTTTTGTAGTTAGGTCTGTCAAAATCCTTACCCGATTGCTTGTCCTTGTATATACGCTCTTCGGGAATGCCCAGCTTCTTCATTTCTATGAGCTGCCGTTCTTCGTTCTGATCAAGGGATGAAACCCTTACATATCCGTATTCTTTCATGTAATCTCCTTTCCTAAATATTGCAATCTTTTTTTCTCCTTTTTCTTAATTTGAACAAAAAAAGACCTCTACAAACAAAAATCCTGATTTGGATTTCTATTCGTAGAGGTCATACCTTTACACGAACCTTATTTAAGAAGCAGTGAGCAGGGATTACGTGTCATAAATGCACTACCTGACTTTGCTTAATAAACGTATATATTTACTTTTTATGATTTACGATCTTAATGATCCTTTTTCCCTCTGTGCGCTGTTCTGTTATCAATGAATGGCAATGGTTACATAAGCCACTTGACTTTCCGTTATTATGAACCTTTACGTTCATTGGACTGAAACATGAAGGACAGCGTACTGATACTTGGCTAATCGTCACAATTACACCTCCTATGTCCCATAAAGCATCAAAAACCATGGAGAAGCTTAATATATGAATGCGTGGAAATGTGTTCATATATTATATTTTATAGCTTTTTGATGATAATATATAATTATAGGGAACAGAAACGGGGATTCCATTTCCTCTAATTAACAAATGTTAAGTTTTTCTTTAGAGTACATCCTTATCTGTACTGTGAATTACCTGCTTGACAACTCCGATTATATCCCAATTGCCTTTTGGGTGGATATCCTTGTATATCCTTTCTCCGTTAATGTCTAATGAATCGTTTGCAGCTTCAAGATAATATTTACCGTTTTTCTGTCTTAATACCTTTGCTGTAGCTTCTTCATCATTTACTCTTGCTATTACTACGTTTCCAACGTGAGCCTGTACCGAGGTATCGACTATCATATAGTCTCCGTCGAATATTCCTCTCTTTATCATACTTGAGCCTTTAGCAGTTAATATGATATAATCGCCGTTACCAAATATCTCTACCGGCAAAGGAATAGTTGCTTCTATATTCTCAACCGCAAGTATCGGTTCTCCGCAAGGGCAAGTACCTACAAGAGCTGCGTTTGTAACATTTCCCTTGACAAGGTTCTTTGGAACGGATATGAAGCTTTTCTTTCCTATCTTATCTATATTTATCTCATCTCTGCTTTCAAGTATCTTTATCATACTGTGTACAGTGCTTGTTGAAGGAATATTACAAGCCTTAGCGATATCTCTTACCGTAGGAGCTTCCCCAAAAGCTTTGAAGGCAGAGATTATATATTCCAATACCTCGGATATTTTCTTTTCGTTTAAAGGTCTCATAATATCACCTCTTTCTATTAGAAGAACATGATGTTCGTTTTAAATTATACTGCTTATTTAGATAAATGTCAATAGATAATTTACATCTTTTTTATACTGTACTATTTACGGTACTTTTTCTTTTTCGTACTTTTGAAACATTTCCGATATGATAATTTCTGTTTTAGATATGAAGAGATTTTTTCTTTTTATGAAGAAACAGTAGAAATTACTGCTATTGATTATGTAGCAAAAGACGATAGAAAAACAGAGAAATCGGTGTGTAGACTTAATACCTTTTGCTTTACAAAAATGTAGAAAATCAAAATATGCCAAAACCTGAACATGGGACTGTAGAGCCAACCCTGACCGAGTCCGCAGACGAGAACGATATCCCTCTTTCCGGCAAATAGCAGCTTACAGTAAAACAGATTAAATAAAAAGTAGCACTCGTTTTGAGTGCTATCTTTTATTGACCTTTTCGCCTTAAATATTCCTCTATCAAAAGTGGTTGAATAAGTGGATATGTCCATTCTGAGGGAAGCGAGTCAAAAAGCTTTACTGCTTCCATTTCGCTGTCAAGGGCCGATGAGAAGGAGTGGATATCGGCAAAATAGAGCATACCGTAGGTTTCTTCCCCTGTTTCATTTACTCTGTTTTTGCCTGTTACGGAATATACGCACACAGGCACAATGGAAAAATCAATGGCTCCTGTTTCCTCCGTAAGCTCTCTTTTGGCAGTATCAATAATCGCTTCACCAGGCTCTCTGTGTCCTCCGGGGACCTCGTAGGTATCTCTTTCCTTATGCTTACAGAATACCCACTTGCCGTTGTGCTTGGAAATTATAACCGCAAATTTGAGCAGCCCGTCATTAACACTATTGTAAAATTTAACCTTCATATTTTTCTTCCTCTATCTTTTGAATGCTATCTCTTTTAAGCTCCTTGCGAAGGATTCTTGTCCACTCGGAAAATTCACAATTTTCAGTACCGTATGTAAGATTTTCGTGAAATTCTCTTGGCAACCAGGTGGAAATAGGAGCTTCATTATGGGATATTATAGCCTCCATGTTGTCAAGAGCCTTATACAGCTTAGCCTCGGCAGAGGATAAGTCATTCATTTCCTCAAACAAAGCAGTAAGCTCCGTCATTTCTTTTTGGGGGAGTGTGGATAAAAGGGTATTTATAGCCTTTTTTTCATCGTTTTCATGACCGTGGGTCTTAAGAAAAGCGGGAATATCTCCTGTTATAGCTTCGCCAATATCATGGATAAGGCACATTCTTATTACTTTATTTATATCAAGGCTTGGATATTCATTTTCGCATAGCATAGCCATAACAGCCAGCCTCCAGGAATGCTCTGCAACTGACTCCTGTCTTCCTGTAGAAGTCCAGGAGTGACGGGTGTTGCATTTCAGCTTTTCGATCTTATTCAGGAATTCAATAAATGCTCTTTGGGTCATACAGGACAACCTCCCAAAATCCTTGATTGCTTTTACACAATATCATTATATCACACAGATATCTAATATGCAATAAAAGGGCAGCTCTTTTTAAGAGCAGAGTATATCTCGTTTTTCATTTTGAAAGCTGCGTTTTTAACTCCCTCTAAATATTCCTCAGAAGAGCAGCTTGCCCGTTTGCTGTCGGTCATATGTGTATATAAAATTCCCCGTGAGGAATTAATTATTGCCCCTTATATTTCTTAACATATTTCTTCATTTTATCGTAATATTCCCCTGCAGAGATTACACCGCTATCAATTGCTCGCATAATATCGTCAACATTTACAATTGAATGTATCTTAACATCATATAGCCTTTCAATTTCACTTTTTGCGGATAGACTTGATATATCGGATTTTTCCATTCTGTCTACACAAACCACAATGTGCGAGGGAAATTTTCCCATTTCGTCTTTTATACGGTCAAGAGCAGATCGCAGAGAGGCTCCGGAGGTAAAAGCATCGGTTATAAGGGTTATTTCATGGGAGGTAAAGGCTTTGTTTTCAATATTATAGTCTACGCAGTACGAGGAATCTATGCCGTATCTGTTAAATAGAGTCATGCTTGTGGCTATGACAAGAGGTATTTCTCGATTTTCTATACCGATAAGACAGTTCGCCTCTATGTTATGAACTCTAATACATTGGGCGTAAAACTCCCCAAGCTTTGACATCTGACTGCCTGTAAGATTATATCCACTGTGTATCAAATACGGAGACCTCCTCCCACTTTTTAAGGTGAAATCACCAAATCGGAGCATTTCATTATTTGCCATGAAGCAGATAAACCGTTCCTTATAGTTAAGGGCGTCGAGTCGGTAATTAAAAAGCTCATCCATTGTAACACCGAAGTACCTTGCTATTTGAGGCAAAGCAGTAATATCCGGAGTGGACAAATGATTTTCCCATTTGCTTACGGATTGTGCAGACACAGATAACGCCTCTGCCAGTTGAGCCTGTGTAATTCCCTTATTTTTTCTTAAGAGGCGTATCTTTTCTCCTATTAACATATAAATTCCCCCCTTTTCATTATATACTAATTATATCATATCGTAAGAGCCTATCCAATATATTATTTGGATTATTTTAATCAACTATTTGGTTATACACAGCAAAAGAACGCAAGCCTGTGGGCTTGCGTTCTTTAGTTATTTGAGATACTCCTCTGAGAGCTCGTCGATATATTTATCAAGCTCCTTATCGGCGATTAAGTGTCGGTATTTAGCAATATAACGACGAAGGGCATCCTTATTTATGGGCTTGGGAGTAGTACCAAGCTTTTCTGTAAGGTTGGATGAGAATATCTTTTGGAGGGTGTCCTTGGGGAGGCAAAGCCCCTTTAACATACGGTCACTGAAGGAGGAAATTGTCTCATCTGTGGCGAGATATCTGTAGACCCTGTCGCAGAGCCATATTCCTGCCTCAAGATGGGGAGTGAAATCCATATCCGTGCCGAAAATAATTCTGTCGGCGTACTTTACAAAAAAGTCCTTGTAGTACTCCCGACGCTTATCAAAGCCGTGATACATTTCTCCACCGGGAGTGATATCTATACACAGGTTGGGGTATTTTGCAAACATCTCTTCAAGCCTTTCGGGGGTTTCGGAGCAGAAAAAGAAGTGTGCAAGGCAAAGATTTAACTTAGGGTGCTTTTCAAGTAAAGCGTCTACCTGACGGTAAAGCTCCTTATTTGAGGGGTATTTGCTTTCGTCCCCGTAGTACCAGCCCTTTTTGACATTATCCTCGTTTGCATCTGTCCAGAAGAAGGCAGGATCAAGGGCGTGCATAAGAACATATGTGCCCTCCTCCTCCAATTTAGTAAGGGCAGAGTCGAAGAAATCGCTGTCAAGAGGCTTTCCAACCTTTGCGTAAAGATTGGGCTTACCCTCCAGCATTTTAATACCGTCAAAGCCTATTTCCTTAAGCTCATTAAGCTGAGCAGTAAGGGACATATCCCTCATTTCTTCCTCATTTGCAGGATAGGAGGGATAGATAAATCCACCGTAGGCAAAGGTATTTTCGTTTGCCAGCTTATAGAAGGCACACATGATATTGTTGCTGACATCTCTGGGTGCGGGGATAGGATTACCTGAGGGCAGAGAGGCTAAGGCTATGTATTTCAGTCCACACACCTGTCTGTATTCCTCAAGACCGTGGATGTAGAGCCTGCCTGTTTCTTCTTCACGCCATTTGTGTATGTGTATATGCCCGTCAAAGGGGTTTTCCACCTTGGGAAAGGGAATATCAAGATATTTAGACATAGTATTCTCCTTTATCCGTCCGTATTAAAGCTTGTAGTCCTTGAGATAAGCTTTAGTATTTTCCACCATTTCGTCAAACATTTTTTTGGCACTCTTTATATCGCAGGTAACAAGGGGATCGGATGCAAATGCCTGGAAGATTGCATCAAGGTCACGGTTGGCAATAGCGTCGGATACTGCCTCCTGCTCGGTGCAGATACGGGAAACAAGTGGATATATCTCGTTGGGAATAGGTCCTGCCATAACGGGAGTAACCTCGTCGGAACGGAAAATAGCGTTAGTTTCCACAACGGCACCAATGGGAAGATTGGGAATCTGACCTACATTGGGTAAGTTTACATTAGTAACAAGGTCGCAAAGACCGAGAAGGGCACGCATCTGAGTGGTTCCTTCCTCGCCTGTATTATTGATTTTAGGCGTAAGCTCACCTGAAAGGAGCTTACGGCTCTTCTCAAGTCTGTCTTCAAGGTCCTTCTTTCTCCAGCTGACGGGAGTCAAGGCGAATTTCATTTCGTGAATACGATCGGGATTTTCAAGATACCATTTGCCGGGGCAGAATTCTGCAAGGTGGCGGTCACCTGCGGCAGCGATATAGCCGTATTTACGGAAAAGCTCCATTTTCAGCTTATTCTGACTTGAAAAGTGGTTGTTCATCCAGTTGTTGTCAATATTGACAGGCAAGCCGTCCTCGTATTTTTCGCAAAACTCCTTGTAGTAGGGGAACAAATCTATACCGTGATAGGAAGCACTGGTGAGCCATGTAAAGTGATTTACAGCCACAGGGTTAACCTTAATTTCGTCACGGGTAGCCTTTTCTCCAAAGCATTCCTCAACCACACGCATAAGAACTCCCTGTGTGCCGAAAACCTCATGACAGCAGCCGAATGCCTTGATTTCGGGGAACACACGGTAAAGAGTCTTTACACATAGGGTCATAGGATTTGTATAGTTGATTACCCATGCGTCGGGAGCATATTCCTTAATGTAATTTGCAATCTCCTCAAACATAGGGACAGTACGCATGGCTCTTACAATACCGCCGGGGCCTGTGGAGTCGCCGACAGGCTGATATATTCCGTATTTTTCGGGAGTGTGTACATCGGACTCCATCTCGTCAAATGTGCCGGGGAGTATGGATATAACTACAAAATCAGCACCCTCAAGTGCCTCCTTGGGGGTTTCTACGGCATAGTAGGACCATTTGGATTTTGCACCCTCTAAGCTGTTATACATATTACCGATTTTTTCATTAGCCCTTGATGCATCGTGATCTATATCGTAAAGAAAAACATCTCCACTCATATCCTCGCAGGACGCAAGATCACTCATAAGCCCCCAAGCCCATCCACGGGAGCCACCGCCAATATAGGCAATTTTTACATTGCTTGCCTTTTTGTCAACAATAATCATAGTTTTTCTCCTTCTATGGTATTTTTACACTTCAAAGTATAAAGCCAAAAGCAAAAAAAGTCAAGTTAAATCCCAAAATATATACAAATATAATTGAATTGGTGTTTTACTTATGTTAAAATATTTATGAATAATTCATTTTTAAGGAGAGCCATATGAAAAGATTGTTTGACGATCATTATATTCGACACTCTGTGGAATTAAGCGGGGCGTGGAAATTTCTTATCGACCCACAGAAAACAGGTGAGAGTGAGGGGTGGACAAAAAATCTCCCCGCTGCTGAAACTGTAACGGTGCCTTCGGTATGGAATAACGAAATAGGACTCCTTACATATGAGGGTGCAGGCTGGTATGAAAGGACCTTTTATACCGAGGGAGGAACCCTCCTCTTTGAATTTGAAAGTGTAATGACCTTGGCAGATGTGTGGCTTGACGGAGTTAAGCTTGGTACACATTACGGAGCCTTTTCACAGTTTGAGCTTATTGCCCACGGTGTAACGGAGGGCGTTCACACCCTGACAGTAAGGGCAGACAGCACAGTTGACAAGCAGTCCATCCCACAAAAGAAGGTGGATTGGTTTAACTACGGAGGAATTGCCCGTCCTGTTTATGTTGATACGCTAAATGGTGTTTCCATTCTTACAAATCACATTAAATATGAGCTTAGTGAGGACCTGCAGTCGGCTGATGTGTGGGCTGATACGGAGCTTTACAATGCTACAGACGGTGTGTTGGAAACAGCTCTTGAAATCCGTGTGGGTGATACCAAAATATACGGAGGCAGTGTGAGCCTTGAGCCAAGGGAGAAAAAAATTATCACTACCCCCGTATACCGAATGGATAATATATCCCTCTGGAGCTGTGAGACACCAAAGCTTTATACCGTTATGGCAAAAACGGATACGGACGATTTAATTGACCGTATAGGCTTCAGAAAAATAGAGAATAAAGACGGCAGAATACTATTGAACGGTAGGGCTATAGAGCTGCTGGGTGTAAACCGTCACGAGGAGTGTCCCGAATGGGGCTTTGCCTTTCCACCCAAGCTTATGAAAAAGGATATTGATATTATTCTTGATTTAGGATGTAACACAGTAAGAGGTGCCCATTATCCCCAGTCCCGCATTTTTGTTGATATGCTTGATGAGAGGGGACTCCTTTTCTGGAGTGAGATTCCCATCTGGGGAGGAGGCTTTGACGATACTGCCCTTACCGACCCTGTGGTTGTGGAGAGGGGACTAGATATGCACAGGGAGATGGCAAAATACTACTATAATCATCCATCGATTATAATCTGGGGCATACATAACGAAATATATACAGTTTATCCCTGTACCTACGGTATATCCAAGCAGTACAGCGAGTACCTCAGGGAAAAGGGAGGAAACAGGCTTATTACTCATGCCGCCGCCTTCCCATTCCAGGACGACAGCTTTGAGTTTGACGATATTATCTGCATCAATATGTATAAGGGCTGGTATAACGGCAACTTCGGGGAATGGGATAAATTTATCGAGGAATTTGACGAGCACAGGAAAAAGACAGGTCAGGAGCATAAGGCAGTTATCTTAAGTGAGTTCGGCGGAGGAGCACTCTACGGCTACCGTGACTATTTTGACCGTATGCGTTGGAGTGAGGAATACCAGACTGATCTTCTTACATACTGTCTTGAGCTTTTTCACAGAACCGATTATATACAGGGCTTTTATATCTGGCAGTTTGCCAATATCCGTACATATCCCGATATGGATCTGAACAGAGTAAGATGCTACAATAACAAGGGCATACTTGATGAGCACAGATGCCCCAAGGAGGCATACCATAGGGTAAAGGAGCTTTACCGTCGGTTTGCTAACGAAAAATAAGAGAGGAATTGATATGAATAAAACAGTAAGACCTGAAAAAGTAATACAGTTCGGAGAGGGAGGCTTTCTCCGTGGATTTGTAGACTGGATGCTTGATATAGCAAATGAAAAAACAGATTTTAACGGAAGCGTAGTTGTGGTACAGCCCATTAAAAACGGACTTTGCGACTTGCTTTCTGCACAGGATTGCGTATATACTCATTTCTGCCGTGGAGTTGAGGGAGTGGATGTAAAGAAAATAGATGTAATCTCCCGTTGCGTAAAGCCCTACGACGATTTTGACGCATATATGGCACTTGCTGAAAATCCCGATTTCCGATTTATAGTTTCAAATACAACAGAGGCGGGTATTGCATTTTCGGCAGAGGATAAGATAACCGACCGTCCTGCCGACACCTTCCCCGGCAAGCTGACACAGCTTCTGTTTAAGAGATATGAAACGGGTCTTGACGGATTTGTATTACTCCCCTGTGAGCTTATTGATAAAAACGGAGCACAGCTAAAGGCTTGCGTTCTCAAATATGCTGAGCTTTGGGGACTTGGAGAGGGCTTTGCCGATTGGATAGAAAATAAAAATATCTTTTGCAACACCTTAGTTGACAGAATTAATACAGGCTATCCAAAGGGGGAGAGCCTCGACCTGGATTTTGATGACAAGATGGTAAATACCTCTGAATATTTCCACCTTTGGGTAATTGACGGATATGAGGGGCTGTTTAACGAGCTCCCCTTTGATAAGTGTGGACTTAATGTAATAGTGACCAAGGAGCTTGAAAGGTACAGAACAAGAAAGGTGCGTATCTTAAACGGCTCCCATACATCAATGATACCATACGCCCTCCTCTGTGGAGTGGAAACTGTGGGAGAG
The DNA here is from genome assembly GCA_017451485.1 of Clostridia bacterium. Lineage (GTDB taxonomy): Bacteria > Bacillota > Clostridia > Oscillospirales > CAG-272 > RGIG2000. The sequence goes on along the minus strand of JAFTOG010000008.1, from coordinate 37,409 downwards.
TGTCTTAAAAACGATGTAATATCTGCTCATCTTAAGGCGTGCCAGGCAGAAATCGTTGATTCCCTCGATATGAACAGAGAGGAGGCTCTTGAATATGCCGACTCCGTAATGACACGCTTTGCCAACCCTTATATTCAGCATAAGTGTCAGTCAATTGCCTTAAACTCCGTTAGTAAGTTCAAGGTAAGGGTGCTCCCCTCCATATTGGAGTATGAGAAAAAATTCGGTAAGACTCCAAGTACCCTTATGTTCTCCTTTGCCAAGCTGATAGACTTTTATAAAAAGGGCACCCCCGACGATGCAGAGGAGGTTATTCGTAAGCTGAAAACAGGTACGGTTGCAGAAATTTTAGCCGATTCTACCCTCTGGGGACAGGATTTGTCTAAATACGCAGACGAGGTAAGCAAGTATGCGGATTCATCCAAATGATAATGTAGAGGTGCGTGACGACGGTCACAAGTACGCCCTATATCCAATCAAGTGTGGAGAAAATGTGATTAAATACGGCTCTCCCATAGGTCACGCCATAGCTGATATATCTGTTGGGGAGCATGTGCACACCCATAACATGAAAACCAATCTTTCGGGAAATCTTGAATATACATACAGCTATAAGGACTACGGAATAAGGGCTGTACCCACGGACAAATTCTTTTACGGCTATGTAAGAGAAAACGGAGATGTGGGTATAAGAAATGATATCTGGATAGTAAATACTGTGGGATGTGTCAATAAAACGGCTGAAATACTTGCAAAAAGAACGGGAGCAAAGTATTTTCCCCATCCTTACGGATGCTCTCAGCTGGGAGATGACCAAGATATAACAAGAAAAATCCTCTGTGGTATGATAAGACATCCCAATGCAGGTGGAGTGCTTGTCCTTGGGCTGGGCTGTGAGAACAGTAATATTGCAGAAATTAAAAAGGTCCTTGGTGAGTATAATGAAAACCGTGTAAAATTTTTGAATTGCCAGGACTATGATGACGAAATTGCCGAGGGTGTGGCTATAATTAATGAGCTAAAGGCATACAGAGATACCTTCAAGCCCGAGAAAATAAGTATATCAAGACTCCGTCTCGGATTAAAATGCGGAGGAAGTGACGGATACAGCGGTATTACAGCCAATCCGTTAGTAGGCAGTCTTTGCGACAGGCTTGTTTCCTACGGAGGAAGCTGTGTGCTTACAGAGGTGCCCGAAATGTTCGGTGCCGAGCATCTTTTGATGGAAAGATGTGTAAGCCCTCAGGTATTTGACAAAACGGTTTCTTTAATAAATAATTTCAAGGATTATTTTACAAGACATAATCAAGTAATATATGAAAACCCATCCCCCGGTAACAAGGCAGGTGGAATTACCACCCTGGAGGAAAAATCCTTGGGATGTGTACAAAAGGGAGGTCTTTCTCCCGTGGTTGATGTGCTTGACTACGGAGATATCCTTACAAAGAACGGTCTTTCCCTTCTCAACGGCCCCGGCAACGATATTGTGGCTGTTACCAATCTTATGGCGTCAGGTGTACATATGATCTTATTTACCACGGGCAGGGGCACTCCCCTCGGTGCACCTGTACCCACCGTTAAAATATCCACCAACCGTTCCCTTGCAGAAAGGAAAAGGGGATGGATAGATTTTGATGCCTCTCCCATTCTCGAGGGTGAGGGGATGGATTCCATAACCGACCGTTTCCTCGACTATGTGTGCAGGGTTGCATCGGGAGAGAAGACAAAAAACGAAATAAACGGCTATGAGGAAATAGCAATTTTCAAGGATGGAGTAACCTTATAAGGAGATAAATATGAGCTATATTAAGGACAATTTTTTACTGAAAAACAAAACAGCGGAGCTTCTTTACAGGGACTACGCTAAGGATATGCCTATTTTCGATTATCATTGCCACCTGCCCGAAAAGCAGATACTTGAGAACAAGTGCTTTGGCGATATTTTTGAAATCTGGCTTGCAGGCGACCATTATAAATGGCGTCTTATGAGAAACTACGGAGTTGACGAGGAGTATATTACCGGTAATAAGAGCAACAAGGAAAAGTTTATTACCTACTGTACAGTCCTCGGCACAGCCTTTGGCAATCCTCTTTATCACTGGTCACAGGTGGAGCTTAAGGAATATTTTGGCTGTGAGCTTGAAATAAACGGTAAGAATGCAGAGGCTATCTGGGAGCAGTGTAACGCTTACATAAAGGAAAACAGTATTACTCCTCAGTCTCTTATTGAGGGCTCAAATGTAACCCATGTATTTACTACAAATGAGGTTTTTGATGACCTTTCCACCTTTGAAAAAATCAAGGAAAAGAACTACGCCTTTAAGGTTATTCCCGCATTCCGTGGTGATAAGATAATGAATATTGAGGCTAAGGGCTATCTTTCCTTCCTTGGAAAATTAGAGGCACTTACCAATAAAATAGAGTCTATTTCCGATCTTGAGGTGGCTCTTGAAAAAAGACTTAAGGCGTTTATCAAGGTTGGTACCACTGCCAGTGATATAGCAGTAGAGCAGGTATATGCCGTACCTACAAGAGAGGAAGCAGATGCTGTTCTTAGGAAGGTTATAGGTGGTGTGGCTCCTTCTACTGAGGACAGCGAAATATTCAAGGGCTATATAACATACTTCCTGATGAAGATGTATGCCGAGTATAATATTTCTACAGAGCTACATATAGGAGCTATGAGAAATAACAACTCCGTAATGCTGGAAAAGCTGGGACTTGACACAGGCTTTGACAGTATTTCCGATACAAACAGCATAGGTAAGCTCTCCCGTCTTATGGATAAGCTTAATCTTGAGGGCAAGCTTCCCAAGCTTATTATATTTAACCTGAATCCCAAAATGAACGCTGAGATCATGACTCTTATGGGATGCTTCCAGTCCGACGAGGCAAGGGGAAAGATTCAGTACGGTCCAGCATGGTGGTTCCTTGATAATAAGATAGGAATGGAAAAGCATCTTGAGGACCTGACAGCAACGGGACATATCGGTGCATTTGTGGGTATGCTTACAGACAGCCGTTCCTTCCTCTCCTATCCCAGACATCACTACTTCCGTAGGATACTTTGCTCCTACCTCGGTGAGCTTATGGAAAATGGAGAAATGACAACGGATCTTGAGGTTGTAGGAAAGGTTATTAAGGATATTTGCTATAATAATTCCATAACCTATTTCAGAATGTAACAATTAAATAAGTAATAAGCATCCCCCATTTTTACGGGGATGCTTATTTATCAAAAAGAGCAGACACTACGGCGACCTGCGATAAAGCAGGTCAGCCGAGCTAAGTTTGCCCTGCGGGCAAATGAAGTTTACTTCGTAAGTGAAGTTATCCTACGGCAAAGTGGACAAACTTAACTTCACTTTCACGGTAGTGAAAACTTTACTTATTACCACTCGAAAAATGAAAAGGCATAACACACTACACCTTGCAGACAAGACAGTGTGCAAAAAGGACGAGAAAAATCTCGTCCTTTTTGATTTTTTATAAAACTGCTTATCGCAGGTCGCCGTAAGCCTTATTTGGAATTTTGGCTATTGCTTATCAGTTAGCTGACCAGTAGGGTGTAAGAGTGATATCCTCTGTTATTGTCCATGTCTCAGAGGTAAAGGGCTCTGTACCGATGTACCAGCCATCAAAGGTGTAGCCATCACGAACGGGTGTAGGAATGTCGATTACGCTATCGTACTCTACAGCCATTGTAAATGTTTCTACGGAGTAGTTAAAGCCTGTAACATTGCCAAGCACTGTGGAGGTGGATGCCGGACGAGCCTCAAAGCCCTCAAAGTAGAACTGTGCAGTTGTTGAATATCCGTCGTAAATGCTGTAGAAGCAGAGGATAATAGTATCACCTGCATTGCAGTTAAAGGTTGCGGATTCAAAGGGAGTATCTACTGTTGTTGCGGGAACCTCTGCATCTGCTCTTATAACATCACCTGTTGTGTTGTTTACAATGCTGAGATTAAAGAGCTCGTTTCCACTTGCATTACCTGCTGTAAAGTAGATTTTATGCTCACCTGCCTCATGTGCTGTAATTATACGGTACTGCTTTGTTGTGCTGTTAGTTCCGTAAGTTGAAATTGACAGTGTATTTGATGAGGTGTAGGTGGGAGCAGCGATCTCTATTGTCTGATATGCATCAGAGGGTGCAAATTCCTCCCATTTAGCGTAGAGAATAGTATCTCCGTCAATAGGCTGTGTATTGTCAAAGAGAATTGTACATTCCTCGTCGATGCACCAGCCCTTGAAAATGTAGCCTGCCTTTGTGGGAACACGGTCAGCGGGGAATGCATCACCGTTATTGTAGGTAAGGGATGTATTGCTTGAACCGTTGTTGTCTACATAGATAACGGTAGCTGTTCCTCTTGTGGGAGTTGTGTCGTTGAAGGTTACATTGTAGGTATTGGGAATCCAAACGGGAGTAAGTGTAACGTCGGAGGGGATATTCCACTCATCACCGTCATGGAGAACTGTTCCGTTGTAGGACCAGCCACCGAAGGTGTAGCCTGTGCGTGTAACCTCAACAAAGTCGAAGGGTGCACCGAAGGATACGGTAGCATCCTCGGGGGATGCACCGTCTCCGTCTGTATAATCAAATGTTACAGTATAAATGTTGGAAGTCCACATGGGGAAGAGTGTAAGATCCTCTGTGTAGTTCCAGATAATACCGTCCTCCATAGGTCTGTTAATATCGTTGCCGATATACCAGCCTGTAAATGTATAGCCGGGACGGGTAATAGTGGGCAGGTTGAGCTCACTGTCGTAGGAGATGGTTGCGTTATAAGTTGCTTCACCTACGCAGATACCCTGAGTTGCGGACACTGTTGCTGTGCTTTCATATGTCTGGTGGAATGTAAGATCCTTAATATACGCACAGTCGTCATTTCTGTTTTGGCTGCCGTCCTTGGTGTACATAAATTTGAGAACATCACCTGTATCGAGAGATACTGTGCATGTTGTGTATGAGGTATTTCCGGAAATGCTGGGAACTACATTTGCTCCGTTCTTACGGATGTATAAATAGTCGTAGTTTGCCTCAGATGATACTCTATACTGGAATGTAACAGTAATGGGAGACTGAGCAGTTATCTGATAGTAGGAGCTTGAGCTGCTATTCTTGTTAGTGGAATAAAGCACTCCGTTGGAGGAGGTCCAGTAGTATGAAGATACAGTATATGATCCCCATCCTGCGTAAAGTGTCATATCAGCAGTGATTTCATTACTGAATGTGTACTCATTTGTACAATCCGCATCTGTATACCAGCCTGTGAATACATAGTTGGTTCTTGTGGGAACTGTAGGATATGTAAGAGTGTCACCGGCATTAACAACAACCGATGAGGGTGTGGAGCCTTCATAGTTGAAATCGTAGGTAATTGTTACAGCGGGCTGGAAATCCTTATAGATAATATTGTAGGTGTTAGCAGTCCAATGAGCTACAAGAGCCATATCCTCTGTGTAGTTCCATGTTCCGTTCTCGATAAGTGTCTCACCGTTGTACCAGCCGGCAAATGTATAGCCTGTGCGTGTTACTACGGGAAGAGTAAATTCTGTATCGTAGGTTACTGCCATATCCTCAGGATTTTCTGTATCACAGTCTGTATCGAATGTGAGCCCATAGGAGTTTACAGACCAGGAGGGAGTAAGAGTAATATCACCTGTAATAGTGATTGTCTCTGTCTCGATAAGTGTCTCGCCGTTGTACCAGCCTGTAAATGTGTAGCCGGGGCGTACGGGAGTGGGAAGAGTAAATTCCTCACCGTAGTTTGCAGTTTCGCTGAAGGTGGACTCTGTATCGTATGTAAGGTCGGAGGCGTAAACCTCTGCCTTAGAATTACTTGTCATAGCTGTAAAGCCAATAAAGTAGAAGGAGGCTGTGGAGTTGGATGAATACCTGTAGAGAGATATCTCGATAACTGTACCTGCATCACAGTTGAAATAGAGCCAAGCAGATACCTCATGGTTAACAGCTGTTTCAGCCATGATAAGCTCGCCTGTTGCAGCATTTCGTACTGTGAGATAGTACTTACTGCTCTCTGCTGATGTAGAGTTGGAGTAGTAAATAGCGTGAGTACCTTCTTCATTAGCCAAAATGTAGAACTTATAGGGGCTAAGCTGGTTAGTACCGCTTGTAGATCTCTGGTAAGGTGTTTCATATGAATATTCTGTGGGGTCAATGAACTGAGTAGAGGAAACTACAACCCAGCCTGCATAGAGAGTGATATCCTCTGTTACATTCTCGGAGAAGTCAAAGAACTCTGTGCACTCGGGATCTGTGTACCAGCCTGTAAATGTGTAGCCGGATCTTACAGGGGTAGATGGATATGCAATATCCTCACCGTTTGTATAGGTTTCCTCAGATGTGAGACAACCGGGGTAATTGCGATCGTATACAATTGTAACAGTAGCAGAATCTGCTGCGATATCATCAAATGTAACGGTATGCTGTGTGGTGGACCACTTAGCCACAAGAGTTATATCTGTGTCGTTGGTCCATGTGCCGCCTGTATAAAGAGTACGGCCGTTATACCAGCCAAGGAAGGTGTGTCCCTCCCATGTAGGTGTTGGAAGAGTAACTGTATCGGACATAGATACAGTGATGGATGTCTCGGAGCACTCTCCACCGTTAGCGTCAAGAGTGATGGTATACTCGGATTCCTCCCACATAGGAGTAAGTGTAACATCACTGTCTATGCTCCATGCACCGCTTTCTACAAGGTCATCGCCATTGTACCAGCCAAGGAATGTGTAGCCAAAACGGTTAGGAGTAGGAAGAACTACATTATCACCGAAGGATACTGTTGTAGAAATGGAGGAGCTTTCATTATGCTGTACGCATGAATAGTCGGAAACAGCTGTTGCTGTACTTGTTACAGTCTCAAAGCCATCGAAGAGGAAGTATGCTGTTGATGTGTAGCTGGAGTTGGATCTGTAGAAGGATACAAGAATGAGATCTCCTGCCTCACATTCAAAATCAAGATTGATAGCAGATGTTGATGTTATTCTTGTAGTGTCTAAGAGTGTTTCCTCTGATGTAAGGTTAGTGATTGTAAGGTAGTAGCCGTATCTTGTTGATGAATAGTAGTTATAGTAGGAGATAGTATGCTCTCCGGATTCCAGAGCTACAATAGAGAACTGGTAGGGATAGGAGCTGCTTGTGCTTGATGTGCTGCAGCCGAATGCAGATGTTGTGTACTGAGTAGGATCAACCTGACCGTAGTAGTAAGCACTTGCATTAAAGGATGATGTTGCATACCAGCCTGCATAGAGTGTCATGTTGGATGTAATATCACCTGTAAAGTCGTAGGGAACAGTGCAATCTGCATCTGTGTACCAGCCTGTGAATACATAGCCGGATCTTGTGGGCATTGTAGGATATGAAAGAGTAGCACCTTCTGCAACTGCAACTATGGAAGGAACGCTTCCTGCGTAGTTATAATCGTATGTTACTCTTACACCGTCCTTAACACCTGAAACATCTTCAAATGTAACGGAGTGGGTGTGAGCAGTCCAACGTGCAGTAAGTGTAAGATCACTTTCAAGTGTCCATGTGCCGGATGTATACTGTGTGCCCGCCTCGTCAAACCAGCCTGCAAAGTCGTAGCCGGTTCTTGTGGGGTCTGAAAGTGTGTAATCATCACCGTAGTTAAGAGTGATAGATTCAGTATTTATCGATCCACCTGCGGGATCAAGAGTGATAACATAGTCTGTTACCTCCCACATAGGAGTAAGTGTAACATCGCTGTCAATGCTCCATGCACCGCTTTCTACAAGGTCATCGCCGTTATACCAGCCGAGGAATGTGTAGCCCTGACGGTAAGGAACGTGAAGTGTAACGATCTCACCGAACTCAACATTCTGTGCATAGGAGGATTCGCTACCGTAGTTAACGGAAGGAGTAGGAGCAGCAGTAACTGTGCTTGTTACGCTTTCAAAGCCTGAGAACCAGAAGTAAGCACTGATATAATCCGAGTAACGGCTGTATCCGATAACTATAATATCGCCCTCAGCACAGTCAAAGGTAATAGTTCTTGTATATTCATCTACAAGGGAGCTGGAGTAGATTGATGTGCTTGTGGTGTAGTTGTAAACGGATACATAGAATCTGCCGCTGTTGTAGGTGGAGCTTGAATTGCACTTTACAGAGTGGCTTCCTGATTCTGTAGCTCTTACAATAATGTATCTTGTTGCTGTATCCGGGGTTACTGTGAGATATACGCCTGATGTATATTCGGTTGGGTCGGGGTTAGAGAAGCTTGTGCCGTATGTTGTGCTAAGGTCAAGCCAGCCTGCGTAAAGGGTTGTATCCTCTGTCAATTCCTCGTCGAAGTTGAAGGGAGTTGTACAAGCAGAATCTGTGAACCAGCCAAGGAATACATAACCGGACTTCCAGGGCTTTGTGGGATATGAAAGTGTATCACCCTCGTCAAGAGTTACAGAGGATGTGCTTCCGCTACCGCCGTTGAAATTGTATGTAACTGTGAGAGAGCCGGGAACATAAACGGAATCCTCAAATGTGATTGTATGCTCGTGTGCCTCCCAGCTTGCAGTAACTGTAACGTCGCTTTCTGTTGTCCATGTACCGCTTGTGTACTCTGTACCACCCTCGTCGAACCAGCCAAGGAAGTCGTAGCCGACTCTTGTAAGCTCATCAAGAGTAAACTCATCACCGTAGTGGAGAGTAACAGTTTCATTCTCTGTTACGCCGTCTGCATAAACGATAGTAAGGGTGTATGTTGTAATTTCCCAAGTGGGAACGAAGGTTACATCGGTTTCGTATGTCCATGTACCTGTGCTTTCTACAGGCTCACCGTTAACTGTCCAGCCGAGGAATGTGTAGCCGGGGCGTACAGGTGTGGGAAGCTCATAGCTTGAGCCGTAGTTATTATCGAACTCAAAGGTCGAATTGTCGTCGTACATATAGCCTGCATTTGTTACAGTAGCAGAGCTTGTGGGAGTATATGTACCGCTAATATAAACAGTACAGTATCCTGAGGAACCGCTGTAGGGTCTTGTACCGATATAATAGAGCTCACCTGCTGTAACACTGTAGCTGTAACGGAAGTTTCTGTCGGATCCTCCGTCATCATTGTATATCAGCTGATCTCCGTTGCTGTTGTACAAGAATCCGTATGTATCGACAGAATTGCTGGTTGAATATACGGTTATTGTTCCGCTAACAAGAGGAACAAATGGGTATTTTTCAGGATCGTTGGAATTATAGGTTACATATACAGAGCTGCCGACATACATTACACTTTCGTATGAGAGATTAGGTGCAATCCACTTAGCGTAAAGGGTAAAGTCTTCTGTAATGTTTTCGCTGAAACCGTAACGGTCTGTGCATTCTGCATCTAAGTACCAGCCTGCAAAGATATAATCGCTTCTTGTAGGAGGTGTGGGATAGCTGAGCGTTTCGCCGTTAGCCACGAAAACAGTAACGGGATCAGGACAGTCTGTGTAATTGTAGTTGTAGGTTACATTGCATCCACCGTTTGTATCGTCAAGGATACCGGTGTAAACACCTACCTCCCATCCTGCTGTAAGAGTGCAATCCTCTGCGATAGCCCATGTACCGATCAAATCAACGGGATCGCCGTTCTCATCCAACCAGCCAAGGAACTCGTAACCCTGACGGTAAGGAGTGGGAAGCTCGTATTCAGCGTCATAGGGAATCTCCATAGATGTGGGATCAACTGTTCCATCGTTGGGCTCGAGTGTTACTGTGTATGTAATAGGATTCCATACAGGGAAGAGAGTAAGGTCGGTAGCGTAGAGCCATTCGCCACTTTCGTAGGGAGTGCCCTCGCCGTCAACCCAGCCACCAAAGGTGTGACCTGTTCTTGTGGGAGTGGGAAGAGTAAAGTCTTCAAAGAATACTACATCTATCTGGATGCTGGAGGTTGCGGAGTGAATATAATCCTCGCCACTGATATGCTCAATGTTTTCGAGTGTGAGTACATACTCGGAGATGCCATACTTAGCATAAAGCTCTACATTCTTGCTTATTTCCCATGTTCCGGTTGAAGCAACATAGGTTTCATCTGAGCCGTTTATATAGTACCAGCCGAGGAAGTCATAGCCGTACATAGTGGGCTCGCCGAGGTCATAGGATGCATCAAAGGTTACAGTAACCTCTGTATCTCCTGTAAACTCGCCATCCCGGGGATCAAGAGTTACAGTGTAGGAGTTGGCTGTAAACTTAGGATACAGTGTTGTATCACCATCTGTAAGATATTCTCCGGGTACAAAGGGAGCTGTGAGGGAAGCATCGGAGTACCAGCCAACGAATGTATAACCGGGTCTTATTACATTGCTGATAAGTGTGTATGTGTTACCGTAAGTAACATCTATCTTTGTAGATGTGCTTCCGGGTAAATAGGTATTGTCTACATATGTATCAGCGAAATAGATACTGTATGTGTTTACTTCCCACTCAGCGATAAGAACAACGTCCTCTGTTCTTGACCAGCTGCCGTTAGTATATTTTATATCATTGCTGTCAAACCAGCCAATAAAGGTGTGACCTGCCTTTACAGGTGTGGGAAGAATATAAGTGGAACCGTAGGAAACTCCAAGCTCATTTCCGTTTGCAAGAGTACCACCGTTAGTGTTGAATGTGATTGTATAATCGTTAACCTTCCAGTTAGCCTTGTAGGATCTGTTTCCTGCACTGCCTTTGGGGATTGTAACATTCTTTGTAGGAGTGGAAAGGTCTGTTCCTGTCCAGCCAAGGAATGTGTAACCTGTTTTGGTGGGGATGGGAAGAACAATGTCGTCACTTTCAGCTGTATATGCAAATATACCGCCGTTCATTTTTCCACCGTTGAGGTTATAGGAAATGCTGTAATCGTTGCAGGACCATTCTGCTGTGAGAACTACAGCATACTTCTCGCCACCCTCAACTGTAAAGGTCTGAGATGCGAGCTTCCATTTAATGAATGTATAGCCCTGTCTGCCGGGAGTCTTAATGTCCTTCAAGGAGCTACCTGCTGCATAGTTTTCAACAACAGTAGCGGCAGGACCGTCTGCGAGAGGAACTACAACAGTATTTCCTGTGGAGGAAAGGAGAGAGGGAGTAGAAGCTACGGAGCCACCGTTAGCACTTAGGTAAGCATTACCGGAGAAGTCGCCTCCACCCATATTGTATGTAAGAGTTACAGGAACTCCTGCGGAAAGGATAGCGTTGATACCACCCTTGAAGTTTCCGTTTTGGATCTGCTTAGCACCCTTAGCTACAGAAATTCTCTGGTCGCTGTTGGAGAAGCCGTCAAGGTCCTTATATATCTTAAGAGCCTCGTCGTACTTGCCCTGCACAAGAAGATCATCTGCATTACCGATTTGAACTGTAGGTACAATGAAGAGTAATGTAGTAAGAACGGCTGCTACAACGAAGGCAATTATCGGAATACCGATCTTGCAGAAACGCTTCATAGCACGCTTTCTCTTTTCCTGCTTTACCTTTTTCTCGGCAGCAAGCTTTTCAGCCTCTGCCTTTCTCTTTTCCTCGAGTACCTTAAGCTCCTCGCAACGGGCCTCAATAGTGGAGATAAGCTTCTTTGTATCCTTATAGTCGGCAATAGGAGTTATTATCTCAATTATTTTCTTGAGTGCGGGGATATTGTTGGAGTTTGCCTTCATATGCTGAATAGCCTGAGTATAAGTGGCCTCCTTATGCATATCCTCCTTCTTTTGCTTAATAAGCTCAATCTTTTCCTCGCTGTCCTTGAACTTAGGAATCTTGGAAAGGATTTCTATCGCCTCGTCAAATTTGTTCTGAGAAGCGAGAGCCATAGCCTTCATATAAAAGCCCTCTGCTATCTGCTCGGGAGAGGGAGCAGCCTGCTGGGGTGCCTGCTGAGATTGGGGAGCAGCAGGTTTTGCCTGGGACTGAGCCATCTGAGCCTGCTGGGGTGCCTGAGCCTGCTGGGGGAATGCACCTGCTCTCTGCTTATCAAATGAAGCTGTACGGAAGCCAAACAGCTGAACACCGATACCCATAAGGTCATTGTACAAAAGGTTAAATACAAAGGGTGTAAGCTTCTGTATATTGTTTTCGAGCTCTGTAATAGGAGTCTTGTTTGTGGTGATATATCTCATGATATACGCCTTGATTCTGGGAATAACAAATGCAGTCAGTATCTGCATAAGCTTAGCCTGATCTCCAATACAGTCGTTTCCCATAGATCCCATAAGGATCTTAGGGGTGTTGGCTACCTTGAATGCTACGCTACCCTTAGCACCGAGGAACACGGGAATTGAGAGCTTGGGATCCATATACTGGATCTTCTCGTCAAATTCCCACTCTGCTGCTGAGGGGGTTGCCTTGTTTACAAAATAAAGCTGGCACTGGAACTGATCGTTAATGCCTGCTACTCGGCCAAAACGCCTTGTGAGTCCGGGTGTTGCTTGAGGAGTAAGGCGATAGCTGCCTCTGGGGAGAATATCTATTATCTCCTTGCCAACGGCAAATACAGCCTCCTGGTCATTTTTAACATCGACAACGCAAGACGAATCGAAGCTTTCAGCCGGATGCTTCCATACAAATACGCCGTTTTCACATTCGCATTTGATGAATGTAGTTGCTTTTTCTTCCATATCTGTCCTCCAATATGTAATCATCGTTGTATTTTCTATAATTATTATAAAATAATCGGTTAAATTATACTATATAATGAATAAAAATTCAAGCAAAAAAATTTTTTTTGTAAATTTTTGTACAAAGTGTATAAAAATATTCATTTTTTTGTCTCATTGACAGCCTCGTTTTTGTATGATAAAATAAAAACGGTTAAAACTAATCAAGGGTATATAAGGTTTTTAGAGGAGTACAAATAATGAAGCTGTATGTTGCAAGACACGGAGAAACCACATGGAATGTGGAGTGGAGGGTAAGCGGAATTACGGATGTGGAGCTTACAGAAAGAGGGCGGGAGCAGGCAAGAGCAGCTGCCGATATCCTGAAAAACGAGGGCATAGAAATAGTAATAGTATCACCACTTAAAAGAGCAATGCACACAGCAGAAATCATAAACGAAAAATGCAATGCCCTAATGAAAATCGACAACCGTCTTACAGAGCAGAATTACGGAGTTTATGAGGGCGTACACAGAAAAAGCGAGGGCTTTCTCGGCAATAAGCGTCAGTTTGCCTTTAGGTATCCCGGGGGTGAGTCTATGATGCAGGTGGCATACAGGGTATACAGTCTACTTGATGAGTTAAGAGAAAAATACTCCGACAAAAATGTGCTTCTTGTCACCCACGGTGGAGTGTGCCGTGTCATAAAAACCTACTTTGAGGATATGACAAATGAGGAGTTCTTTAACTATTCTCAGGATAACTGTGCTCTTGCAATTTACGACGTATAATAGCAATTAAATAGGAAAAACAGCCACCCTGTGGCTGTTTTTTGCTATTTCGGGCAAATAAAACCACGCTACGGTAGCGTAGTTATACATTAAGCCTTCACCTTTGAGGAAGTGCGTAAGCCGGTAATGTCTATGGCTATACCCGAAGATAAAATACCACCCTATGCGGGTGGTATTTATTTATCCTAATGTAAATTCCATACAGAGAAATGTTGTTTTTTCCTTAGTTACAGTAAGTATTCCTTCGGACACCATGCCGTAACGGTCATCTCCGTCAGGGTCTGTAATGCGGATTTTACCCGACCTTGTGGCTGTAATAAAAGGAATATGGTCTGCCCGTATGGCAAAATCTCCCTCTGTGCCACGGAGACAGATTTCCAACACCTCACTCTCAAAGGCGTTGCCGTCAGGTGTGGATACAGTCAGCTTAAAGGTTTTCATTCGCTGTCCCTCTTTGCTTTTTCCACAGCCTCGTCAATTGTTCCTACAAAGAGGAATGCACTTTCAGGCAGGGAGTCGTGCTTACCCTCAAGAATTTCCTTGAAGCCACGGATAGTCTCCTTAAGGGGGACATAGGTTCCCGGGATACCTGTAAACTTTTCGGATACATCAAAGGGCTGGGACAAAAATCTCTGTATCTTTCTTGCTCTTTGTACAAGCAGCTTATCCTCATCGGAAAGCTCATCCATGCCCATAATAGCGATAATATCAAGGAGCTCCTTGTAACGCTGGAGCACTCTCTGTACCTCTCTTGCCACGGTGTAATGCTCCTTACCGAGTATGCTCTCATCAAGAATACGGCTCGTGGATTCAAGGGGGTCAACAGCAGGATAAATACCCTGTGATGCTATGCTTCTTGACAAAACCGTAGTGGCATCAAGGTGAGCAAAGGTGGTGGCAGGGGCAGGGTCGGTAAGGTCATCGGCAGGGACATAAACAGCCTGTACCGATGTAATGGAGCCACTCTTTGTGGAGGTGATTCTTTCCTGTAAGGCACCCATTTCCGTAGCCAGAGTAGGCTGATATCCAACAGCAGAGGGCATTCTGCCAAGAAGAGCAGAAACCTCGGAGCCTGCCTGAGTAAATCTGAATATATTATCAATGAAGAGAAGCACATCCTGGTTCTCACGGTCTCTGAAGTACTCAGCCATTGTAAGACCGGATAGGGCAACTCTCATTCTTGCTCCGGGAGGCTCGTTCATCTGTCCGTAAACCAGGGATGTATTGGAGAGAACTCCCGATTGCTTCATTTCATAATAGAGGTCATTTCCCTCACGGGTCCGTTCTCCAACGCCCGTAAATACAGAAAGACCGCCGTGCTCCTTTGCTATGTTGTTTATAAGCTCCATTATAAGAACTGTCTTACCAACACCGGCACCGCCGAAAAGCCCTATCTTACCTCCCTTTGAGTAGGGGCATATAAGGTCAATTACCTTAATACCCGTTTCCAGTATCTCCGTAGAGGTGGAAAGCTCGTCAAAGCCGGGGGCGTGTCTGTGAATTGTCCATTTTTCCTTAGAATGGACAGTGGGACCGTTGTCCACCGTGTCACCGAGAACATTAAAAATTCTTCCAAGGGTATCTCTACCGACGGGAACGCTTATAGATGCCCCCGTATCGGTAACGGCAGTACCTCTTTTCAGTCCGTCTGTGGATGCCATAGCGATACAGCGTACCACATTGTCGCCGATATGCTGGGCAACCTCAACTGTAAGGAGCTTATCCCCGTTTTTTATGGTAAGAGCATTATAAATAGCAGGAAGCCTACCGTCATCAAAGCGTACATCAACTACAGGTCCCATAACCTGGCTGACATAGCCCGTGTTATTATTTTCCATATATATTAACTCCTTTTAGTGAATGCAGAGTGCAGAATGCAGAATTAAAGTAAATGCAGTATTTACTGTACTTGTGTGGCGTAATCGTATTAAGTATTGCTTCCTGCAACTATTTCCGTAATTTCCTGTGTTATCGTGCCCTGTCTTGCACGGTTGTATTTAAGCATAAGCTCGTCTATCATGGCTGTGGCGTTCTTTCCTGCCGAGTCCATGGCACTTCTTCTTGCCACCACCTCACAGGCAAAGCTCTCCTTTACACAGGCATAGAGCAGTCCTGCAGTATAAAGGGGTACGGAGGACTCCAGCATAGTCTCCTCATCCGGCTCAAATACAGCTGAGGCAGAGGAGGGTGTATTTTCCGATTTTGTAAGGGGGAGTATCCATTTTACATCGGGTGTCTGGGTCATCATAGACACATATTTTGTGTAAACTATACCCACCCTTGTGCATTTTCCGTTCTTAAAATCACGGCACAGCTCCGTTGCCAGAGCCATAGCATCAGAATGGGAAAAATGCTCGGAGGATACAATGGATGCAGACAGCTTTTCACACGCTTTTTTGCCTATGGGAGTAAATTTATCAGCCTCCAGCTCTCTTAAAAACCGAAAAATATTTGCGTTATATCCACCTGCAAGTCCACGGTCTCCGGCTATAACAATAAGCCTTGTTTCTCCCTCAGCCTCCTTAAGATAGGGGCTTTTTTCACATTCTCTTGAGGATGTCAGTACATCAACGATTGAGGATAGACTGGTTGCATATTCAAGAGCACAGGAACGGACAAGCTGAGCCTTGCGTATCTTTGACGATGCTACAAGCCCCATAGCCCTTGTAAGCTGTAGAGTGGAGCTTACGCTTTTAATACGGGTGCGTAGACCTTTAATATCCGCTCCCATAATTACCTCATAAGCTCTGAAAGAGCCATCTTCATTTCTTCAATATCTGTCTTTTCATAGCTTCCACTCTCAAGCCTTGAAAGAAGGGAGGAGTACTCGTGCTCCAGCTTTTCGCAAAGGAGCCTTTCGTATTTTTTAACCTCTGATACAGGAACGGAGTCAAAATATCCGTTTATAACTGCATAAACGATTACAACCTGGGCACCTGCTCGGATAGGTGAGTTTCTGTTCTGCTTAAGTATCTCTACAATGCGTTCGCCAAGGGCAAGACGCTTCTTTGTGTCGGCATCAAGATCGGAGCCGAACTGTGCAAAGGAACGGAGCTCCCTGTACTGGGAGTAGAGGAGCTTAAGCTCTCCGGATACCTTCTTCATTGCTTTTATCTGGGCAGAGCCGCCTACACGGGATACGGAAATACCGGGGTTTATAGCAGGCATAATTCCTGCATTGAACAGCTCAGTCTCAAGGAATATCTGTCCGTCTGTAATGGAGATTACATTTGTGGGTATATAGGCAGAAACATCACCTGCCTGTGTTTCAATAATGGGCAGGGCAGTAATGGAGCCACCACCGTATTTTTCATCCACACAGGCAGCTCTTTCAAGCAGACGGGAGTGGAGATAGAATACATCACCCGGGTATGCTTCTCTGCCCGGAGGTCTTCTTATAAGGAGGGACAGTGCTCTGTATGCTACAGCGTGCTTGGACAGGTCATCATAAATTATTAACACATCCTTGCCCTTTTCTCTGAAATACTCTGCCATAGCACAGCCGGAATAGGGAGCTATATACTGTAATGGGGCACTCTGGGATGCAGATGCGGAAACGATAATGGTATATTCCATAGCTCCCGATTTTGTAAGCTCACTTGCAAGCTGAACAACAGAGGTGTTTTTCTGACCTATGGCTACATAGATACATATTACATCCTTGCCCTTTTGGTTGATTATTGTATCAATGGCAATTTCGGTTTTACCTGTTTGTCTGTCACCGATTATAAGCTCACGTTGTCCTCTTCCTATCGGTATCATGCTGTCAATAGCAGTAATACCCGTGTGCAAGGGCACAGATACACTTTTTCTCTCAATAATACCGGGGGCATCGGACTCGATGGGGCGTCTTATACGGCACCCTGTGTCGCCCTTTCCGTCTATTGGCATACCGAGTGCATCTACAACTCTGCCAAGCATTCCCTCGCCAACAGGCACGGAAACAACCCTGCCGGTCCTTCTTACTACTGTACCCTCGTGGATATTACCGGAGTCGGAAAGGATAGCGACGGATACAGTCTCCGTTTCAAGGTTTTGTGCCATACCGTAGCTTCCATCCTCAAATTCAAGGAGCTCACTTGACATACAATCGGAAAGACCGTATACCTTTGCTATACCGTCACCCACGAGAATAACGGTTCCCGTTTCCTTCATTTCGATACGGGATTTGTAATTTTTTATTTGTTGCTTTATTATGGTGCTGATTTCTTCGGGTCTTGCGTTCATGCCTTTATCACATCCTTTACATTACGCAATTTTGATTTAAGACTGCCGTCAATAACGGTGTCCTCTGCTTCTATTATGATACCGCCTAATATGGATGAGTCTACCTTTAGTATCAGATTTACGCCTACGCTATACTTTTTTTCTAACATTTTGCGTATTTTTTCACATTCTGCCTCTGTTAATTTTACAGAGGAGGTGACGGTTACTACCCTTATACGGCATTTTTCGTTATAGAGCCTTGTATAATCCTCTACACATAGTCCAAAGCCATCTATACGGTCCTTTTCACACAGGAGCTTTATAAATGACACCACATTTTCACACATACGGGAGCCGAAGGCTCTGTCTAATGCAAGGAGCCTTTCCTCCTTGGAAATGTTGGGAGAGGAGAGTAGCAGAATATATTCGGGATTTTTTGTAAAAAGATCCTTGGCTATATTAAGACAGTCAAGATATTCCTTTTCCTTACCTTCCTCACAGGCGAGCATGAAAAGTGCCTGGGAGTATTCTTTAATTATATTATCTGTCATCGTTTACCTCTTCCATCTCAGATATAAACGAATCTATGAGCCTATGGTGGTCCTCCACCTTCATTTCTCTTTCAATAAGCTTTTCTGCAAGGGCAGAGGAGACCTCTACTATCTGGGTCTTGATTTCCTCCTGTGCCTTTTTCTTCTCAAGCTCGGCAGTTATCCTTGCCTGACGGATAATAGCGTCTGCCTCGGCTTTTGCCTCGCCTACTATATTATCCTTACGCCTTTCACCCTGGGCTGTTGCCTCCTTGACAATTTCGTCAGCGGTGACATGGGCAATGTTCAGCTTTTCTGTAAGCTCCCTTTCCGATTCCTTAGCTGAGGAAAGGGCTCTTTCTGCCTCTGCATACTGAGCCTCCACCTTTTCACCACGGGACCTTATAACATTGGATACGGGCTTGAAAAGAAATTTCTTGATAATCAAAAAGAGTATAAGAAGGTTAAGCAGGGAAACCACGATTTGCCATATATTGACTGAAATGATTTCCGATGTTTGCATTATTTGCCTCCGAATTAACCGAGGGTGCTTGTAAGAATATTAACAAGCATATCGGGGGCTACAAATATAAGAAGAATAGCGATTACAAGTGCATAAAGACCTGTTGTTTCTGCAATAGCACATCCAACAAAAAGTGTGGATGTAATAGATCCCTTAGCCTCGGGCTGACGGCCTATAGCCTCACAGGCTCTTGCAACTGCATTACCCTCACCGATACCGGGGCCTATACCTGCGATCATTGCCATACCTGCTCCGAGAGCACAGCATCCCAAAATAATACCAATAGCGAGTTCTAACATTTTATTTTTCCTCCAAAACTTTATTTTCGTTATATTGTTTATTCCTTTTGTTTTCTTTTTTCTTCTTTTTCTCTGCTCTCAGCTTCAGATATAAATCAACATTAAAGGCTCCTGAAACATACAGCATAGTAAGCATAGCAAAGATGTATGCCTGTAAAAGCCCGCTGAATACATCGAAGTAGATAGAGAGTACAGCAGGCAGACCCACCTGGAAAAGCGGAATATCGGCTAAAAATCCGGGTGCCCAGCCAAGTGCAAGGTGGGAAAGACCCTGTAGTGCAGTTGCAATAAGAACACCGATAACCGTGCCCGAGAGCACATTTCCGTAGTGACGGAGTGCCATGGAGACAGGTGTCGCAACCTCACTTATTACATTGAGAGGAGCAAGAGCAGGAGGATCTGCAAAGCTCTTTGCGTAATTTAACGGTCCACACTTGAGCTTATAATAGGTTATAAGGGCGAATACAAGGATTGCCCAGCCTGCCACAATATTAAGGTCTGAGGTCGGTGGGAACAGACCAAACAGGGAAAGGAGGCTGGAGAATGCCGACAACGCCAATATTGATGCAATAAATGGGGCAAAGCCGGAGAAGTGATCTCCCATATTATCCTTTACGAGAGCCTCTGCCTTTTCCACTATCATTTCTGCAATGTGCTGTCTTTTGAGCTCGGGATTTTCCTTAAGACCGTGGGTCATATAAAGACACAGACAGAATATGGATATCATAACAAGGGCTGAATTTATCTGTGCCTCGGTTATGGGAAAATCCTGTATGGGCATAGGAATAGTGAAAAAGATAAGAGCACCTGTGATTTCCACTCCGTCCGTGGGTGGAGAAAAAAGTACTGTGATTACGATAGCTGTCAGAATTGGCAGTATCATACCGAGAATAAGTAAAATGTCAACCGTTAAAAATTTACGGCTTACCTTATTCAACCCTATCCACCTCCTTCTTATCATCTGTGGGCTCAGCTTCCGTTATCTCGGTTGCATGAGCAGTCTCAGCTGCAGAAGTATCAAAGGGTCCCATCTGCTTTACCGTAAAGGAACGGATGAGCAAACTAAGCCTGGGGAACATTACGGGGATAACCGTCGCCCAGATATTAAAACAGGGAGCCAAGGCACCTGCAAGGCATGCGGCAAGCATTAAGAAGGTACGAAGAGCCTGTGATGCTCTCATCATTTTCTTTGCGTAGGCAGTATCACCCGAGGATATAGCCTTAATAATAGTAAGTCCGAGAACAAAAAAGCTGAGCACTCCGCAAAAACCGCTTAGCAGATTTCCGAGAAGAACAGTATAGTCCCATTTGTTAATAATTAAAAATACCGCCTGCATCAAAGCAGAAAAAATAATCACCCACATGGCAACAAATTTGGTTTCTTTAATGACGGTTTTGTCTACTTTTTTCAATCTGATTACCTCTTTTGCAGTTTAATCCGTGATACCGGTAATTGTTGTATATATTTATTATAAAATATAAAAAAAGCTTTTGTCAATAAAATAAAAGAAATTTTATTATATTATCCCGTTAGATATGACAAGATAGCGTTGCTACAGGATAGTATTGCCCTTTACTGAAAATAAAAACGAAAATTTGTCATAAATCATAAATAAGGAAGAAGCCACTTTTAATGTGGCTTCTTGATTATTCTGTCCTCTAAGGAGGCACCCATGTCTATAAGCGTCTGTTTAAGGGTGTCTGTATCAATATCCGATACTCCCTTTGTGCTTTTGTCGAAAAGAGCAGAGGCAACGCCAGCTGCCTGACCGAGAGCTATACAGCAGGGCATTATTCTTAAAGAGGACTGTGCCTCATGGGTGGCACTTATACATCTGCCCGTAACAAGAAGATTTTTGCTTCCCTTAGGTATTAAGCACCTATAGGGAATAGAGTAGTACTCTCCCTCCTTCAAATAATAGTGGCTTGTTCCTCCGCCGTCTGGACTGTGTATGTCCATATCGTAGTTGCATAGGGCTATTCCGTCATAGAATTTTTTACAGCCCTTGATATCCTCTCCTGTGATAGTGTACTCGCCGATAATCTTTCGGCTTTCACGCACTCCAATCTGCATTCCTGTGGAGAGAAGAACAGAATCCTTAAAGGCGGAAAAATTGTCTGTCAGGAAATCATAAATTTCAAAAACCTGCTCCCGAGCCTCTATTTCTGCAACGGTAAGCTCGTTGGCATTTGTTGGGTCAAGACCAATTACTCTTGTGGAGTTGAAATGAAGCACACCGTTTCCTACGGTATTGAATATAAGCAGATTTTCTCTCGGATTCCGGATTTTACCCTCGGATTGCATTTTCTTCCACAGGGTGTTGATATTTTGATGCTCCTTATGGAAGGCGTCCATATCAACATTGCCTATACGGAAGCATAGGGTCATTGGCTGACACCTGCTGTCACTCTCTCTTCCGAGACGGAAGGGATAGGCTGCCATATGGCATAAATTTGCATCTCCGGTAGCGTCGATAAAGCAGTCGGCTGTATATTCTGTATTACCCGATACATTGTGTACAGTAATGCTTTTTATCCACTCCCCCGACATTTTTATATCTGTAACTACGCTTTGATAGAGAAGCTTAACTCCACTTTCTTGTGCCATTCTGTTAAGGATCAGCTTAAGATATTCTTCGCTGAAGCACTCGGGCCAAGGGGAGGGGGTCCTGCTCACTTTATTAAGGGCATCCAATATTTCAAGATACAGTCCACCACTGAGCTCCAGTCTCTCCCCGGTTATCGGATCGTGAGTATAGTTGGTCATAAAGGGGATAACAGGTCCGAATGAAGCCACTCCCCCAAGGCAATTGTGCTTTTCAATAAGGAGAACGGATTTTCCCATTCTTGATGCGGTAATGGCAGCAGAAGCACCGCTTAAGCCTCCACCAACAACTATGATATCAAAATGAGTGTTCATTTTAACACCTCCTCACAGCTTTTTACGGTTGAGTCATAATTATATAGCTGTACTGTAATTTCCTTACTTACAAGATTGAGTACCGTACCAAGGTCACAGGCTTCCTTTACTGCTCCAAAAACAGCTTTGATATCCGTGATATTGCGAAGCAAAACTTTTGCATTTTCGGGCAATTTGTCAAGGAAAATGCGTACCGTATTGCCGTTTTTCTCGCATTTTACTGTAAAAATGGGGTTACTGTCCGTACCGTATACGGTGATTTCAGCCTTGTCATTCAGCTCAAATATATGTAATGTAATACCGTTTCCGTAGTCATAGTCGGGACGGGTAATATCCTTGCCTATGGGAAGAATTGTGTTTTCTCTTATGTATAGGGGCAAGGAGAAGAAATCGTATTTATCCCTCTGCCACTTTCCGCCCTCACGCACCTCGTTAGATAAAAGATGTGTCCATTTTCCATCGGGGAGATAATAGTCTACCTCACCGTTTTCCTTAAGTACAGGAGCAACAAGCAGGCTCTCACCAAGCATATACTGTCTGTCAAGCTCATGGCAGGGTATCTCATTTTCAAATTCAAGAGTCATAGCACGCATAACGGGTACGCCTGTTTTATTTGCCTCTACAGCCTTTCCGTAAATATATGGCATAAGAGAGCATTTAAGCTCGGCAAAATGCTTTGTAACAGCACACGCCTCCTCACCGTTTTTCTCACCCTCCTTGTTAAAGAGCCAGGGAACCCTGTAGGAGGTGTCGCCGTGGAGTCTTGAATGGGTGGATAAAAGACCAAAGGCAACCCAACGCTTGAACAAATGGTGGGGGGCTGTGTTTGCAAATCCACTTATATCGTGACTCCAGAAGCCAAATCCCGACATACAAAGGGAAAGACCTCCACGTAGGGATTCTGCCATTGACAGATAGTCGGCTGTACAGTCTCCACCCCAATGAACAGGGAACTTCTGACATCCCACAGTCGCACTTCTTGCAAATAAAACAGCTTGATTTTTGCCCTTGTACTCCTCCAGAACAGAGAATACGCATTTGTTATACAAGTATGTGTAGTAATTATGCATACGGACAGGATCTGAGCCGTCAAAGTATTTTACATCGGTAGGTATCCTTTCGCCAAAGTCGGTCTTGAAGCAGTCAACACCCATTTCAACAAGGGCACGGAGCTTATCCTGATACCATTTGTATGCGTCGGGATTGGTAAAGTCAACAAGGCCCATTCCCGATTGCCAGCGGTCCCACTGCCATACATCGCCGTTCTCACGGTTGAGTAGATAATTCTTCTCCATAGCCTCATCAAAGAGGGGGGATTTTTGTCCTATGTAGGGATTTATCCATACACAGATATGGAGATTTTTCTCCTTCATACGCTTAAGCATAGCCACAGGATCGGGGAACATAGCTGTATCCCATTTGAAATTACACCACTCGTTTTCCTTCATCCAGAAGCAGTCGTAGTGGAAGACACTAAGGGGAATTTCTCTTTCTCTCATTCCGTCTACAAAGCCTGTTACAGTATCCTCGTCATAAGAGGTTGTAAAGGATGAGGTAAGCCAAAGTCCGAAGGTCCAGGCAGGGGGTAGTGCAGGGTAGCCTGTAAGTGCACAGTAATTTGATAGCACACCCTTCATATCCTCGCCACCGATTACCATTATATCCGTTTTCTCTCCGGGCACAGATATCTGAACTCTTGATACCTGCTCGGAGCAGACCTCAAAGGATACAGGACCGGGGTCGTTTGCAAATATACCGTAGCCCTTATTTGAAATGTAGAAGGGTATATTTTTATACGCAATCTCTGTACAGGTGCCTCCGTCCTCGTTCCATATATCCACACTCTGTCCGTTCTTTACAAAGGGAGTAAAGCGTTCTCCGAGGCCGTAGAGCTTTTCTGCCACATCAACGGCAAAATGGGTGTCCATATAAGGCTTGCCGTCTGCTGTGACATAGGAAATATAGCTTCTGTCCCATTTTTTTGCTACAGAGGTCAAGTATTTATCATTGTAATAAAAATCAAAGTAGGCCGGATTTTTATTTATTTCAAGACGCATATTTCCACTGATAACAGTAAGGGATGTGTCTGTCTCCGTAACATTTATTTGCTGTGGATTAAGATCAAGCTCAAATTTCGGCATTTTAGCACGGCTACCCGAAAAATGGCGTGACTCCAGTCTTATAATATCCTTCCTTGGGGAGGATATGAACACCTCTATCATAGAATCCTCAAGGGCTCTTTTGTCTTGATTGTAATTAACCGTATAAAGGTACAGGTGATTTTCATCGTATCTTGCCTCTCTTATTTGGGCAACCTCAATGGTACTTACTCCCGGTAAATCAATCCAGGCTCCGTATCTTCTTTTCATAGCTTTCTCCTTTTTTGTATATCGGCTTTTTGACTTGTCTGTTACTGTATCAGCATAGCATCTCCAAAGGAGAAGAATCTGTACTTTTCACAAACTGCAGTTTTATAAGCATTCATAATATTTTCCTTGCCTGCCAGTGCAGAAACAAGCATAAGCAGTGTGCTTTCGGGCAGATGGAAATTTGTAATAAGTGCGTCCACAGCCTTGAACCTGTATCCGGGATAAATAAATATTCCCGTTGTTGTTGCGATAGGATGTACGGCTCCGGTCTCATCCGAGGCACTCTCTAATGTGCGACAGGAGGTGGTGCCCACTGCTATGATCCTTCCACCCTTAGCCTTGCGTTCGTTTATTATTCTTGCACTCTCCTCGGTAACTGTTATAAACTCCGAGTGCATAATATGGTCGGTTATTTTATCTGCCTTGACAGGACGGAAGGTGCCAAGACCCACATGGAGCATTACAGGTACGATTTTTACACCCTTTGCCTCGATTTTTGCCATAAGCTCCTTAGTAAAGTGGAGTCCTGCCGTAGGTGCGGCAGCAGAGCCGTTTTCCCTTGCATATACGGTCTGATATCTGTCCTTATCCTCTAATTTCTTTGTGATATATGGGGGCAGAGGCATAGAGCCGATTATGTTAAGAACCTCATATATATTTGTATATTTGGTTTTATCGTAGCTGAAGGATAGAATACGGTTTCCATCCTCTACCACGCCCTCTACGGTAGCAGTAAGGATATCTCCGTAACGGATGGAGCCACCTACCTTTACCTTTTTCGCAGGACGGAGCAAAACCTCCCACTTATCCGATTCTATCTGTTTTAACAGCAGGGTCTCGATTTTAGATGCCTCCTGTACAAATTCCTCACCCTGTGGACGGATTTTTTCTCCGTATATTCGGGCAGGGATAACCTTGGAATCGTTTATTACAAGGGTGTCGCCCTCTTTAAGATAATCTATTATATCGTAAAAATGCTTGTGACATATGCTTTCTCCCTCCAGCACCATAAGACGGGAATGGTCTCTTGGCTCTATTGGTGTCTGTGCAATAAGCTCTTCGGGTAAATCATAGTAAAAATCCCTTGTACACAGGGTAGTCTCGGGCAGTTCGTTTTTTATCATTTTGCTTCCTCTTTGTGTCAATACCTTATATTTTGAATATTTTTATAATGAGAGTATATTTCTCTTTTAGTATACAATAATATTTTTTCGATTTCAACCGATTTCTTGCTTTTTCGGAGGTTAAATAAATGAAAAACCAAAAAGAATTGCCCCGTGGCTGTATTACTGCTCTTGTAACACCCTTTACAGATGACGGTATAGACCTTGATGCCTATGGGGAGCTTATAGATTTCCAGATAGACAATGGTGCAGGAGGCATAGTTGCCTTAGGTACAACAGGGGAGAGCCCAACTGTTGACGAGGGAGAACGCAGAGAGCTTATAGCCTACGCCAGGGAGAGAATAGGTGGGCGTGTTCCCCTTATTGTGGGCACCGGCTCCAATAATACTAAGCATACAAAAAGAATGACACAGGATGCCGAAAAATATGGGGCAGACGGAATTTTGGCTGTAACTCCATATTACAATAAGGCGTCTATTAGCGGACTTATAGAGCATTATAAGGAGGTGGCATCCTCCACTGAGCTCCCAATTATTCTTTACAATGTTCCCTCCCGTACGGGACTTGATATGGGAACTCCAACCTTAGAGGGCCTTTATGATGTAAAAAATATAGTGGGAGTTAAGGAGGCGAGTGGAAGCGTTATACGGGCTGAGAGAATATTAAGCACCTTTGGCGACAGATATTGTGTTTACTCCGGCTGTGATGAGCTGACCCTACCTCTTCTCTCCATAGGAGCCATTGGTGTTATTTCGGCTGTGGGTAACATAGTCCCCGGGGAAATGTCCACACTCTGTCGGGAGTTTTTCGATAAGAACATAGAAAAGAGTGCAGAAATCCAGCTACAGCTCTATGATTTAATAGAGGAAATGTTTGCAGAGGTAAATCCCATTCCTGTAAAAACAGCCCTTTTCCTTATGGGGAAATGTAAGGATATTTTCCGTCTGCCAATGTGCACCTCCACCCGTAAGGATAGGATACACAGTATCCTTATTAGGTACGGAATAATATAAGAGACGATTAATCTGCATACCCCGTGTTCCAAAAACAGAACAGCAAAAAATATCCACCCGCCCAGCGGGTGGAATTTCATTTTCGGGCATTGCCCGAGACATTATCGGCTACGCACAAGTGCGTTAAGAATTGGCCTGCCAGCCATGCATTTGTTATCCGATACTCGTAAACGGGCTTTTTATTCTACCTTCACCTTAAGGGAGTGCGTAGCCTTCACCTTTGAGGGGAAGGTGGATGCGAAGCAGACGGATGAGGTGATACCTGACATAAACTATCTATACGTTTTCCGATTTTATCACTTGTGAATTATCTCTCTACACATTGTTTACCGTCGTATTCCTATTTTTTTACGGATGCTCTGCATCCTACACCTCATCCACCACAAGTGGTCCCCCTTCCCCTCAAGGGGAAGGCTTAAAAATGTATAACTTTCTTTGTACCACGCTACTACATCGTGGTTTTGATTGCCCGAACAAAAAGAGCATAACAGGTCTTCTGTTATGCTCTTATGTGTGGGTGAGATCAATCGTCGCAACGGCGAAGAGAAATGATAAAGGGATAGTCCTGCATAATTTTGGTAAGCTCGGCAGAACGGTGCTCTCTCTCTGTAAGCAGGGTAGCACTGTAAATCAGGCGTTCGCCCTGTCTTGTGATAAGAAGGGAGTTAAGACGGTCAACACCAAATTCCTTCTTGATAAGATTGTTTTCATCATCCGTCTGGTAAAATACTATTTCTATTGTAAACTTCAGCTTGTGCTTAAATATTTTTAGCTTTGTGTGGAAAAGAAGCTGTGCCGAGATCATGAGCACTGTTGCCACAACGGCAAGTATGTAGAGTCCACCGCCACACGCCATACCTACACCGGCAGTTGCCCAAACTCCCGCAGCAGTTGTAAGACCCTTTGTTTCGTGCTTACGGTATACTATGATACCGGCACCGAGAAAGCCGACACCGGAAACGATCTGTGCAGCCACACGGGCAGAATCTGCCTCACTGCCGAAGCCGAATATTGATACAATCATAAGAAGGGCAGAGCCAAGACAAACAATTGTGTGGGTACGGATTCCTGCCTCCTTGTACCTTCTTTTTCTCTCATAGCCTATGGCAAAGCCGAGCAGCACAGCGAGGACGAGCCTGAAAATACATGTGAGCTCAGTTGTCCAGTTAAGGTTCATAAAATATTCCTTCATTGTGCCTCCTTAAAGTGGTTTTTTTGAAATCTGGGAGTTGTTTCTGGGGTATTTTATCGGGGTGGGTGTCTGTTTTCTTATAATAATCATTGTGCGTTCAAGGGTTTCGTTTCCGTCGGTGAGGGTGTAATTTATCACTCTTTCACAAGAGCCACCGAGAAGCTTTATTGCGTTTTTTGCCTCTTCAAGCTCATCATCGGTTGTTTTTGATTTCATAGCGATAAACATGCCTCCCTGCCTTACAAGAGGGATACAAAGCTCACAAAGAAGATTGAGCCTTCCTACAGCACGGGCACAAACGGTATCAAAGCTCTCACGGTACGCCTTGTCTTTACCGAGTTCCTCGGCTCGCCTGTTGGAAACAGATATTTTATCAAGGTGAAAAAGCTCCTTTGTGCTTTTTACATAATCCACCTTTTTCGTAACGCTGTCAACGGCTAAAACCGACACATCCCCCCTCAAAATGGCAATAGGAAAGGTAGGAAAGCCACCTCCACAGCCGATATCGGCAATTTTTGCGTTTTGCTCTATGTATGGAACAATGGCACAGGAGTCCACAATGTGCTTAAGAATAACACCGTCAATGTCACGGATTGCAGTGAGATTCATTACCTCATTCACTTTAAGCATATGGGAGGTAAACTCCATAAATTTATTGGCACCTTCCTCGTCTATTAATCCCCTTGTAGCCTCATTAAGATCGGCTACCGATATCAGTTTTTTTGAAAATTCAGTCACGATAGCCTCCTTAGCTAAGAGATTTCAGCTTTTCTATAAGAGAAATAAATTCCTTTGGCAGATCAGCTTCAAAATGCATTATCTCCTTAGTCACAGGGTGTGGAAAGCTGAGCTCCCTGGCGTGGAGACATTGCCCGTTCAAAAGGCTTGCATTCGCCTTTTCAAAGGGGGTTTTTCCTCCTCCGTAAACTGTGTCACCTATAATCGGATGACCTATATGGCTCATATGCACTCTTATCTGATGTGTTCTGCCTGTTTCAAGCTCCATTTTGGCGTGGGTAAAGGATTTATACTCACATACTGTGGAATAGTGGGTAACAGCCTCCCTGCCTCCTGCAATAACAGCCATCCTTTTCCTGTCGGAGGGACACCTGCCAATTGGTGCGTTTACAGTACCCGTATCGGATTTGAAATGACCCGTTACAATAGCGTGATATACCCTTTTAATACCGTGGTCCTTAAGAAGTGATGACAAAAAAATGTGTGCGTCATCGTTTTTTGCTACCACGAGCAGTCCGGAGGTGTCCTTATCTATTCTGTGGACTATACCCGGGCGTATAACTCCGTTAATTGCAGAAAGAGAGCCCTTACAGTGGTACATAAGTGCATTTACAAGGGTTCCGCTTGCATTACCTGGAGCAGGGTGAACCACCATGCCCGAGGGCTTATTTACAACTATTATATGCTCATCCTCATAAACAATGTCAAGGGGGATGTTTTCTGCCTCTGCCGAGAGGAGCTCTGCTTCCTCCTCCTCAATCTCAATTTCATCTCCTGCACGGAGCTTGTAATTCTTCGCCTCGGCTCTGCCGTTTACAAGGACGAGGCCGTCATCTATCATTCCCTGAGCATGGGAACGGGTAACGCCCTGAGCCTCGGAAACAAATACATCAAGGCGTTTTTTTATATCAGCATCCTGTATCTTCATTATTTTCCTGCTCTCCGTCAGGGGCGTCAATTTCCTTTGCCCTCTTTCTCCTTATATCCTTGGCTAGGGAGTGTATAAGTCCGAGAATAACCATTCCGGAGCCTACACAAACGCAACAGTCTGCAAAATTGAAGATGTAAAAATCTATAAATCGGCAGTCTATCATATCGACCACATATTTGAGGATAATACGGTCTATCATATTTCCGATACCGCCACCCACAATCAGGGCAAGACCTATTTTTGTAAACAGGGGTTCCTCACAAAATTTGAAAAGGTAAACACCGATAGCAATGATTGCAATGGTGGAGAAGGTCATAAATACCCATCTGTGCTCCGAGAGAATGCCAAAGGCAGCTCCCTCGTTTCTGATATAAGTGATATGGAAAATATCGTCAATAACAGGGATTGTCTGTCCTACCAGCATATTACTGCGAACAAGCCATTTGATAAGCTGGTCGATGCCTATGGAGGATGCAATTGTTGATATTAGAATTATTAGTGATTTCATAGCTCCTCCTAAATAAGAAATATCAAAAGACGGGAGCCGATGCTCATTAAGATAAACAGAAAAATCATAGAAAAATCTATGGGGCACCGTCTGAATATGTCAAATCTCAAAAGAAAATCACGGATAGGCCTTAAAACAGGCTCTGTCAGCATAAAAGCAAATTCATAAACTCGGGATTCCTGAAAATAGGGAACCCAGGAGCAGATAGCTCTGGCTACAAGAATAAGCTCGTATACAGATACAAGGGATAAAATTACAGATACAAATATTAACATAGCTATCCCTTAAAGATCTGTGAACATATCTTCGTCACGGTGCTTGTTGAATATTTCACCACCTACATCCACCTTGGAGGGTGCGATAAAGTAGGAGTCGTTTGTAGCCTGCTTGATATTAGCATCAAGGGCGTACGCAGCACCGCTGATAAAGTCTATCATTCTGCGAAGGAGAGCCTTTTCTGTTGCCTCAAGATTGAGAAGAACAGTCTTACCCTCCTTGAGGTAGTCCACAGCCTTGAGCAGGTCCTCAAAGGTAACGGGCTTAATAAGCTTAAGCTCAATATTGCCCCCGCCTAAGGAAATGCTGGCATTATCCTTGGTTATTTCCTCCTCCTCAATTATCTCGTCGTCGTAATCGACCTCTTCATATTTTTTGAATCTTGAAAAAAATCCCATTATAAATACTTCCTTTCTCCGAAAATGGCACTGCCCACTCTTACAAGGTTAGCCCCTGCCTCAATTGCGTACAGATAGCTTTCACTCATACCCATAGATAGGATAGCGTCACTCTCGTTCTTAAATAATTTATCAAAAATTTCCTTGGTTAAGGAAAAATATTTCATATATTCTGCCTTGGTCTCGCACCTTGGTGCCATGGTCATAAGACCTCTTACACGGATGCTCGGATAAGCCGAGAGCGAAGCGTAAAATTTCTCCACATCCTCGGGCAAAATACCACCCTTTGCTTCCTCTCTTCCACTGTTTACCTCAATCAGCACATCCATAACCTTACCTATGGAGGCACAACGCCTGTTGATCTCCTCAGCCAAGGACAGAGAATCAAGGGAATGTATCATATCCACCTTGTCATAGATGTATTTTACCTTATTTTTCTGCAGTGTGCCTATAAGATGCAGAGAGGCACTCTTGTCAAGGGAATCATATTTTTCCCTGACCTCGTTTACCCTGTTCTCACCGATTGTGTCGGCACCGAGGGAAATAAGATAGTTGATGTCCTCGGCACTCTGGGTCTTTGTAGCGATAAGAAGCCTTACCCTGCCGTCCTTATCAAGCTCTCTGATTTTGGCAAGGGTGCTTTCGTAATTTAATTTTAACTGTTCCTTTGTCATAGCCATTCTCCAATGTGGGAAGCTGCCTCGTCATAGGGGTCTGTTTTATCAACAAAAACCCTTATGTAATTATTTTTTCTGTTGAACCAGGTAAGCTGGCGTTTTGCGTAATGACGGGTAGATAATTTGAGCTGATCTATACATCCCTCAAGGGTAGCCTCACCCTTGAAATAGGGAATAAGCTCCTTGTAGCCGATAGCTCCCGATGCTGTTTTCGACCTTTCAAAAACACCTGACAGGTATAGCTCACGCACCTCATCAACAAGCCCTTGGTCAATCATAATATCAACCCGTTTTTCTATTCTTGAATAGAGGAGCTCCTTGTCCTCACAGGTAAGAAAGAATACCTTGGAGTCGTAGGGTGGCGGAGTCATTTTATTTTCCCTATCTATCTCGCTTTTGGGTCTGCCTGTGCTTTTGTATATTTCTAAGGCACGGATAACTCTTTTTACATTGTTACGGTGGATGGCGTCGGCACTTATGGGATCCACCTCTCTCAGCATATTATGTAGAGCCTCCGGACCCTGCTCCCTTGCAAGCTCCTCCATAGCGTGTCTGTATTCCTCATCTATCTCAGCCTCACCAAAGGAGGATATTTCCAATACGCTGTCAAGATACAGTCCGGTGCCACCACAGAAAATAGGAATCTTACCACGGGAAATTATATCATCTGCTATTCTTTTTGCACAGATAGCATAGTCAGCACAGGAGAAGGGCTCCTCCGGGTCTAAAATATCTATAAGGTGATGGGTAATACCACAGGTTTCCTCCCTTGTAATTTTTGCAGTACCGATATTCATACCTCTGTATATCTGCATAGAATCACAGGAGATTACCTCCCCGTTATATGTCTTTGCCAATCTGACAGCAAGGGAGGTCTTGCCGACAGCCGTAGGCCCTACAATACCGATAACCTTCATAAATATCCTTTCTGCCAAGCGTAATTGTTTTATTATATCATTGTATCACACTTTTTTTATCTATTCAAGAAAAATATTATAATTTAATAATATTTAACATATCGGTCAGAAATGCGTAAATTCTGTTTGTTGACAAAAGGCGAAAAAAATGATATACTTAGATAGAAAAAAGAGGAAGGACAGCTGTAACACTCTATGAAAAGCTTTATAAAGAAAAATTTACAAGTAATAATTCCTACCCTGTGTCTGATTTTATGCATTTGCATAGCCCTGCCCATAGGAATATATCAGGTTGAGGGCAGAGAGATAGCCTATGATTACTCCGTTACCGTCTCGGGTAATAGCGTGTATGCTGTGGGATATGAAAAAAACGGGAACGTACTTACACCCGCAGAAAAGGATGCATATCTTGTTCTTCCGGTACCCGGTGACAGGGAGATAAACGATGTAAGAATACTGTTTAAGAATACATTTGACGAGGATTGTGACATAAAATTGGCGTACGGTAGTAAAAATTCCGGTCTTTCCTCCAATGAGCCTATAACAAAAGCAGTGAAAAAGGGGTATGATGAATACTACTGTGCTCTAGATACGGATGAATATACGGTTATGGAATGCTACATCCCGGCAGAGATAGAGATAGAAGCCGTTATTCTTTCCCATGTGACATCAAGCGTGCCAATTACCGAGACAAGGGTGAATGCACCAATTCTTCTTTGGATACTTATTCCGGCATTTTCTTTGTACCTTCTGTGGATTGCCACGCTGTTTTTCAGGAGAAAAAAGCATAAATAAACAAAAAAATCCCGACACTGTGTCGGGATTTTTCGATTTTATAAGATTATTTTAAGAATCTGATTCTGTTAAGGGCAACTATAAAGCCTATAAGAATACCCATTACAAGGAATATGCCGAGCATACCGAAGCCCATATATTCAAAGGATTTCAAAAAGTTATCAAAATTTATAGCAAATTCGTAATTTTCCATATTTACCGCCTTTCATTATAGGAAGAAGTTAAGTATAAGACCACCTGCAATAACGGAGCCTATCTGTCCTGATACATTTGCACCGATGGAGTGTACGAGAAGGAAGTTCTGGTTGTCCTCCTCAAGACCTATCTTGTTAACTATTCTTGCAGACATGGGGAATGCGGAAATGCCGGCAGCACCGATCATAGGATTGATCTTCTTTCCCTCGGGGAGAAACAGGTTCATAAGCTTTGCAATCATAATACCGCCGAAGGTGTCGAATACGAAGGCAAAGAGACCGAGACCGAGGATGAGAACTGTGCCCCAGTTTACAAACTGCTCTGCAGTCATTGTAAAGGCAACGGTAATACCGAGGAAGAGGGTTACAAGGTTGGCAAGAACCTTCTGTGCTGTTTCGGAAAGGGATTCAAGAACACCACACTCACGAAGGAGGTTACCGAACATAAGGAAGCCAACGAGAGCAACTGCACCGGGTGCAAGAAGACCTGTAATAACAGTTACAATGATGGGGAACAGGATTCTTGTAAATTTAGAAACGCTTGCGGGATTATAGGGCATTCTGATACGGCGTTCCTTTTTAGTTGTGCAGAGCTTAATAATAGGAGGCTGTACAACCGGAACAAGAGCCATATAGGAGTATGCCGCAACGGTAATAGGACCGAGCAGATCGGGAGCAAGCTGAGTTGCAACTACAATGGATGTGGGACCGTCTGCCGCACCGATAATAGCGATAGACGCTGCCTGATTGAAATCAAAATTAAAGAGAGAAGCTAATGAAAGGGTCATAAAAATACCGAACTGTGCCGCTGCACCGAATATCATCAGCTTAGGGTTGGAAAGTATGGGACCGAAGTCTATCATAGCTCCGATACCGATAAAGAGAATGAGGGGGAACAGCTCATTGGCAATACCTGCCTCATAAAGTGTACCGAGAACCGTAGCAACTCCCTCGGGCACTAATTTACCTCCCATTTCAACAAGCTCTCCGTTATTGGGGAGGTTCATAAGTATGGCACCAAAGCCCATGGGGAGGAGGAGTGTAGGCTCCATTTTCTTCTTGATAGCAAGGAAAATGAGGATACCACCGATAACCCACATTACGAGCTGCTTGGCAAAGAGCCCGCCGTCAAGCTCAATTAGGTTTTTGAATAAAGCGTCCATAAAAAATCCTTTCTTTTCTTAATCGTAATAAAAAAGACCCCTAACAAAAGCAAACTTCTGTTAAAAGTCTTGTAATAAACCAAAGGTCTATGGTAAACCCGGGCATAAGCCGTACTGACGGGTATACCAACACGATAGCGTGCAAACTACTCCCTTTTAATACTATTTAGTTTTAGTAAAGAGCCAGATATATTATACTATAATTTGAAATATTTGTCAATAATGAAAATAATTAATTTGTAGCAATTTTATATTCCTTATAAACTTGACAAAAGAAGTATTTAGTGATAAAATATTTTCACTTACACATAATTAAATGTATCCGGAGGCTATCAATGGACAACAAAATTATAGAACTTAAAAAAATAGCGACAGAAATCAGACTGGGAGCGGTGGAGGCAGTTTACAGTGCTAAGAGTGGACATCCCGGTGGAGCACTTTCATCGGCAGATATTCTTGCCTGTCTTTACTTTTCAGAGCTTAATGTAAATCCTGCAATGCCCGATGACCCTAACAGAGATCGCTTTATTCTTTCCAAGGGGCACTCCTGTCCCGGACTTTATGCAACACTTGCACTAAAGGGATATTTTGACAGGAAGGAGCTCAAGTCCTTCCGTCACACAGGTGCACTTTTACAGGGTCACCCCGATATGAAGGCGATTAGGGGTGTAGATATGTCTGCAGGCTCCCTTGGACAGGGCTTTTCTGCAGGCTGTGGAATGGCACTTTCCGCAAAAATCAGCGAAAAGGATTATCGCACCTATGTGCTTATTGGCGACGGTGAGAGCCAGGAGGGCCAGATCTGGGAGGCTATAATGTTCGCATCTCATTACAAGCTTGACAACCTTTGCCTTATTATTGACAATAACGGCTTGCAGATAGACGGTAAGGTGTCTGATGTTATGAACACTATGCCATACGAAAGTAAGCTGGAGGCATTCGGCTGGAATGTAATCACAATTGACGGAAACAATATTGAGGAAATTCTTTCTGCTCTTGCTAAGGCTAAGGAATGTAAGGGTAAGCCCACGGCAATTGTAGCAAAAACAATTAAGGGTAAGGGCGTTTCCTTTATGGAGGACCAGGCAGGCTGGCACGGTAAGGCACCTAATGAGGAGCAGTACACACAGGCTGTTTCCGAGCTTAACGAATACAAAAACGGATTGAATTAAGGAGATAGATATGGCAGATAAGATTGCAACAAGAGAAGCATACGGTAATGCTCTTGCAGAGATTGGTGCTTTAAATAAGGATGTTGTCGTATTGGATGCCGACCTTGCAGAGGCTACAAAGACAATAACCTTTAAGAAAAAATTTCCCGATAGATTTTTCGATTGCGGTATAGCAGAAAATAATATGATGGGTGTTGCGGCAGGTCTTGCTACAACAGGTAAGATTCCCTTTGCATCTACCTTTGCTATGTTTGCAGCCGGCAGGAGCTTCGACCAGGTGAGAAACTCCATCGGTTATCCCCATCTTAATGTTAAGATAGGAGCAACCCACGCAGGTATAACTGTAGGTGAGGACGGAGCCACACATCAGTGTAACGAGGATATCGGACTTATGCGTACTATCCCCGGTATGGTAATAATCAATCCCTCCGACGCCATAGAGGCAAGATGTGCAGTTGAGGCGGCAGTTAAGTATGTAGGTCCTGTATATATGCGTTTTGGCAGACTTGCTGTTTCTGTTATAAACGATAAGCCTGAATATAAGTTCGAGATTGGTAAGGGTATCCGTATGGCAGAGGGCAGTGATGTTACAATCGTTGCCACAGGCATAATGGTAGAGCAGGCACTTATCGCCCGTGAGATGCTTCTTGCAGAGGGCATTTCTGCAGCTGTTATTAATATCCACACCATCAAGCCCATAGACAAGGAAATACTTATTTCCTCTGCACAGCAGACTGGAGCTATCGTAACCACAGAGGAGCATAATATAATCGGAGGCCTCGGCAGTGCCGTTTGCGAGACACTTGCAGGAGTTTGTCCCGTTCCCGTTGTTCGCCACGGTATAGAGGATGAGTTTGGTAAGTCCGGTCCTGCAAAGGAGCTTCTCGAGCATTATAAGCTCAATGCTGCAGGCATCTGTGAGAAGGTAAAGCTTGCCCTTTCAATGAAAATGTAAAAAATAAAAATTCCCCGACACTGTGTCGGGGAATTTTGTGTTTATTAAAGGTTATTTACTAAGTCCTTGAGCTTTTTGCAAATTGTGGGGTCTGTGTTTTCGGGCTCAAAGGTAACCTCTGTTACATCCTTGCCTGTAAGGAATTTATAGCAGGTAAGGGCAGCTAAGTATCTGCCGTAGTCAAGGGAGAGATGGAAGCCGTCACGGTTCAGCGATATTCCACCCTTGGAGGTGTCAAACTCAGGGAGGTAGCGTGCCTTTTCAATAGCGTCTCCCGAGGGAATTATTGGAAGAGAATATTTTTCAGCTATTCTGGAGCTTGCGTCAACTATGCAGTTATACATTTTTGTCCTGTCCCGATCATAATTGGCAAAGCCACCGTGGGTGCTGGCATCATCATATGCCCAGGTCCTGTGGAAGACTATCTTTGCATCGGGGCATTTTTCCTTGATGTATCCTACCACAAATTCTGTATATGGCTCATAGGTTTCAAGCATTCCGGAATAATGGCTTACCTGCTGTATAGACACATAGTCCCACTTTTCTTCGGTGAGAGTGTCGTTAATTGATGCCATACGGAGTGCCTGTCCGTCAAGCTGATATTCGTAGGCAGCCTTGTTTTCCTTAATATTGCTTGCATGCCATTCAAGAGGGCAACCGCCAATATACAGGTTCCTTACAAAAATACTGTCATCGGACACCCTGCGTAAATAAACAGTAGCATCCTGAGAAAAGCTGTTACCGATAAATAATACCTTCATATTACTACCTCGTTATAATATATTTGTAACATAATTTTACCACCACATGCATAAAAAGTCAACATAAAAAGCCGACAAGAGTCGGCTTTTTGTGATTATTCGGGCAAATAAAATCACGCACTATTGTGTGATACAAGGAAAGTTATACATTTTTAAGCCTTCCCCTTGATGGAGTGCGTAGCCGTTAATGTCTATGCCCCAAGAGAAAATACCACCCGCTAGGCGGGTGGATATTTATTATTGGTTTCGGGCATATAATACCACGCGATAGTCGCGTGGTACGGAGAAAGTTATACATCTTTAAGCCTTCACCTTGAGGGGAAGGTGTCACCTATGGTGACGGATGAGGTGTAGGATGCAAAGCATCCGTAGTAAAGA
>JAFTOG010000046.1 GCA_017451485.1 Clostridia bacterium | reverse complement strand
TTGCAACGCTTTTCACCGCAAAGCAAGGAGTCGGCAGAGCCGAGTGTATCGAGGCGATTGACGACGACTATGCGACCGGTGCGGAGTGGCGCTGCGTTTCCCAACCCTTGCGGTTGGGATTTTTGTTTTGTTGGCGCCACTCGGATTTGAACCGAGTAATAGAGGTTTTGCAGACCTGTGCCTTACCACTTGGCCATGGCGCCTTATTTATTTTTGGTAAAAAACAACATCCGTGAGGATGTTGTTTTAGTGGAGCGGATTACGGGGCTCGAACCCGCCACCTCAACCTTGGCAAGGTTGCGCTCTACCAAATGAGCTAAATCCGCAAATATGGTGCCTCCGGTCGGAATTGAACCAACGACACGGGGATTTTCAGTCCCCTGCTCTACCAACTGAGCTACAGAGGCTTAAATATGGCGACCTGAAAGGGACTCGAACCCTTGACCTCTAGCGTGACAGGCTAGCGTTCTAACCAGCTGAACTACCAGGCCGTATATTAAAGCGGATACAGCGTATCCGCTTTAGTTGGTGGTGGAAACAATAGGGCTCGAACCTATGACCCTCTGCTTGTAAGGCAGATGCTCTCCCAACTGAGCTATGCTTCCGTTTGTTTATTTCTCTCTGCGACGGATGTTATTATAGCATAGTCTTTTTTGTTTGTCAATACCTTTTTTTAATTTTTTTCAAAATTTTTTAATTATTTTTTTGGTCCCGATTTTCGCCGGTTTTACTCATTAAAAAAACCATTTTTTTACCAAACTATTGACAAGTAAATTTTCTTATGTTAGAATATTTAGGCTAAAACGCTTTTTATTTTCTATATTAATCATTTTATTTCAATTTTATCAAAATATTACATAATCATATAATTTGATTTCGAGGTGTAGCGCAGTTGGTAGCGCGCCAGTTTCGGGTACTGGAGGCCTGGAGTTCGAATCTCCACACTTCGACCACCTATGACTAAGTTGAACACACGGGACCGTGATGCCGACTTAGTCATACTTTGTTTAATGTAAGGGATTACTCATATTAAGTTGTCCCTTTTTTGAGATGTGTTTGTTAAGTCTCGTGATAATAAATTAAACCTGTTAAGCTCCATTTTTAGCTTTGCGATATTTTTTTAATGCTACATTGACATTGACGTATATTTGTTGTAAAATATCAATTAGACAATTTTTTATGAGGTGTGTTATGGCAAAATATTTAGAAAAGCAATTCCCACAGGTTAACGACGCATTTGACGGTCATATACATATGCATAGATGGATTGACGAGGAAACAAAGGAAGAATTTTTACACGGTCTTGAAGCATACAGAAAAAAATGTAGTCTTAAATACATTGCTCTTGCTCCCCTTCCATCAGGCGACCCATTCCCTGTTGCTCGTGACGTAAGCAACAATATTATTTGTGCATTTTACAAGCTGTTGAATGAAAACACCTTTTCATATGGTGGCTTTACCTACCCATTTTACCCTGCAACCGAGGAAAATATGGTTGGTATGACCCTTTTGGAGCAATATGAGGAGCTTATGGAAATAGGCTTTGACGGTATTAAAATGCTGGAGGGCAAGCCTAACCTATATAAGAAGGTAAACAATCCTCTTGACAGCTCGTTCTTTGCTCCTGTTTTTGAAAGAATAGAAAGGGACGGCACATATCTTCTTATGCACGTGGCTGACCCTGAAATTTTTTGGATTGAGGCAGATGAAGAAACAAAGAAAAAGGGTTGGTTTTACGGCGATGGCACTTACCCAAAATATGAGGAGCTGTATACACAAATATACAATATCCTTAGTAGGCATCCAAATCTTAATCTTTGCCTGGCACATTTCTTTTTCTTATCTGAAAATCCGGAAAGGCTATCAAAAATGCTTGATACCTATCCGAATTTAATGGTTGACTTAACTCCCGGCGGAGAGATGTATGTTGGCTTTGACAAACGTAAAGATTACTTTAAGGAGTTTTTGGTTAAGTACGATGACAGAATTTGCTTTGGCACGGATATGGACTTTCCCGATCGCAGTGATGGCGGAACTTGGCTTTGCGATCGAGTATATCGGTATTTAGCGACTGCCGACACGCTTTCTTCATTCTGCGAGCACGAGCTGACAGGTATTGAAATTCCGCAAAATAGCCTTCAAAAAATATTCTCCGACAATCTCTTAAATAGGCTTGGCAAAGAGCCAAGACCGATAAACAAGGAAGCCTTAAAGAGATATATTGAAAAATATAAGCACTTAATTATTGATAAAAGATTAACTAAGAGGATCGAAGAATTGTCAGAGGAGTATCTATAAAAGAGGCTGACACCTTAGGGAGAAAATCGAAAATTCCTCCTAATCTGTCAAGCCCCAATGAAGTAAAGCTGAGTTGTCCATTTTTTGTTTTCAATTTATAGAGAAAAACAAAAACATCTTACAAATAACCAGGGCAGACGTTAAAAATTATTTCTTCAAAGTTCTGAGAAAAGGACCTCGTTTTATGCTAAGAGCTTTTATAAAAGAGGTTGTAGTAAATGTCGACTCCATTGAAATTCACTATAACTTCATAGGAACAAAAAGACCTGATGGAATTCCTCATCAGGCCTTTTACACACTTCCTTTAAACCAGAAGAAAAGGGGTTGCCTTCAAACGCATATTGGTTTGATATGAACTTCATTTTATATTTATAACAAAAAAGGAGGGCTTCATAGAAGCTCTCCTGTCTAAAAGCCCTGCTAATCGGTAGGGCTTATTATGTTTTGAAAAGTTAAATTAAAATACCATCACATTGATGCACGAAGTATTACTGTATAATAAATTTGTCTGTTTCTTTTAAATCAAGTAAATTTATTGCTCTTTCAAATATGGCTTTAGTGTCACCAAACCAATCGGGATGATGTGCATCGCTACCGAGATAGAATTTACAGCCGCACTCCTTTGCGATTTTAAACATTCGCAATACACTATCAGCTTCATTATCGCTAAAATTCATATCATCTTGATTTAATTCTATTCCTGCACCCAAGATAGCTGCTTTAGAAAATAAGCGTTTCAATTCGTTATTTGATATACTATCCAAGGCTTCAAGATAATTTTCTCTTGTAGTTCTGTTAATCAAAAATGTTGCAAGATGTGCTATTCCGATTTTGTGAAACGGAAGCTTCATATTTAAAACCGCATCCAAACGCTCCACCCAAAGCCTTGCTCTGTATTTTGGGTCAAAGTTGCTCGGCTCAGGAGAATTCATATGAAGATGTGTTGTTGGAATAATAACGAAATCAAAGTGTTCAAATCTCTCTTTCGTAATACCCAAATTGAGATTTTTATCTAAATCGGTTTCGCATCCAAACAAAAAGCTTATATTGCTTTCTTTAGGCAACGGACAAGCCTGCTTTATATGCTCGAAATCCTGTGATTTATAAAACCCCTCCCCGGAAGTACAAGGAACAGATTTTTCCCAATAATGATTAGTTAAACAAAGCGTTTTAAGTCCGTTCTCCTTTGCATATTGCAATATCCTGTTAGAGTTTTGCTCCGGATCATTTGAGCAAAGAGATAACCCCGAGTGAATATGTAGGTCGTGATCGATTATGTATCTCATGTCATTTTCCTCATGCTTTAGAATTCACATCAATTATATCACTCTTCAACAACAATATCAATAAAAATATAAAATTCAAGCTTCAATCATTGATACAAACTCTATATTCTTTTCAAAATAAGGGCTACTAAATTCCTTATCTCCTGCAAGCTCAAGCACTTTTTCAGCTAACTCATAATAACCACCGTCAATTAGAGTTATAATGTAATTTTGAACACATCTTGCTCAACTATAAATAGGTTTCAATGATTTTCACGCTTCATATATTTCTAATAAATTGCCTTCATATTTGTTGTAAGCTTTCCTTTTTACTGCTTTCATCAAATTTCAAATAAATAAAAGTACTCAAAGGATTTGTTCAATATATGAGTAGTTCGTGCTCCACTTTTCGCAAGGTGAAAATAGAGTGTGCCTATCGAGTGAGGTCAATGGAAGCTTGCTCACAATCGAGGCACGAAGTGTTAGCAAACAGAAATCAGTCCCTTGTCCGTTTCAATCGCTTGTCTTGTTACAAGCTTTTATTCAAATAAAAAGCTAATTCAAAGCAAAAAATCCCTATTTAATTCTTAATTGGTTGTTTACAAAAATTAAAATTAGTAGTATAATTATCTCAAATATTGTGTGAGGTTTTATTATGAACGATATTAAATGGTTTAAGGAAGCAAAATACGGTCTTATGCTACATTTTGGATTGTACTCTGTTTTGGGAGGAGTTTACAAAGGTAAAAGATCGCATAATTATGCTGAATGGATCCAATCAGGTCTTGCAATCCCCAACTGCGAAATGGAAAAAATTGCAAAATCCTTTAATCCTATATATTTTGATGCTGATGAATGGGCAAAATTTGCCTACGATTGTGGAATGAAATATATTGTTATTACAACCAAGCATCACGATGGCTTTGCACTTTTTAAGTCTTCGGCTGATGAATACAACTGTGTTGACTTTTCTCTGTTTAAGAGAGATATTATTGGGGAGTTAAGCCTGGCTTGTAAAAAATACGGCTTAAAATTCGGCATTTACTATTCTCAAGACCTTGACTGGCATGAGGAAAACGGTGGAGGCTATAAAACTGAGCCGATTGGCTGTGCCGGAGTTAGCTGGGACAATTCCTGGGATTTTCCTTGCAAAGAAAAAAAGGATTTCAATATTACATTCAGAAACAAAATCATTCCACAGATTAAGGAAATTATGACAGGCTACGGTGAAATTTCTCTTGCTTGGTTCGATATGCCTATGACATTAACACCTGAGCAAAGTCAAGAAATATACGACCTTGTTAAAAAATACCAACCTAACTGTCTTATAAATTCTCGCTTAGGAAATGGCAAATATGATTATGTTTCTTTGGGTGATAATGAAATACCCGATAATAAAGATTTAGTTGAGGGAACAATTGATTTTAACTCAATTGAGGGCTTTAAGCCATCCCCCTATGGATTTTATGAATCAGCTTGCACATTAAATGATTCTTGGGGGTATAACTCCTGGGA
This sequence comes from Clostridia bacterium, assembly GCA_017451485.1. Classification (GTDB taxonomy): domain Bacteria; phylum Bacillota; class Clostridia; order Oscillospirales; family CAG-272; genus RGIG2000. Next base: position 69,535 of record JAFTOG010000046.1, on the reverse strand, counting down.
CCATAATTGGAAAAGCAGCAAGCAAATTTACGACAATAAGAAAAAATTAAATGCACTTGAAATCAATTATCTTATTAATATCGGACCTGACCATTTGGGCAGATTTCCACTTGAAGCACAAGAAATTTTAATGGGTGTTGCAGCCCTTGAGAAAAATGAAAAATAACAAGTACACACTGACTGATGTAACTATGATAGGCTTAGGCAGAAGCATTTGATTAATATCGATATACATAAAAATCCTTAGTTTAAGGTAAATTTACTGATAATCTATCATGATGGGAGGAGGTTGCATGTCAACATTTTTAACGACGCTAAGTCAGATTTCATATTTATTTTTGTTGATTGGTGCTGGCTTTGCAGTAATGAAGCTATGCAGACTTCCCGATGTGGCGACTACTGTTCTATCTAAGCTGGTTACCACACTATTTATGCCTGCCCTGATTTTGACTAACTTTATGGAAAATTTTACGGTTGTCCGTCTCAGCTCTGCGTGGCCCTTTGCCTTAGCGGGAGTAATTGTAGTGTCATTATCAATCGTCTTTGCTAAATTAATTTCGATTATCAGTGCCAAGGACAGTTATCACCGTAAAATACATACCTACTGTCTTGCATTCTCTAATTTCGGGTTTATGGGAACGGCCGTTGTTTCTACCCTTATGCCTGATTTGTTTATGTCCTATTTGATTCTTTGTACCCCCATGTGGATTGTTAATTATTCGTGGGCTGTTCCTGCATTGTTAATACCGAGTGAGAAAACAAAGGGCTTCGGCTTCAAAAACCTATTAAATCCATTGTTTATTGCTATGATAATAGGTATGATAATCGGAATGACTCAGCTGACTGTACCCCCGTTTTTGGATGTATCCATAGATGCACTCAGCAAATGTATGTCTCCCTCTACTATGCTGCTCACGGGTATGTGTGTTGCAAAAATAGATATTAAACGAGTTCTTAAAATAAAAAGCATTTATATTTTAACTGCAATAAGACTAATGCTAATTCCCTCCATATTTTTACTGGTACTGCTGATACATAAATTTGAATACGGAGTTTCCCTTTGCGTTCTTGCAGTATTATCTATGCCACTTGGCTTAAACAGTGTGGTTATTCCCGAATCCCACGGGCAGGACACAAGAGAGGCATCAGGTATGGCAATAGTATCTCACCTTGCCTCTGCCCTGACAATCCCATTGATGTTTACTTTTTTTGAGCTTATTATTTGATTCTGTTTTAGGAGGCTATTATGAAATATTGTGTATGGTCCAGCTATTATTACGGATTATCACCGGAGGATACAATCCGTGAATTCAAGGCCCACGGATTCAACTGCTGTGAGCTCTCCTTTGAGCATTCTGCCGAGCTTATGGAACGAGGAGATGCCAAAAAAATCGGAGAGGAATTCGGTAAATTTGCTAAAGAGCTTGAATTTGAAATTTCCCAAGGGCATCTATCCTATGAGGCAAGGATTTGTAAGCCCGAGGGAATAAAATTCTTAAAAAGGCAGATTGACCTATTCCTTGGTATGGGTGTTAAATATGCTGTTTTGCACTGCGACTCTCTTACATGGAGAAAGGATGAAAGGCTCACAACAGAGGAAATTATCAAAGAAAACCGTAATGCACTGTCCGAGCTTTTGGATTATATAAAGGGTACTGATATGGTTATATGCCTTGAGAACCTTTTAAGTGCGTCTTTTGTAAATAACATTGACGGTCTTATGTACTTTATAAACGAGTTCAAAAGTGAAAATCTTGGCATATGTCTTGATACCGGTCATCTTAATTTAACCGAGAAGGATCAGATTAATTTTATAAGAAAGGGTGGAAAGCACATTAAAGCCCTTCATCTTGCAGACAATGACGGACGCAGTGGAGACCAGCATCTTATGCCCTACGGCTGCGGTAATGTGGATTTTGTTTCTGTAATAAGGGAAATGAAGTCACTTGGATATGACGGTCTGTACAATCTTGAAATTCCCGGAGAAAGGGGTGCTCCCTTAGAGGTTTTGGGCTACAAGCTTGATTATATTAAAAAAATGCTTGAATATCTCGATAAGATAACAGATAAGAAAGCTTAAAAAATCCGATATCCTGTCAAAGAAACAGGATATCGGATTTTTATTTCGCAATATTATTTTATTTACAAGGAATTACTGCGGAGTGTGGGAAATTAAATTTACCTGCATATACGGACAAGAGAAAATAATAGTTATCTGCAAGGTAATTATAGCCACAGGGTACACCGTTTTTTGTACGCCAGTCAATGCTCTTACAATAGCCGGGCATAAGTCCACTGTGGGTAAGAGTTTTTTCATAGGTGTTCAGAATAGCAAAAAGTATTTTGTCTGCCTCTTCTGTGAGTCCTACATTATACATTGAGGTAAGGAAGTGAAATCCGTTCATACCACAGAGTCCACCGTTTTCATACTGTCCCCAATCACTCATGCAAGCCCAGTCAATGGTATCTGCCGGTGCTATTGGCATAACATTACCGGGGATACCAAAGCGAAGATCTCCATATCCCTCCTTATCCATTATGCTAAGGAGAGTCTTTATCATTCTTCTGCCTGTATCACGGGGAATAAGTCCCTCGTTTATACCCATTGATACTGCAAATGTAAATCCGTAATCGTGAATTGCACCGTTACGGCTTATCCATCCTGCCATAAGATCGGTGTCGGGGTTGTAGAAGGTATCAAAGAATACAGCATCAAATTTTTCAAGCTGTTTTTCGTATTTTTCCGCCAGGGAGTGTTTATCAAGCTTATGTAAAAGCTCGGAAAGCTCTCTTAGTGCACGGTGGCAAAGATAGTTAAAATAGATATCCTTGTGGCCGAATGCCATATTGTCCCACCAGTTGCCCTGCTGTCCGAATTCTGTAGGCTGTCCCATATAATCTCCCGGGAACGGAGACTCAAATATTCCGTCTCCATCGGTATCTCTTGCCAACAGGTAATCTGCTGCCTTTATAGCATTTGGTAAAAGCTTTTTGGCAAGGGGGAGATTCCAGCTTGCAATACCTGTAAGGGAAATTATAGCACCGGGTGTTGAATCAACAGAGCAAGCAAATCCCCCCTTCTTCTCCTTATTAAAGTAGCATACGCTTACCTCTCCATCATACGCCTGAGAATGCAAAAAGCTCCTCTCTATCTGCCTTTCAAAGGCTCTGCGTATCATTTCAAACTGTTCATTACCTCCACCCATTATCTGTAAAAGATCTGATTTCATATGAACTGCAAGATGACCGGTTCCGTGGAAGTAGATATTATCTCCCATATCAAAAAGCTCTCTGTTAAGAGCAAAGGAATTAAGCCAATTACGCTTAAGCCCGTTATATCTCTCATCATTTTCCTCGGGGAATGATGGATAGCATTCATCAAGCACCTTAAATGTCAGCTCCACATTCTCAATTGGGGATTTTGACTTAAAGGTAAGAAATGAGTTGCCGTAATGGAGAGAGTGGATTCTGTTATGATTATAGCTGTAATTCTTGCAGCCGAGATCAAGTCCTGTAAATTCCTTCGATAGCTGAAGCTCCTCTACACAGAATACATCCTTTTCGGAGGATGAAATTTCAACTCTTCCGTAATCGGGGAAAACTATTATCATAGGAAGCTCGTATCTGCTCTTGAAGATTGTCAAGGGATTTCTGCTTCTGAGCTTTTTGGGTTGATTTTTTGTCCAAATTGTCGGTGGTGCTGTCTTTATAGCAAGTCTTGTGCTGAATATATCATTTGACAAAACATTATTTAGCTTAATGTTCAGGGTGTGAAGGTCTTTAACCTCGTAAAAAGAGACACTTCCCTCACTATTTTCAAAAAATGCTGTATTATCTGTAAATTCATTCTTTGTGGGAGAAAGCTTTTTGAAGGCACCGCTTTTTGCACCGTAGGATGGGAGCATAAGGTTATAGCTTGCATGCTTATCCCTGTCTCTGCCTCCTGACTCAACTCCGTAGAATGCTATTCCTCCTGTTTTTTTGTCGAATGTAACAGAGAAAAACTTGCCCTCAAAGCAGGCATATCTTGAATGTGTGTTTTCAATTTTTCTTTGCTTCTGTTCCATGATAACATTGCTCCTCGTTATTTAGCAGTGCATTCGGCACCGTATTTTTAATTTAACCTGACTACACAGAAGTATAAATCAGCATTAAACCAAGGAGAATTATATCACATTATTTTCATTTATACAACCCTAATACCGATTTTTTGAATGTATAAAATCCTATTTTATGGGATTATTGCTCTGATTCTAATTGACAGCTTGAAATACTTTTGTTATAATTTGCATTAAAAGAGAGCTTCTTCTCCTAATTAAAAATGCAACAGCCGGCAGGTGAGTAAAATGAATCTTAGTACAAAAAATATAACCATTGCTATAAATGCCGAGATGGGATATATCTCATCTATGCTCATAAACGGTGCTGAAAGATGTGCTGATATATGTCCTCTTTTTGTAGTGAGAATTTGCGATAAAAACGGGAATTTTTACTACTTGAAATCTACAGAAGCTATAAGTCACGCCTTGGATTCCGACAGTATTATATACACAGGCTTTGGTGATACCTTTCCCAATGTTTCTATCAAGGTTACCGTAAAAGCTAAGGAAAGTATTTTGTGGTGGGTAAGCGTATACTCCGTACCCGATGAATATGCAGTCGAATGGGTGGAAATACCTAAAATTTGTTTACGCCGTCTTATTGATAATGACCCATTGGGAGGAAGGATTATATTCCCGTATGATGAGGGTATACTTCTTACAGACGAGTCTTTACTTCCACGCTATGAGCCCGAGTTCCCAATGTCCGGTGCATACTTCATTTTTCCAAACAAGGTATGCTCCCAATTTATGGCGTATCTTTTTGAAAATGACGGTCTGTACATAGGTGCCCACGACACAAAAAGAGGCTTTAAGGGTGTGGATTTTTACCGTGACGGTAATGGAATTTCCTTACAAATGCGTCTGTATACCGGTGCGAATTTCGGAGAAGATTATACATCCGATTTTCCCATTGTGTGGAGGGTGTGCGGCCCCGATTGGAAGTCGGCTGCCGAAATTTACAGAGAATGGCTTGAAAACAATCTCCCTCGAAATATGGTACCCATAGAAAAAAATAAGTCTCTGCCGAAATGGTATAAGGATCCACCGATAATAGTAACCTATCCCGTGCGAGGAATACACGATTTTGATGAAATGTATCCAAACGCCCTTTTCCCATATGTAAATGCCCTATCCCACCTTAAAAGGATAAAGGATGGCACAGGCTGTAATGTTATGGCCCTGCTTATGCACTGGGAGGGAACAGCTCCCTGGGCTCCCCCATATATGTGGCCACCATACGGGGGCGAGGACGCATTTAACGAGTTCAAGGATGCTCTGCATAAGAACGGAGACCTGTTGGGAGTATATTGCTCCGGATTCGGTTACACCCTGCAAAGCAAGCTTATAAAGGGATATAACACCTCAGAGACGATTAAGAATAAAGGGCATCTTAAAGCAATGTGTCAATCCCCCGAAGGCAAGCCGAAGCTCGGCATAACCTGTACATACCAGCGTATTGGCTATGACATCTGTCCTGCATCTGACTATGGTCGCAAAATTCTTGAGGAGGGATATGAGCCTATCTTCAAAAGTGGAATTGATTATGCCCAGATACTTGACCAGAATCACGGTGGTGGACAGTATATGTGCTATGCAAGGGAGCATAATCATCCACCTATGCCCGGAGAATGGATGACCTCTAATCTTTTGAAAATACTTTCGGATTGGAATATAAATGCCCCAAATATGTTATTTGGATGCGAGAGTGCGGCATCGGAGCCATTTATCGGCAATTTACTTATGAGTGATAACAGATTTGAATTAAACTATCCCTTTGGTACTCCTGTACCAGTTTATGCATATCTATACCATGAATATGTGCGAAACTTTATGGGAAACCAGTGTGGATGTCCCTTTGAGCCGGCGGTGGATACTCTCCGATACCGTCTTGCATACTCCTTCTCCATCGGTGATATTATGACTCTTACTTTAGCCCCCAACGGAGAGCTTATGACACATTGGGGCACCCATGATTTTATACATTGTCCCGATATGGATAAAACTCTTTTGTTTATCAAAAATGTTATGAAATTCTACCACAGGGTAGGCAAAAAATACCTGTATTCCGGTAAAATGAGTTCTTTGCCGGGGATAGAATGCGAAGAAATATTAATTCCCTTGTTCCGTGGACGCAAGGTTGCAAATCTCCCTCGCCTTTTGTCCTCGGTATGGGAAGGAAAAGACGGAGAGGTTGCTTATATTGTGGTAAATCCCGAGGATGAGCCCGTTACCTTCCGTATAGAAGATGAGACCTATGAGGCTCCTCCCCTTAACGCAATTCTTATAACAAAGTAAAATTTAACAGTATAAAAACACACTCTTGAAAGGAAGAAGCACTGTTCTCCCTCACTATGAGTGTGTTTTTTATACCTGTAATGCTGTATGTAACCTCCCTATGTCAAAAATTGTTATTATAGTAAAAGGATAAAATTGGAGGTTGCCATGAAAAGAATACTTATTGCTACGCTGACAGCTCTTTTGTGTGCTGTGGCTATTATGCTTCTTTACTCCTGTGGGGACGGAGCTACAGACACAGCTGCCCCTGTTTCCAATGATGGAAACGGACTTGAATTTAAGCTTAATGAGGATACTATGTCTTACACTGTTGTCGGAATAGGAGTATGCTCCGACACCGAGCTTGTTATTCCATCCGTGTACAAATCTCTGCCTGTTACTGCAATAGGAGATTCAGCCTTTGCAAATTGCTCACAAATCACATCAATAGATATACCCGATACCATAACATCCATCGGTAGCTCTGCCTTTACAGGTTGCTTGAATATAATTGAAAAGGAAAACGGATTGCTATATGTTGATAATTGGATAATTCGTTGCGAGACTGCCATATCCTCCGTGGGAATGAGAACAAATACTGTAGGGATCGCCTCTCAGGCATTTTCCGGATGTGGAAATATTACAAATCTTTTTCTGCCGGAGGGCTTTAAGTACATAAGCGATTATGCATTCCAGAATTGTACAGGTCTTAAATTTATTACATTTCCATCCAGTATTAAACGAATAGGCTCATTTGCGTTTACGGGCTGTCTCAGTATTTCACAAGTAGGTATTGCCAGTCTTGATGCATGGTGTGGAATAACCTTTGCTTCATCACAATCAAATCCATTGTTCTACACGGGGAAACTGCTTATAAACGGGGAGCAGCTTACTGAGCTTGTTATACCCGAGGGAATAACGGAAATTAAGCCCTATGCCTTCTATAATTGCAGATATATTACGAGCATAAATATACATACAGGTGTTACATCAATAGACAGCTATGCCTTTGCAGGATGCTCATCGGTTAAAAATATAACTGTTCCCGACAGTGTCACATATCTTGGAGATGCTGTATTTAACGGATGTAAAGCACTTGTCGATGTAAGACTCCCTAAGGATATAGCCTCCATAGGGTACGGTATGTTCAGAGGATGCTCTTCTATTACAAATATAGCACTGCCATCGAATATAACATCCATTGGCAATTTTGCATTTTATGGCTGTTCGTCACTCAAAAGCATTGTTATCCCCGACAAGGTGACTGTTATAGAAAGCAATGCCTTCTCCGGTTGTTCATCCCTTGATTCCATTACTGTTCCGGACAGTGTTTCAACAATGGGGGGATCCTTGTTTTCTGAATGCTCATCACTAAAGAGTGTAATTCTGTCCAGTAATATCACCTCTATCGAAGATTACTCATTCTCCAACTGTAAGGCTCTGAAGAGCATTTGTATTCCCAATAAGGTTACCTCAATCGGTGAAAACGCATTTAACGGTTGCTCCTCCCTTGAGGAAATATCAATGTCTGAGAATATATCATCTATTGGAGCAAAAGCCTTTCGTAATTGCTCTTCTCTTTCCGAAATATCAGTAAACGGAATAATTGTTATAAGTCAGCATACCTTTTACGGCTGTTCATCTCTCACAAGTATTTTAATGGGTGATAGCGTAAATTATATTCAGAGTGAGGCCTTTTACGGTTGCTCCTCTCTTGAAAAAATAAGTATTCCCGCAGGGGTAAAATCAATTGACAGCTCCGCATTTTACGGATGTTATGCAATTAAATCCATAGATGTGGATGATTCCAATCCCACATATTGCTCAGTTAACGGGAATTTGTATACCAAGGATAGATCAGCTCTTATAAAATACGCCTCAGGAAAGAAAGACAGTAAATTTATTATTCCAAATGAGGTCAAAGTCATAGAAGAATATGCCTTCAACGGTTCCACTTACTTAACAGAGGTAGTAATATCGGATAGCGTAAGCACTATAGGTAAAAATGCTTTCTACGGTTGCGATACCATAAGAACCGTTGTGATGGGTAACGGAATAAAATCCATTGGAACAAATGCATTTTACGGCTGTATCTCACTTACAAGCATGGTTATACCCAAAAGCGTTACATCCATTGGCTATGAAGCTTTTTCCGAATGTCACAAGCTCGTAGAGGTATATAACCTGTCCGAGCTTAATGTAGCACAGTATTTCAGCCATGAAAAAATAATACACACATCTATAGATGAGGAAAGCATTATTTTTACGGATAACGATTATATGTTTATGGTGCACGGTGGCAAATGCTATCTTATCGGCTACATAGGAAATGATACCGAGCTGATTCTCCCGACAAGCTTCCGTGATGAAGAATATTCCATATACAATTATGCATTTTACAGTCAAAAAAATATAACAAAGGTAATTATACAAGAGGGAGCTACATCTGTCGGTAGCTATGCCTTTTGTGAATGTACAGCACTTGAAGATATTTTTATACCGAGCAGCGTTACCTCTGTATATATTGGTGCATTCCGTAATTGCACATCTCTCTCATCCGTAGATATTTCTGACAGTGTAACAAATATGGGTAACTCGGTGTTTTACGGATGCTCTTCCCTTTCCACCGTTAGCTTGCCCGTAAATCTTGAATCCGTTGGTGGATATATGTTTATGAACTGTACAGCTCTTGAAAATATTATTATACCGGGTAATGTGTCCGCAATAGGAGTTAAGGCATTTGACGGATGCTCCATGCTTTCTTATGTGAGCTTTGAAAATCAGGTGGGCTGGTATACCTCCAAGGATATTTACTCGGAGGAAGGAACAGATATATCGGTGACAAATCCCACCGATAATGCAAAAAATTTGAGGGACACCTACAAAGCCCGTGCATGGAAAAGAGGATAATTCAATTCGCTGTTAAAAATATTATGATAATGAGCTCGGTGCAACATCGGGCTCTTTATTTTATGCTCTCTTGCATTTTTAACGGTTAGGTTACAATACTAATAAAGAGGACAGACATAGGCTTAATGCAACTTACAGTTGAGTTGAACTTGCCTTTTCGGTTATTGATTTATTAAAAAATTTTTGTTATAATATGCATATACAGTAAAATCGGGACTTTTATATGAAAGGAGAGCATAATGACAATCGGAGAAAAAATAAAAGCACTGCGACAAAAAAATGATGTTACTCAGGAAAAGCTGGCAGAATATCTTAATATAAGCTACCAATCTGTTTCAAAGTGGGAAAACAATAACGCAATGCCCGACATTTCCCTCGTTATACCTATTGCTAATTTTTTCGGTATCTCAATAGATGAGCTTTTTGATCATGATGTGGATACACAAAATGCAGATGTAGAGGAATACCGTAAAAGAGATCTTGAGCTTGCACATCTCGGGTATGTGTCTGAAAGAATTGCTCTTTGGAGAGAGGCATCATATAAATATCCCCGTAATTCACACTGTCTTCTTAAGCTTGCCTATGCTTTGTGGGACACACTGAATTCCGGTTCAGAGTTTGAGAGCTGCCGTGAGGAGAATGCAAAGGAGGTTATTTCTCTTTGTGAGAGGATACTCCGTGACTGTACCGATAACAATGAAAGAAACGGTGCATTACAGCTTCTTGTTTTTACCTACGGGGACTACACTCTGTCTATTGCCAATGAGAAAAAGGCCGTTGCATACGCAAATATGACAAGCGACTTCTATACATGCCGTGATATGCTTATTGAACACGCATATTTTACAAATGAGGGAAAGAAAAAGGCTCTTAAGCAAAAGCACAGTAACAATTTACAATTTATGGATTGTCTGTGTATGAATATCCATCTTGCAGCAGGACGGACTCCGGAGGAGGAAATATTTGCCTGTGAGACAGCTCTGAAAATGTGGAAAACACTTATATACGATGAAAACTATCTTTTCTACCATTGCAGAATATCAAGTATATACTCACAAATTGCCACATGCTATGCAAAGCTAAACAATAGGGACAAAACCATTGAAAGCATAAAAAAAGCACTATATCATGCAGACAAGTACGACCATCTGCCAAATATAGTGGAGCACTATACAAGTATATTTGTTTCATCAGCCACAGAGGACCATTCATCCAGTACTAAAAACTATACCGAGACAAACACACAGCTTATGCTGAATATTTTTAAGCGACCTTGCTTTAGCTTTATCAAGGATGATGAGGAATTCATATCCCTTACAACTAAATAACAAAAGCCATACCTTACATGCATAACAAGGTATGGCTTTTTTATTAATCAAAGGCAAGACCAAAATAAAATACGGCTGGGAGTGTATGATTTTTAAGATTATAATACATTGAAAACGGTTTTTTGTCTCCCACCGTGCGAATTTTTCCTTTCCTACATCCAAGGGCAGAAGCAATATTGGGTGCAATTTCTGTATTTCCGAGAAGCTCAATTCCCATAAGTACATCGTCAACCACATAGCAAGAAAGTAAAAAGTCCTCACCTGTGTACAGCTTTGCCTGCTTTTCGAGATATTTTATATTCTCATTTTCTTGTATTACACCATTTTTCGGCAAGTAGGTTTTTCGCAGCTCTGAGTACTCGTATCCGTCTATTTCTCTAATATCCAAGGGGCCGTCCTTTGCCTCTACGGATATTTCGTCTATATATGACCCCACGGTATATCCCATATTCCTATAAAAATCGAACAGAGACCTTTCTCCCGGAACAAGGATGACGGCATCATAACCATTTGATGATAAAAAAGAATGTGCATTATCCATAAGGCGAGTGCAAACTCCCATTCCTCTATAGCTTTTTTTAGTGGCTATGGCATAAAAATATGCTATACGGTAGCTAAAAAAATTGCAATCAAACCAATATATAACACCACAGACCTCATCATTTTCCGAAGCTATCATACATCTTTTATCACTGTATGCTGTTTCAAAAAAATTGTCTATATATTCATCGGTATCGTTAAATGCTTCCTTCCACAGTGTCTTAAGCTCAGGGATTCTCTTTGACGAGGACATTTCAAATTTCATCACTATCCTCCGATAACATTGCCCTGTATTTTATTACCATGTGGTGTGGATAATAGCTCTCCTTTGCCTTACGTAATCCCTCTATACCCATATCCTCCTCTCGGTTAAGATATTTAATTTCGGGATGCTTATTTTTTATAAACGACGCAAATTCACGGTTAATTACAGCATATGCTCCGTTTATACCGTTTTCTGCCTTTTCAAAATTAACATCAAAGGTATTGTAAGACATTTTATTTCCCATAGCAAACGCCACTACCTTTTCATCACAAAGGAGTAAAACCCCCTCAAGATCCAGCTCCTTGTAGTTGTTGAATGCCAACTCTATAGCTCTTTTTTCCCCTCTGTAATCAATAGTCGGATTATTCATTTCCTTTTCCCGGTACCAGCTATCCACCATTTCCACACAAAGGTGAATATTACTTTCGGTAATCTCCTCTATATGATAATCCGGATGTTCCTTTTCAAATCGGGAGCAATGGTTTCTTTTACTGTGATATTTTTTTCCACTAAGGGTGGCAAGTGCATCAATTTCATACACATAGTCAAAGGAATTTCTCCTTTCGATGTATTTATACCTACCGGGAAATTCTCTTTCCAGCTCCTCCTTAAGCTCCGGAGTTATGCCGCCTATTGTAAATGCTATGCCTCTGGCACAGGCATCCTCTTCCATGGATTTTATTACCTCGGATTTATTGCCGTCACCTAAGGGATAGGAATAAAATTCATATTCTCCAAATTGAGCAAGACGAACAAGACTATCCTTAATAATGGCAATTCTCTGCTCTGCCCACATATAAGCATTGGAAAAAGAATTTTCACATCCTCTTTCTCCCGATGCAAAAAGGTAAGAGTTGTACAACTCTCTGTCTTCTAAGGAAATAGGATTAAATCCAATAACAGAATCGCATATACTTTTCTTTTCTGTGCTGTTCTGCTGTAATACAGACTTCAGGCTCATATTCTCTTACCTCCTTCAAAAATGGTAAATCCACATTTTTACAAATTACATAATAATGATACATCTATATTTCTCTTTTGTCAATATAAGATTTTGCCTTAAATTACAAAAATAATACAATGTAATTGATTTTACATCCTAATAATGATATAATTAAAAAAAGATTATTAAAGGAGAATTATTATGGTAAAAGCTATTAATCCGATCATCCCGGGATTCCATCCGGATCCGTCAATTTGCAGAGTTGGTGATGATTATTACCTTGCAACCTCCACATTTCAATGGTTCCCCGGAGTTCAGTTATATCATTCTAAAGACCTCGTCCATTGGGAGGAGCTCCCATCCCCATTACGCAGAGTATCACAGCTTGATATGAAGGGAGATCCTAATTCCGGAGGTATATGGGGTCCATGCCTTACATATTCCAATGGAACCTTCTATCTTATTTATACAAACACAAAAAATTTTCACGGTATATTCAAGGACACTCCGAATTATCTTGTCACAACTACTGACCTTTATGGTGAGTGGAGTGAGCCCGTATATCTTAATTCCAGCGGATTTGACCCGTCTATGTTCCACGATGACGATGGCAGAAAATATCTTCTTAATATGCGTTGGGATTCCAGAATGGAAAACCATGATTTCTCCGGTATTATGCTCCAGGAATACTCCGAGAAGGAAAAAAAGCTTATAGGAAAGCCCTCCGTTATTTTCAGAGGTACGGAGATAGGTGCCACAGAGGCACCGCATATGTACAAGAAGGACGGATACTATTACCTTATGGTTGCTGAGGGTGGTACTATGTATAATCACGGTATCAGAATGGCAAGATCAAAGAATCTCCTTGGTCCTTACGAATATGATCCTACTCCTCTCCTTACAGTGCGTAACGATCCCACATCTCCTTTACAGCGTACCGGTCACGGCTCCCTTGTTGATACCAAAAACGGAGAATGGTATGTTCCCTACCTTTGCGGAAGACCAATTACAGATAAGGGCAGATGTATCTTAGGCAGAGAGACTGCTATTGCGAGAGTTGTGTGGGATGACGACGGATGGCTCCGTCTTGCCAACGGTGGAACAACTCCCCCTGTGGAGTGTGACATCAATCTTGATGAGGTCGTGTATCCGACTCAGCCCGATACCGTTAATTTCGATTTATCCACACTCCCTCACGCTTTTAAGACATTACGAATCCCCTTCGACCATAAAATCGGATCTCTTTCTGCAAGGCGTAGATACCTAAGACTTTACGGAAGAGACTCTATTACATCCTGGAACACACAGGCACTTGTAGCAAGAAGATTACAGCATCACCACGCAGAGGTGACTACAAAAATGGAATTTCATCCTGAAAACTTCCAACAAATGGCAGGACTTACTGTTATGTATGATACATATAACTTCTTCTACCTTTATATGTCCTTGGGAGATGACGGTAATAATGTGCTTCGTGTTTTTGCCCGAGATAACCTTAAATTCTACAATCCTCTTATGAAGGGCATCAGTATTGGAGATGCAACAACTGTATACCTAAGAGTTAATATTGATGAGCTTACTCTACACTACTCCTACTCTCTTGACGGTATTAACTATATTGACATAGGTGGAGAGCTGGATTGCTCTAATCTTTCTGACGAGGCATATGTTGACATTGGACATGAGGGACACACAGGCACATTTATAGGAATGTGCTGTCACGACCTTTCCGGTGGTGAGGTTGAGCCTGCATGCTATGCAGATTTTGAATTTTTCACTTATAAATCATTTTGAAATAAGAAATATAAAAAAGACGGGATCAAATCCCGCCTTTTTATATTTAGGAATTACTTAACATCCTTAATAGCCTGCTCTGTACCGAAGTAGAACACCTTGCCGCTTACACCGTGCTCCATCTTCTCAAGCTCTTCAGCAGCTTCCGCATACTCGTCGGAATCCTTGCCGTAGTACTCTTCCAAAGCGTCCAATGTTTCTTCTACGAATTCACTGTAAGTATCCTCAAGTGCCTTAGCAGAATCAGAATCCTCACAGTATACAAGAATGATACCGTCTTCATCTTCGTTTTCAGCTTCAATGAGAGCATCTGCATTAACCTCATCAGCACCGAACAGCATAGCCAATGTAGCGTTGATAACTGTATCGTTTGTCTGAACCTCAACCTCGTAATCTTTATCCTCAAGGTTAGCCTTTGCATCCTTGTAGTCAGAGGGGATGCCTGCACATGCAACCAATGTAAGCATGGAGCCAACGAGCATCAAAACTACGAGTGCCATTGAAATAATTTTTTTCATGATAAATCTCCTTATAAAATTTATTTGGTAATTAGATTATACTACTTTTTATATGTTTTGTCAAGCGAAAATAATTACAATAATATCTTATGCCTAAAAAAAATAAGTATTGCCATGTAAATAATATATAGTGCATTATTTTTTTACTTAATGGAATACTCCTTTTAGGAGGTATAAACAATGAAAATAGCATTTTTTGATGCAAAGCAATATGACAAGCAATCCTTTGATATGTATACAAAAGGGACAGATATAAGCTTAAAATATTATGAAACCAAGCTAACCTGTGACACAGTAGAGCTTGCAAAGGGAAGTGACGGAGTATGTGCATTTGTAAACGATAACATCAGCAAGATAGTTATAGACGAACTTGTGAAATACGGAGTGAGGTTTATAGTAATGAGATGTGCCGGATATAATAACATTGACATTAAATATGCAAAGGGGAAAATCAAAATCGCAAGAGTTCCCGCCTACTCACCTTATTCCATTGCTGAGCACGCTATGGCAATGCTGTTGTGCTCCGTACGCAGAATACACAAAGCTTTTATAAGGACAAAGGATTTTAACTTCAGCCTCAACGGTCTTAAGGGCTTTGACCTTAACGGAAAAACCGTTGGTATAGTTGGAATGGGTAAAATCGGCAAGGCTTTTTCCGACATTTGCCACGGATTTAATATGAATATATTAGCATATGATAAGATATGCACCTATTTTAGCAGTATAAAATATGTTGAAATAGATGAATTATTTAAGAAAAGTGACATTATTTCTCTTCATTGTCCCTTAACTGAGGAAACCCATCATTTGATAAATAACAAATCTATAGCTATGATGAAAACCGGTGTTACGATTATTAACACATCCCGTGGAGCCCTTATAAACACAGAGCATCTTATTGATGGTATTAAATCCCGTAAAATCGGTGCCGCATGTCTTGATGTTTACGAGGAGGAGTCAGAGCTGTTCTTCGAGGATTTTTCCGGACATATTGTAGAGGATGATATTCTTGCAAGGCTTATTTCCATGCCTAATGTTATTGTCACCTCTCATCAGGCATATTTGACAGAGGAGGCACTCAATAATATTGCAGAAACAACTGTAAAAAATATTATGCTCCTGGCAAGTGGAAAGGACTGTGAAAATGAAATCGAAGCATAAGAGGATTTGTTTTTTTGTATTGACAACAAGCTGTAAAAGTAGTATACTGAGATAAAAATCAAACAATAAAATGAGGTATAAAATGAAAAAATCAATAAAGGCTGTTGCTATTGTTTTATTACTTACTACAGTATTTACACTTGTAGCCTGTGGAAATAACGGTACAGAGTATACAGATGAAATGGCTAAAGCAAGACTTGCAGATGTGGTCAATATGATAAAGAGAGGAGATCACATCCATACCGAGGACTATGTAGTCGGTATGTCAGAGGAGGATTTTGAGCCTGTTGAAAAAGCTATATATGAGGTGGTAAAGGATTCTCAATATGAAATAACACATGTTGCCACTACAGAAACCGAGGATGACGACAAAAACATCGCACATAATGCAGAATTTATTATAAGTGCAAACGGAAAATCGATCACTGTAATTACAGTAATTGCAGATGGAGAAGCTTCAATTTTTGAAATCAAGTTGAAATAAAAAAGATAATACCCCTGATTTTGAAGTGAATCCAAAAGTTTAGAGACTTTTGGAGGTGCATATCATTTTCAGGGGGATTTTTTTATGTTTCCTTTGACATACCGAGAAGTATATGATATACTGATTATAACGATTTATTAAAGAGGTAGCTATGGAAATAACAAATTATAAAATAAAGGCTGTCGTTGCCGAAAATATAAAATTTGTTATGGTATCGGATATACACGGATTTAATAACAAGCCGATTCTGGATGCAATAAATAAAATTTCTCCACACGCTGTTCTGACAGTGGGAGACGTTATTCATAATGACTCCAATTATGAAAGAGGCATTGAGTTCTTGAAAAAATGCAGTAAAAAATATCCTACTTATATGTCTCTTGGAAACCACGAAAGCAAATTCAGTGGCGACATAATTAAAATGATATGCAAAACAGATACTCATCTCCTTGACAATAGCTTTGAGGAATTTATGGGAGTCAAAATAGGAGGCTTGACCACAGGATATAAAAAAGGAATGGAGCAGGGCAGATTCAAAAGCACACCGGACCCTGACCTTAATTGGCTGGATATATTTTCCAACGAGAAGGGATATAAAATTCTTCTTTCTCACCACCCGGAATACTATCCGAAATTTATTAAGAATAAGAATATCAACCTGATTCTGTCAGGCCACGCCCACGGAGGTCAGTGGAGATTTTTCGGAAGAGGAATATTTGCTCCCGGACAGGGTATTTTTCCTAAGTACACATCCGGTATGTATGATAACAGATTTATAGTTGGCAGAGGAATTGGAAATCCACATTTCATACCGAGAATAAACAACAAGCCTGAAATTATTGTTATAGAATTAATAGGAGAAAAAATATGAAACAGTCAAAATGGATATGGTATCCCGGAGATTTTGAGCTTTATCACAGTATGCTCCTCCATAACAGAAGAAGAGTATTGGGAGTTTACAATAACCTTAATTCAAATAAGGAAACCGAAATTGCAAGCACATATTATTATCCAATGTGGCGTGTTGACGGCCCGAGAAGAAATTGTACTCTGTACAAAAAAGCAAAAATTGAAAAGGCAGAAACAATCGAGCTGATTTCAAACACCGATACTGCAACCCTTTGGATAAACGGAAAATACCACAAGTCGGGAGTTAAGGTAGAGCTTTTACCCGGCGAGTATGAAATTAAGCTAAAGGGCTTTAAGGACGGGGGCTTTCCATGTTTTTATGTAAAAGGAGAAACCTTTGCCTCCGATGAAAGCTGGAGGGTACTAGATTTTGATAAAAAGGATATGAGTGCCGGCTACAACAACGCCTACAATAATCCTGACGACAACCCGGAAATTTTTAATTTTTTGTACAAAAGAAAGGACCCTGTATCCAAAAAATCAACACAGGGTGGAGTTTTATACGATTTTGGCAGGGAGACATTCGGTAAGCTCGTATTGAAAAATGTCAACCCGGAAATTAAAGAGCTCCTTATATCTCTCGGTGAAACAGAGGAGGAGGCAACAGATATTTACGAAACCACTCTTGTCCTTAACGCCATTTTCAAAAATGGAGAATTTACAGGAGAGAGCTCTGCCCTCAGATATGCATTTATACCGAGCTTCGACGGAAATGCAGAGCTTTATCTCGATTATGAATATCTTGATATTGAGGACACTGCCGAGTTCAAATGCGATATTCCTCTTATTAATAAGATATGGGACACCTGTGTATATACACTGCACCTAAATATGCGTGAGGGCTTTTTTGACGGAATCAAGCGTGACCGTTGGGTGTGGAGTGGAGATGCATATCAAAGCTATTTTGTAAATTATTACCTTACCAAGGATACGGACACGGTAAGAAGAACCATACGAATGCTCCGTGGAACGAACCCTATGACTACACATATAAATACCATTACAGACTATACCTTTTACTGGATCTGCTCAATATGGGATTATTACTTTTTCACAGGAGACAAGCAGTTTGTTGCAGATATGTACCCGGATATGCTCTCAACCCTTGAATTTATAGAGGGACGACTTGCTGATGACGGAATGTATACCACAAGAAACGGAGACTGGGTATTTATAGACTGGTCAACCTTTGACAAAAAGGAGGGCCCTATCTGTGCGGAACAGATGCTGCTTTGCCACGCTTATACAGCTATGGCAAAATGTGCATCACTACTATCAGATGAGGAAACCGTAAAGCACTGTAATGACAGAGCAGAATATATATGTTCCAAAATAAATGAGCTATATTGGGATGAGGAAAAGGGTGCCTTTGTAGACGATTATACATCGGGCAGAAGGAATGTGACAAGACACGCAAATATATTTGCTCTCCTATTTGATCTCACAAGCAAGGAAAGACAGGAAAGTATAATTAAAAATGTTATATACAATAAGAATATTACACCTATAACAACCCCATATTTTGAGTTTTATGAGTTGGATGCAATGTGTAAAATAGGGGATTTTAAATATGTTACCGATATGCTGCACAGTTACTGGGGAGGAATGATTAACCTTGGTGCTACCACAATCTGGGAGGAATTTGATCCGACTATGAAGGGTGCAGAGCATTATGCAATGTATGGAGAAAAATACGGGAAGAGCCTATGCCATGCCTGGGGAGCATCTCCGATTTATCTCCTTGGAAAATACGCACTGGGTGTGTGTCCGACCTCTGTTGGATATGCGACCTTTGATGTATGTCCGAACCTTATGTGCTTTAAGCATTTTGAGGGTAAGGTGCCCGTTTTGGACGGAGAAGTATCCGTAAAAATGGATGAAGACTCTGTTACCGTATGTGCAAGCAAGGATGGAGGAACCCTTGTCATAAACGGTAAAAAATATAAGATTACTAAAAATATCCCCATTACAGTGTCGATAAAATAACATTATGAAAGAAATTGTAAGTGTAGAACTAATGCGAAAAAGCGATTTTGCTACCATTGATGGTGGTGTGAGTGGAGCTGTACTTATGCACCGTGCCGCAATGGGAGTATACAACAGTGTAAGCTGGTATGGCAAAATCGGAATCGTGTGTGGAAGTGGAAATAATGCCGGTGACGGATATGCTCTTGCCCTTATCCTGAAAGAAAAAGGCATAGAATGTGATATAATTCTTGTTAGCAATGATAAATTTTCCAATGACGGTAAATACTATTTTAATAAATGCTTAGAGGTAAATATTCCCACACTTCCGTGGATAAAATGCAATTTTTCCTCCTATGATATATTAGTCGACTGTATCCTTGGTACAGGATTTGCAGGAGAGCCGAGAGGCGACTGTGCAGCTGTAATAGATAAGGTCAATGAAAGCGATGCTTATATTGTCAGTGTAGATATAAACAGTGGCTTGAATGGGGATAACGGAATGGCAAAAAAAGCTGTTAAATCCCATTTAACCGTTTCCATAGGAACAGAAAAGGCGGGACACCATCTCGGTATGGCAAGGGATTATATCGGTAGCCTTACGAACTGTGATATCGGTATTGAAATTACCGATAAGCCATATTATCTTATTGAAATGTCCGATTGTGTGTCGGTATTTAAGGAAAGAAGATCATTTTCCAACAAGGGTAATTACGGATATTCGGCATTAATCGGTGGCTGTATGGAATATTCCGGAGCTGTAAAGCTGGCTAACCTGGCACTTTCTGCACTTAAATCGGGCACAGGCGTTGTCAAATTAGCAACAGCCAAAAGTCTTTTTCCATCCGTTTCACCATATCTATTGGAAAGTACCTTTTACCCATTGACTGATGTAGACGGCAGTATAATATTTGACCCCACGGAAATTGACGGTCTTTTAAGAGGAGTAAAGGTTGTTGCTGTTGGAATGGGAATAGGTAATACGGAAAATGTACATAAAATCCTTGTACATATATTAAAAAATTATGCCATAACCGTAATTATTGACGCAGACGGACTCAATGCTCTGGCAAGATACGGTATGAAAATATTGAAGGAAACAAAATGCAATGTGGTGCTGACACCTCACCCTAAAGAAATGGAAAGACTGTCAGGAATATGGATCGACGACATATTGAGTAATCCCATTAACGCTGCCTTTTCATTTGCTAAGGAATATGCCTGTACCATCCTGCTAAAAGGCTCCGGAACTGTTGTATCTGACGGAAAAGATATATATATTTCAGACACAGGGTGCAGTGGAATGGCAACTGCAGGAAGCGGAGATGTCCTATGTGGTGTACTCCTTGGTATTCTATCTCAAATACCTGACAATATATCTATTCCGCTTGCAGTAGCATCAGGAGCATACATAAACGGTTTGGCAGGAGAATTTGCCGAAAAGGATACAAATCCTGTAAGCATGACATCCGGCGATACCGTAAAAGCTATTAGCACAGCAATAAGCGAAATATTAAAAAATTGAATTTATATTGACTAAGGACCTACAAAGTTGTATAATCATATTATAAGTATTATTTTTAAGGAGGATGAATTATGTCAAAATACGCAGGAACAAAAACAGAGAAAAATCTACAGGCTGCCTTTTCCGGTGAATCCGAAGCAAGAAACAAATATACTTATTTTGCTTCCGTTGCAAAGAAAGAGGGCTACGAACAGATTTCCGCACTTTTCTTAAAAACAGCAGAAAATGAGAAGGAACACGCAAAAATGTGGTTCAAGGAGCTTGGAGGTATTGGTGATACAGCAGCAAATCTCCTGTCTGCAGCAGAGGGAGAAAACTATGAGTGGACAGATATGTATGAGGGCTTTGCCAAGACAGCAGAGGAAGAGGGCTTTAAGGAGCTCGCTATCAAGTTCAGACTCGTTGCAGCAGTTGAAAAGCACCACGAGGAACGCTATCGTGCTCTTCTCAAGAATGTAGAGACAGCACAAGTATTTGAAAAGAGTGAGGTTAAGGTTTGGGAGTGCCGTAATTGCGGTCACATTGTAGTTGGAACAAAGGCTCCACAGATTTGCCCCACATGTGCACATCCTCAGAGCTATTTTGAAATCCACGCAGAAAACTATTAATTTTTGAACAAAAAATAAAGCATCCGTCGTAACACACGGATGCTTCTTATTAAATAATCAAATATGGTTGACAAACGGAAGATGTCATGTTAAAATAAATATATTGTTTTTATAATTTTATTCATGTAGGAGACTTTATCATGAACGACAAAATTCAGATACTAATCACGATGGTACTGTATATGTCTATCGTTATCGGTATCGGCGTATATTTTTACAAGCGTGCTCAAAAAAACTCAGAGAACTACTTCCTAGGTGGTAGAACTCTTGGTCCTTGGGTTGCCGCAATGAGTGCAGAAGCATCGGATATGAGTGGATGGCTGCTTATGGGTCTTCCCGGTGTTGCATATTGGTGTGGTCTTGCAGATGCATTCTGGACTGCTATCGGTCTTGCTATCGGTACATATGTAAACTGGCTTATAGTAGCTAAGCGACTCAGAAATTATTCAGCAGTATCGGGAAATGCGATTACAATCCCTGACTTTTTCAGCAACCGTTTCCACGAAAAGAAAAAGGTGATTCTTGGTATTTCCGCTGTATTTATTCTTGTTTTCTTTACCGTTTACGCTGCAAGCTGCTTTGTAACCTGTGGTAAGCTTTTCAGCACCCTTTTCGGATTTGATTATCATTGGATGATGATAATCGGTGCCGCCTTCGTTATCGCTTACACACTTATCGGTGGATTCCTTGCTGAGAGTGTATCCGACTTTATGCAGGCTATTGTAATGATAGGTGCACTCGTAGTTATGGTTATTGTTGGTGTTGTAAATGCAGGTGGCTTCGGTGCTGTAATGGAAAACGCAAAGGAAATCCCCGGATTTTTCTCCCTTAACCACATTGCATCCCCTATAGTTGGAGAAAACGGTATGCAGGCTGTGGAAAACGGAGCTCCTCTGTTTGGCTCGGCATCCGATTACGGAGTCCTCACCATATTCTCGATGCTTGCTTGGGGTCTCGGCTATTTTGGTGTCCCCCAGGTTCTTCTCAGATTTATGGCTATCCGTAAGCCCGGTGAAATCAAGCGTTCAAGAAGAATTGCAACTATATGGGTTATTATTTCTCTTACCGTAGCTGTGTTTATTGGTATTGTAGGAAGAGCACTTATGCCTATAAACGATGTTCTTCTCTCCAAGGGAGGAGCAGAAAATGTATTTATTGAAATGGCTACAGATTATTTGCCTCCCATTATTGCAGGCGTAATTATGGCAGGTATTCTTGCTGCGACCATCAGCTCATCAGACTCATATCTCCTTATTGCCGCATCCTCCGTATCAAAGAACATTTACGAGGGTATTATCAAGAAGGACAAGAAGGTTGATGATAAAAAGGTCATGTGGCTTTCAAGAATAGTTCTTGTTTTGATTGCAATAATCGGTATGATTATCGCCTGGGATGAAAACAGCGTTATATTCTCACTTGTATCCTTTGCGTGGGCAGGCTTTGGTGCCACCTTCGGTCCCATAATGCTGTTCTCACTCTTCTGGAAGAGAACTACTCGCACAGGTGCTATTGCCGGTATGATAGCAGGAGCTGCTTCTGTATTTATTTGGAAGCTTGTTCTTAATCCCCTTGGAGGCGTATTCGGTATTTATGAGCTCCTTCCCGCATTCATTGTATCATGTATTGCGATTGTTGTTGCTTCATTACTTTCAAAGAAGCCTTCTGAAGAAATTGAGGCTGAATTTGATAAGGCTAAGGTAGGAATTGACGAGTAAATATCAGAAAGCACACTTCACTCTGAAGTGTGCTTTCTTATCTATTTTTTCATTTCTGTAAGATACATAAACATTTCGGCTGCGTGCCATGAGTGGGGGGCACCGCATTTTGCTCTTGCATACTCCTCACTAAGTGGAGCAATATCGGGATAGTTCGCTTCAGATGCACAGATTTCCCAGCTCATAGGATATTTAATTTCAAGCAGGGACTCATCTATTGGCTCATTATTGAAATGCCTGACTGCCCACCAAAGATATGGGTACCACTCGTCATATTTATTATCAAAGGGAGTGGTGGTCTCTACCTCTTGCCTGTCCATCCAGAACATACGGGCGTAGCTATCAAACTTATTGGGGATTTTAATAAAATCAGTGTCTACACTAAGCTTAGAAAGTCCATATTTCAGCCACAGGGTAGAATATATTTCATGGTGGTTATAATCGGTAATACCTGTAAGACAGCCATCCTCCATAATTCTTTTTGCCTCATCAATTATATCCTTGACAATTGGGCTATCCTTGTCTGTGATGAATGAAAGTATAAATGCAAGCTGTCCAAGATTATCGGGCTCGCAATTACCTTTATTGTTTCTGTCGTAGAGATCTGTAACAGATGTTGCCCATGGGCGAAGAAGCTCAATATTGCCTGTCTTTTCAAGAACGAGAGCCATCATTGCTCCGTCCCTGTACCAGGGCTTATGGTAAACATATATATTGGGCACAGGCAAAACACCGTAAAAGCTTATAAGAATTTCGTGATGGAGTATTCTTAACTGCTTTGGATATTTGTATTCCTCAAAATCAGGTAAATTCAATCTTGAAGAGGCAATGCAGGTATCGTTTACATACACTCCCTCGTCATTTTCGTATATTTTAACAGTTGTTCCATCCTTTAATGTAAGCACAACCTTGTATTCGTCATAGAAAAACTCCTCTTTAGCCACATCCCAGCTGTAGAGCACAGAATTTTCCATAACGGTGCTTAATTTTCCATCCTTGTATACGGTTTTTTCTCTATGGCCCATTCCAAAAAGAAAAAATTGCTTTTCAGGTTTAATCATAGCTTTTCTCCTTATGCTAAAATCGTCCCTCGCCAAAAAGCGAGGGACATTTTACTTATTTATCGAATATTCTGAGTCCTGCTGTATCTGATACAGGAAGAGAGAATACCACTGCGTGGGCATCGGTATGAGGACCGGCACCCTGAATTATTGAAGTCATAATGTTTTTCTTGTTTTCCTTTGTGGAAACAATGTATATCATTTCCTTTTCGTCAGCAAGAGTAAGACCAAAGAACTTAGCATATTTTGCTCCTGTTCCCTTTGCGTGAACGACAGTGCCTCCTGCGGCACCTGCCTCACGGGCTGCCTCCATAACCTTTTCGGTATGACCATTCTCGCATATAGCAATTATAAGCTCTGTTTCACACTGTGCCATATCCTTCACCTCGTTTTCTGTTTCGTCATTCTGATGCCCATCGGAAAATGCCTCAAGGGCATGTCTGCTTCCAATACTGGAAAGTGGAATACAAACTGCTATTCCACGGTTTGGCAGATCTATTGCCATTTCTCTTGTAAGACCCTTAAGAAGCTCACATTTTTTGTTTTCTGTAATTATTGTGTAGTGAGCAGTTTTTAAGCTTTCCTCAGCTCCGAAGAGGTCGAGTATGCTTTTTTTGGCAGTGCCGTGACAGGGGGTACTGTACACAACAGGTATTTCCTTTTGATTAAAGAATTCGGTAAATTCTTTTTCGTCCTCACGGTTTGTAATAGTAAGGACTAAATACATTTTTTGCATACTGTCACCTCCTTAGAAATCAATAATTTCATCATCAATGTAGGCAGATGATGCTGTTGCATTTAAATCAATAGCCCTTGCGTTGTCATCTGTAGATATTTCTGCACTCTTGGAAAGCTCCACAACCTCATCAACGATATCGGGCAATTCACTTGTTTCAGCCTTTTTAAGCTTGATTTTATATGCAACGCCGAGTATCTGTATAGCAATAAGAGGAGTCATTGCTACCATTGCAACAGTACCAAAGGCATCTGTTACTATATTGTTGCCTGTAGCCTCGCATATTCCCATAGCGAAGGGGAGAAGAAAGCAGGCTGTCATAGGACCGGATGCGACTCCACCGGAGTCAAAGGCTATGGATGTAAATATATCCGGAACAAAGAAGCTTAATATAAATGCTATGGCGTATCCTATAAGGATGGGATACATAATTGAAATACCGGTGAGTGCTCTCAAAATAGCAATTCCAACAGATATAGCAACACCGATTTCAAGGGCAAAGCCAAGAGCTTTTTTGGGTATGGCACCGGATGTTACATCCTCTACCTGCTTTTGAAGTATCTGTACAGCTGGCTCAGCTGCTACAATAAAGAATCCGATTATCATACCGATAGGTACGGCTATAAAGGAATAGCTCGTTGATCCTAAACACTTACCTAAAAGATTACCGACAGGCATGAAGCCTACATTAGCACCCGTTAAAAACAGTACAAGACCTAAATATGTATAGATAACACCGATAAGAATTTTTGTAAGATGCTTCTTTGAAAGAGGCTTAACTATCATCTGATATACGAAGAAGAATGCTACAATGGGTAAAAGTGCCAGTGCTATTTCTTTGAAGTAATGAGGAAGCTCCTTAAGATAATGGAGAGCAAAATCTCTCGATGACTCAAATTCCGATACATTGAAGGACTCTCCCTGTCCTCCCTCACTACCCATAACAAGGCCAAGTACAAGCACTGCAACTATGGGACCTACCGAGCAGAGGGCAACAAGACCGAAGGAGTCTCCACCGCCCTTGGAGTCATATCGTATGGACGCAACACCAACACCGAGAGCCATGATAAAGGGAACTGTCATAGGGCCTGTTGTTACTCCACCGGAGTCAAAGGCGATAGCCCAGAAATCGGGGCTAACGAAAAATGCGAGGACAAAAACAACAGCGTAAAAACCCATAAGAAGGTATTTCAGCTTTATACCAAATACTATACGGAGCATAGCAACCACAAGAAAGGCTCCTACTCCTGCGGAAACCGAATAAACAATAACATTTTTGTCAATTGAAGGAGCATACTGTGCAAGAATCTGCAAATCGGGCTCGGACATAGTTATCATAAATCCTACCAGGAAGGAAAGAATAATTATTAGCCATATCTTTTTGGATTTTGTCATCTGTGCACCTACATATTCGCCCATCGGAGTCATAGACATTTCTGCTCCAAGGGAGAATAAAGCCATACCGAATACAATCATAACAGCTCCGAAAATGAAAGAGGTAAAGCTCGAGATATCCACGGGTGCCACGGTGAAACACAGTACAAGTATTATTAATGCAACGGGAAGGACAGCCTTGACCGAGTCCTTGACCATATGCACAAGTGCGGTTTTATTTTTTGATTTGAACATTTATATAAACTCCGTTTGGATAGTATTTTTTATTAATTATAACAAAAAGATTAACACATTGTCAACCTGTTTCGTCCTTTTTACAGAAAATAACTCAAATAAATCCAGATGCTTGACACATTATATTTTTTTTGATATAATATATAGCTGAAGAAATGACTTTTACAAGGAAAGAAGATTCAAAATGCTTGAAATTTCAAAAAAGACAAATTTGCTGGAGCAGGACACATACAAATATCAGCTCCAGGATGTAGCAGAGCCCAATCTGTACAGAGACATATATAGCTATGACGAAATACCGAGAATACCATTCAACCACAGAAGAGTACCTATTAATATGCCGAAAAGCATCTGGATAACAGATACTACCTTCCGAGACGGTCAGCAATCTGTTGAGCCCTACACCGTTGAGCAAATTGTTCAGCTCTTCAAATATCTTTCAAGGCTCGGTGGACCTAACGGTATTATTCGCCAGACTGAGTTTTTTGTATATAGCAAAAAGGATAGAGACGCTATTGCAAAATGTCAGGAGCTTGGACTTAAATTTCCCGAAATTACCACATGGATAAGAGCCAACAAGGAGGATTTCAAGCTCGTACACGATCTTGGAATTTCCGAGACAGGTATTCTTGTCAGCTCCTCCGACTATCATATCTTCAAGAAGCTGAAGATGACCCGTTCTGAGGCTATGAAAACATATCTTTCTGCAGTTTACGATGCCTTTGAGGCAGGTATCCGTCCCAGATGTCACTTGGAGGATATTACAAGGGCAGACTTCTACGGCTTTGTTGTTCCTTTTGTAAACGAGCTTGAAAAAATGGCAGAGGATGCGAAAATTCCTGTTAAAATAAGAGCCTGTGATACTATGGGCTACGGTGTGCCCTATCCCGAGGTTGCAATTCCCCGTAGCGTACCGGGTATTATTTACGGCTTACAGCAATACTCCGATGTTCCAAGCGAAATGCTGGAATGGCACGGACACAATGACTTTTACAAGGCTGTTACGAATGCCGGTGCTGCATGGCTTTACGGTGCATCAGCAGTTAACTGCTCCCTCCTCGGCATAGGAGAAAGAACAGGTAATATTCCTCTTGAGGCTATGGTGTTTGAATACGCAGGCTTCAAGGGTGGCTTTGACGGTATGGACCCCACAGTAATTACCGACATTGCCGATTACTTCCATAACGAAATGGGTTATAATATCCCTCCGATGACTCCCTTTGTAGGAGCTAACTTCAATGTAACAAGAGCGGGCATCCACGCTGACGGTCTTATGAAGGACGAGGAGATTTACAACATATTTGACACTAAAAAAATACTTAACCGTTCTGCCGGGGTTCTCATTACAAAAACCTCGGGTCTTGCGGGAATCGCTTATTGGATAAATGAGCATTACCGTTTGAAGGGTGATAAGATGGTTGACAAGCGTAGCCCTCTCGTTATCGCCATAAAGGAATGGGTCGACGAGCAATATGAGGCAGAAGAAAGGCAGAACTCCGTTTCAGACGGTGAACTCGAATTACTTATAAAAAAATTTAATGAGGCAGGCTCATTGAAATAAGGAGGCATATAAAATGGGACTTACAATAGCTCAAAAGATTATTAAGGAGCATCTTGTATCAGGTGAAATGAGAGTAGGCGAGGAGATTGCACTCCGTATCGACCAGACTCTTACACAGGATGCAACAGGTACAATGGCGTACCTTGAATTTGAATCCATAGGCATAGAGAGAGTAAGAACAAAGCTTTCCGTTGCTTACATAGACCACAATACACTCCAATCAGGCTTTGAAAACGCTGACGACCACAGATACATCCAGTCCGTAGCTAAAAAATACGGCATCAGATTTTCCCGTCCCGGTAACGGAATCTGCCATCAGGTTCACCTTGAAAGATTCGGTGTTCCCGGTATGACTCTTATCGGCTCCGACAGCCATACCCCCACAGCAGGAGGTATCGGTATGCTTGCAATGGGTGCAGGTGGACTTAATGTTGCTGTTGCTATGGGTGGCGGTGAATACTATATCAAGATGCCCAAGATGTTTAAGGTAAACCTTACAGGAAAGCTTCAGCCCTGGGTAAGTGCAAAGGATGTAAGCCTTGAGATACTCCGTATACTTTCCGTTAAGGGTGGTGTGGGAGCTATTATCGAATGGGGTGGCGAAGGCATAAAAACTCTTTCTGTACCGGAGAGAGCTACCATAACAAATATGGGTACAGAGCTCGGTGCCACAACCTCCATATTCCCCTCCGACGAAATTACAAAGGCATTTTTGGAGGCTCAGGGAAGAGGTGACGCTTATACTCCTCTTGAGAGTGATCCTGACGCAGTATACGACAGAATTATTGACATTAACCTCTCCGAGCTTAAGCCTCTGCTTGCTTGTCCTCACAGCCCCGATAACATAAAGAGTGCCGAGGAGCTTAAGGGTGTTAAGGTTGACCAGGTATGTATCGGCTCCTGCACAAACTCCTCCCTCCGTGATATGTTAAGAGTTGCCAAGATGCTTAAGGGTAAGAAAATTGATGACAGCGTAAGCCTGTCTGTTTCCCCCGGATCAAAGCAGGTTCTTTCCATGCTTGCAGACTGTGGTGCACTTTCCGATATTTTAGCATCCGGTGCAAGAGTTCTTGAGTGTGCGTGCGGACCCTGTATCGGTATGGGCTTCTCTCCCAATTCCGCAGGTGTGTCACTCCGTACCTTTAACCGTAACTTTGAGGGAAGAAGCGGTACAAAGGATGCACAGGTATATCTTGTATCCCCCGAGGTAGCCGTAGCATCTGCTCTTACAGGCTACATCACAGATCCCAGAACTCTCGGTGCATACGAAGAGGTTGAAATGCCGGAGGCGTTCAAAATTGACGACAGTGCAGTTGTAATGCCCGCATCACCCGAGGAGGCGAAGAATATTGAGATCCTCAGAGGTCCTAATATCAAGCCCTTTCCCGAGACACATCCCCTTGAAAATAAGATTACAGCTAACCTTACTCTTAAGGTTGGCGATAATATCACTACAGACCATATTATGCCCGCAGGTGCAAAGATTCTTCCTTACCGTTCCAATATTCCATTCCTTTCAAAGTTCTGCTTTGCAGTATGTGACGAGAATTTTGCAACCCGTGCACAGGAATTCAAATCCAATATCGTGGTAGGTGGCTCTAACTACGGACAAGGCTCCTCCCGTGAGCATGCGGCACTTGTACCCCTTTACCTTGGTGTAAAGGCTGTAATTGCAAAGAGCTTTGCAAGAATCCATACAGATAACCTCATCAACGCAGGTATATTGCCTCTTACATTCGCTAATCCGGACGATTATGACAAGCTGAATCAAGATGATACACTTGTTCTTGACAATCTCTACGATGGGATGAAGAACGGCAAGATAACCCTTAAGGTAAGAGATATGGAAATTCCTCTTGAATACAACTACACAGACCGTCAGACTGAGATAATCAAGAAGGGTGGTCTCTTAGCTTACACAAAGGGTGAATAAATCTTTGCTTATAATTCATATATTTTATTAAAACAAAATGGAGGAGATTAAAAATGGCACTTTCTGAAAAAATTGTTAAAACCTTTGACCTTTGGCGTACTAATGAATTTTTTGACGAGGCTACAAGAAATGAGCTTAACGCAGGTCTTGACGAGAAGGAAATTGAGGATCGCTTTTGGAGAGATCTTGAATTTGGTACAGGTGGACTTCGTGGCGTAATGGGTGCAGGCACCAACCGTATGAACAAGTACATTATCAGAAAAGCTACCCGTGGCTTTGCAAATTACCTTCTCGATAAATATGGCAAGGATGTTTCCAAGGGCGTGGCAATCGGCTACGACTCCAGAAACAACTCAGACTCCTTTGCCCGTGAGGCAGCACTTGTTATGGCTGCGGCAGGTATCCCTGCATATCTCTACGACGAGCTTGAGCCTACTCCTGTTCTTTCCTTTACAGTAAGACAGCTTGGCTGTGTTGGCGGTATTGTAGTTACAGCCAGCCACAACCCCAAGGAATATAACGGCTATAAGGTATACGATGAAACAGGCTGTCAGGTTCTTATCGACGATGCTAATAAGATTATCTCCTATGTAAACGCTATTGAGGATATTACAGCTATTCCCGTAGCTGACGAAAACGAGGCAAGAGCAAACGGCCTTGTAAAATCAATTTATCCCTGTGTGCTTGATGCCTTCTGTGAGGCTGTTAAATCTCAGTCCCACGATATCGGCGAAAAAAGTGCAAAAATAGTTTACTCTCCCCTCCACGGCACAGGTAATGTTCCTGTACGCAGGGTCCTTTCTGACCTCGGATACGATGTAACAGTTGTTAAAGAGCAGGAAATCAAGGACGGTAACTTCCCCACAGTAATTTCTCCCAATCCCGAAAATGCAGAGGCTCTTGCCATAGGATGTAAGCTCTGTGAGGAGATTGGTGCTGATATTATGCTTGGTACAGACCCTGACTGTGACCGTGTTGGTATTGCTGTTAACACAGGCAACGGCATGAAGCTCTTTACAGGTAACCAGGTTGGTGCACTCCTTGTGGATTATGTAATCAAGATGAACAAGGATAAAATCAATGGCAAGTCCACAGTTATCAAAACTATAGTAACAAGTGAGCTTGGTGCACAGATCGCAAAGCTTAACGGATGCAGGATTATAGAGGTTCTTACCGGATTTAAGTTTATCGGCGATAAGATGAATATGTTTGAAAAAGAGGGTAACGGCGAGTATGTTATCGGCTATGAGGAAAGCTACGGATATCTCGTTGGTACTCATGCAAGAGACAAGGACGCTGTTGTAGCATCCATGCTCATCTGTGAAATGGCATCATACTACAAGAATCAGGGCAAGACTCTTGTGGATGTTATGAACGACATCTATGAAAAATACGGCTACTATCTTGATAAGCTTGATTCCTTTACTCTCAAGGGTATTGACGGCATTGAAAAGATACAGGCTATTATGAAGGCTATGAGAGAGGCCGGCTCATCCCTTATCGACGGTATAGTTACAGTTTACGACTATGAAAAGGGCGTTGAGGATCTTCCTAAATCCGATGTTCTTAAATTCGTATTTGCAGACTCCTCATGGATTGCAATTCGTCCCTCCGGTACAGAGCCTAAGATCAAGGTTTATTACTCTGTAAGAGGCGAAAATGAGGCTGACGCTTCCAAGGTGCTGGAAGCAAGACGCACCATAATCAACAAGATTATAGAGGGTTAAATCCGAAGGTAAAATTTCAAGGAGAATTTTATATGTCAGACAGACTTAAAAGCTGTTGCATTCCTGCATTGGCTATTTTGATAATTGTAATACGAGCTGTAATTGTAAAGCCTGTATTTGATTATTCTTACTTTATAATATGCGGCATAGCGATCTTATCCCTTGTTGCTTCAATCTTCAAGAGTACATTTATAAGATGGAATATGTCCGTATGCAAAGAGGAGTATGCAACATTTACTGTAAATCTTTTTATAATTATTTCCTCTGTTTTACCGATATTATTTGCATTCATACTTTGGTAATAAATAAAAATCCCCGACACATTAGTATGATGCTCTTAACGGAGCATTCACGCTAAACGATGCTTGCCCTTGCGGGCAAATGATGTTGCCTGCGGCAGTGATGTCCACTTCGTGAATGATGTTACGACTGACGGCGTAGTGGGCAAGCATCACATCATTGCGAGTTTTTGCGAGCAACATCATTATGCAAAGCATAACATCACTTTTGCATCAGCAAAAACATCACTAACAGAAAAAAGAGAGAACATTTCGGCTTACTACCGATTTGTTCTCTCTTTTTCTTGTTGATTTAATGAAATCGTTGCACGGCAACGATGAAATCTTCACTTCGTTCAAATGAAATCCAAGGTTACACCCTTGGATGAAATCAAATCCGTCTAATATTCATCCTGCAATGCAGGATTTCATCCACCGAGGGTGGATTTTCCCCGTCTAAGACGGATTTGACTGCGTCGGGGATTTTTTGATTTTATAATTCATTTTGTTGTGGATAACCGTTTAGAAATTACCTGTCAAGATATCCTTAAGCTCGGGGGAAAGGATTTTTCTCGTGTCGTCATCCACGAGACTGAAGCGATTACCGTCATTGGGAGTGCTTAAATAATTCCATACACAGTAAGGAATCGAGTTTTCCTTCAAAAATGATATTACATCCTTGAACCATGCCATACGCCACTCCAATTTGGCGTGACGAATAGTTCCAAATTCTCCACACCAGAGAATAACATCGGGGTTTTCTTTTATAAATTTCTTTGCCGGATACATCACATCGTACATATACCTTTTATCCATTATCTCGTACCCTGTGTACGCATCATCTCTATTATACACCAATTTGTAGAAGTCCTTACAGCGTTGTATGTCGCCGGGATAGGGCATATCTCTGTTGTAGAAGCAGTGACTTTGCTGAAGAACTCCACGCTGATGTGTAAACTCCGAGGGGTCATACATATGGAAGGTGTAAATTACATTTTCATCATTAAAAATTTTCTGATATTTAAGGCAGTACACATTATTCCAGCATGTTGTTCCTACAATAATTTTTCTGTCCCTGCTTATCTTTCTTATTGCTTGTATCGTTCGACCCGCAAGATCATTCCAAAGTGCCGGATCTACATCCTTTACCTCGTTAAGAATTTCAAATACTATATTCGGCTTGTGAGCACACATTTTTTCCATATCTGTCCACAGTCTGATAAATCCCTCCTGCAATGTAGGATCGTCCATAAGAGACACCTTTTCTTCAACATCACAGTAATTTCCAATAGCCTTGTGGAGATTGAATACAATATTGAGATTGTACTTCTCGCACCAACCGATAAAATTATCAAGAAGCTTGAGTATCTCGGATCTGTACCCACCATTACCGTCCTCTATCACTATCTGGTCAAAGCCGAGGCGGATATGGTCGAAGCCGAGAGACGCAATATATTTAATATCCTTCTCGGTAATGTATGTTTCAAAATGCTCGAAATCGCCTACCGTTAGCGTTTTTTTCTGCTCATCGTCCAAAACATGATGTCTTTTGTAATTGGTAAGCCATCCGCCAATTCCCATACCACATTCAAAGCCAACAAATCTTTTCATATACCGTGTTCCTTGTCAAATTATTGTATCAAAGCAAATCCTCGTTATAAATTGCACGAATGCCACCGATAAATTTCGGTCTTACCCTTGCACAAATAATGTTTGCTTCTCCTATTTTTTTGGTATTCAACCGAACGGGTACAGCCACTCTCTTAAGATGCATACCGATAAGGGTTCCTCCTATATCAATACCTGCATCTGCCTTGATTTCTTCAACAACGCAAGGATTTTTGAAGCAGTGATATGCCACCGTTGCAAGAGAGCCCCCTGCCTTTTTCTGTGGAACCACATTAACGCATTCCCCACAGGGTACAGCATCCCTTTCTACAACTATTGCTCTGTTAAGATGCTCACAGCACTGAACCGCAAGGTATATTCCCTTCGGTTCAAGAACTGATATGATTCCCTTGTAAATCTCCTCTGCAGTGTCGGGGTCTGAATTAGTACCTATTTTTGCTCCCACGACCTCACTGGTGGAGCACCCAACCACCAATATATCTCCACGCTTAAGCTTAGCTACCTCGCAAAGCTCGTATACAGCCTCTGCTGTCTGACGCATGATATCCATATTATCATCTCCTTTTCGTATATTGTAGCATCTGCAGGAAAAAAAGTCAACATTTTTACACTTGTTAAAGATTTATTCACAAATATAATGTATACTATATTTGAAAATATAATATTGAGGAGTTATTTAAAATGGCTAAACTTAACAATCTTAAAAATTCAATCGAAGTAAAGGGTCCTGTGCTCACCATCGTTATGGACGGCGTAGGTATTGCTCCTGACAGCGTAGGTAACGCAGTTAAAGCAGCTTACACTCCTACTCTTGATATGCTTATGGCAAAATATCCTTGGGTAAAGCTCAAGGCACACGGCACAGCAGTAGGTCTCCCCGGTGATGACGATATGGGTAACTCCGAGGTTGGACACAATGCTCTTGGCTCAGGTCAGGTTTTTGCACAGGGTGCAAAGCTTGTTTCCCAGTCTATTGAAAACGGTAAGATGTTTGCATCCGATACTTGGAAGTCAATCATCTCAAATGTAAAAAATAATAACAGTACCCTCCACTTCCTCGGTCTTTTCTCAGACGGTAATGTTCACTCCCATATCGATCATCTTAAGGCTATGATGGTAAGAGCTAAGGAGGAGAATGTAGCAAAGGTAAGAGTACACATTCTTATCGACGGCCGTGATGTTGGTGAAACAAGTGCTCTTGAATACATTGAGCCCTTTGAAGAATTTATGGCTTCTCTCCGTTCCGATGATTTTGATGTAATGATTGCATCCGGCGGTGGAAGAATGGTTATTACCATGGACAGATATGAAGCTAACTGGAAGATGGTAGAAGACGGCTGGAAGACACATGTACTCGGTGAGGGAAGACAGTTTGCATCTGCCAAGGAGGCTGTTGAGACATACAGAGCAGAGCTTAAGGTTATCGACCAGGATCTTCCTCCCTTTGTTATCGCTAAGGACGGATGCCCCGTTGGTACAGTTAATGACGGCGACAGCGTGATTTTCTACAATTTCCGTGGCGACCGTTCCATCGAAATCTCCAAGGCATTTGACGATGCCGACTTTGACAAGTTTGACAGAGTCCGTTATCCCAATGTTGTATATGCTGGTATGCTTGAATATGACGGTGACCTCCATATTCCTTCAAACTATCTTGTAAATCCCCCGGAAATCACAAATACAATGGGTGAGTATCTCTCCGATACAGGCATATCTCAGCTCGCAATCTCCGAGACACAGAAATACGGTCATGTAACATATTTCTGGAACGGTAATAAGAGTGGCAAGTTCAACGATGCACTTGAAACATATATTGAGGTTCCCTCAGATGTAGTTCCTTTCGAGCAGAGACCCTGGATGAAATGTGCTGAAATTACCGACAAGCTTATTGAGTGCCTTAAGAGTGGCAAGTACCAGTGCTTAAGAGTCAACTTCCCTAACGGTGATATGGTAGGTCATACAGGTAATCTTCTTGCTACCCGTTGCTCTATGGAGGCCCTCGACCTTCAGCTCAAGAGACTTCTTGATGTTGTTGATTCTCTCGGTGGCGTGGCTATTATTACAGCCGACCACGGTAATGCAGATGAAATGTATGAGGTTGATAAGAAGGGTGCTCCCAAGCAGGGTAAGGACGGCTCATACAAGGCAAAAACAAGCCATACCCTCAATCCTGTTCCTTGCATCATATATGACAATTTCTACGCTGATAAATACGAGGTAAAGGCTGACAACGGTCAATTCGGTCTTTCCAATGTTGCTGCTACAGTTGTAAATATGCTTGGCTATGAGGCTCCCTCCATGTGGGATGAATCAATTATTGAGATAAAATA
This sequence comes from Clostridia bacterium, assembly GCA_017451485.1. Classification (GTDB taxonomy): domain Bacteria; phylum Bacillota; class Clostridia; order Oscillospirales; family CAG-272; genus RGIG2000. The sequence goes on along the minus strand of JAFTOG010000046.1, from coordinate 33,609 downwards.
AAATATAGAAAAGGGCTGATTCTTAAAGATTCAGCCCCTTTTGGGTGAAATATGAAAATATATTATAAAGACAAGGATATCGCTGTTTGCGAAAAGCCCTGTGGAATATCATCTCAGCAAGCCGATAAGGAAAATATGATATCCCAACTTGAAAAGGAGCTGGGGTGCACGGTTTATCCCGTTCACAGGCTTGATATTACAACAAGTGGACTTATGGTATATGCACTAAATAAAAGAAGCTCGGCTATGCTTTCCGATATAATAGCAAGAGGAGAGCTGCAAAAGGAGTATTATGCCATAGTACACGGAGAAATTCAGACACAGGGTAGGCTTATTGACCTTTTATATCACGACAGAATAAAGAATAAATCCTTTGTTGTAGAAACAGAAAGAAAGGGAGTAAAGCGAGCAGAGCTTAAATACAAGCTCGTTGATGTAATTGAACAAAACGGAGATGTATTTTCCCTTGCAAAAATAAAGCTTATTACAGGCAGGACCCATCAGATACGGGTCCAGCTTTCCAACATAGGACACCCCCTTTGCGGTGACGGTAAATACGGAGCAAGAGATAATTTAAGAATACATCTTCACTCTGCATTTCTTTCCTTCATGCATCCCGTTTCAAGGAAGTATCTCGTATTCTCGTCAACACCACAAGGGGATTTGTGGGATATGTTCAAAATAACAGAATAAACAATCCTGTCAATAAATATCCCAAGCTTATACATACAGGAAAGGTTATAACTGATACAATTCCTATATGCTTTAATGTACGGTAATTAATTTTTTCATTTTCACATAAGCCTGCTCCTACAAGAGAGCAGGCTTTTATATTTCCCGTACTTACCGAAAAACCTAATAATGAGCAAAGAAAAATACAAACGGTTGACGAAAAATCAGACAAAAATGCTATTCGTTTATCATTTTTTACTATTCCGTCGCCGAGAGAAGCTATTATTTTCTTATCGCACATAAGAGTACCGAGTAGCATGAATATTGCCACTGCAATGCAAAGGAAAAGAGCAGAGAGGTAATGCTTTGTGCCCATGCCCACTGTAAGAAACAACAGCAATCCGATAAATTTCTGCCCATCCTGTCCACCGTGCATAAAGGAAGCAAGAATACAGCTTATTTTTTCATATTTTATACACTCCTCACTGCTTTTTCTAAAAATTTTGCCGAATGCAAAAGCAAATACTACAGAAAAAATGCAAGAAAAAATCATATATAGAACCATAAGAATAAAGGAAAACACAACCTGATCATCTGCAGCCATCATCGACGCACCGAACATACAGGAAAGAAGGGCATGGCTTTCACTCGAGGGCATTGAAAATATCCATGACACAAGAGAAAATATAATGACCCCACACAGGCTGGCACATATGGCTTCTGTACCATAATTACCGAAATCTACCGAATTAAATACACTATCTGCCACTTTTCCACTTACAGAGAAAAAAACCATTACTCCCAGCAGATTAAAAATACCGCAAATAATACTTGCTGTGCCTTTTGACCATACACCGGATGATACAACACCCGATATTGTGCTTGGAGCATCCGTAAATCCGTTTACTACCACTACTCCCAAGGCAAGACCTACAGCAATTATATTTTGTGCCGTTTCCAAAATCTGCTCCGATAGCACATTCCTCACCTCCTTTGCATAAGATTATTGTGAGGAAGGTGATTTTATGATACTTGAAAAGGAATATGTGAGGGAAAACGCTGTCCTTTACGCAAGAAAATATGCTTTTGTAAGGAATCCACTCTTTACAACCTTTGAGGGCATCGGTGGAAATTGTACAAACTTTGTGTCACAGTGCGTATTGGCGGGAAGCTGTGTTATGAATTTCACTCCTGTGTTTGGCTGGTATTATCTTTCACTTAATAGGCGAAGCCCCTCATGGTCCGGTGTGGAATTTTTTTACAATTTTATAACATCAAACACAGATGTAGGCCCCTTCGGTACTGAGGTGGACACTTCCCTCGTGGAGATAGGAGATGTTGTACAGCTGGCAGATGACACGGGTGATTTTTATCATACATTACTGGTAAGTAAAATCGAAAACGGTGAAATATACATCTGTGCCAATACGAATGACGCACTTGATAAGCCTCTGTCCGAATACACATACGCTTCTTTGAGATTTATTCATATCCTCGGAGTAAGGTATGACACAAGATTCAGGATAGATTGCTTTCAATCCTTATATAATCCTCCTATCACTCCGGCTCCGGAAACGAATGATGGTACAGGAGATGATGTGACACCTCCATCACAAAATGAGACTCCGGAAGATAATGACACTACTCCGCAGGCAGAAAGTCCGACCCCCGAAGAGAATGACAGTACTCCACAAGCGGGAAGTGGGACTCCTGACACTCCACCAATTGAAAATCCCTGATCCAAAGCATTTGCGTGTTATTAACCAATTTTGTTTTTTCTCCAACTGTTTTTTTGGTAAAAATATATAAAAGTATTGACAAACCTACTAAAAAATTGTATTATAAATATATGGTACAAACCTAAACAGGTCCAAATTGGAGGAAAACATTATGAAAAGGAACATACTTCTTGCGTTAATTGCGGCAATTCTCGTTGTTATCGCCCTATCTCTTACATCCTGCTCATGCGATGGAGGTACGGAAACAACAGTTCCCGGTCCGACAGTAACTGTCAACCCCAACACACCCGTAGCAGTAAACTACATTCGAGTTGTGGGCGGAGTTGAAGGCGGAACGGGTGTTACGCTTAAATTTAACGCACCCTACTCAACCTGTAGCTTCGATGTAAGATACAGTGAAAGTGAAATTACAGAGGCGAATTTTGATTCTGCTACTAAAGCAACCTTTGAAATTTCCGGTGACGGAGTTGGTAAGACACTTATTATCAGAAACTTCTCCGCTACTATCGACAAGGCATACTATGTTGCTGTTAAGCCTTATGTTACAAAATCATCGGGAGAAACAGTATACGGTGATATTGCTACCATACGTGTAGGTGGTAATGAGCTTTTGCCTATTGACTACAATGCCATTGTAAACGCTATTACGGTTCACCACGGTGAATCTTTCAGAAATTTCGGTCCCCTCTTTGATGAGCAGGATCCTTCCAAGGTTCCCGGCAGTCTTCTTCGTCCCGTATCTGAGATAGGCAAGCTTTACTCAGAGAGTGATGATAATGCAAACAACAACGGCGAGCCGAGAAAACTCTCTCCCATTATTGACCTTGAATACCTTACATATGTAAGCAAGGTTTCCTTCTACATCAATGTTGTTCCGAAAAGCGATATTGTAATCCGCGTTTCCGACACAGCTGAGGACTTCCAGTCCGCTGACTCTGCTTGGGATAAGGTTATGGTATTTGAGGCTGAGGACTTCCAGCCCAAAACATGGTACACATTTGATGTTGGATTGAACGCTGAGTATGTTCAGGTTATCTTCTATGACGGAAGTGCTCCTGTTGAAATAATGGTATTCGGTTACCAGAGTGGTGAAAGTGATCATCCTCCGACAACTGAAATACATCCTCTCCCCACAATGGGTGAGCTTATGGGTATTTGTGGATTTGTAGCCGACGGTAGCGGTAATACATCCATAAAACAGGTATCCTGTGCTACAGTTCTTCGTGAGTACCACAATATGGGTTGGTCATATAACATGGAATTCTACCCCAAGACTGCAAATGGCTTTAACGGTGGTATGGGTAACTTTGACATTAAATACTCTACATACTCCAAAGCAGGCATCAATGTAGTTCCATGTATCCAGTGGCAGTCTATTCCTGTTGGCTCTGTATTTACAAAAAATGCTGACGGTACAATTTCCAGAAGAGATGCAACCGAGCAGGAAAAATATTCAGCAGCTGTATACGAAATGTACGCTGACAATATGTTCGCTTTTGCAGCTCGCTACGGTAGGACAAAATCTCCCGAGCTTCTTGAAGTAATGAAGGTTCATGTAAGAAGACCTGTTTCCGAGGGTAGCATGGGTATGGGCTACATCGAGTGGCTTGAGCTTGGAAATGAGCCTAACGGTGAGGGTAATGATGGATTTACCCCCTATCAGCTCGCAGCTCTTACATCCGCAGGCTACGATGGACATTGCAACACAATGATTGATGTAAACGGTGCATCCAATCACTTCGGTGCAAAGAATGCAGACCCCACAATGAAGGTTGCTATGGCAGGTCTTGCAGGTGTTGGCTCCCGTTATGTTTCCGCAATGGTATACTGGATGAAGGCTAACCGTGCTGACGGTGCCGTTGCTATGGATGCATTCAACGTTCACTCTTATTTCTGCAAGGAATTTGATATCAACGGTCAGCAGATTCTTATGGGCGTTTCTCCCGAGGAATTTGATTTGATTGGCGATCTTACTCCCCTTATTGAGCTCCGTAACAAGTACTATCCCGATAAGGAAGTATGGCTCACAGAGTTTGGTTGGGATACAGCAACAAGCTATACAACAAAGACAGCTTGCCACGCATACGGCGAGTACACAGCAAGACAGGTTCAGGCTATGTGGCTCACAAGAGCATACCTTATGATGTCTGCTGCAGGCGTTGACAAGGCTACAATGTACATGTGCGAGGACGGTACAGGTGAGGACACAACATCTAATGTACAGTACGGTACATGCGGTGTATATGATGTAAACGGAACACCTAAGGATTCCTACTATTATATGTACACTCTCAGAAATACACTTTATGATTTCACATTCGTACAGGAAATCGATTCCGGCAGACCTGATGTATGGATTTATCAGTATGCTGATGCTGACGGTAACTACGGTTACGCAGTTTGGTGTCCTACATCTGACGGAACAAAGGTTGAAAACTTTAAGCTTTACATAAACGCTGACAAGGCTACTCTTGTTGAAAACAAGTATGGCGAAATCAACGGTGCTAAGACAGAGCTTACAGCTACTGAAAAGGTAGTTACCATTAATGTATCCGAGAACCCCGTATATGTAATGGTTGGCGAAACAGCATTTGTAAATGCTTTGAATCCCGCTACTTCAGCTCAGTAATTGATTATAAAATCCGATAGCGTCTCACACAAATGGGAGACGCTATCTTTTTTTAAGCAACAAAAAAACATCTCCCACAAAACCTACAGGAGATGTTTTTTGTATTCAAAGCTTATTTTTCAATTACAAAAATCGGATTTTCCGATATATCAACGGTTACATATCCGTCCTTATATTCAAGCTCGGATCTCTTTCCGTTATAGGATTCATTTACAAATTTCATAAGAGTGTATTCGCCCTCGGGAATACGGAACCTGTATCCGGGAACCTTTGTTCCGTCAGCAGTAGGGCACCATAAAGCATACTTAGATTTGCCCTCATCGGTTATATACTTAAAAATTTTTACATTTGTATTTTCCGATTCAAGCTCACCGTCAAAGTAGGTATCACTTATAATTTCCTTTAATGTGTACACATAATAGAAGGAATCCTTTTTATTACCCTGAACAACCACCTTAGCACCTAATTCAATAGGGAAGCGTACAAGTCCACTTGTAGCATATTTACCAACGGATGTTTCCTCGGGACCACAGTCACGGGACATATACATAGCTCCTCTGTCGATTCCCGCCGATGATAGCATAAGATATTCACGTACGAGCCACATAGCCTGAACCTGTCTGCCTGTGTACTCTCCGTATGCATGGGATGAGGTTGATGTTCTGTAATCCTGATTGGTATCCCAGCCAAACTCTGTAAGCCAGTATTCAAGGTGAGGAGCATATCTGTCACGCCAGTCCTTAATTTTCTTAAGAACGCCGACGATATCGCCCTCCTCTGCACTTATACCAACATATACCTTCTCCTGAGTATCACCTCGTTCATCGAGATTTACATCCACATTTTTTGTAATTCCCGATTTGTTTATACTCTTTCCACAGTAGTGATGCATATTGATTGCATCAAATGGAAGCTTACCGTCTTTTCTGTTGTATTTTGCCCAGAAGGACATAGCCCTTAGGTAATTATAATTTACACCTGCAAGTCCCGACATAGACATCTTGAAGCTCGGGTCTGCCTGCTTTACACCTACATTTTTGAACTTTCCCTCGTGTCCATCATAGCACATACTCATACACGCTGCCAGCTCAAAGGGGGAGTAGAAAAGATTTCTTCCCATCCATGTGCCGTTTGGCTCATTGAGTGGCTCTACATATGACATATATCCAAGGCCTATCTTTTTTTCCTGACCCTCGACCACCTTAATTACATCGGGGTCTATGTTTTTATTGTGACCGTATCTTGCTACATATTGGAAAAGGGCAGATGCATAGGACATATACGCCTCAGGCTTAGTAGTATCGCTTACTCCCTCATCCTTAGGGCTTGCATCCCTTCCTACCGTAATGGTAGCACATACATCTATTCCAAAGCTGTGGCGTCTTTTGTAAAAGTCGTCAAAGTCCCATCTGAGATTTGTGCTGGGGTTGGGGGACAAAGCTGTGTCGACACCGTTTGGAGTACAGGTCCAGGTCCATGGATGATATTCCCTTATATAAGTACATGCTCTTGAAATATCATCAGCATCGTTTACAAATCCATTCATTCCCACGAATTTATCCAGCTTGATTCTTTCCCTCTTTGCAGGCTCGGGAATTGGCTCGTTAATTTCTTCAAGCTTATATCCGTAGACAATAATCTCACTTGGAGCATCGTTGTTATTGAATGTGAAATTTATATACCGTGTATCAAAATTTACTTCAAAGCCTGTCCATTTTTGAAATTCCTGTATGAATATCTCGTTGTATTCCCATGTAAAGGGAGTACCCATTTTTACAGCAGCCTTATGGTTGCCAGTATTATTGTAAAAATAAATATTTGTTATCTTATAAATCCCGTCAAGCTCAACAGTAAAGGAAAGGTCTGTCTCACCTATCCACCATGTATCGTGTCGGGGGTGTACCTTAGGTGCTTCTCCCTCTATACCGTGCAGAGGGTCACCCACCAAATCAAATTCACAAAAGAAATTGGCAGGACATTCAAGACCCATATCATTTATAATCATTTCGGGGGTTATTTTGATTTTCTGAATTTTATTATTCATAGCTAACTCCTTTTTTCTAAAAGAGGCCTCGGTCAGACAACGATCGAAGCCTCATTTTATTATTTCTCTACAACAAATATAGGATTTTCAGACACATTTACAACCACATATCCGTCCTTATATTCAAGATCGGACTGCTTTCCGAGTACGGACTCAAATACCATTTCAACAAGCTTATACTCGCCCTCCGGTATTCTAAACTTCATACCGGGAACCTTGGTTCCGTCGGAGGTAGTGCACCAAATTGCATATTTTGCCTTACCTTCCTTTGTAAGGTACTTGAATATTTTTACATTCTCGTTAGGAGCCTCAAGCTCACAATCGAAAACAGTATCTCCCAACGTTTCCTTAAGGGTATATACATAGTAGAAGGAGTCCTTCTTATTACCCTGAATTACATTTCCGGGATTGATTTCAATGGGGAAACGTACAAGTCCACTGGAGCCGTACTTACCTACTGCTGTTTCCTCGGGGCCACAGTCACGGGACATATACATAGCAGCCTTCTCAATGCCTATAGAGCTGAGGAGCAAATATTCACGCACGAGCCACATAGCCTGAACCTGTCTGCCTGTATATTCTGCATACGCATGGGCAGATGTAGCTGTTCTGTAATCCTGGTTTGTATCCCAGCCGAATTCTGTAAGCCAGATTTCCAGCTCAGGGTGATATCTGTCACGCCAGTTTCTTATAGGATCAAAGGAACCTACAATATTACCCTCCTCGGGGCTGACACCTACATATACCTTATCGCTTGTATCTCCACGCTCGTCTGTGTTAACATTTACATAGTTTGTAAGACCCTTCTTATCCTTGCTCTTACCACAATATCTATGTGCATTGATAACATCAAAGGGAAGCTTTCCGTCCTTACGGTTATATTTTGCCCAGAATTCCATAGCACGGAGGTAGTTAAGATTAAGTCCCGCACCACCTGACATTGACATCTTGAAATTGGGGTCTGCCTGCTTTACACCTACATTTTTGTACATGCCCTCATGTCCGTCATAGCACATACTTAGGAATGCAGCAAGCTCAAAGGGGGAAAAGTAAGGCTCTCTGCCAAGCCATGTTCCGTCAGGCTCATTAAGAGGCTCAACGGAGGAAAGATACCCTAAACCTATCTTAGGTGTCTGACCGGGGTCAACCTGGATAAGAGCAGGGTCTATATCCTTATTGTGACCGAATCTTGCAACAAACTGGAAAAGCATAGTTGCAAAGCTCATATAGTTTTTAGGATCCTTGGAATCACAGGTGTTATCCTTAGGTCCTCTGGAACGGTGACTGGAAATTGTAGGACAAATGTCTATTCCATGCTCGGAATGCTTACGGTAAAATTCCTCAAAATCCCAGCCATTTGCATATCCGGGGTTAAATGAGATCGTAGTGTTCTCCATATTAGGACGGCAGGTCCAGGTCCATGGATGATACTCACGAATATAATTTACTGCACGGCAGATATCATCTCCGTCATTGATAAAAGCGTTCATACCCACAAAGCCATCCATATTGGTTTTTCCGTGAGGCTTTCTTTCCGGTATGATTTTTTCAACATCCTTTACCTTGTAGCCGTAAATAATAATCTCGCTTGGTGCGTTGTTGTTGTTGAATGTAAAATTAATGTACTGTGTTTCAGCTTCTGCCTTAAATCCACACCATTTCTGCATTTCGGGAGTAAAATCCTTATCAAACTCCCAGGAAAATGGTGTACCCATCCTTACCTTTGCCGGATGAGAACCAAATTCATTGTAAAGGAAAATATCTGTAATCTTATATATTCCGTCAAGCTCTACTGTGAATGAAAGATCTGTTTCGCCAATCCACCAGTGGTCAAATCTACGGTGAATCTTCGGATTTTCGCCAATAACGCCATAAAGGGGGTCTCCATCGTTATCAAATTCACAAAAGAAATTTGACACTTTTTCAATGCCCATATCATTAATGATCATATCCTCTGTTACACGGATCTTTTGTGGGGTACTGTTCATTTTTTTACTCTCCTTATTCTCGTTAATTTTACTATCAAAATAAACCAACCTACTATGAAGTATATATTTTTACGAAGTAAAAGTCAATACCTTTGACGAAAATAATTGGCAATTATACACTATAAAAATATGCTCAAAAGACAAAATATTGTATTTTTTGATAAAAAACCCTTCAGCCCTTAAAAAAAATTTATTTTTATTGACTTGCAATTAAAATTGTAGTATAATTTAATTAATATAAAGAATTATATATAAGCAACCGTATTTTAATTGTACATCTGACCTTCTATCGTTTCGGTTGCGAACAATTTATTTAGATTAATGCGAGTTTTCGCATGGAGGATAAAAATGGCTGATATTATTTGGAGCAGTGTCGGCACTGCCAACAAGGTTATCGGTATACTATTCATGGCATTTTATGCATACCAGATACTTTTTATTTTGGTTCCCATATTTATAAGAAAAGCAAAGCACAGCGAAAAGCCCTTAAGACGATACGGCATACTTATTTCTGCCCGTAATGAAGAAATTGTTATAAAGAATCTAATAGATAGCCTTAAGGCACAGACATACAGTCCTGAGCATATTAACATCTTTGTGGTAGCTGATAACTGCAACGATAAAACTGCAGAGATTGCAAGAGCTGCGGGAGCTGAAGTTTATGAGAGATTCAATACCGAAAGGGTCGGTAAGGGCTACGCCATGGAATTCCTTTATGACAGGGTAGTTGAAAAATACGGTGATACATACTTTGACGCTTATGCTATATTTGATGCGGACAATGTGGTTGACCCTAAGTTCTTTGAGGAAATGAACAAGGTGTTTTCCGACAAATATCCAGTTGTTACCTGCTATCGCAACTCCAAAAACTACGGTGATAACTGGGTAAGTGCAGGATATGCACTTTGGTTCCTCCGTGAATCCCAGTATCTTAACAGATGCCGTATGCGTTGTCATACTACTGCTGCCGTTTCCGGTACAGGTTTTATATTCGATTCCGCAATCATGCGTGAAACAGGTGGATGGAAATTCTTTCTTCTTACCGAGGATATCGAATTTACCAACTACAATGTTTTAAAGGGCAGAAAGATAGGCTATGCCGATGATGCCGTTATATACGATGAGCAGCCTACAAAGTTTTCCCAGTCCTGCCACCAAAGAATGCGTTGGGCAAGGGGCTACATACAGGTAATGGGAAAATTCGGACTTAAGCTTGTGCGTGGTATTTTTTCAAAGAAATGCACCTCATGCTTTGATATGTCCTGTACTATCCTTCCTGCACTCGTGCTGAGCATTCTCTCTGTGGTTATTAACTTTATAGCAGGTGTTACATTGGCTATAATGGGTGAAAACATAGTACCTCTCCTCATTTCCTTTGCCGAGACTGTGGCAGGAATGTATGCACTTATGTTTGTACTGGGTGCTATAACCACCGTTACGGAATGGAAAAATATTCATTGCTCGGTTTTCAAAAAGATATTGTATGTATTTACATTCCCTATATTTATGATAAGCTATGTTCCTGTAACAATGGCTGCACTCTTTGCTAAAAATGAGTGGAAGCCCATTGTACACACAAAGTCAAAAAGCCTTGATGAAATCACTGCCGGAAGCAATAAAGCTGAGGTAAAGCTGCTTGAAGAAAAAAAGGATGAGTAAATATTGAATAAGCAGGATTTTTTCCTGCTTATTTGATTTTAACAGTTTTTTGTGCAAAAAGCATTTTATAACATAAAAAATACTTGCACATCAAATAAAGATATGATAAAATTACTGTGAAATCAGTTCCGAAAGGATTTATATAATGAACGAAAAGCAGAAAAGAATAAGAAATTTTTCTATTATTGCACATATTGACCACGGTAAATCAACTCTTGCCGACCGTATTCTGGAATACTCCAATGCTGTTTCCAAGCGTGAAATGGAGGCACAGCTCCTTGACAATATGGATTTGGAGAGAGAAAGAGGCATTACCATCAAGGCAAGAGCTGTAAGAATAAACTACACCCACAAGGACGGAGAGGAATATGTACTTAATCTTATCGACACTCCCGGCCATGTTGACTTTAACTATGAGGTATCCCGTTCGCTAAATGCCTGTGAGGGTGCTCTTCTGGTGGTGGATTCCACACAGGGCATAGAGGCACAGACCCTTGCAAATGCTTATCTTGCCGTCGACTGCGACCTTGAAATTGTGCCTGTTATAAACAAGATAGATCTCCCCAGTGCCGATGTGGACAGGGTAAGAAAGGAAATAGAGGATGTTATCGGTATAGTAGCAGAGGACTGTCCTGCAGTTTCTGCGAAGGTTGGACTTAATATTGATACAGTTCTTGATGCCATAGTGGAAAATATCCCTGCTCCAAAGGGAGATGAAAATGCTCCTCTTAAATGTCTTATTTTTGACTCCCATTACAACGCTTATCTCGGTGTTGTGGTTTATGTGCGTGTTATTGATGGCACATTAAGGGCAGGAGACAAAATTAAAATGATGAGCTCCGGTGCAATCTATGATGTTGTTGAGGTGGGCTATCTCAATGCTCTCGGTCTTGAAAAAGGAGAGGAGCTCAAGGCAGGAGAGGTTGGCTATATTACAGCAAGTATAAAAACAGTTTCAGAGACTAAGGTTGGTGACACCGTTACCACAGCTGAAAACGGTGCCACCGAGCCCCTTGATGGCTTTAAGGAGGCTCTCCCAATGGTATTCTCCGGTATATATCCCGCAGACGGAGCAAGATACAATGACCTCCGTGATGCTCTTGAAAAGCTAAAGCTTAACGATGCTGCCCTTTCCTTTGAGGCAGAAACATCCATTGCACTTGGCTTCGGCTTTCGTTGTGGCTTCCTTGGACTTCTGCATATGGAAATTATACAGGAAAGACTGGAAAGAGAATTCAACCTTGACCTTATTACAACAGCTCCAAGCGTTATTTACAAGATAGATAAAACCAATGGAGAGACCGTATTTATAGACAATCCCTCCAACTATCCTCCTACAGATACCATAGCTAAGGCATATGAGCCTACTGTCAGGGCAAATATTATTACTCCTACAGAATTTGTCGGTGGTATTATGGACCTTTGTCAGGACCGTAGAGGCATATTTAAGGATATGAAATATCTTGATGCTACCCGAGTGGAGCTACACTATATTCTGCCCTTGAACGAAATAGTATACGACTTCTTTGATGCACTTAAAAGCAGAAGCCGTGGATATGCATCCCTGGATTATGAGTTTGCCGATTATGAGGAAAGCAGTCTTGTTAAGCTTGATTTCCTACTCAACGGTGAGGTTGTAGATGCCCTTACATTTATAGTACACTCCGAAAAAGCATATACAAGAGCAAGAAAAATAGCTGAAAAGCTTAAGGACAATATCTCCCGCCAGCTTTTTGAAATTCCGATACAGGCAGCGATTGGATCTAAGATTATAGCAAGAGAAACTGTCAGAGCCCTCCGTAAGGATGTACTTGCGAAGTGCTACGGCGGTGATATTACCCGTAAAAAGAAGCTCCTTGAAAAGCAGAAGGAAGGAAAGAAGAAGATGCGTCGTCTTGGCTCTGTAGAGGTTACTCCCGAGGCATTTATGGCTGTTCTTAAGCTGGATGATAGCGAGAAATGAAAGGCTTAGGATTATATATCCATATTCCCTTTTGCGTAAAGAAGTGTAATTATTGTGATTTTTATTCCCTCGGTTGCATGGCATACGAGGGGATAGAACGCTATATAAATTCTCTTTGTCTACACATAGATATGGAAGGTAAAAAATACAGTAAAAGACAAGTCGATACCGTCTTTTTCGGTGGGGGTACACCGTCAATTCTAAGCGTGGAGCAGATAGAAAAAATACTCAATGCAATACATCACAGCTTTCATCTTACCAAAGACTGTGAAATTACAATAGAGGCAAATCCCGGTACGCTGACAGAGGAAAAGGCCAAATCATACAAGTCCATCGGTATTAACAGAGTGAGCATAGGTCTGCAGTCTGCATCGGATAATGATCTTAAGATGCTTGGCAGAATACATACCTTTGAGGATTTCAAGGAAAGCTACAGGCTTCTCTCATCAGCCGGAATAGACAATATAAGCGTTGATGTAATGTACGCCTTACCCAACCAGAAAACCGAGGATTTTATAGAAACTGTTGACAGAGTGTGCGAATTTTCTCCTGAGCATATCTCTGCATACTGCCTGAAAATAGAAGAAAACACTCTCTTTTATAAAATAAGAGACACACTTTCTCTCCCTGACGAGGATGAGCAATATAAAATGTACATTACCCTATGTGACAGACTTAAAAAAATGGGATATGAGCAGTATGAGATAAGCAATTTTGCAAAGCCGGGTAAAAAAAGCACGCATAATATGAAATATTGGTTGTCCAGGGACTATTTGGGATTTGGTCCGGCAGCTCACTCCTGTATTGACGGTGGGCGTTATTCTTACAGCGAAAGCATAGAGGAATATGAAAAGGCTTTAGAGGGTGGGAATGAACCCAAAAAGATAGCCGAAGCCGATACCCCTCTTACTAAGGATGAGAAAATTGACGAATATGTAATGCTCCGACTTCGCCTGTCCGACGGGGTTAATGTAAAGGAGTTTGAAGAAAGGTTCGGTATAAGCTTTGATAGCCGTTACAAAAAAAATGCAATGTACGAAAAAAACGGGTACATATGCAAAAAAAACGGAGCATATGCCTTTACTCCAAAGGGATTTTTTGTAAGTAACTACATTCTCTCTGATATTTTAGAGAACATATAAAAAGAACTAAACAATCCGTTTAGTTCTTTTTTTACTGTATTTTTTGTTCTGTCTTGGGGAAAAATTTTATGCTATAGAAGCTCAAATTGCTTTTTATTGCTTTTTATGACACCCATTTCACGGAGCTTACTTATTTCTGCAGAGAGTCCACTACGATCCACCTCAAGATAGTCAGCCAGCTCCTGACGGTCAAAGGGAATTGAAAATCGACTGGAGCCCTGTTTTTCTGCCTCAATCATAAGATAAGTCATCAGCTTTTCCCTTGTAGAACGCTTTGATGTCACATCTATTTTCTTGTGAAGCATTATATTTTTTACAGCTAAATTTCTCATCAGATTAAAAATCATCTGCTGATGAAATGAACAGCTGTTGGAGCAGGAATGTAAAATTCTCTCACACTCTATTATCATTATTTCCGATGGCTCATTTGCAACTATGGAAACGGGAATGGACTCTGCTCCTGCACAGGAATACGCCTCTCCTATAAGCTCCGAGGGGCTAATGGCAGATACAATGCTTCTATTACCGTAATAATCTGTTTTTATTATCTGTGCCGAGCCCGAAAGGAGTATCCCTACATATCTTGCGGGACTGCCCTCTGAAAAAATAGTATACTTCTTATCAAAAGCATTTACCCTTGCACCAAGGCAGGAAAGCAATGCAGTAAGGTCATTGTCATTTATGCTGTCAAACAGGGGACATTTTCTTAAAATGGTAAAATATTTTTTCAATTTTTTCTCCTTTTGTTGAAAATTCAACAGAAATTCTGTTTCTATTATACTATAATATAACCAGAAAAGCAAGGAGGAATGAAAATGAAAATTGCGTTTTTTGACACTAAGTCCTATGACAAGTCATCATTTGACAGATTTGGAAAGGAAAATGGTGTTGAATTCAAATATTATGAAACTAAGCTCAATGAGGATACTGTGGAGCTTGCCTCGGGATATGACGGCGTCTGTGTATTTGTAAACGATACAGTCAATGCCAATGTAATTGACCGTCTTTGTCAATTAGGAATCAAGGTGGTGGCATTACGCTGTGCAGGCTTTAATAATGTGGATATGAAATACGCACACGGCAAAATACATGTTGTAAGAGTTCCCGCATATTCCCCTTATGCAGTAGCCGAGCATACTATGGCTCTTTTGCTTACATCAGTACGCAGAATACATAAAGCGTATATCCGTACAAGAGATTTTAATTTCAGCTTGTCGGGTATGACGGGCTTTGACCTCCACGGTAAAACGGTCGGTATAGTAGGCACGGGAAAAATAGGAAAGGTGTTTATGGATATTTGCCGAGGCTTTGGTATGAGAGTTCTTGCTTACGATAAATTTCCGACACCCGGTCTTGACAACGGTGATACTGTAAAATATGTATCAGTTGACTATCTTCTTGCCAACAGTGATATCATTTCACTCCATTGCCCTCTTACAGAGGATACCTATCATTTGATAGATGAGTGTGCCCTTAATAAATGCAAAAAAGGAGTTATAATTCTTAACACCTCAAGAGGTGCATTAGTGGATGCAGAGGCTCTGCTATCGGCAATAAAATCCCGTAAGGTAGGGGCAGCATGCCTGGATGTGTATGAAGAGGAATCAGATTTCTTCTTTGAGGACTTCTCGGGACATATTATCGAAGATGATATTCTGGCAAGACTTATTTCTATGCCAAATGTAATAGTAACATCTCATCAGGCATTTTTGACAGAGGAGGCACTGATGAATATAGCAGAAACAACCGTAAAAAATATATCAGATATTTTAACAAAAGAGCAATCCCCAAATGAGCTTTGCTATCGTTTTGGTACCACTGAGGATTGCAAAGACGGAAAATGCTTTTGACAGGAGGACATTATGCTAAGAAAGATAATAAAAATAAATAAGGAAAAATGTAATGGCTGCGGAGCATGTGCCATGGCATGCCACGAGGGAGCCATTGAAATGATAAACGGCAAGGCAGTGCTTACAAGAGAGGACTACTGCGATGGACTTGGAGACTGTCTTCCCGCTTGTCCAACAGGAGCAATAACCTTCGAGCTGCGAGAAGCACCTGCATATAACGAGGCTGCTGTTTTAAAAGCAAAAAATCAGAAGCTCGAGAATAAGCTCCCCTGTGGATGCCCGGGCACAAAATCAAAAAGCATCCAAAGAGACAATACAATATGTGACACACGGATATCTGTACAAAGCAGACTTATGCAGTGGCCGTGCCAGATAAAATTAGTTCCGGTAAATGCACCTTATTTTGATAATGCAAATCTGCTTATCTCTGCAGATTGCTGTGCATATGCATACGGTAATTTCCATAATGACTTTATAAAGAATCACATAACACTGATAGGCTGTCCAAAGCTTGATGAAGGTGATTATGCTGAGAAGTTAACGGAAATAATAAGAGTAAACAATATTAAAAGCGTTAAGGTTGTCCGTATGGAGGTCCCATGCTGCGGAGGTATAGAAAACGCAGTTAAAAAAGCTATACAAGGAAGTGGAAAGTTTATACCTTGGCAAGTAGTAACAATTTCCACAGACGGAAAAATTCTTGATTGAAATTATTGATATTTACCATTGAATGATGTATAATTTATTTATAAAATACTAACGAGCTCAGAGGTAAAGCGATTATGATTATTACAAATGATATTAAGTATATAGGAGTAAACGACCACAGAGTCGACCTTTTTGAGGGACAGTATAAGGTCCCCAACGGAATATCCTATAATTCCTACGCTATAATAGATGATAAAATAGCTATTATGGATACAGTTGATGCCGGATTTACACACGAGTGGCTTGATAATATTGAAAACATATTGGGCAACAGAAAGCCGGACTATTTAATTGTACAGCATATGGAGCCCGACCACTCAGCAAATATAGATACATTTATGAAAACCTTTCCTAAAGCAAAAATCGTATCCTCTGCCAAGGCATTTGCCATGATGGTGAATTTCTTCGGCTCTGACTATGAGGGCAGAAAAATAGTAGTAGGCGAGGGAGATACCCTATCTCTCGGTAAGCATACTCTTGCCTTTGTTACTGCTCCCATGGTGCACTGGCCCGAGGTTATTGTAACATATGACAGCTATGACAAGGTTCTCTTCTCTGCTGACGGCTTTGGAAAATTCGGTGCTCTTGATATCGATGAGCCTTGGATCGATGAATCCAGAAGGTATTATATAGGTATTGTTGGAAAGTACGGTGCACAAGTGCAGGCTCTTCTCAAAAAAGCCGCTAACCTTGACATACAGATGATATGCCCGCTCCACGGTCCAGTACTCAAGGAGGACCTCGGATACTATTTGGGTCTTTACAATACATGGTCCAGCTATCAGCCCGAGGAAGAAGGTATACTTGTTGCGTATACCTCCGTATACGGAAACACAAAAAAGGCTGTCCTTCAGCTTGTTGAAAAGCTAAAGGCGAATGGCTCTCCCCGTGTGGTTCTTTTCGACCTTGCAAGAGGTGATATGTCTGAGGCTGTAGCATTGGCATTCAAATACAATAAGCTTGTTCTTGCAACTACAACATATAATGCAGATATATTCCCCTTTATGAGAGAGTTTATTAATCACCTTACAGAAAGAAATTACTCCAACCGTACAATAGCACTTATAGAAAACGGAAGCTGGGCTCCTTTGGCTGCAAAGGTAATGCGTGAGATGCTATCTAAGAGTAAAAATATCACTTTTGCAGACACATCTGTCAAAATTAACTCTGCTCTTAGCAAGGATAGCTCTGCTCAGCTTGACGAACTTGCAAATGAGCTATGCAAGGAATATTTAGCATTGCAGAGTGATGCTGCAAACAAGAACGACCCCACTGCTCTTTTCAATATAGGCTACGGTCTTTATGTAGTAACATCCAATGACGGTAAAAAGGACAACGGTCTCATTGTAAATACCATTACCCAGGTTACAAATTCTCCAAACAGAATAGCTGTAACAATAAATAAAGATAACTATTCTCACCATATTATAAAGCAGACGGGCAAGATGAACATTAACTGCCTTACAACAGATGCTCCCTTTAAGGTATTTGAGTCCTTTGGATTTGTAAGTGGAAGAAATGTAGATAAGTTTGCAGACTGCCAGCCACTCCGTTCGGATAACGGTCTTGTAGTGTTGCCCAGGTATATTAATTCCTTTATGTCCCTTAATGTTGAGCAGTATATAGACCTTGATACACACGGTATGTTTATCTGCTCCGTAAGTGAAGCAAGAGTATTGTCTGACAAGCCGACAATGACATATTCATACTATTTTGAAAATGTTAAGCCCAAGCCCGAAACGGATGGTAAAAAGGGATATGTATGCAAAATTTGCGGTTGGGTATACGAGGGAAATGTGCTCCCTGAGGATATAGTGTGTCCACTTTGCAAGCACGGGTACGCAGACTTTGAGGAAATAAAGTAAACAAAGGAGATAAGACAATGTTAAATAAAAAGGTACATGAGCTTCTTAATCAGCAGATAAATAAAGAGTTTTACTCAGCTTACCTCTATCTTGATTTTTCAAATTATTTCAAGGCTAAGGGCTTGGACGGATTTGCTAACTGGTATATGGTTCAGGCACAGGAGGAGAGAGACCACGCAATACTCTTCTACACCTATTTGCAGAATGAAAATATGGAGGTTACCTTAGAGGCTATTGATAAGCCTGACAAGGTATTTAAGTCCGATATGGATGTATTGAAGGCAGGTCTTGAGCACGAGATATATGTAACCTCCCTTATCAATGACATCTACGGTGCAGCATATGATGTAAGAGACTTCAGAACTATGCAATTCCTTGACTGGTTCGTAAAGGAGCAGGGCGAGGAGGAAACAAATGCAAATGATTTGATTTCCAAAATGGAGCTTTTCGGCTCAGACCCCAAGAGCCTGTATATGCTTAATCAGGAGCTTAGCACAAGAGTCTACACAGCACCATCATTGGTGCTTTGATTACATATTAAAATAAGGAGTGTAATTATGAAAAAATATATATGCGATGTATGTGGCTGGGAATATGATGAGGTAGCAGGAGACCCGGATAACGGTATTGCTCCCGGCACAAAATTTGAGGACCTGCCTGAGGACTTTGTATGTCCTCTATGCGGTGTAGGTAAGGATAGCTTTAGCGAAGCATAATCCAAAAAGCAAAAATGCTTATGGCAAACAGCCATAAGCATTTTTTAATTATCGTATTGAGCGAGTGTTTTTGTAAGATGCTCCTTTACTGCCTTTACAACCGAAGGGGGAGATACCACCTTTAGTCTGTCTCCAAATGAACAGCACCAGGCAATGAACATAGGTCCTATCTGCACATCTGCTTTGCAGGACAGCTTACCGTCCTTTGCTTCAAAAAGCTCTATCTTGTTTCCAAATTTATCAAAAATAACATCAAGAAGGCTCTTATCGGCGTGGAAGTTCACTGTGTGGGTGTCTCCACCGAACATACCGAACATCTGTCTGTTTCTTTTAGCTATATCAATCTTTTTTACCTCTTTATTCTCCGTTATTGGCTCATCAAGAATACGCACCCGTTCCATCCTGTCTATTCTGTAATTGGCAAGACCCTTATGCTTGTCATCATAGCATACAAGATAATATTGATCATTATCGTAAACCGTAGCCACAGGATTGACCTTATACAGCTTTATTTTATTCGGATTGTTTCTTTCCGTACGGTAGCTTTTCTCCTTGTGGATATCAATGCTGAAATAATTAAAGCTTATCTTTTTACCCTCTATAATCGCTGTAGCAATGGTATCAACAGAATAAAAAATGAACTCATTAAGACTTTTTACAGAGCTGAATCTGACAACATTCTTTTTAAGAGCCTCACCCTTTTTACTTCCGGCAAGGAATGCGATTTTTCCGATAAGCTCATCGGTCTTCTTTTCCGTAACAAATGCCGATGCCTGCACTGCGTCCATAAGTATACGGATTTCCGGCAGGTCAAAGCCCCTGTCCATAACATAGTATCTGTTTCTTTTGGAACGATCCTTCATTACCTCGTATCCGTAATTATTCAAAAGCTCTATATCGGAGTACAGTATCTTTCTGTCAACAAGTATACCCTCTCTGCCAAGTCTTTCTATTATCTCAACAGTATCCATAGGATGCTGTTCATCGGTTTCATTTTTAAGAAGCTCCCAAAGCTTCAGCAATTTAATCTTTCGTGAATTTTCCTGCATTGCGTCCACCTCCTGTTATAATCAGTATAACATATATAATATATTTTTTCAAGATATCAATTGTACCGTTAATAAGACCTTTGTGCCATTGAATATAAAAACGCTTATGACATATGGAATCCACATATCATAAGCGTTGTTTATTTATCAGTTAAGGACTGTCAGTTCACCGAATATGGTCTCTATTTCATAATTGGCTGTAACATCGTTTCCTTCTGCATCGAGTATTGCAACATTCTCTTCAAGAATTACATTCTCCGTTGAGCCTGCCACAGTAATAGTTCCTGTTGCGATAGCTACAAGAGTGTGGCC
Source organism: Clostridia bacterium (assembly GCA_017451485.1). GTDB lineage: Bacteria > Bacillota > Clostridia > Oscillospirales > CAG-272 > RGIG2000. The sequence goes on along the minus strand of JAFTOG010000046.1, from coordinate 13,273 downwards.
CTCAACAAGGTTACCCTTACTCAGTATAACGGACTCATTGGTAAGAGGAGTTCCATCATACTTTTTGGTCTCGGATGCTGATCTGATGGTTATTCTGTTTCGGTCGACTCTTAACAGGTCGCCCTCAAATTTAATATAGTAGTTATCGGTTACATCATTACCATCACTACCATAAACAGCTATGGGAAGCTCCTCAAGATATTCCATAGAAAGTTCTCCAACCTCAGTAAGGCTTCCTGAAAGCTCAAATTCTACTCTTAGCCCGTCGGGGATGCTGCTGATATAGTAATCACCTGAGCCGTATGACAGAGGAGTACCGTCGTAATACTTCTGCATGCTGTAAAGCGTAATTACTATCTGTGTCTTTGTAACCTTGACAACACCCTCGTGGAATATGAGCTCAAAATCATCAGTTACATCGTTTCCATCGGGATCACGAAGAATAAATGATTCTATTACGCTTGGGCTCTCACCTATTTCCGTCCGGCTTCCTGTAATTACAGCCTCATAGGTATAGCCATCGTTCAAAAGCTGCTCTATAACTGAATCAAAGGGAACCTTTACTTCATTTGATGCATAAAGAGGTGTTCCGTCATATCCCTTGCTTACCTCTACGGGAGTAAGCTCAAGATGAATCTTCTCATCATTCTCGCCCGAGCCATCCCCGGAGCCACCTTCTCCATTTGCAGAGGGTGTACAGTCAACTACTACCCAGCCTATACCGTCAATATATACCTCTGTCCAGGCATGGGCATTTGTGTTATATATTTCAGTCCACTCACCCTCTGTTGTTGCTCCCACATATCCCTCAACATATCTTGCCGGGATTCCGAGAGCACGGTACATAAGTGTAGCTGAGGAAGCAAAGTGTCGGCATACGCCCTCCTTATATGTATCAAGGAAGGCAACTACCATATTGCTTTCGTCGTTCATGGCAGTATCATAATCCAAATTATAGGTGGCTGATGCTTCAATATATGCCTCCACCAATGAAATTATATCCTCATCATCAGCATCAAAGCCCTGCTCTGCAATTATAGACAGCAGGTATGCCTCTGTTTCGGCATCAATAGAGAGATAATTTGCATATACAAATTCTCTGTATGCGAGCTCCTCGTCGGAATAGTCGCCAAGATTACCTGTAAGATCATTTCCATAGCCTGAATACGGATAATAAGCTACTGTCATATCCATAATATCACCAACATTCTTTACATCACTTGTTTGGATATTATAGTTATAATCTCCGTAAGCATAATAGCAGGGTAAGAAATACTGTGTTCCGTGTAGTTTGATAAGAGCTGTTGCTGAATCAACTCCGGATGATTGAATTGCTATGCCTGCAAGATAGTCATAGCTATACTTATCATCAAGAAGGTTATGATACGGAGTACCAAGCTCCCAATTTGTGCCGGTATAATCCTTAGATGATTTATATTTAAGATATACCACTCCGGAAACGCTTGACTTGATTTCAATGGTAAGAACAGGATCATCTTCTCCACCGGAGGAATCCGAATCAGAGCCACCGATATTTCCTGAATCGTCAATATCAGGAGAGCCTCCACCGGAGCCACCTTCACCACCGGAGCCACCTTCACCACCGGAACCTCCTTCATCACCGGAGCCTCCTCCACCGGAACCACCACCTTGATTATCGCCTATAACTACAAGGCTGCCAAGACGATGCTCTACCATATAGTAAGCACTGACATCATTACCATCTCCGTCGGTAATAATTATTTCATAAGTGTTATCAACTATTCCGGGGTCGGTAATTGTACCGGTAGCAGTTATTGACGCTATTCCGTGACCTTCACAGAATGCTCCTTCTATAACTGTCCAGGTTGCTTGGTCATTGGTAAGGGGATCACCATCATATTCCTTTTCAGCCGAGCCTGTTTCTACCTTTATGATAGCATATGGCACGACAAACAGATCACCGAACTCATAGGTTACATCATAGTTCATATTCATATTATGTCCTTGAGCATCGGTAATGGCAAGAGACGGAATATCTACTGTGTTGGGAGAATGACCACTTCTCGTCATTGTACCGTCAACAGTTACGGTATATGTATGTCCTATCAGAAGTGTCTTTTCAGATGTTATACTGTGCTCATCACATGTAAGTGGCGTACCGTCATAAAGCTTTTGTGCACTACCCGTAGTGATTGTTATGGGAATCGGTGTAATTTCAAGATTTCCCTGCACATATGAAGGAGCATAGTTGTATGTAACATCATTTCCCTGTCCGTCAACGACCTTAAAGCTTGATTTGACAATAGTGTTTATATAAAGTCCTGCATTTGTGCCTGTGCCTACAACGGAAACTGTATATGTGTGGTCAAGCACCATTGCATTTTCAGACGCTGTGTGATTGCTGTTTATAAGAGGAGTTCCGTCATATTCCTTTGTGTCATCGGCTGAGGTTATTGTAATTCTTCTTGGGAATACCTGAAGCCAGTTATCAACAAAAGTAACACTGTAATTTCCACTTACATCATTACCCTGAGCATCGGTTATTACCACACTTCCCGGCACTACCACATTGGGCGAGACACCTGCGTTGGTCTGCGAGCCTGATGTTGTAGCTGTAAGATTATGAATGGGAAGCAATCTTTCTGTAGTAACTCCGGGAGCTGTAAGGGGTGTGCCGTCATACTCCTTGCTTCCGTAATCTGCTATAACATTTATTTCTCTTCTGTAGATTTCAAGCTGTCCGTTTACATAGCTTATATCGTAGTTATTGGTATAATCATAATTATCATCCACAACCTTTAATACAAGTACATTTTCACATGTTCCTACATCGGTTATCTCTGTCCATTCCTCGGCACTGAGTCTATGTCCGTCAACAAGCTTAAGCTCAGAGGTTACCTCTCCACTCCTTTCGGAATGTGCTTCACCGTCATATTCCCACCTGTTGCTACCTGTAAGAACTGTAATAGGACGCCTTGTTACTGTGAGCTTACCCTCCGTATACATGATATCATAGTTGGAGGTCTTGTCAGCTCCTGTCAATTCTTCTATTATAAGTATGTCAAGGGCATTGTCCTTAGGTCCCTCGGATACATTTGTAATAACAGCATATTCATTTACTGATGTTGTATGACCGCTTACCAGAGGAGTAGACGGGTCAACCGTGTGATTTGTACAGAAGTGCTCCTCACCGTCATATACCCAGCTATATTCCCCTGTGATTATGTGTATGGGCTTAGGAATAATAGTAAGGGTTCCACAATCTAAACTGATGTTGTAGTTTTCCGTTATATCGTTTTCTCCGGAATCCAAAACTGTTATTGTGGCTGTATTATCCTTCGGTCCATCAAGGACATCTGTAATTGTAGCCCATCCGCTTGCCTGTGTTGTATGACCTGATACAAGTGGAGTATTCTCGGATACATGGTGTCCTATATTTGAATGAGCTATTCCGTCATATATCCATACAGCACTATATGTTACAACGGTTATGGGTCTTGGTTCAATGGTCAGGGTGCCGTATTCATACGATATGATATAGTTAGGCGTCATATCGCTGTTTGCACTGTCCTTAATCTCCACTGTCAAATAGTTAAATCCACTATCCCATACATTTGTAACAAATGTGGAGCTTGTAACCTCAGTATGATGTCCGACTACAAGAGGAGTATGCTCCGACACCTTATGACCGGTCCAGCTGTGTATCTCTCCATCATAGATCCAATTATTATCCTCTGTTACTATTGTGACCGGTCTTGGATCAACGGTGAGAATGCCGTACTCATAAGCTATGGAATAGTTATCTGTCATATTCTCGCCGTCTGCATTCTTTATCTTTACAGCAAGAATATTGGAGGCAGGGCCATCCCATACATTTGTTATTTCCGTACAGTCTGTCGCCTCTGTTGTGTGTCCCTCCACAAGGGGAGTATCCCCGTGTACATAATGCTCCGGACTGCTGTGTGCCTCTCCGTCATAGGTCCAGCTATTGTTACTTGTTATTATCGTAACAGGTCTTGGAGTAATGTTGAGAGTACCGTAATTATATGTAATAGCATAGTTTTCTGTAATATCGCTACCGTCTGCATCCTTCATAATAACGGTAAGTATATTATCCGTTGGTCCATCCCAGGTATTTACAATCTCTGTAAAGGTGGACACCTCGGAGCAATGAGATGTTATAAGTCCGTAGCTACAGCTAACTGTATGCTCCGTAAAGCTATGTACCTCTCCATCATAGGTCCAGCTTGCTGTACCTGTTGTAACAGTAATAGGACGGGGATAGATACTGAGCTTTCCACATTCATATGTTATATCATAGTTTGAGGTTACATTTGTATTTCCACTGAAAATGCTTATCTCAAGGATATTGTCAACCTCTCCCTCTCCAACTGTGGAAACAGATGCCTTGGAGGATGCTGATGTTACATGTCCACTTACTAACGGAGTCTCGGATGATACTGTGTGTCCACTCCATAAATGAGAGCTTGTATCATACATCCAGCTCTTGCTGTCAGTAATAATCTTTACAGGTCTTGGGGTTACAGTAAGGGTGCCCGGGGTATATGATATGATGTAATTCTCCGTCATATCAATACCGAGGTCATTCTTAATAGCCACTGTAATATCATTATCCTTCGGTCCGTCCAATACATTTACAATCTCCACACCTGTAAGTGCTTCTGTATAATGTCCGTCAACCAACGGTGTATCGGTAGATACATCGTGTCCTGTCCATTGATGAGATGCCCCATCATATACCCAGCTCTTATCCCGGGAAATGACTGTTACCGGTCTTGGGTTTATTGTAAGGCCTCCGTATTCGTAGGATATCTCATAGTTTTCTGTAACATTGTTTTCATTGCTGTCCAGTATATCTATTGTAAGAGTGTTTTCCACCACTCCCTCCGATACAGTTGTAACAGAGATATTGGCAGTTACTACGGTTGTATGACCCTCTACAAGAGGTGTATCGGTTGATATCTCGTGGTCATTTGAAAAATGTGGTGCACCGTCATATACCCAGCTTGCATCCGATGTGATAATATTTACATCACGCTTGGTTACAGTAAGTATACCGGGCATATAGGTAATCTGATAGTTGGAGGTATCTATGGATTCCTCACCCTTAGCTACGGTAAATGTAGCTGAATCAACTGTGGATACTGCCACACCTACATTTGTCTGAGAGCCGAGGACTGTGGCACCTCCCACATGGCCCGGCACTATGTTATCAACAGTAATACCGTTACCGATAAGTGGAGTGCCGTCATAAATTTTTTCACAGCTGACCGGAGTAACTGTAATTGGTCTTGGAGCTACAGAAAGCTTACCCAGGCTTATTGTACTTATCTCATAGTTCGCCGTAACATCTGTATCTGCTCCGTCCTTTATCGTAAGGGTGATTGTGTTGTCAATCTGTCCCTGACTTACATTTTTTACTGAGGTCTTTGTATTTACGGAGGAGGAATGTCCATTGACAAGAGGAGTATCAGCAGAGATAGCATATATCTCCCAGCTGTTTTCATCTCCGTTATACTCAAATATATGATCCTCGGTAGAAATGCTTATAGGCTTCTTATTTACCTTAAGATTACCCTTTTCGTATGTTATTTCGTAATTTTTTGTGTTATCTGTGTTATCTGATTTCTTTATGCTCAGGACAATTTCATTTGCAACACCGTCACCGTTTGCATCCTTAACTACGGTATTGGTTGTAATATGGGAGGAATCTCCCTCCACGAGTCCTGTTTCGGATACTATTTCGTATTCCTTGTTTTCATGCTGAGCACCGTCATATACCCACTCGCCGTTTCCTGTCGCAACAGTGATTTTTCTCGGAGTTACTGTAATAGTAGCCTCTGTCAGGAATATCGAGTAGTTTGAGGTTACATCATTTCCCTCGCTGTCGGTGATAATGAAGCCGATTATATTTGTGGCACTTCCACTATCTGTTATACCAACACTTTCGGAAACGGTAACGGTATGACCCTCTACCACCTGAGTTGTGCTGTCTATTTCAAAATCGGTATATTTATGCTCTGCTCCGTCGTATTCAAATTCAGCATTTCCGATATTAATCTGTACAGGTCGCTTATTTACAGTCAGCGTACCCTCTCTCACCCTTATGTTATAGTGTGCTGATACATCCTTTCCCTCTGCATTTACAACACAGAAAGAAGGGATATTTTTTATTTCACCAACATTGGTGATGGAATCCTTGAAGGTAGCAATAAGCTTGTCGGATTTATCTGTATTGCCGTAGGCGAGTGTGCCTCCGCTAAGCTCATATCCATCATACATAAATGGCAAGGCATCATATATATCGGACGCATCCCCTACCGTTACGGTTATTTCTCTTGTAGTAAGGTCTATTGTACTTGTTACGGGGTTAACATCATACGCCCATGTAATATCGTTGCCCTCTGAGTCGGTAATGATTATGGAATCCTTTACCGGCTGTATAGTAGTGCTGACCTGGGATATATCCTCATAGATATAATCGGTGCAGTATATTTCATCCCCTTCTATAAGGCTTGCCGTTACCGATGGTGTATCACCGTACAAAATGCTCTGCTGCTTTACCTTTACATCCAGTTTTTTGGGCAGGATTGTAAATGCGTGAGTATCTCCGTACCGTGGATTACCAAAGGAGGATGTTGAAACTGCTCTTACATAGTATTCTCCCGGGAATCTGGGCATTTCCTCTAAAACAGTTGTAAAATCCTTATCCGATGAGAACTCGTATACTACATCCTGGAAAAGAGCATTTGCCTCGTATGTAAATTCTGCTCCGTATTCGAATGATGCCGGACACTCCTCGCTATCATATACAATACCCTGAGTACCGAGGTAGCCCGAGGTTAAGGCAATAATTACAGACACGACAGAGATGATCAATGCACGAAAATGCTTGATCGTTTTGAAAATATTAGCAATAACAGATATCCGTTTGTAATATTTATCGTATTGCATACTGTCCTAACCTTTCTTATAAAATCCTCGGAGCTACAAAAAGCTCTCCGTTTTCAAATGTGATAATATAGTTTCCGGTAACATCATTACCCTGTGCGTTATTTATTTCTATATCAGTAACGGTGTTGGCACTCTTACCAACCTTGGTCTGCGTGCCCTCTATGATTACCACTATAACATCTCCCCGTGCTACAGAACCTGAAAGTGTATAACCGGAGTTTGTAAGAGGTGTACCGTCATACTCCTTTGTATCGGAATTTGCTACAATGTGCAATGTTCTCGGTGTTACGGTAATACGACCGTATGTGTTATTTAACTTATAATAATCGGTCACATCATTGCCACTTGCATCCTTGATTTCAATATCATATGTATTGGCTACTGTTCCAACATTGACAATCGATCCCTTGGTCTCCAGCTTTGTTACTGTATGCCCGTACAAGAGATTGCCGGTATATGAACACTCCTCAGATGTTATTGCTGTGCCGTTATACAGTTCTGTAGCTGAGCCTGTGGTAATATAGAGCTCCTCAATATACACATGAACTGTTCCCACTGTATATTGGAAATTATACTGATCTGTAACATCATTGCCATCCGAATCATAAAGGGTAAAGCTTTCGATATAGCTATTGCTCTTTCCAGCCAGTGTTCTTTCTCCCCTTACAACAGCTTCGTATGTATATCCATCATCTAAAAGATCATTTATACCTACAATGGTGTTCTGTGCCACTAAGGGTGTGCCATCATATTTTTTGGACACATTATCGGGGCGTATTGATTTCTTAATTCCGTTAGGATTGTTTCCGGTGGAGCCTCCACCTCCTGCACCTCCTGAGCCTCCTGTAACATCGACGGGCATCCATCCTATTCCGTCAATATATATTTCAACCCAGGCGTGAGCCTCCTTTGTGGTTACATCAACCCACTCATTCTCCTCTGCATTACATACAAATCCAGTTGTATATCTTGCCGGAATACCGAGTGAACGGAACATAAGCACTCCGGCGGAAGCGTAGTGCTGACAAATGCCTACCTTGTATCTGTCAAGGAATGCTATTACTATATTACTCTCCTTGTCAAGATTTCTGTCATATTCAAGATCGTACTCTGCAGAGCCCTTAATATACTCAGTAATTTTACTTACAATTTCCGGATCATCAGAGCTAAAGCCATTTGCAGATATAACATCGTTCATATAGGCTCTTGTCTCATCGTCTACTGTAAGATAATGTGAATATACAAATTCTCTGTATGCAAGCTCATCATCCGAATAATCTCCAAGCATACCTGTAATGTCACTTCCATCTCCGCTATAAACGAGATAATAAAGAGAATATTCTGTTGATGTGCCACTGTATATAACATCGTTTGTCTGTATATCGTAATCAAACATCTCAGCCGAGGTATAATATGGAAGCAAATACAGAGAGCTGTTCTCGGTTTTTATTTCCATAAGTACACTTTTTAAGCCACTGTTTTTAATTGCGATAGATGTAAGATAATTAGCACTGTAGGTGTCGGCAAGCAATCTGTTGTATGCGATAGCAGAGCTCCAGCCCTTTCCAGTATAGTCTCCTGAACTTGCTCCTCGAAGATATACAACACCTGTATGCTTAGCCTTTACCCGAGCGACGGTTGTTGGTTCCATATCGGAGGGAGGGCCTGAAATATTGGACTCTGAGGAGTTTCCTGCACTGCCTGATCCACTGCCCGATCCACTGCCTGAGCCACTGCCTGATCCACTGCCCGATCCACTTCCTGATCCACTGCCCGATCCACTACCTGATCCACTGCCTGATCCATCACCCGATCCACTGCCTGATCCGTCACCTGAGCCACTGCCTGAACCGTCACCTGAGCCACTGCCCGATCCGTCACCTGATCCATCACCTGAGCCACTGCCTGAACCGTCACCTGATCCATCACCTGAGCCACTGCCCGAACCGTCGCCTGAGCCACCACCTGAGCCACTACCTGAACCATCACCTGAGCCACTGCCCGATCCGTCGCCTGAGCCACCACCGGGAAGGTCTCCGTCAGAGTCTGAGCCTGTTACATCAACAGCTATCCAACCCACCTCGTCAATGTAGATCTCAACCCAAGCGTGAGCCTGCATAGCACTGACCTCTACCCACTCTCCTGTTTTTGCATCCACACAGTATCCCACTGTATATCTTGCAGGAATACCGAGAGCTCGGTACATAAGCACGCCTGCAGAGGCATAATGCTGACAAATTCCTTCCTTATATGTTTCAAGAAAGGCAATGACCTTGTTTTCCTCTGAATCAAGTGCCTTATCATATTCTAAATTGTATTCTGCAGAGCCTCTTATATACTCTGCCACCTTTGTGATTACATCGGGATCGGAGGCTGATATGCCCTGCTCCTGTATCACATTGTCAATATATGCTCTTGTTTCACTGTCTATCTCAAGATATGTGCTGTATACATGGTCCCTGTACAATGCCTCATCGGAGGAATAGCTGCCGAGATTTCCCTTTAGCTCCGTTCCTGTGCCTGTATATGAGTAATAGCACATAGAATAATTGTCTCCCTGTCCCTCATATACCGTATCACTTGTCTGCACGGTATAATTATATGAGCCAAGGCTCATATATGATGGGAGTACATAGTCGGAGGTGTAGCTCTTTATCTCAACATTGCTTCCGTTGATTCCACTTCCTGCCATAGCTATACCACTAAGGTAATTAAGTGAATATGTATCTGCAATAAGTCTGTCATATGAAGGAGCAGGCTCCCACCTCATTCCGTTATAATCCCCGAGGCTTGAGAGCTTCAGATAAATAAGACCGTCTGTGCTTGCCTTAACCTCAAGCATAAGCACATCCTCGTTTTCTCCGCCTGCTATATTTCCGGAGCTGTCAAGGGCTCCCTCTCCTGCTTCACCACGGTTGCTGTTATTTGCATCAGAGCCTCCTGTAACAGGCTCGCCCTTTACAGTAAGCTTACCAAGCTGCTCGACGATGCTGTAATTTCTTGTTACCTCTGTTCCATCTCTGTCGGTAATAATTGTTTCTGCAATTACATTATCGATCTGACCGGGCTCAATTATCATACCGGAAACAGCAACTTCTATTGTATGTCCGTCAAGAACACCTGTAATTGATACAATCTCCCATTCATCACAGGAAAGAGGCTCTCCGTCATAGTCCTTACTTGCACTTCCTGTACGGATAACTATTTCCCTTGGCTGAACTATTAATTCTCCGTATGATGTAGTTATCTCATAATTGGATGTCACATCAGTGCCGTTTTCATCAACTATAATAAACTCAGCAAAGCTGTTGGTTACACGACCTGCATTTGTTATGGAGGACGACATTACTGCACTCTGAATACTGTGTGTGCTCTGAATTCCCGTATCGGATATTATCTCATATATTGGAGCTGTAAGTGGTGTTCCGTCATATTCCTTGATTGCAGAAGCTGTTGAAATATGTATCCTTGTAGGAGTGATAGTAAGAGTACCGACACTCATTTCTATTTCGTAGTTTGATGTTACATCTGTACCGTTTCCATCGCTTATATAAGCTGTAAATGTGTTATCAACACTACCGACATTGGTAATTGTGCCTGTTGTTACAAGAGTCAGTGTCTGTCCCTCGGCAACCTCTCCCGACATTACCTCCGTCGCAGTATTTGTAAGCGGAGTACCGTCAAATTCCTTGGAGGATGTACCACTTGATATTATCATTCTTCTCTTTGTAACAGTAAGCTTTCCATAGGAGACCGTAAGCTCATAGTTTGCTGTAACATCTATACCGTTTTCGTCACGGATAACAGTAAGGAATGTATTATCAATCTCACCGGCGTTAGTTAATGATGCAGTAGAGGTAAGTGTAATAGTATGCCCCTCTGCCACTGTACCGTCAAGAACGGTAATATCGGTATTTGTAAGAGGAGTGCCGTCATATTCCTTGGATGCACTTCCACTTGTAATAACAAAGCCTCTCTTTGTAACCTCTAATTTTCCTGCAACTATTTCTATACCGTAGTTCTGCGTTACATTTCTTCCGTTTTCATCGAGAACGCTGAATATAGCTGTATTATCTACCTTTCCACAGGCTGTAATCCCACCTGTGAAGTCGGCAACCACTGTATGTCCCTCAAGAACATCACCGGAAATAAATCTCCAGGTGTTGTTAATAAGAGGTGTTCCGTCATAGAGCTTGACAGCTCCTGCTGTCTCCACAGTCAAGGGAATTTTAAGCATTTTAAGCTTACCGAACAAGCGTGTAACATCATAATTTGAGGTTACATCCGTGTTATTGGCATCATAAATAGCCACAGAAAAGCTGTTATCAGCCTCTCCTGTATTATAAATCACGGAGGGATTATCAAATCTCATTGTATGTCCGGTTACAAGCTCACCGTTTGTAAGGGAGTAGTCGTCACAGGATATCGGCTGTCCGTCATACACCCTTTCAACAGATGCTGAGGTTACGGTAATAGGTCTTTTAACGACCTTCAATGTACCGTCATTACACTTTACTGTGTAATTACCCGAAACATCCTTTCCGTTTCCGTCAGTCAAGGTTACTGATACCTTGTTTACGGATGTGCCTACAGTAAGCTGAGAGCCTGTAAAGGTTGCCTTTAATATATGACCCTCAACCACGGAGCCATCGGTTATTTTGTATGTCTCACACTTCAAGGACTGTCCGTCATAGGTTTTTTCCAGACTGTCTGCCGTTATCTCCAGATAATGAGGAGTAACCTTAAGCTTTCCCGGCTGATATTCAATAGTATAATATTCCGTAACATCAGCTCCGTCCTCATCAATGACGGTAACGGAAATATGGTTATCGCTTACACCTACATCTGTCTGAGAGCCTGTAACACTGACCTTAGCAGTATGACCCTCTTTCAGCTGTCCGTCTACCAGCTCCCACTGGTTTTTCACAAGGGCCGACCCATCATAGACACCCTCTGCCGAGGCTGACTTATATACAAGCTTTGTCTGTGTCGCATCTATGGCTCCTGTGCCTATCAGCGAAAGCATGACTACAAGCATTGATACAATTCCTATAATAGCCGAACCTATTATGTAAATCATTTTCTTAGTCATAATTATACTCTTCTAACCGTTTGAAAAATTGTTGTTGATTTCCTATATCTCAGCTATCACGCATTTCTTTCGAGACGGTGAATAGCGTTTTTACAAAGTATCATTCTGTCGTAGCCGAACAAATCGTCAAGATATTGGCAAAGTCCCTCTGCTGCACTCCTCAAATATACCGGATTCTGTGTCTCCAGCTTTCTGATTATCTTCTTTGACAGTATATCGTCAAGTGCATCAAGCTCCTCGCCTCCACATCCTACATATACGGGTATGTACTGTCTTATCTGCTTCATTATTCGGTTTCCGAAGGTTATATGAAAATGGTCTATCAGATACTTATCAAGCTCCTCTAACCTCTTCATATTTCTTCCTGTTATTTCATATTCCTGCATTGCCTCTTCCGTCAGCTTCTTAAAATATTCTGCTGTTATCGGTATCGGCTTTGTCCTCGGTGCTACAAATCTCTCCGATTTCTCATCAAGATTCAATATCATTGCTCGGTCATATACCTTATCCGATATGGCAAAGGTGGAGTCGTCATTATTTGCCGTTCCCACAAACCACATATTTACAGGAAGCTTTATTCTTCCGTCCTTCAGCTGTACGGGGTCACTCTCCCATACATCGGATACTACATCTATATATCTTTCATCCGGGTTGGGAAGCTCAAGCAATGATAAAAATTCTGCAAAGTAGTATTCTACTCTTGCTATATTCATTTCATCAAGCACCGTGACATATATGTCCTTGCTGTAATTTGCCTCATACATCTTTTCAAGAAGCAGGGTCTCATTAAATCTCTTTGTAAACTCGTTGTAATATCCCAATAGGTCTGTTCTTTCCTTCCACATTGGCTGTACGGGTATTACTGTTGATGTATTCCTTACAAAGGAGCCCATTGCATGGGCTAAGGATGTCTTACCTGTTCCTGACATACCCTGTAATATGATTATCGGGCTTACTGCCATTCCCGCTATGAAGCGTCGTATATCCTTTATATCGTAATACAGTCTGAGCTCACTTGCTGCATAGTTCCTGAAGCTGTCACAAAACTTCTTCAGGCTTACCTCACTCTCAAACCTTCTTGCCTCATATATCCTTTTATTTTCGTCTATTCTGCTCAGCATACAGAATCTCGGGGCTCTTTCCTCTGTTGCCTCTTCTGCTGTTTCCTTTGCTTTTGTCTTCGGTGCTCCCTGTACTGCTCCTGCTCCCTGAGCAACAGCCTGT
>JAFTOG010000001.1 GCA_017451485.1 Clostridia bacterium | reverse complement strand
TCATATATCCTTTTATTTTCGTCTATTCTGCTCAGCATACAGAATCTCGGGGCTCTTTCCTCTGTTGCCTCTTCTGCTGTTTCCTTTGCTTTTGTCTTCGGTGCTCCCTGTACTGCTCCTGCTCCCTGAGCAACAGCCTGTACCGTCACACCTCCCCTTGGAGCTGCTATCTGACTCTGAGCCGGGAGAGTGGAGGTAACGGGTCTTGATCCGTTACTGCCCTGAATAATCACCGATGCTCCACTACCCTTTGAATCCGAGGTCATAATGAGTATTACAAGCACTGCAATAATCACAAACAAAAGAATTATATAGCCTAAGATAGCGTACTTTGAGGAAAGCGCATCGAATACAGTATCCATCACATTGAGCATTGCCAATGTATTATTCAACCATAAATTCAGCATAAATTACTCCTCTTTCATTCTTCTTTCTGACCGGCTACCACGACGGGATCATCCTTTATCGCCTTACGGCACTCGGGAATCTTATCCTCGCCGAAGAGCTGCTCTACGGTTTCAAGAAGATTCTTTTCCTCGGCACTCACCTTACCCTTAAGGGCAGATACCACCTCCGGGATAAGGTTGGAGGAAAGGGCAATATCAAGATTGATATCCACGCTGTCCTCATGACACGCCATAACGGAAAGATATTTTTCTATCTGTAACCAAAGCTTATTGCCTATATGGTAGGGTGTATGTGCGTTTACATATGCCTCTAAGCTGTCTATCTTCTTCCAAAGATCCTCGTTCATTGTAAATCTGCCCTTATTATAGTCAACAAAGTGACTAAGCTGGTAGTATCCTACGGAACGGTATTCTGTCTTTTCCTCTGCCTCATCGCATACGGAGCATCCCAGCTTCATAACCGTTGCGGATTTAAGAAGAGGAGCAGATATATCACCAATGCACTCACCGTCTGCCAGCTCTATAATAAACCAAAGATTTTCAGGAAGGGTCTTTCCTGCTCCCATATCCTTTGCGGTTATAGAGCATTCTCTCTGTGGATTGCTGAAATAACGCAAATACGGTATAAAGAGTCCCCACGCATCCTTTGAATAAAGATTCTTGAGCACTACTATATGAACAGTATCCTTATGCTCAATACCGTGCTCGATTGCCTGTATCACATTGGTCTCTGTTACCTCTCCGTCCTCATACTCACAGTAAAGAAGATTTCCACCTGTAAGATATCCGTTTTCCACATTCTCTATGTAGATTGGAGAGCCTAAATACTTTGCAAGGTTAATGTATACGGAGTCTGCACAGTCTCCCTTTATATCTGAAATTATAAGTCTTGATGAGCTCATTGCCGAGAGTATGCGTGCTGCTCCATCAGAGGACAGGGCTATTCCCCTTTCCCTCATAAAGCCATCAAGATTAGCAAAGGCATCTGTCACCCTGTAGGAGGAATCTATATATCTGGATGTATCATCCCAATATACCTTTTCCTCTGTCTCGGAGGCTACCTCCTCCTCAATTGTATCAAATTCCTCGGCAAAAAGCTCCTCTATTGCAGAATAGGTCTTTACCTCTGCCTGCTGAATCATTGTCTTCTTTTCATTTTCCCTGCTCATACGCATTTTCTTTTTGTACGAGCTTTTTCTTAATCCACTTATAAGGAACATTGCAAACGCAAGCAGTAATATTCCTGCATTTATGCCTATGAGTATAAGAGAGATATCGTAGCTCTTTATAACCAAAGCATAAAAATCAAGGCACAGTGCCGCTATAATTGCTAATATTCCTATAAGATTTAGCTTCCAAAACTTTTTCATTTTGCTAATTCCTGCCTCTAATGTAAACTTATCCGACACTATATTTGAAACCGACTGCAAATAATCAGAGGGCTTTTCTCTGCGGGGTCTTATTGTCTCACCGGCAATTGACAGTCTTGAGGATAGGCGTATATCACTTACCGATGCTCCAATGTATATTTCGTAGTCTCCGTTTTCAACTGTCCATTTGCCGGAGAAGGTGTCATATATCCTTAAATCGAGCTTATCAACAGTAATTTCCCTCGTTTCACCGGGCTGTAGCTCAACACGGATAAATGACGCTAAGGACTTTATCGGTCTGAGCATAGCAGAGGCTCTCTTTCCAACATATACCTGAACAATCTCACATGTGGGGGTCCTACCGGTATTTTTCACAAAGAATCTTATTACTCCGTTAACTGCACGGACACCGGAATACTCGACTCTCGAATAAGAAAGACCGTATCCAAAGGGGTATCTAACAGGAAGCCCGGAGCTGTCATAATGGCGATATCCAACGAAGGGGCCTACCTTGTTTCTTCCGTTATCCTTATAGCTTTTTAGAGTTTTGAAATAATTTTCTGTATCATAATAAAGGCTCTCAGTAAGTCTGCCCATAGGAGGCTTGGCTCCCACTAATATATCAAAGAGAGCATGAGCACTGTCCATTCCTCTTATCGGAGCAAGGATAAGACCACTTACACAGCAATCAAAGCTCATATCAAGGGAGTGTTCTGTATCGAGTACAGCCACCACCTTGCTTTTGAATCTGCCGAGGGCATCTATCAATGCCAGCTGATTGGCAGGCAAAAACAGTGCCTTTGCCATAGCATCCGATTCTGTCGCTTTGGCTGTATCGCCAAGAAAAACGAATACCGTATCGGCTTTCTGTGCCAATTCCACTGCCTGAGCCACAAGCTCATCGTTTCTTAAGGAATCTATATCATATCCCTTAACGCATCCCACAAATGAGGCTCCCATATGCTCAGCAAGACATTCTGCATAGCTCTTTCCGTTACTCTGACTACGCATAGCAATATCACCGATAAATGCTATCCTTCGGCCCGAGGTCAACGGGAGAGCTCCACCCTCATTTTTGAGAAGAACGACAGATTGAGCATATGCTATTCTCCTCATGGTAGAAAGCTCTGCACTGTTTGACAGAGTTTTTTCAGCATTTTTCTCACTCTGTACACAGGAGTCAGCAAATTCAATAAGTCGGTCTACTGCCAGATCAAGCATTTCATCGCTTACGGCACTTCCGTCATTGAATGCCTCCTCAAGCTCTGCCGATGTGGAGGACTCATCCTCTATGGCTTTCTTTATGTACACATATTTGTCATATGCATTCTCAATAGCTGAGGCAGATCCACCTGTCATAATTCGGTTAAGTCTTAAAGCGTCAAGAGTCTGCTCCCCGGTGGTTGGTCTGCATATAAGATGCTTACCGGCAAGAAGCTCCTTTACATCCTTATATCCAAGGAGCTCCTTATCAAGCATACTGCTTTCTGCCGATATTACAGCTCCATTGCAAGAAGTATAATCAAGTATTGTCTTAAAGGGCTTTACAAAAAGCTCCCTTATCAGACCTCTGTCGGGCTCCTTATCAAGGTATTCAAGATCACTCTTGGCTATATGCATCCCGTCAATGTATGAGTTAGCACCGTTTTTGCCAACGCCCCTTGTATAGGCTGAGCCCATTGCTCCCGCAAGATACGGATCCTCAGATATTGCCACGCTATAAGGATTAAGCTTTGGCTTTGGAGAGGGAGTGATAAAAAATCTTCCGTCCTCCTCACCGTCCGTGGATTCTGCAATCCTTGCTATGAAATTTTCTGTAAAAACAGGGTTCCAGCCTCTGGCAAGGACGGTGGGAGAGAGTCCCTCTCCCTCATCCTTAAGCTTTTTAACTATATCAACAGCTATGATATGGGGAACCCCAAGCTCGTTAAACTCAGGATTGGAAAAGCATCTTATATCCGTCAGTAACGATATTTTTTGTTTAACTGTAAGTTTTTCAATAATATTACCGTGTTTAAGCATTTTACTCTCCTGATCCTGTGGTTGAAACCAAAATTTTGTTTATGGTTACTGTATCTGTTCCCTGACTTGATGAGCCGTCCTTTGCATATTCGAATACGAGAATATCTCCGGCTGAAATATCCAACTGAATGTGCATATCCATCCGTTCTCCGGATTCCTCTACTATAAGAGAGCCGTTCAGATAAATACGGAGCTTATCCCAATTGAATTCTGTAGAGGTGGAGTATACGATATACACAGTCATATCATTCATTGCCTCCATTGTAAAGTCGGAGATAGAACCGTCTGTCTTGTTTGTAGAGCTGATAGCTCCTGTTAAGGAATTAATTTCAAAGGGACTGGGGGAATTATTTGTAAAGGTCCAATCGTTGCTAAGGCTGGTGGGTGAAAACTGCATTTCACATACAGAGCACTTGTTATCAGCTTCGATGGAGTGATCTGTTATTGCAAGAGACTCTGTGTACTTATAGTCACAATTTTTGCAGGAAACCTCTACTTCTCCCTCTTCCACACATGTTGCTTCACGAGTAACATTAGTACTAAATTCGGGAGTTACACATATCTCATTATCCTTGTAGGTCCATTCTCCGGTGTGCGAATGAACGCACTCTACATAGTAAAGCATTGTTTTGCCTGAATAGTTTGCTCCGTTTACTACGGTTAGCCACTGTTCTTCAGTGCCCTCATAGTATATTGTGTTTGCAGATACTCGATTGAACTCGAGAATTTCTGTTACGAATGAGGGTACAAGTGCAGTGGATGAGCCAAGCACCTTTCCTTTAACCTTATAGCTCTGCTCTTCTGAGTTTACAGTAAGCTCAGGAAGCTTTCTCATATTGGAGGAGCCATTATATAAGGTATAGAGATACCATGTGCCGTTATCCTTATAGAACTTAAAGGTAGCACCGTCGGATTCAACAGTCTCAAATTCATATCCCTGCTCACTCAGGGATGTTCTGATTACATCAGCATAGTAAGCTACATATCCGTTAGAGCTTGATCCTATAGACAATATCATTACGCTGGGATTGAAGATTTCCACAAGGCTGTAGCATCTGTAGAATGCCTTTGTTTTGATATTTGTCAGGGTCGAGGGAAGAACTACGGATTCAAGATTACTGCAGTATGCGAACATCTCAGCTTCAATAGTTGTAATGGAGGTATTATCTCTGAAGGACACCTTGCTAAGATTTGTACAATTTGCAAATGCCGAGCTTCCTATACTCTTTACTGCGTCTGTAATTGTAACCTCCTTTATGCTTTCATTGTTGTTGAATGCTCCGGGAAGAATTGTATATGATGTATAAACATTTCCGTCATACTCAATATTGCCGAGGGTAATGATTTCATCACTGCCGTCGTATTTTGTAAGGAACCATACGCTATCACTCTTAAGATATGTATAGTCTTCAATTTGAACCTCATTAAGAGCCTCATCATCCATGGAGTCGTGAACTATGAGTGCATTGTAAGCCACATATCCGTTACCTGTGGAGCCCACACGAATTTCAATTTCACTGAGGTTGTATACTTCAACGAGAGAACCGCAATCACTAAAAGAATTATTTCCTATTGATGTAAGTGATGAGGGAAGGATAACCTGCTTCAGATTATTACAGTTTGCAAAGCAGAAATTCCTTATCTCTGTTATTGATGTATTGTTTTCAAAGGACAGCTTCTCAAGTCTGCCACATCCGGTAAAGGCAGAGCTGCCTATTTTCTTTACTTCATTTCCTATTATCAGCTCTTCGATAAAGGAGTTTCCGTTAAACGCCTCATCTACTATTACATATTCGTCAACTGTCTCATCTCCGTATGTAAATGAGCCAAGGTTGACTGTACTGCTATTGCCTGTGTACCCGATGATAAACCAGTGGTCATCACTCTTCAAAAATTCAAAACCATCTATAGTAACCTTAGTAAGAGGCTCTGCATCCAATGAGCTATGAACAATATATGCATTGTATGCCACCATACCGTGGTCATAGCTCTCTATTTGAATATCAAGGGAGGTAAGATTATAGACCTCTCTCAATATATTACATCCACTGAACGCAGACGGTCCTATATTCTGTATAGCAGAGGGTAAGGTAACTCTTTCAAGCTCAGAACGGAGGAAAAATGCGTAGGATGCTATGTTATAGCTTTCAATAGTTTCACTTGCTCCACCCTCACCGTAATTAAAGGAGGATGGGAATACAAGCTTTGTATTTTCTCCTGTATAATCGATAAGATACCATTCTCCATTATCTCCAAGAAGGAATGAATATCCATCAATATCAGTCTTTACAGGCTCCTCGCCGACTTCATAAAACGCCAATGCATAATATGACGCATAGGTATTATCGTAAATGGATGAAAGATTAACCGATGAATAGTTATAAATCTCATACAGTCTGTAGCACCATCTGAATGCCTGCCATTCTATGGTCGTAACAGATGCGGGAATGGTAATCTCCTCCATGCTGTAGCAGTTGCTGAAGGCACAGGATGCTATTTTCTCTGTTCCGTCGGGAATATTGACACTTCTAAGACTTATACAGTCATTAAAGGCACTGTCCCCGATATAAGAGATGTTGCAGTCGATAATAATTTCCTCTATACTCTCGCATCCGTCAAAGGCTCTGCTCTTAATGTACTCGGAATTAGTAACAGTTACCTTCTTGAGGCTTGTGGGAATATTGCTGTTTTCAAACATTATCGTAAATACTGTTGAATCCCAAGCATGACAGCCTGCAAAGGGAACCGAAAGCTCTTCAAGAGCTGTGCAGCCTGTAAATGCATTCTGTCCTATGTAAGTTACTGTTTCCGGAATTTCAAGATATGTAATGGATGAGCAGTTTGAGAATGCACCTTGTCCTATGCTCGTAACATCACAGGTGAAATTGAACTCTGTAACCTTGCCGAGACCTGAAAAGGCTCTGTCAGGAATTGCGGTTGAATCCGTAACGGTTATTTTTGCAAGCCCATCGGGAACGCCTCCAGCATAACCGTTAAATTGAGCATTCACAAGAGTGGACCCCGTATTTCTTGTTTCGCCGATGAAGGGAAGTGAAATTTCCGTAAGGGATGTACATCCCATAAGAGAATTATTACCAAAGGTCTGTACACTGTTGGGAATTGTAACAGATGTAAGAGAGGTGCAGTTCTTAAACGCCTCCGACCCTATGAATGTAACAGAATCCGGTATCTCTATTTCCGCCAATGAATAGCAATCCAAAAATGAGGAGTTGCCAATATTCTCAACGCCGTTGTTAATAATAATTTCTGTAACCTTTGTGCAGGATGCAAATGCACTGTCACCTATGCTTATTGCATCGGTTACCGTAATTTTTTCCAGTGACGCAGGGATCACACCGTTAAACATATTGGATATTGTGCTATCGGTATTAATATCGGTTCCTATAAACGGTACCGTTATCTCATCCAAGGAATAACACTGGTCAAAGATACCGTCGCCAATACGCATAACTGTGTTGGGAATTGTAAAGGAGTCAAGGGATGAGCAATTTGAGAATGCCTTTGCTCTTATTTCCACAACGCTGGAGGGAATATTTACATTGGTAAGCGATATACAATCTGAAAATGCATTTTCGCCTATTACCTCTACTCCGTCATTAAGCACAATGGTTGTTACGGAGGAGCATCCGGCAAAGGCTCCGTCACTAAGGACTACGGTGCTTGTAAGAGTAACATTTTTAAGAGCAGGTGCTCCACCGACTCCGAAAAGATACTCGGAATTTGCTTGATTGTCAACTGCTCCACCCATATACGGCAATGTAAGGTCTGCAAGTGATGTACATCCACTAATAAGACCTGCACCCATACGCTGTACTGTGTCAGGTATAACAAGAGAGGTCACACCGGTACAGTTTGCAAAGGCTCCGTCACCGAGCTTTACTGTGGCTGAAGGAATGCTTATAGCTGTAATCGACGCACAGCCGTTAAATGCGTCATCCTCTATTTCCTCAACTATAATCGGGATATTTATTTCGAGAAGCTCAGAACAGCCCTTGAAGGCATCCTTCTTGATAAGCTTAACTGTGCCGGGCACTGTTACTGATTTAAGACCGCTACAGCCGGAAAATATACCTGTCGGAACAGCCTCTATGCTGATGGGAAGTGCTGCACTGTCAAGTGATACACAATTTTCAAAAGCATACTCTCCCACATAGCTGCACAGGGAAAGCCACTCTACTGAGGTGATGGAGGAGCAACCACTGAAGGCGTAATCTCCTACCGTAGCAATACCGTCTGAGAGGTTTATATTTTCAAGCTTTTCACATCCGTAGAATAAGTAACGAGTAATATCGGTCACAGTATCCGGAAGTGTTACAGACACTAAGGATCTGCAGCCATAGAATACACCGTTTCCCACTCCTACAATAGTGGAAGGTAAATTTATGTTCACAAGGGACTCACAATTTTTGAAGGCATAGGCTCCGATAAATGTGGCATTACCACTCACACTTATATCGGTCAAGCCTGTAAATCCCGAGAATGTGTATGGAAGAATATCACCGTTTTGTGAAGATACTGTTATCTTCTTAAGAGACTCTGTAGCTCCGCCGAAGAGCTCTGACAGGATATAAGCATTATCCTTATCCTCTCCGATATAAGGGATGGAAAGAGTCGTTATTCCAGTGCATCCATGAAGTGCCGATGCAGAAATATACTCTGTAGAATTAGGAATTGTAAGCTCCTTTACGGAACGGCAATTACGGAATGCGTTTTTTTCTATTCTTCTAAGTCCGTCCGGAAGCTTTACTGTCGAAAGTGAGACGCAATCATAAAATGTGCTTTCGGGGATTCTTACCACTCCAGCAGGAACAGTAACCGATTTAATGGAACGGCATCCGTACAATGCACTGTTGCCAATAGCTTTCAAAGATGTGGGAAGCGTAAAATCGGTAAGTACCCCACAGTTAAGAAAGGCTGAGGAGCCTATTGACACTACAGTATCGGGAATATCAACCTTAATGAGACTTCTGCATTCTGCAAAGGCTCCGTTACCTATAGCCGTAACAGCTCCACTTATGCTAACGCTTTTAAGATTGCCACAGCCTTTGAAGGCATTATCTGTTATGTATGCGGCATTTGTCAGCTTTATCTCCTCAATAGAGCTGTAGCTGCTTGCCACAGAGCCGTTTTCAAAGAAAAAGGAGATGGTCTTCTTATCCTGAATATTGTTTCCAATAAAGGGAGCCTCAAGCTTTTTTACAGATGTACAGTTATAAAAGCAAGCATTACCTATGTCGGTTACACCCTTGGGTATAACTATACTTTCCAGCGAGGAGCAGCCATAAAATGCTCTGTCCTCAATTTGTACAACGGTATCGGGTATAGTAATGCTCTTTAAGGACTTACATCCCTCAAAGGTGCTCTGACTAATCTTCTTTATTCCTTTTCCGAGGGTTACAGCCTTGAGGCTTGAGCAATTTGCAAAGGCTTTTTTCTCTATAACAGTTGCCTTTTTCAAGGAAACCTCATAAAGCATACTGTTATTCGCAAACGCCTCCTCTTCAATAATCGTATTACCCTCGACAACTACTGTGAAAAGTCCGGCATCCTTAAATGCCTCCTTGGAAATACGGGCAACCTTATGTCCCTCTATCTCCTCAGGTACTATGATATTACCTGCACTACCCTTATATCCGATAATGCAGATAGGACCGTCTCTGTCATCGGTCTCAAAGGTATACTCAACCGAGTCGAGAGTGAAAAATTCCTCTGTCTGTGTAAATCTCCATATCTGGAAAAATGAGAACGCAGCCACAATGAGAAGTACTACTGCCATAGATATAAACAACGCACCCGGAGCCTTAAGAGTTCTTACACTCATTCTCCTGGTTTTATTGCCCATCTGCCTGTATATGGATACCCTATCCACAGGAGCAGCACCGTTGCCCTTGCCATAGGATGCAATAAGGTCTCCCTTTCTTGACTGGTATGTAAAGCATCCACAGGTTACAGAGGTAACCTCCACAGAGAAATCGATGCATGCATCACTTATTTTTATTTTCCTCTCAAGGGTGAACACAGCACCTGCCTTTACAGAAAGCCCCTCCTGTATAATTTGCTGGGTGTCTATTACATTTCCCTTTACATCATATTGCTTGAGCACAAAGGAGAGAGTATTAAGCATTTCCTTCCTGTCATTCTTCATTCTGAGAAGCAGGTATTTCTCTCCGTTGTCTTTTATTATGATAAATTGCTTTACCGAGACGAGCTCAGGATGCTGAACGCCCGTGTATAAGCCCTTTGAAATAATATTTTCTTTTCCCATGATCTCACTTTTTCCTATTCAAAACTGTTAAGATGATTGATAATACGGTTGTTCCGATAATTCCTGCTCCGAGGGCAACAAAAAGCACAAGCAGATTTTCTTCCTTAGCCATCAAATAGCTCTCCTTGAAAAGCCCACCGAATATCTTAGAGAAGCACAAATTAATTACAAGTGCCTCTATTACTGTAAGGGGTATCATTGCAAATCCATACAGAAATATTTTCAATGGCGACACCCTTGCACATGAGGTCTTATTGAATTTTCTGTTATCCACCCTATTAAGCACCAGAGTGACATAGGATGTCTCATCCGGAAGCTCCATAACATCCGTATACCCTCTCTGTCTGATAAGCTCATTTACGGAAAGAACCTTGAATACCTTATTAGAGGCATTAAACAGCACTACGTCGTATTCAAGATATGATACCTTATCTCCAACCTTACACTTAAGCAGCTTTCTGCCTCTGTCTGTGGTGATAACATATTGCTTTATATATCTTCTGACCATAAGATTAGGCTCATATACGATACCCTGTCCGTTGGCAGACAGCCTGTATCTCTTTAATCCACGGTCCATTGTAGAGCCAAGCGTGTATTTACTCTGTAAAAGCAGTCTGGGGAGCAGAAGCATTGCTATAAGCAAAAATGCCGCCGCACTGACTATCAACAGTATAATCCAAAGTATCATTATGCAAATCCTCCAAAAAGGTGTTAATACAATCTATAAATATATATATAATATTATACAACTGTTCAGTGCACTATGTCAATACCCACAGGGAAAAATATGAAATACCCCATATAAGGTTGACTGTAATCCTTGCTTGTGTTAAAATGTAAAAAGAGGTGATGTTATGATTAAGCTTATAAGCAGGGGACTTCTTGACTCCAATACATATGTGGTATATAACAGCTCGAAAAGAGCTATGATAGTAGACTGCGGCTCTCCCGTTGCAGAAGTAAGAGAATTTGTTGAATCAAATGATATGACAGTAGATTATATTGTGCTTACCCACGGACACTTTGACCATGCACACTACATTGATGAATATATAAGTGCCTTTCCGAATGCAGAAATTATTTGCCACAGGAATGAATTAAAGGTACTGTATGACCCGGAAGCCAATCTCTCCACATTTATATCACAGGGAAGATGCTATGATCACCCCTACAAAACAGCCGAGGACGGGGATATTCTGACCCTCACATCCAAGGACGAAGGTGACATTATTTCATTGAAAATCATCCACTCCCCCGGACATACCCCCGGCTCCATCTGTCTCTTGTGTGATTCGGATGGGCTATTGATTACAGGCGATGTGCTTTTTGCCAATGGCTACGGACGGGTGGATTTCAAATACGGAAGCATGACAGATATGAGGCAATCGTTAAAGAGGCTTTTGTCTCTTGACGGAAGCATAGTATTTTATCCGGGACACGGGGAGTCTTCAAAAATTAAAAACGAAAGATAAAATACAGTCAAAAAAAGTACCGTACGCAAAAATAAGCGTACGGTACTGTTTTTTATTATTTTAGTGAACTATAAACATATACTCACAGGAATTTCCGTTTACCGAAGCAATTATCTTATATGTGCCCTCCGTCAAGGGAGCATCAACAAGATTTACCGTTACCGACGAGCTTGTATCCTCAAAGGTAATATTATTTGGAGTTATCTCTGTATAGATATCATATCCTCCGTTTGCATTCTTTTTGTAAATGCCTCCGGAAATCGAATCAATTGTACCGGTCATATGAGTATTAAAGACTATTTCCTCACTACCCACACTCAATATACGGTCAACCATAGTAATGTACACCTTAGAGCTGCTTGTATATTTCAAAGTGATGGTAAAGCTATTTGCGGAATTACCACCGGAAAGTGAATACATGCTTTCCTCTTCGGTACATATTCTTATATCAGCGGAAACAGAATAATCTTCTCCGTTATTAAGATTTTCTATAATCAATGTATACTCTCTTTCGTTCATATTAGCTGTACCGAGAGAGAAGGTATACAAGCCCTCAACACACCGGGGATATAAAATTGTTCCGTCACTGTTTTTAAGATATACCGATGAGCCATTTGGTAAACGGGGGATTCTTACAGATAGAACATTGTCATATCCGGAAATTGAGCTGGCACCGTTGGAAGTGATTTTAATTGGAATTTCAGCCACTCCTACCACATTTTTATTAGTAGGTGTCTCTGAAAAGCTTGCTTCAATTGCCGAAATCGGCTCAACTGTTACCTTTTCCATATCTCCAAAGCTTACCATCATTCTTTGAAATTCGCCGTTCTCGGCAGGTTCAACGCAGAATTGATATTTAATGTGAGAGCTTGGAGTTATTGTAATGGTATCATCTGCCATAAGCTTAAAGCTGTTAAGTGAAATGCAGGTGATACCGCCAACTACATCACTTTCCTGTACGGTGTATGCATAATACATAGCTCTTGAGCTGGAAAAATCTATAAGGGTAATTTTGGTTCCTACATCGAGAGCAACAGAAAATTCCAAATTCATTCCTGCCGTATAGCTCGCTTCATAGTAGATGGAAAACGCCTTATTTGCAGGCATTTTTATAACCTTATCAGCACCTGTAACAACATTAAAGCTCTTTTCCGGAGAGGTAAACACATTTGTTTCAAATACATAGAACCTTATAAGATAATCAGTTTCAATATAATCATAGTTACCATCGGGTGATGCTTCTACATAAGCTCTTACATAATATGTATTAACGCTTTGACCTATGGTATCTACGCTAACCTTGGTAGCGTCATCTCCGTCGGGGGATGTGTAATACTTATACTTTACAGTTCCCCATTTTGATGTTGCAACAGGGTTTACACCCTCGTTAAGAGTTGAATTAAGAACTATATCATTACAGGAAAGCCGTTGTCCCTGCCATTCATTCTCACCCTTGGTTACAGTAAGAGTTCTGTTACCCTTAACAGGAGTATAAATCTGGTCGGCATATTCTTCGTTTGCTGTAATGTAGAAATAAATAATATCGGTACCCACATTTATTCTTGTAATATGAGTATTCTTGAATACACCTGCACCTTCAAGATATGCCGCATCCGGGCTGTCGGGAAATTCTGTCAGGCTATAATAAACATCAAATTTAGATGTCTGTACCTGCATACCTATATGAAATTCCTCGTTGTTGTATACCCTGTCAGTATTCTGTGCGTCATAGGAAATCTCTCCTACTGTAGACGCAAATATTCGCATATTGCCCTTTTGAAATGCAGAGCCCTTAATTGTAAGAGTCTTGGTATTTTCATCAAACATATAATCGATATCAAGGGCAAGTATCGTTCCGTCAACCAGCTCTACAGTTGGGGTAACAAGATTGCGGTCAGAGGCAGTTGTGCCCAAAACTATGATAAGGTCTCCGTCCTTTACCGTAATGCTCTGTTCTGTAACTGTGTCAGTATATACCTTTATTATACCTCTTGCGGAAAAATTCTCTCTGTTTTCGCCATCCATATCACTGACAGCATACAAAACACCGTTGGATACATAGCCTATAAGCTCAAAGGAAAATTCTCCGTCATTAAGCGTCGCTGTGTAATCGGCATTTGTACCCGAATATTCATACGTACCTACGCTGATATTAGATACTCCGTTATCATTGTTAAACGCTTCATTAAGGTGAAGATGTCCGTTGCCATCACTAAGAATAAGAGTACCTGTACCGGCAATTGCGGGAGATCCCTCCGGAGAGTCTATTTTAATGGATGAGCCGTTTGTCGAATTTAACTTAAGTGTGGCTCCCTCATCTATGAAGATAGCTGATGAGCCCGGCTTAGTGGATGAAACAGAGTTATCTGCCTCACTGTAAAACAAGTCCAAGGTTCCTGAGCTTACATTTATTGCAGAATAATCGGAGGATACACTTACTGTATCAAGGTGTACCTCTATTTCCTTATCCTCACAATCTATATTCAACTTACTTGAGCAAGGTAATCCACCTGTGGTAAGATAGAGTGCACCGTCATAGCCTGTAATTGTATAGCCGTTTTGCTCTATTATTATACCACCCTTTGGATCGGATGTGACCGTTACATCACCATTATACCAGTCCATTACAAATATTTTTTCGCCGTCAGGAGTAATAACCTCGAATAAAATGGTGGTATCGTTGTCTACTGTAAAGGTCTTTGTGTACATACCGGTAACACCTGCTACCGGATCAAGCTCCGCATTTTTCTGGAAGGTCTTATTGCCGTTAGCGTCTATTACAGATACATATGGATGAACACTGTAATAATTACCATTGGCATCCTGATTTGTCTGAACATAATAAGTAAACTGATCGTTCTGGGAACAGAATATAACACCCGTATACGGTGTTCCATCTGCATTGAAAAGATTATAATATTTGGACATTACAAGCGTTACCATATAACGCTTCAAGCCATTATCAAGGCGTAATACACCCATACTTTTAGAATTGATTTCTCCGTCATTTTCATCAATGGGGAGAATTGTTGTAGGCGTACCGTCGGCATCCACAACAGCACTCTTTACCGCTTCATCCGCAGGAAGCCATAAGTAAACTCTTCCATTAGCGTCTGTGTATACATCGTTTAGAGAATAATCATATGTTCCCTTTTTGAATTCAACTGAAGTTATGCTTTTTTCATGAAACGCCTGGTTATTTATATCTGCAGTACCAATGGTAGTAAGGTATACCGGAACAGAGCCGTTTGTAGGTATAATGGAAAGCTGTGAGCTTAAGCTTCCACCGGTTATTTTCACAGAGCCACGGGCATATCCCTTAGCCTCGGAATATCCTCCTCCTATACTGTCGGCAACAATTGTTCCACCGTTTACGGTAATATCTGCATAGCCACCTTCCTTTTTGGTGCTTCCACCACCGCCGATTCCGTTTGCAGTTACAATTCCACCGTTGATAGTTACAGTGCCCTTACCACCGTTTTGGTTAGTACTTGTACCGCCGCCTATACCTGTACCTGCAGGAATCGTTTGGTCTATTACATTGCCTATTGCGTCAGTTGCCTGAACATAGATGCTTGCACTGATGGAATATACTGTTCCACCGTTAACTGTTACTGTAGCCTCTCCGCCGACATGAGCGGTATTAGTTGTGCTTCCTACAGTATTTCCACCACCGATTCCACTTCCACCTGCACTGTAGGCATAAACATAGGTGTCATCTCCTGCAATGGTAACCGTTCCTTTGGAGCCATATTGCAGTGCAGAGCCTCCACCACCAATGGCCGTACCGGGAACAAAGACTCCGTATGAGCCTGTTTGGTTTTTAAGGCTTTTCTGACCCGAGGATGATAAATTTTCAGCAAAGGGCTGACCGAAATTATAGGCATAGACCTGTGCTCCGTTACTGATATTTACTGTTCCGGGACCTCCGTAGGATGTATGGGCAATACCGCCTCCGATAGCTGTTCCCGTTGTGGATGCTACAGCGGTTACAATACCACCGCTTATATTTACAACGGCTGTTCCGTTTCCTCCACCGCCGATAGCGGTACAGTTTTCATACTTGCTTGCTCCTGCGTATACGGTGCCTCCTTTGATGTTAAGCCCCCGTACATTTTCACTGCTGTCATTTCCTCCTATAACAGAATCCCAGTGGTTAGAGCATACTGCACCCTCTACATAGTTTTCACCGTTCCAAAATCTGTAGCTATTATTTGCCCTATCTCCACTTTGATCACCTATAACCACAAGGCTTCCTTTTGTTGTGCCATTCTCCACACTGTCGATATTAAGCTGACTCGTTGTAACTGAGCCTGTAGAATAGCGAAGAGCACCTAAACGGTTATCTCCCTTGAGATACAAATTGATAATTGTATTACCAGTTTTGGCACCTGTTACGCTTATTCCACCGTTTGTCATTGAATTAAGGGAAGTTCCCCGATATGTGGTCCATATATTTTCAATGGTTATATTACGGGTAACACCGGATGCCGAGATCAACACCTTCTTGGTTGTCGATTTTCTTCCTGCTGATTCGGCAGCAGCCTGCCAATCGGTAATGACCTGGTTTATATCTGTTTTGTTTACGAAAACATCTATATCACTGATATCAGCGTATGTGGGAAGTGTAACACTCAATCCGTCATCGGATATCGTTGCCGTATTTGTTTCGGTGCTTTGGAAAATATAGTAGCTGTTTCCATCCTTATGAGTTCCGTAAATGCTACTTGAATATTCCCATTTTCCTTCTGTTTCGTTAAAAACATATCCTGCACCTGTGTAGGTGGTACTGCCAATTTCTATATCTTTGGCATACAAATCGAATATGATAGTATTCTGATCCGTAATTACCGTAGCCACAGGAGTCTCCGCCTTTACCGGTGAGAATATCCATACAGCCAATAAAATACATAGCATAAAGGCTACGGCAAGGGATATCTTTAATATTTTATTTTTTGTCATAATTCCTTTCATTAGCCTACGCTACATTAAATGTGATTGAATATGGATCTGTTATAACCTCTTCGCTTACAGAGCTGTATATAGAGGTATCTCCGTTTTTGAAAAAGTAAATTGTGTAATGTGTGTACGGGGTAGCTGTTATAACTCCCGGTGTTCCCTTGGTCCACGGGGATGTAACAGCGTTCAGACTATCGGGGGAGAGCCCCCCGAAATCTACCGTTACATCTATATTGCCTCCTGTATTACCCACAAACAAATCAAGCTGTACATACTCTCCCTTGTCTTCAAGATTATAATATGTAGCAAGCTCATCCTTAACGGGTATTACCGTGAAGGAAATTGTCTCTGTGTAAGGCTTTGTTACAGATATCGTAACTGTATATGTAACACCTTGTTTAACATTAGCGATGGAGGCACCAGGCTGACTTGTTGCCACATCTTCATTCAAGGTACCTGTCTGAGTAATCGGGCTTGTATCAGATTCAACCTTCGTTTCGTACTCTATTTTTGCATTTGAAATTATACCTTGGTCATTATTATGCATATAGAAATCAAGGGAGCTTCCCTCCAACGCATAATAAATTTTGCCGTTCTCGTAATACTTTCCGTTGGCATCCTTACACACAAAAAGCATATTTACCGAGTCAACGCTGTTTTCTGTAGTGGCCTCATTATAATACTTAGCCATTACATAAGCAGTAAGAGACGCAAAAACGCAAATAACAGCTATAAGGCATGTAAGAAGGAGCTTATTGGTTTTCTTTACACTGTTCATCATTCAACTCCTCACTCAGCCTGGACGCAGATAACTGTAACGGTTATCACATCGGTCAAATTGTTGTATTGACTATCACTGTCGGCATCTGCCCATTTTATGTTAAGGGTTTCATTGGCTGTACTGTTTGGCTCTATGGTGCCCTTTTTTTCCATCCAATTGAATTTCAGCGGGAGGTTTCCTGTTGACGAAATAATTATTGTATACTTAACATCAACCTCGCCGTTATTTGTTATTTCTATACCTTTATTATCCTCATATCCGGGAGCTAAATTCTGAGCTACAAAGCTCTCGGTAAGAAGTGTTCCACCGGAGGATACACTGTATTTTGCCACGTTTGCAGAATTACTGTCATCCCCGTCCGAGGTATACCTTGCAAAAAGCGATGAGGTCACACTGCCTGTGATAAGAACCGCTATAACAAAAACAAAAGCTATGCGAAAAGCAACAGACGGCTTAATATTCATTTTTTTCATAACGGCACCTCCTCTTTTTACAGTTTTGTAACAGCATTTTTTATTAATCGGCATGAATAGCACGACCAAGCATACCCACAAACTAAAAATATCTTACCTTCAGACTTTATTTTTTATCCGTATCATTCGTACGCTTTTTGATTCTTTCAATTTCTTTGCGTATTTCCTCGATTTTCTCGTTCTTTTCATCATTTTGCTTCTTTTCATTGGCATAGGAGCAATATAAAAGGTATATAGCTAAAAGCAATATAGATACAGATACAAGCGGGCTCCTTATAACCCGTATTACCGTACCTGCTCCACCTATGGAAAAAATGACTCTACCCTTTATTTTTTCTACGCTTATGGGGTCGTCATCCCTATTATTTGCCGTACCCCGTGTCGTAATTTGGTCACCGTCTATCCTTACTACCTTGTGGACAACAAGTATCCCACCCGACTGATATACCACAGTATCGCCAAGCTCTATATCTTCGTCCTTTATTACAATAATTACATCATCCACGGATAGCTCAGGCTCCATGCTGCCTGACATTACCATGCCGACACCTATGCCAAGTGGCATAGGCATTTGATCATTCAAAAGCGTCCTTGCATTGAGATTATACAGTCCAAAGCCCAGCACAATGCTTATGAGCACGAACAAAAGAATTCTTTTTATTAACTGTTTTTTCTTACTTACCATTTGTTCAAGCGTTTGTTAAGAAGCCATGCAATGTAGAATAAAAGCATTCCTATGTTTATAAACAGAAGAATAAACCAGAGCAAACGAACGGTTCCTCCGTGCTCTACCTCATCTCTGCCATCTTCATTTACTACTGTTCCACCCTTGGCTGTGGGGTCAATATGCTCCTCGGCGTAGGTGTTGATGTTAAGATCAACAGACACGCCCTCGTTGTTTTTTCCGTCTGACGCTGCCGACTGATTGCCTAAAAGAGTATCAAGCTCATCATTTCCACTCTCGTAATCCCACTTTACCTCTAATGTAAAGCTTTCATAAGAGGAGGCACCAAGCTGGCTGATATATGAGTCAATCTCCACATCGTTTATATTTTTCCATTCAGTTTCAGAGCCTATAAGATATTTGCCTGAATCGGTATAAAGCCTTACCTTTAACGGTAGCTGTGTAGTTGTACTTTCCTTACCGTTGACAAGAAGGGCAAAATCGATATCCGTCTCATACATAACAGCCATATTGCCGTTATTGTACATAGCGAACTTATATGAGGATGTGGAGCCCGGTGCCAATACCTTATCTCCCGTTTGAGATATTACAACTGCCTCTCCCTTTCCATCCTTATAAACCGACTTAAATATATTTACATTGGTTTCGTTCTTCCATTGCTTGCCCTCTCCGTCTCCTATTTCGAAGGAAGGATTTTTTCCTACAACGAAGAATATATCCTGATCCTCGGGCAAAACATTATTTACCCGTAGGGCAATTACACCGAGTGTGATAAGCAAAAGTATAAAAACAATATTGACCATCAGCATAATGCGAACATATGCGTTTCTTTGCTCTCTTTTGTACTGCTGTCCGTCATTCTCACGCTTTTCATTAATTGACAATATTATCTACCTCCTTTACATTTTCAGCCCTACTACTGTTGTTAATAAAAATTCCAGGGCATTTATCTGCGAATTGATTAAACTATCTGTGTTACGGAAATTTCAAGAGAAAAGGATATGTTTGGTGCTGTGGGAAGAGATCCGATATATGTATCGTATTCATCCGTGTTAACAGCGCCGGCAGGCAGTCCCACCGATTCACCGTCATAGTGCCATTCCCATTCTACAGTAATATCTGCTGACAGGCTTGTACCCGCATTCCTCTCTACAGAATGCTGTGAGCCTGTACCGTCAGCTGTAGCCGTGTTTTTTCCTGTAAGAGCATATATAATTGCTTTTTCGAGCTCAAGCTCAAGAGCTGAATTTTGGTTTTCGCCAACGGATTTCATATAAACGGTAGCTACCACCGTGCTGCCCGATTTTACAGTAAATACTATGGGACAGTAATCCTTGCCTGCTCCCACACTCCATCTGTCTGTAAGCTCCAGATCCACATTGACCGCATAATTAACCTTTACCTCGGGCTGTCCACTTACTGTAACAGCAGCAAGTGTTCCCTTTGTTCCGGGGGCTACTACATTATCTGTATCCGAGGATACTACGGTTGTACCGTATGCGGTTTTGAAAGCGTTATCGCCCACAACACTTATATTAACGC
This sequence comes from Clostridia bacterium, assembly GCA_017451485.1. Lineage (GTDB taxonomy): Bacteria > Bacillota > Clostridia > Oscillospirales > CAG-272 > RGIG2000. The sequence continues at coordinate 25,114 of JAFTOG010000001.1, read as the reverse complement.
CCCATTTTGCTACACGGGCGCTGTCCGTAGCAGTACCTCCTGTAGTATATTTGGCAAGCGTTCCACTTATTACGCATGAGGTTATCAAGCATAAAATAAGCAGTATTGAGGCGAGCTTTATATACTTATTTTTAAGCATTAAAGTTCTCCTTAGTTAGCCATTTATTTTTTCAAAAAACCCGATATACGGATGCTTTGAAAAAACAAATTGCATTATTACCGGTATCCCCACCCACAGGGAGTGGGGATACTGACAGTAACCATAAGCTTTTAATAGATTAAATGTACTTAGTTAAAGTATATTATTGAACAACCTGATCTACAGTTACAGATATTGTAAAGGAAACGGTAGGATTGTTTGTTCCATCAGCAGTTATCTTATTTCCAAGTTCTGTATCCTTAGCGTCTGTTTCAGAATCAACATGATCAGCCCAGCTCCAGCCAACTGTAAGGTCATTTTCAGAGTTTGCTGCTCCGAAATCTTTGTTAGCATCGTATACCTCTGTTGCTGTAGTTGTACCATCATCATCAGTTGTAAATGTACATTCATCACCTACAAGTGCCTTTACGATAGCTTCTTCGACTGCTGCTTCTAATTCAGATACTTCATTCATATCTTCGCTATTTGAGTCTATTTTATATTCTGTGCCTTTTACTGTAAATACAAGAGGACAGTAAACAGTACTATTATCCGCTAAGGTCCACTTATCGCCAAGATCAAGATTTACCACTACCGTAACATTGGTCTTTACCTCGGGCTGACCTGTAATCTTAACGGTTGTAAGTGTTCCGTTTGTGCCGGGAGCCAAAACATTATCAAGAGTTGTAAGGTCATCGTTGTCAAGATTTGTGTTAAGTTCTGTATTGGATGTAACATTTCCGGAGCCGTAATCGGTAGCAAATGCATCCTGACCCTCTACTGTAACATAAACTCCCCACTTAGCTACACGGGCAATATCGGTTGCTGTATCGCTTGTTGTGTACTTAGCGAATGTTCCGCTGATTGCACATGTTGTGATGAGGCAGAGCATAAGCATAACAGATGCAATTCTTAAAAATTTTACCTTTTTCATCTTTTTCTCCTTTTTAATTTTGTTTTAGAACATATTTCTATTTAAGCTTATTATATATTTCATCGACGGGCTCTCCTTCCACATCGAATAAATACCTTTAGTTTTTATTATTCTCATCAGAGGTCGCTGTTTCTTTTATATCGTCTTCCGACTCTTCACCCGAGGATGGGATTTCAACCGGTGCCGTATCGACAGACTGTGCTTCATTTTTTTCATTGATATCCTTATGGTCGGAGGATGTCTGCTCCTTAAGTGCCTTAAGCTCTGCCATAAGAGCCTCGATATCATTGTCCTTAACCTTATCCTGCTTCTTTCTTCTTAAAAACTCATATGCTACAAGGGCACCCAACGGAACAAATATACATATGATGAGTCCTGCTGTAGACTGCATAAACATTGCAATATGTCCGATTATCGGAATCCTTGTTCCTTTATAGATACCAACTATCTTGTCCTGAGAAACAGGCTTCTTATCCTTTGTAAGGTTATTTATACCCTTTGTTACGAAATAAATCTTGCCGTTTTCTATGTATGGGTCCTCATATATTTCATGAGTTACAATGCTTGTTCCGTTACCTGCAGGGTCATAGAACGAAATTACATCGCCCTTTTTCAGCGATTTGATATCCTCCTCGCTTAGCTCCTGACAAATAATAATGTCACCGGCATTAATTTTCGGCTCCATTGACTCGGTAAGAACTATAAGAGGAATCTTACCCCCTATACTGGGCACATCATCACTTGAGAGTCCCTTGACAATAAGAATACAGTTTATTACAAGAATAGGAATTAGCAGTACACATAGAACAATGCCTATGATTCCGGCTATTTTTTCTTTCCTATCCATAGGCTTTACACTCTCCGATGCATTTGGGGAGCTTTTCTTTGTGTTTTCTTCCATTAGTTGTTTCCTTCTTCTGTTTCCTTTGCTTTTTGACGCTGTTCTCTACGCTTTTCTCTTGCAAGCTGTTTCTTGTATTCCTTTTCTTCCTCTATCTGCTGACAAACACGGTCGATACCGTCCTTGGCAACTCCAACGGCTGAGGGCTCATTTATTTTAACGGAGGTAGCGGCAGGCTTCATCTTGACATTGTTATTGCTTGCGTAGTTTTTGAAATCTCTGTCTATGAAGATAAATTCACAAACTATCTCTCCACGCTTAATCATCATACGAACAAGACGGTTAGCACCGATCTTATAATCGCAGTAGTTATTGTTGCTGAATGCCCTTACACCCTCTTTACTTTCAGCATACTTCACAATAGCATCGTAAAATTCCTTATGGAGTGATGAGAGTGCCTCATACTTTTCCATGTGAGTAAGACGGGTCTTGTTGAAGGTAACCTCACTTTCATCGTGCTCCTCAACTATCTCCACAGGGGCAGGAATCTCCTCCACGGGAGCAGGCACAGGGGCAGGTGCAGGGGTGGGGATGGGTGCAGGTGCAGGCTCCTCAAAGGGTACTGCCACAGGCTCTTCCTTTACTACAGGTACCTCTGCCTCCTTGATTACGGTAACGACCTTTTGTTCTTCGTCGTTCTTCTTTTTCTTTGACTGACTTGTAGCCTCACGAACTATATCCCTGGCGATTACGAGCACAGAAAATAGGCAAAGCATACACAAGAAAATCATAAAAAAGGTTAATGTGATTTCCAAAGCTGTTTCCATATGTCTCTCCTTATGTAAAAATTTTCGCAGTTACGAAGGCGTTTCCATTCTCATGGGAAAATCGCCGTTGGATATTTATGCACTGATTTTCCCTTGAAACCGGCTCCGAAGAACGCTTTATCTTCGATAAAACGCCTATTGTAATTTAGATTATATATTATTAATCAACTTTATGTCAAGTTGCTTGAATAAAATTCAGCATTTTTAACAAAAATTCGTGAAATATTCCCCCTTCAAAAACACTATTTTTGGTTATATTTATATAATTTCATCAACAATGGCAAAAAAATTCAATACATATAGTGATTTTCGTTACCTTTTTGCTCTATATTTACAAAAAACATATGTCTTTTTCCCATAGATTCCTGGTTTTTTATATGACTATGTGTCAATATTTCTGTAAAGACATAAAAAAGCTGCACTTTACTTAAAAAAGTCCGAAAATTGTTGATATGTCACCATTTATTCAAGACAAAAGACGGGTAATAGCATCCCGTTAAAGAATATGCTATTCCCGTCATATTTATCATATCGTTTTCATATAATCCTCTAGCTCGGATTTAATAATCGATACCTGTGGACCGTAGACCACCTGTACTCCCACGCCCTTTTTGATTACGCCCCTTGCTCCACTCTGCTTGAGCAAGGCATCATTTACCTTGCTAATATCCCTTACAGATACACGGAGTCTGGTTGCACAGCAATCGAGTCCTGTAATATTTTCTTTTCCTCCTAAGCCCTCAAGAATAAGAGCAGAAACAGTATCGCTGCGTGAGCTTCCCTTTTTCTTTTTCTCGTAGTCAGCTCTTGTATACAGCTTTACATCCCCGTCCCCAACCTCTCTGCCGGGAGTAGGATAATTCTTTTTCATAATGAGGAAACGGAACAATAAAAAGTATATGCCGAAATATACAAGTCCCACAAGAGGTATCATAATCCAGTTTGTCTTTGCATTGCCCTGCAATATTCCAAAAAGGGTCAGGTCAATAATACCACCCGAGAATGTCATTCCTACGCCTACATCAAGTATATGCATCAGCATATAGCTGAGCCCTGCAAATACAGAATGTATCACATAAAGTATCGGTGCAACAAAAAGGAATGTGAACTCAATAGGCTCTGTTATTCCTGTCAGCATCGAGGTCAATGCCGCAGACAAAAGGAGACCTCCTGCAGCCTTCTTCTTTGAATCATCTGCACATATATACATAGCCAGTGCTGCTCCCGGTAAGCCGAAAATCATAAATGGGAATTTTCCACTCATAAACCTTGTTGCGGAAACAGAAAACTTGGTTATATTGGGAGATGCAAGCTCAGCAAAGAAAATATTTTGAGCTCCGTATATCATTACTCCGTCAATCAGTGCAGAGCCTCCCACACCTGTCTGCCAGAAGGGAAGATAGAATACATGGTGCAGGCCAAAGGGAATCAGTATTCTTTCTATAAATCCGTATATGAAGGTTCCCGCATAGCCGGATCTTAATACCAAATCTCCGAGGGCATATATGCCGGACTGTACATAGGGCCAGGCAAAAAACATTACAATGCCGACCAAAAGATATACAGCTGTTGATATAATCGGAACAAAGCGTGTTCCTCCAAAGAATGAAATCACATTCGGTAGCTTGATTTTATAGAATCTGTTGGTGAGATATGCGACACCGAGTCCCACTATTATTCCACCGAAAACGCCCATTTGCAGTGACTGTATACCCACCACATTAGCGACGGTTCCCTCAGCCATAGCTCCCTCCTCCAGCCTTCCTGTGATGAAAAGAAGGGAATTTATGGTCTTGTGCATTACAAAAAATGCTATAGCAGCCGAAAGGGTCGCCGTTGCCTTTTCATTTTCTGCCATGCCAAGGGCTACACCCATAGCGAACAGTAAAGGTAGATTATCAAAAATTACGGTGCCTACAGAGGATAAAAGTGTAAAGCAGGAATACAAAAAGGTTCCCGGTCCCATAATTCCGATAAGATTAAATGCCTCAAGAGTAGTTACATTAGTAAACGATGCTCCGATACCAAGCAGTAGGCCTGCTATCGGCAAAAGTGCAATAGGAAGCATAAATGCCCGTCCTACTCTTTGCAGAACACTAAACACTCTGCCACCTTTCTTTTCTTTTGCTTGTGTGTTTGACATACTTTATTTAATTATCCTTTCTTACGGTAATACATAGCTGACGATACTCCACCTGTGGCTTTACCGTACATATATTTTTCTATTTCAATTTCTTCGGGATTTGTGATAAGAACGGCAGTAACAGTAGAGATACCCATTGATGAAATATAGTCAAGATCGCAGCTGCACAACAGCTCTCCCACCTTTACCCTCTGTCCTTCTCTCACCCTTGGGGAAAAACCCTTTCCCTCCAGGGATACACTGTCAACGCCTATGTGAATCAGTATTTCTATGCCCTCATTGGTTTTTACAGTGTAAGCGTGACTTGTATCGGTTACCACCTCCACAATTCCATCAGACGGACTTACTATATTTCCGTTTTCGGGGATAATACCGTATCCCCTACCGAGTATCCCCTGTGAAAATACCTCATCGGGTATTTTTTCCGTAGGGATAACCTCTCCGTCGCACACAGCGACCAGATTTTTTTCCTTTTTGCTTCCAAAAAGCATTCCTATGCTCCTCCCATCCTGTGTCCTGCATTACAGCAGGAGCTTTTCTTTTCTCCTCATATTCTTCCTTCCTCTTTCCCAATTTATGCATTAAGATACCATTTTCATACACGGGATGGGAGATTTTTATATAAACCTTATTGTAAATATACGATTTGGGCAATTCAAAATTGCTTGACAGGTATTGTGCAGTATGATAAAATAGAAAAGGGAGGTGCGTTATGGAATTCTGGATTATTTTAGTATTTATCGTTGTCATTGTACTGTCCATACCCTTCTTAAGATTGGCGATAAAAAGAATAAGCATGGTAAGAAGGCTGAAATCCACATGTAAAAAGCTCGGTTACTCCATAGTAGGCACACATCCACTCTGGTTTTTCTCATCATGGAGAAAAAAGGGCTGTGATTTTTACATTATTAAAGCTGACGAAATACTATGCGTTAAATTATTTGCTATGCCGAAATACGAAACCACCCTTGTATTTATGAAGGATAATAAGTATTTCATAAGGAAATATATGAAGGTACTTCCCAACCACGGCTTGGTTATGAGCAATCCTGTTCAGAGCAAGATAAAGCTATTACCCGTGTATGATTTCCGTTACAAATTCAGGATTGAATGGGAGCTGAAAAGGTATCGAAAGGTACTACTTATAAATCCTGTATGTGCTGAGGTTAAATACGCACCTACAGTTAGTGATGAGCAGACTATCTGCTCCACAGATATGGTAAACGGCTATGAAATTGCATCTTTATCCCGATTTATTTCTTTCTATGTGGAGGATATTACTATATGACCACTCTACCCTCGTTTTTAGGAAATTTTAGCAAAAAGGAAATATCACATAAGATATTTACCGATTTACAGCTTGATAATATTCTTTCCCCATCTGCACGAAAAATTCTGGCTTTTCCATGCAACGGCAAGGAAATTTTAAGACGGCAGGAGTTTTTTGCATCCATTATGGAAAATGAAGAGGCATTTTCCTTAGTTAAAGATGCCATTTCAGCACTCAATTCATATCAGACCTCCTTCGGTGTATGGGAATCCTCTAAAATCCCGGCAGAAAAAAGTCACCTGTTTGTTAATCTTTTAGAGGAATATTTGAAGGTCTGTGAGGTTTTATGTACGCTTGCTCCTCTGGGGGACATATGCCGTGAGATCGCAGACTATTTTAGCTCCGATGAAATGATAGGCAGAAGAACAAAAATGGCACAGAGTGTCCGTAATTCCAAAATAATACTGTCAAAAATCAACAAGTATGTATTTACATACGGCGAGTATGCCCAGGTATCCAAATTCAATGCACCGAGCACATACTATGAAGAGGGTACAAGGCTTTTTGCTAAGCTTGGTCTTACAACTCCCGAAAAGCGTAGAATGAATGTAAAGCTCCATATTACACTATCCGATGGCGTTACTGAGCTTTTCGGCAAGGAGTATTACCGTATTTCAGCTATGCTGAGTCCCTATCAGGATATAAATTTCCGTGCCTTGTTCCCATACATCAGGGAATTGAATTTTTATAAGGAAATGAGATCATTTTACTTAAATGCAGCAGACTATAATCTGCAAAGGTGCTTTCCACGTGTATCATCCGAAAAGCGTTATATATCTAAGGACCTTTACGATATTTCTCTTATCGGAAAGGAATGTAAGAATATAGTTCCCAACGACACTTGGTTCGACAAAAACAGTATTTTCTTCTTTTTAACAGGTGCTAACGGTGGCGGTAAAACCACCTATCTCCGTTCCGTTGCTATAAATCTTATACTGTTCCTTGGTGGAATGCCGATTTTTGCAAAGGAAGCAGAAATTTACCCCTTTTCTTCTATCTATACCCACTTTCCAAAGGATGAACGCTTTGCCTCCACAGGCAGGCTCCATGAGGAAGTTATGCGTACTAAGGCCATTCTTACCGAATGCGATAACGATGCATTTATTCTATTTAACGAGACCTTCAGCGGAACTGATGACAAAAAGGGATATGAGCTTCTTTTGGAAACTGCCAATGAGATTGCAGAGAGGAAAATCGGTGGTCTTTATGTTACCCATTTTCACGAAATAAGAGACACCTCCTTCCCTATTTTGGGTGTGGAAGTTGATAAAAGCGATGAAAATAAGAGGACCTATAAAATTACTCAAAAGACCGGAGACCGTAGCTCATTTGCTCACGATATTCTCGTTAAATACCGCCTTGATAAGGCATCACTTGAGGAAAGGGGTTAATCATGGCACTTGATATTTTATATAGAAATGAAGAATCACTCAAAAAAGCCGGCAAAATGAATAAGCGTGCGATATATCACATTTGTCTTGACAAATCCCTACAGCTTTTCTTTCCCGATCTTAAAAGAGCCGGTAGCTTTTTTGACATACTTGCTCTCCCCTTAACTTGTGCCGAGGACATAAAATTCCGTCAGGACATATTTAAGGATTTTATGGAAAATCCGGAGCTGTTCTCTTCTCTTAACGGATTATTCGAGAGATTTAAGGAGACATTCGATTCCCATCAGCGTTCTAAAAGCTCTGCCTTTGGAGGGATTGTAAGCTCAGGGGGATCTCTTGGGATTGCATCATCAACTCTGCAAATGAACGCACTGTTTCTAAAAAGGGTTCTTCTGTTTATCCGTGAATTTAATAAGATTTTTGAAAAGGCTGAGCTGCATTCCGATGGACTTTTACGCCTTCATAAGGATATAATGGACCTTGCCTGTAATGAAAATGTGCCCGAGGCTATAAAATTCTGTAATAGATTTGAGAGCTTCTCTGTTTATAAAAACTCGGATTATAAGATAGAAATAAACAATGACGGTGCTATTTCCTCCTGCTCTCTTATGGACGATTTATATGTGAAATATGCGACTGTGGAATCCAAGGGATTTTTCTCCTTTTTCAAAAAGCAAAAGGAGGAAGAGGAAAAGGGATATGCCCTGCTACCCGATATAACTGCAGAATTTTATGACAATCTTGCAGGGGGTGCGTTATCAGAGCTGTCCCGTGCCTTTGAGGATTGGGGAAATCAATTGTACAAAAAATATATTGCCGTATACAATCAGCTATACTTCTACGAAATAGGACTTAAATACGCATCAAGAGTAAAGCACTACGGTGCACCTTGTGTATTTCCCGAAATCACCGACAAGCCCGGATTTGACTATGAAGGACTTTATGATATCCTCCTTGTGTTCAGGGATCAGAGCAACAAAAAAGTAGTTCCAAACAGTCTGAGTGCCGACAGCAATAAAGACGGTATGCTCATTTTTGGTGAAAACGGAAGCGGTAAAACTGTATTTCTCCGTTCCCTGGCGTCGATGCAGATTCTCGGTCAGGCAGGCTTGCCCATTCCCTGCGAGAGAGCAAGTATATACCCGTACACAACCATCCACACTCAATTCTCCGAGGGTGAAAAAATGTTTATCCGTGGCAATGATGCCGGTAGGTTTGAGCAGGAGGTAAGCGAAATTGCCGAAATGGTTGACAGCATATCAGAAAGCTCCCTTGTAATTCTTAATGAAACCTTCCAGACTACGGCATATGATGAGGGTGCAAGGGGACTATACGACATTCTTCAATATTTTACAAGAAAGAATGTAATGTGGATTCTTGTCACTCATCTTACTCAGTTAAGGGATCACTACACAAAGGATAACGCCTATTTTATGCACACTGACGGAGAATTTCGTGTTGTCCCCGAGGCGTAAGTTCACTATATTTATATATGTTCATATGTAGATATATTCAGAAAGCCGTATAATCAATAAAAAAAAGACCTCGATTGAGGTCTTTTTTTATGTTTCACAAAGCATTTTGTCTTACTTGATCATTGCTTCCAACTCGGTCTTAGGTGCAAAGCCAACCTTCTCTGCAATTATTTCTTTGTTTTTCACTACGAAAATCGAGGGAATACTCATTACACCGAATTTGGAAGCGAGCTCCTCCTCCTCATCGACATTTACCTTGCACACCTTAATATCGGGATTTTCCTCAGCTATTTGGTCTATCAGAGGAGATACCATCTTACAGGGGCCACACCACACGGCATAAAAGTCTATAAGTATTTTCTTATCACAGTTCAAAACCTCGTTTTCAAAATTATCCTTTGTTAATGCTATTACCATTGTTAATCCTCCTTAGTATCTAAATTAAGTATTTGCTCAGCCTCGTCTCCTGGGAGCATCGCAATATCCCTAAGCTTACGCTGAATTGCTCTTGTTCTTGTGCCTGCAAGGGTGCTAAGCTCATTGCTTGCCTCCTCAACCTTTTTATGTGCCTTATCGAGTATGCCTGCAAATTTTTCAAATTCTGTCTTCACAGCAGAAAGCAGTACAAACACCTCAGCTGACCGTTTCTGAATTGCAAGTGTCTTAAAGCCCATCTGAAGGGCATTGAGAAAAGCTGTCAAAGTAGAGGGACCTGTCACGGTTATTTTATAATCTCTCTGGAGCTCCTCGAAGAGTCCCATATCTATAGCTTCTAAATACAGGCCCTCAATGGGAAGAAACATGATTGCAAAATCAGTTGTATAGGGTGGTGCAATATACTTATCGTGAATATCCTTGGCAAACTTCTTGATATTCTGGCGAAGCAGTTTTCTGTTTGCATCGATTTTTTCTTTATTGCATTCATCGATAGCTTCCTTAAGTCTTGTATAGCTTTCAAGAGGGAATTTCGAGTCGATGGGCAGATAAACCGCATTTTCATCCCCCGGCATTTTAACAGCGAATTCAACTCTTTCCGTTGCACCCCTTCTGGTTGCTATATTTTCCTCATATTGCTCTCTTGCAAGAAGCTCTCTGATCAGATTGCCCAGTACAATTTCACCAACTATACCCTTTACCTTTGCGTTTGAAAGCACATTGTTAAGGGAGCTTACATCCTTGGCAAGACCCTTTATCTCACCGATAGCATTATTTACCTCACCTATCTGCTTTATAACATTTTCAAAAGACTGTTGAAGTCTTGTGTTCAAGGTCTTTTCAAGCTTTTCGTCGACGGTTTTTTGAATATTCTCAAGCTTTTCGGTATTTTCCTTACGGATTGCAGAGAGGTTTTCCTTAACATCATTATTTATCTTCTCAATAAGAGACGACAGAGTTTTGGAAAAGTCCTCTAATTTTTCCTTTATGCTTTTCGCCACTGCCTCATTATTTTGCGAATTTATTTGCATAATATCTTTGAATGAAGCATTTAACGTATTTATTGTAGCTATATGATTCTTGGTTTGTGAATCGGTAAGCCTGTTCATATTTTCTGTGAGCTTGGCTATTTCCTTTTCCACACTGTCCGAATACGATTTATTTGAAACGGAAATGCTTGAAATCAACATAGAACCCATTTCATTTACAGAGGATGCAACTGCCTTTCTTATCTCCTCGGTTGAATCCTTTTCTTCCTTTCCTTTTCCCTTTATTACAAGAAAGAGAAGAGCAGAAAGAAGGATTATTGTGATTATATTAAGAGCAACCAATAATATATCCATATTTCCTCCTTATTATAGAATGTAACTAAAGTATATCATTTTATTTGCTTTTTTTCAAGTAAAGTAAAATTTTTCTTTGAAATTTAGAAGTATATGTGTTATACTTATAATAGATAAATATTGTTTACCCTAAGAAAGGACTAAATATGGCTAAATACAGACAGAACAGAATTAATGATGCCGTCAAAGAGGAAATGGCACAAATCCTGCGTGATGTTAAGGATCCCCGTATTGCAGAGGCTCTTGTTTCCATTACCGCAGCAGATGTAAGTGCAGACCTTAAATTCGCAAAGATTTTCTATTCAGTGTACGGTGGGGACCAGACAGAGATTGCCAAGGCACTTAAAAATGCCCAGGGCTTTTTCCGTTCCGAGCTTGCAAAGAGGATAAATTTAAGAATAACACCAATGCTTACCTTTGTTTACGATTCCTCAGCTGAATACGGAGCAAATATTTCAAAAATATTGAAGGGACTTGATATTAAGCCCTTAGAGGATGAGGAAAATGACTGATTTAAGCTTTACAGAGGTTTTGGCAAGACTTAAGGAGCCCAAAAGGACTGCAATCGTATGCCACAAAAATCCCGACCCCGATTGTATAGGCTCTGCAACAGCACTTTCTTACATTCTCATAGAGCTTGGCTCCGAGGCTACAGTTATATGTAGTGAGAGGCTACCCAAAAGGTTATCCTTTATCACAAAGGATAAGGAAATACTTTACTCCGGTGATTTTTCCGAATTTGAACGGGTTATATGCGTAGATGTCGCATCTCCGTCGCAGATGGGTGAGCTTGATAAATACAGCCACAGGGTTGACTTTACTATTGACCATCACACCATGAATACAAGGTTTTCCGATTATTATATGGAAGACTGTGCAGCCTGTGCACAGATAATATTCAAGATTGGCGAGGCTCTTAATCTTTGCAATAGTCTTCCTCTCGGATTTTTTGAAGCTGTATATGCAGGTATCTCAGGAGATACAGGATGCTTTAAGTATTCCAATGTTACAAACGAAACTCATATTATTGCATCAAAGCTGATAAGCAAGGAAATTGACTGTGCAGAGATAAACAGGCTCATTTTTGACTCCAAGACATTTGGAGAGGTAGTGGCAGAGAGGCTTACATATCAGCATATGCGACTTTACGCTGACGGAAAGCTATCCGTTATTACCTTTACAAATAAGATGAAGAAGGAAAATTCCCTCACCGATGAGGATATAGGCGATATTGTTAATCATATCAGACAGATACAAGGTGTTTTAATTGCCGTATCAATCAAACAATCTACAAAGGATGAAACAAGGTTTTCTGTTTCTTCAAGATCGAATACGGATATTGATGTATCCAAACTCTGTGCCATTTTTGATGGTGGAGGACATTTACGTGCAGCAGGCTGTACGGTAATTGCAAGCACAGCAGAAGAAGCAGAGAATAAAATAGTATCCGTATTTTCAAAGGGTGTAACGGACCATGGCAAATGAATTAAACGGGGTTATAATAGTAAATAAGCATAAGGGTGTTACATCCCACGATATAGTCTTCAAAATAAGAAAGCTCTATGGCACAAAAAAGGTAGGACACACAGGCACACTCGACCCAATGGCAGAGGGAGTTTTGCCTGTACTTATAGGTAGAGCAGCCAAGGCAGCTGAGTATCTTACTGCTGAGGATAAGGGATATGTAGCCGAAATACAGCTTGGAATCACCACAGATACAGAGGATATGACCGGTAAAGCATTAACAAAATGCGACACTCTCCCCACAAAAGCAGAGCTTTTCCACGCTTGTCATTGCTTTGTAGGAGATATTAAGCAAATTCCTCCTATGTACAGTGCATTGAAGGTAAATGGCAAAAAGCTATGTGACCTTGCCCGTGAAGGGATTGAAATCAAAAGAGAAGCGAGAAGCATACATATTTCTAAAATTATCCCCGAGGAAGTGGACGAAAATGCAGGTGTATACCGTCTTACCGTTGACTGCTCAAAGGGTACCTACATCCGTACACTGTGTGCCGATATCGGTGCATATCTTGGCTGTGGCGGGACTATGAGCTCACTCCTTCGCACAAAGAGTGGAAATTTCACTCTTGACGATAGCTATACAATAGAGCAGCTGGAAAATATGACATATGAGGAAAGATGCAAATTACTAATTCCAACAGAAGAGCTTTTTTCGGATTGCGATAAGGTTATTTTATCGGATTTTTATTCCCGTTTAGCAAAAAGCGGCTGTGAAATTTATCAAAGTAAAATAAAAACATCCCACCCGATAGATAAATATGTTACAATGTGGGATAAAGACGGTTTTTTTGCCTTAGGACAAGTAAAGCAATATGACAATGGAACGGCAATAAAAGCTATAAAACTCTTTGTAATATAAAAAAACAGACACATGAGTGTCTGTTTTTTACTTTTAATTATCTCGACGCCTTGAACATATAAGTAGCACCGTCAGTTACAGGAGTAGAATCAACACCCGTCATAGCATAGTCACTACCTATGTATAATGCCCAATAGGTCTCATCCTTGTCAAAATCCTGTGTTATGCCGTTTACCTTTTTGACATATAATCCAAAGGCTCCGTCCTCTCCCTCTATAAGGTCATGCTCCAAAAGAGCTTCCGAAAGGACTTCCTTGTCTGTCTTTATGGTAAATTTAACCTTTGTGCCGTCAATATGATTGGCTATAAAGGTAATTGTCTTGCTTCCTGTACCGAGAGTTGTGTCCTCAGTGTAAAGCATTTTTTCTTCTTCGCCGTCTCCACACGAAACAGCGAAAATGCATATGCTGAGCATCATCAGCAAAGCTAAGGTTAGTGATAGGATTCTTTTCATTTTTCGTTCCTCTTTTCTTTTATCTATATATGATAAAACAAAGAGTACGAGAATTTTGCTTAAAATACGCTGTTTTTTAGTAACGGTAGCATTTTTATTGCATTTTCTCGCTTTCTTTGGCTCTACCCTTCCGTTCCTTCGAACACCTGGCCCAAGGGAGATTTTACCATTCGGTCTTTCACCGAAAATATATATGTGGCATTCCGACTGTTACGGCAATGGCTGTTGCGACGGATTTACACCGTGCTTTCCCCCATATATATCTATATACAAATTATTTTTCAAGGAAATGCTGAAGCTCCGCCATAAATGTCTCCACATCCTTAAATTCTCTGTATACGGATGCAAAACGAACATATGCCACCGCATCCTTATTACGAAGCTCACTCATTACCATTTCGCCAAGCTCCACGGAGGATATCTCGGTTTTAAGAGAATTTTGCAGCTCTGATTCTATCTTATCTGCTATTTTACCGGAGTCAACAGGTCGTTTCTGACATGCCTTCATAAGACCGGACAAGAGCTTATTCTTATCAAAATATTCTCTTGAGCCATCCTTTTTTATTACAATAGGCTGTATTGTTTCAATTATCTCATAGGTTGTAAACCTTGCCTGACAATTGAGACACTCTCTCCTACGCTTGATACTGGAATTTTCGTCAACTGGACGGGAGTCAGTAACCTTACTTTCCTCGTGACCACAATGGGGACATTTCATATCAAATACCTCATTATACTGTGTTTTTTATATTTTAGCATAATATGTAACAAAAGTAAAGAGTACGACTGAAAATCGTACTCTTTATTTTAATTAAAGCTGTTTTGTCTTCTTTGCAAGATACTTTATAACGAAAAGTGTACCGATAAGAAGTGCAATAGCAACAGGAATTGCAAGGTATGCAACCCAATCGGCAATCAATGTAAACACACCTGCAAGAATAAAGGAAACGAAGGATACACCGGCTACTGTAATAGCGTAAGGAAGCTGAGTTTCTACATGCTCAACATGGTTGCACTGTGCACCTGCAGATGCCATAATTGTAGTGTCTGAGATGGGTGAGCAGTGGTCTCCACATACTGCACCTGCAAGGCATGCCGACATACCGACAGTACCGAGAATAGTACCTGCAGGGAATATTGCAAGAACGATAGGAATAAGAATACCGAAGGTGCCCCACGATGTTCCTGTGGAGAAAGAAATTATACAAGCTACTATGAAGATAATAGCAGGTAAGAATGCCTTAAGTCCTTCAGCTCCACTAAGAAGATTGTCAACAAATACATCTGAGCCGAGAAGACCTGTCATATTTTTAAGGGATGTTGCAAATGTAAGGATAAGGATTGCGGGTACCATTGCAATAAAGCCCTTAGGAATAGACTCCATAGCCTCCTTAAATGTAATAGCCTTACGACACATAAGATATACGATTGTGAAGAGAAGAGCAATGAGCGATCCCCAAGGCAAGCCGACTGTTGCATCGGTATTACCAAATGAGCCTATAAAGTCAAGGTAATATTCACTGCTGCTATCAAAGAATCCACCGTTGTAAACAAGAGCGATAACACATGCTACAATAAGAACTACAATAGGCAGAACGAGGTCAAGAACTCTTCCGTTTTCAGAAGCACCGTCGTGCTCATCCTCAGCCTCAATTGCACCAAGGTCGCCTGTTGTCTGTGCCTTGAACTCAACACCTGCCATCTTGCCGTAATCAAAGCCCATAACAGCAATTGCTACGACAAATACAAGGGTAAGAATTGAATAGAAGTTAAAGGGAATTGCTGTAACAAACATCTTAAGTCC
This sequence comes from Clostridia bacterium, assembly GCA_017451485.1. Taxonomy (GTDB): domain Bacteria; phylum Bacillota; class Clostridia; order Oscillospirales; family CAG-272; genus RGIG2000. The sequence goes on along the minus strand of JAFTOG010000001.1, from coordinate 9,615 downwards.
GCTTGTTCCCTCGGGGGCATATGAGGAAACAGCAGCAGCCCAGGATGAAATAGGAGCTATCATACATACAGGAGCAGCGGTTGCGTCGATTATGTAGGAGAGCTTACCTCTGGAGATACCGTGGCTGTCAGTTACAGGACGCATTACGGAGCCGACTGTAAGACAGTTAAAGTAGTCGTCAATAAAGATAAGAACACCGAGTACAAATGTAGCAATTGTTGCACCAACTTTGGTTTTGATGTTCTTCTGAGCCCATCTTCCGAACGCCTTGGAGCCACCTGCCTTATTAACAAGGACTACCATAGCACCGAGAATAACAAGGAATATAAATATTCCGGCTGTGCCGGATACGGATGCAATAAGACCGTCGTTTATAATAGTATCAAGAGTCTTTGGAATATTATAACCTGCATTAAGAAGTGCACCGATAACAATACCGATAAAGAGTGAGGAATAAACCTCCTTTGTGATAAGTGCAAGAGCAATAGCAATGATAGGTGCAGCAAGGGACATAAATGTACCAAAATATCTGCTGCTGTTTTCAAACTCTCCTGTGCCACCGCATTCCTCACACTGGAATGCCTCTACGGAAGTAGCTGCTTCCATATCGCCATTTTCAATTTCCTCTGCGTGGTCACTGTTGTATTTTTCCACACAGGCAGGGTCTGTACAAACAATAACGGTTTTTTCTCCGTCACAGTCTTCGCAGCAATCCACTGCTGCTGTTTTTGTTGTTGCCTTCTGGCAATAAGGACATGCATATGCGTCACAGCCTACCTTTGTATCCCACTTGCTTCTTGCAGTACAAGGACGGGTTTCACCGGCATCTACTACAATGCTACATACAACAAGTGCAATGAGAAGGACAGCAAGAACGGACGACATTACAATGTTCTTCTTGCTTTTGAAAAATTCCTTAAGCATTTGTGTTTTCCTTTCAAATTGTGTATTTATTTTTCTTCGTCAGGTGTAATAACCGCAATACCCAATTCCTTAAGGTCATCGGGATTTGCAAATGAGGGACACTTAGACATAAGCTCAGAGGCATTCTGCATCTTGGGGAATGCAATAACCTCACGAATATCCTCAAGTCCCAAAAGAAGGGTCACAAGACGGTCAAGGCCAAAGGCAAGACCACCGTGGGGAGGTACTCCGTATTTGAATGCATCAAGCAGGAATCCGAATTTTTCCTGTGCATCCTCCTTACCGATACCGAGAATAGAGAACATATGCTCCTGCATTTCGGTTGTGTGGATACGGATAGAGCCACCACCGAGCTCTGTACCGTTAAGAACTATATCGTAAGCTCTTGCACGAACTCTGCCGGGGTCTGTGTCGATAAATTCATAATCCTCTGCCATAGGAGCTGTAAAGGGATGGTGCATAGCATAATATCTTCCATCCTCCTCACTGTACTCAAAGAGGGGGAACTCAGTTACCCAAAGGAATTTGAATTCATCGGCCTTGAGAAGTCCAAGACGCTTAGCACACTCACAGCGAAGAGCACCGAGAGTGTCAAATACTATCTTATTTTTGTCTGCGACAACAAGGACAAGGTCTCCGTCACAAACATCCATAAGCCTCATAATTTCTGCGTTTTCGCCTTCTGTAAGGAATTTAGCGTAGGATGAGGAAACCTCACCGTTCACCTTTTTGAGCCAAGCAAGACCCTTTGCCTTATATTGCTTTGCAACCTCTGTCAAGGAGTCGATTTCCTTTCTCGAGAACTTAGCTCCTCCCTTAACATTGATAGCCCTTACGCTACCACCGTTTGCAATAGCTCCGGCAAATACCTTAAACTCAGTATTTTTAACAGCATCGGAGATATTCTTAAGCTCAAATCCAAAACGCATATCCGGCTTGTCCGAGCCAAAGCGTTCCATAGCCTCGTGCCATGTAATTCTCTCAAAGGGTGTCTTTATCTCCTTACCCATAAAATTATCAAAAATGTATTTGATAAAGCCCTCATTGATAGCAATGATTTCGTCCTCATCGGTGAAGGATATTTCCATGTCTATCTGTGTAAACTCGGGCTGACGGTCTGCACGAAGGTCCTCATCACGGAAGCAACGGGCAATCTGGATATAACGGTCAAAGCCGGAATACATAAGAAGCTGCTTATAAATCTGTGGGGACTGAGGAAGAGCATAAAACTTACCGTTATGCACACGGCTGGGGACAAGATAGTCACGGGCTCCCTCCGGTGTGGGACGGATAAGGTTAGGAGTTTCTATGTCTATAAATCCGTTCTCGTTGAAATAATTTCTTGTAAGATTAGTAATTTTTGAACGGGCAATAATATTCCTCTGCATATCAGGGCGGCGAAGGTCAAGGTATCTGTGCTTCAAGCGAAGGTCAGCCTTTACATCGCTGTTTTCAACAATTTCAAATGGAGGAGTCTGTGCCTTTGTGAGAATCTTAAGCTCACTTACCGCTATTTCAATTTCACCTGTGGGGATATTCTTATTTATTGCACCCTCTCCACGGGCTCTTACAATTCCCTTAGCACAAAGAACGAACTCAGAACGCACGCCAAACGCCTTGTCAAATGCTTCTCTTTCGGTATTGTCATCAAATGCAAGCTGAACTATACCGCTTCTGTCACGGAGGTCAATGAAGATAAGAGAGCCTAAGTCTCTCTGCTTCTGAGCCCAGCCCAATACACAAACCTTTTTACCTAAATCCTCTTTTGTAATTGTACCGCAATAGTGGGTACGCTTATCGTTTTTTTCAAATTTTTCCATTTCAGTTCTCCTCTGTGAGAGCATTGTAAATATTATCTATTTCTATTTCTCGCTGTTCACTTTTCTTCATATTCTTGAGCTGAGCACGACCGTTTTCAAGCTCACTGTCTCCAATGATGAGAGTGTAATCAGCACCTATTTTGTCAGCGTATTTCATCTGTGCCTTAAGACTGCGTGCACATATATCACACTCAGCATAGATACCCTTGTCCCTGAGCTGTGCAACTATGGACAGTGCCTTAGAAACAGCCTCATTACCGAGGGGGGCAATATACAGTACAGGATTATTTTGGGGGATGTCGGCACATCCACTTTCCTTCATTGCCAATATAACTCGGGTAAGACCCATACCAAAGCCGATACCGGGAAGAGCAGGACCGTCAAGCTGCTTCATAAGACCGTCATAGCGTCCACCACCGCAAACAGTGCTCTGTGCACCGATACCGTCGCAGATAAACTCAAATACAGTCTTTGTATAGTAGTCAAGTCCTCTTACTATTCTTGTATCCACAGTGTAGTCAATACCCATAGCATCCAGATATTTCTTCAAGCTTTCAAAGTGCTCATTGCACTCCGGACAGAGATAATCTATTGTGTTGGGAGCTCCCTTTGCGATTTCGGAGCAAACAGGACTCTTACAGTCAAGCACTCTTAAGGGATTTGTCTTAAGTCTTTCCTTACATGTGTCACAAAGCTGCTCCTCGTTCTCCGAAAAGTAATCAACAAGAGCCTGTCTGTAATTCGGTCTGCACTCGGGACAGCCGATTGAGTTTATATGAAGCTTAACACCCTTTATACCGAGCTCCTTAAGTAAGGTGTGGGCAAGGGAAATTACAGTTGCATCAGCAGCCGGAGACGCTGCACCAAACATCTCGGTACCAAACTGGAAGAATTCTCGGCTCCTGCCCGCCTGTGGCTTTTCATAACGGAAGCAATTTATCAGATAATAATATTTAAGAGGCATAGCATCGGAGGTCTTACCGTTTTCGATAATTGCTCTTACTACGGATGCTGTTCCCTCGGGACGAAGTGCAAAAACTCTGTTTTCCTTATCGGTAAGAGTGTACATTTCCTTCTGTACAACATCGGTTACCTCGCCTACACCCCTTTTGAAGAGGGCAAGATCCTCAAAGGTTGGAGTCCTTATTTCGCCGAAGCCAAAGCGTGACGCCACATCTCTTGCTTTTTCTTCTATTTTATGCCAAAGAGCCACATCCTCGGGAAAAATATCCATCGTGCCTCTGGGCTTTTGAATTTTATTTGCCATTTCTACCTCTTTTGTGTAAGTATGCGATTGTTCTCGCATATTATATTATAAATAAACTTTCATAGCATATATTATAGCAATTTTAACTAACTGTGTCAATAGTATTAATTGAAATTCAGAAAAATAAAAAAGGATCCCCAAAATCGGGAATCCTTTTGATATACAATTACGACTCATTTAAGCATTGACAATCTCAAAGTTATCTTCTTCATTCATTGCGTACTTTGCATTTTCAAGCTGGTCAAAGTATGCTTTGATCACTGCACCCTCAAGCTCGGCACGGAACTCTGCGTTTATGGGGTGAACTATATCACGGAATGTCCCGTCGGGATTTTTTCTGCTGGGCATAACTATAAAAAATTTGTCCCTTGCGTTGATAACCTTTATATCGTGTACAGCAAGGGCTCCGTCAAAGGTTACGGAAACCACAGCCTTCATAGGTCCGTCATCGAAAAATTTTCTTATTTTGATATCTGAAATTACCATTTTTATGTCCTCCGTATAGGTAAAATTGTCGGTTACACCGTTTACAAATACATTATATCAACTAAATGTGAACTGTGTTGGTAAAATATGAAATAATTATGTGAAATCGTATGATTATTTTTGTGAAACACCATTGAATCTTGCTGAAAAAAGGAGAATTTTATGATAAGAGAAGCAAATCATCCTGACAAAAACGAATTAAAAAAAATATTCAATTCATCCAAAAAGATATTTTTCATAGGCATAGGTGGAATCAGCATGAGCTCCATTGCCGAATATTGCGTGTACCTTGGAAAGGAGGTATACGGCTACGACAGAGAACGAAATGAGGCATGCAGAAAGCTCGAAAGGGTAGCAAAGCAAATAAAGTACTGCTCAACACCCGACAATGCAAGTCATATGGACCTGGTGGTTTACACCTCGGCAATCGATGAAAGTAATTTTGAAATGCAATGTGCAATACGGGAGGGGCTGCCCCTCGTCACAAGGTCAGAGCTCCTTGGGTGCATTATGGCAGACTATAAAGAAAGAATAGGAATTGCAGGAATGCACGGAAAAAGCACCGTAACCTCTCTTATTGCCCATATTTATGAGTATGCATCCTTGGACCCGACAGTTATGTGCGGGGCTGTAATGAAGGATTATTTAAGTCCGTATAAATTCGGTGGACGGGATAATTTTATATTTGAAGCCTGTGAATATAAGGATGCATTTCACGATTTTTGCCCTACGGATGCCATTATTTTGAACATAGATTACGATCATCCCGATTATTTTAAGTCGATGGAGCAGATTATTTCATCCTTCAAAAAATACGCAGACAGGGCAAGGCGTGTATTCATAAATGCAGACGATAAAATGTCAAAATCGTTGGAATTACATAATAAGGCTCTTGTTTCCTTTGGTCTTTCTCCCAATTCAGATTATTCGGCAAGGAATATATCCTTGGGGGAGTGTTGCGATTTTACGGTCTACAGAGGATCTTCTCCCCTGGTGCAATGCAAAATGAGGCAAAGTGGGATACATACGGTGTATAACGGGCTGTGTGCCTTTTCCGTTGCTTACGAAAACGGGATAGACAAGGAAGCCATATGTGATGCTCTTTATAGCTTCCGTGGGAGTGAAAGACGGCTTGAATATTATAAAAAAAGTCAGGGGGGTGGCGATATTTACATAGACTATGCCCACCATCCAAAAGAAATCTCTGCTACACTTAACGGACTTTCTCATATGGGATATAAAAACATTCTCTGCGTTTTTCAGCCTCATACCTATTCCCGTACTTATGCACTGTACAAGGAATTTACAGGATGCTTTTCCGTTGCTAAAAGATTAATTATAACCGATATATACCCTGCACGGGAGGAGAATATATACGGAATAAAAGCAGAGGAGCTGGCAAGAGAAGCAAAGGGAGAATATATATCCGACTTTAAGAAAATAGCCGATGTGATTGCCACATCTGAAAACGACGCCATTGTTATTATGGGGGCCGGAGACATAATCAAAATAAAAAAGTTTATGTAATTAAGCTCTTTACTTTAACTCGACTATATGATAAAATATATAAGATAAGTCTGACCGAGGAGGTATTACGGCGATGGAGCAATATTCTTTTCTTGCAGGAGTATACGATTCTCTCAATTCCGATTTTGACTATGAGGGATACGCTGAATTTATTGACAATGAAATAAGAAAATATGAAAAAATCCGTTCCTCCCTTGTTCTGGATCTCGCCTGCGGTACAGGTAAAATAACCTTTGCCCTGCGTGACAGAGGCTATGATATGACAGGAGTGGACTTAAGTGAGGATATGCTGGCCGTAGCAAGGAATATATGCTACGAAAAAAACATTACCGACATTCTATGGCTATGCCAGAGTATGCAGAGCTTCGAGCTATACGGTACGGTAGATGCCTGTGTGTGCTGTCTTGACAGTCTTAATTACCTTACAAGCTACGAGGATATAAAAAAGTGCTTTAGCCTGGTACATAACTACCTTATCCCCGATGGAGTGTTTATTTTTGATATGAATACCCCTTATAAATTTGAAAACATTTACGGTAATAACGCATATGTTTTAGAGGATGGATCCTCCCTTGTAGCGTGGCAAAATGAGTACAATAAGAAAACGGGAATATGTAAATTTTATCTTAATATATTCGTTGAAAACCACGATGGCACATACACAAGATACGACGAGGTACAGAAGGAAAAATGCTATTCCTTGCAGAGGATAAAAAGGGCCCTCTCAGACTGTGGCTTTGAAATAATAAGAATATGTGGGGATACAAACGGCAAGGAGCTTACAGACAGCGATGAAAGATGCTACTTTACCGTACGATGTATAAAATAACAGATTAAAAAGAGGATGATAAAATGGGAAAATCAACTATTCTTCGTGCCATGACCAGTGACGGAAGTGCACGAGCATATGTAATAAATTCAAAGGAAATAGTAAATCAAGCTATAAAATATCACGGCACTGCACCGACAGCGTCGGCACTTCTTGGCAGACTTCTCACAGCTGCATCGGTAATGGGAACCATGCTACCCGAGAAGGAAAATCGCCTGACTGCTACCATTAAGGGCGACGGAATCGCAGGTACGACCCTTGCCTGTGCAGACTACTACGGAAATGTAAAGGGTTACATTGCCAACCCCCTTGCCGATGCACCTAACAAGCCCAACGGAAAGCTTGATGTATCCGGTATTGTCGGAAACGGTCTTTTCTGCGTTTCTAAGGATGTGGGAGATGATGTCCCCTTTAACGGTACTATTGAGCTTGTAAGTGGAGAGGTTGCAGAGGATATCGCCCAGTATTATGCTGTAAGTGAGCAGACGCCCACCCTTTGTGCACTTGGTGTTCTTATAGACACAGACCATACCTGCCGTGCTGCAGGCGGCGTTTTCGTTCAGCTTTTGCCATTTCCAGACGAAAGCATAATCGCAAGACTTGAAGAAAATTCTAAATTCCTAAACAATATTTCAACTAAGTTTGATGCAGGTCTTTCCAATGAGGATATATTGAAGATTGCTTTGAACGGTATTGAATACGATCTCTTTGACGAATTGGAGGTAGAATACAAGTGTGACTGCTCCGTTGACAGAATAAAGAGAGCTATTGTCAGTCTTGGAAAGAAAGAAATAGAGAGTATTTTCGAAGAGCAAAGAGAAAAAGGCGAGGAAGAAAAAATCGAGCTCGAATGCCATTTCTGTGATAAAAAATACGCCTTCCGTAAGGAAGATGTGGACAAGCTGTTCTCATAATGAATATAGAACCTATTGCTAAAATAAAAACAGACTTTCCCACTAAATTCGGTATTCCAAGGCAGAGTGGAATTGTTTGTGATCTTGTGGGAGAAATTGTATTTGAGAAAAAGTACAGATCCCCCGATGCCATCCGTGGATTACAGGGATTTTCCCATATATGGGTGATATGGGGATTCTCGGAAAATGAGGGTAAGGAATATTCTCCTACTGTACGCCCTCCAAAGCTTGGTGGGAATGAACGGATGGGGGTCTTTGCCACCCGTTCTCCATTCCGTCCTAACGGACTTGGGCTCTCCTGCCTTAAGCTGATAGATATTAAGCACACCGACACCAAAGGAGATGTTCTTATTGTATCCGGTGCCGATATGGTAAATGATACACCGATTTACGATATCAAGCCCTACCTTACCTATACCGACAGCATTCCACATGCCAAAGGTGGCTTTGCCGACACTGTAGGAGAATACAAGCTTGAGGTAAATAAGGATTTTTATATTCCCGATACATTTCCGAAAAACAAAATATCCACTCTCTGCAGTATTTTAGCAGAGGATCCCCGTCCATCGTACATTGAGGACGAGAGCAGAATATACGGATTTGTATTCTGCGAGCATGAAATAAAATTTAATGTCAAAAATAAAATCCTTACTGTAATATCAGTAGAAAAGAGGATAGTATGAAAAGAATTCTTGTAGTAAGCTCTGCAAATATGGACATGGTTATGAATGTTGATTTTGTACCCGTGGGTGGACAAACAGTAATTGACAAGGGTACATATTCCTATGTTCCCGGTGGAAAGGGAGCAAATTCTGCCGTTGCATTTTCCCGGCTTGGTGCCAAATGTGTTTTTCTTACAAAGCTTGGTAAGGACACAAACGGTGATGCCCTTTTAAGCCTTTATGAAAAAGAGGGTATGGATATTTCCTACATAAAAAGAGACCCCTATGTCGCCAGTGGTCTTGCAGCTATTCTGGTTGAAAAAACAGGGCAGAACAGAATAATAGTTTTCCCCGGTGCCAACTCCAAAATAGAGCTTGATACCGTAAGTGAAGCCATTGCAAGCAAGCCCGATGCATTGTATATGCAATTTGAAATTAACTACGATGCAATTATCCATGCTGCTATAGAAGCATCAAAAAACGGCATCCCAATCTTTATAGATGCCGGACCGGCTAATAAAGATTTTCCTCTTGAAAAGCTACCGGAGTTGACCGTATTTTCTCCTAATGAAAGCGAAACAGAGGCATTTACAGGAATTGCTCCAATAGACGAGGAAAGCTGTAAAAAAGCATCCCTTAAGCTACTTGAAAGAGTGAAGGCGAAATACATAGTAATCAAGCTCGGTGGAAGAGGTGCTTATATTTTTGACGGCGAGAACGGAATTACAAAGCCCACCTACGATATGCCCGTTGTTGATACAACTGCAGCAGGTGATGCATTTACAGCAGGACTGACCCTTGAATACCTGCGTACCGGAGATATCTACTCCTCCTGTGACTTTGGTAATGCAACAGGCTCCATTACTGTCAGCCGACACGGAGCATCAAGCTCTATACCAAATTCAAGCGAGGTTGCAGAATTTTTAGCTAAAAAAAGCTGATATTACATTAAAAAATAAATATCCACCCGCCTAGCGGGTGGTATTTCATTTTCGGGCATAGCCCTAGACATTACTGGCTACGCACAAGTGCGTTAAGAATTGGACTGCCAGCCACGCAATTGCTACTTGCTACCCGTAAACGGGTTTTTAACTCTGCCTTCACCTTGAGGGGAAGGTGGATGCGTAGCAGACGGATGAGGTGTCATGATATACAATCTTTCTGTATTTCGTTTCTATCCTTATGA
>JAFTOG010000045.1 GCA_017451485.1 Clostridia bacterium | reverse complement strand
TGCATCTGTATACCAGCCCTTAAAATAGTAATTGTCTTTTGTAGGATTATTTAGTGTTACTACATCCCCTTTTTTGTATGTAAGGGGATTATCCACGCTGTTTGTTCCACCGTTCAGCTCATATGTAATACTAAACTCGGGAGGCTTAACCGTTGTGGTGTCCTCCTCCTCATCGCAGGAAACGAGCATAAAGGAGGTCAGGCATAAAAGTATTATTAAAATTGTAAATATTAGTTTTTTCATATTGTCCTCCTTTTTACTTTTCATTCTTACTTATTGCTCTTCCTTATAGCCCCAGACTGCTGTAACATTTGAGTATCTCCATGTATCACTCCAACCGTCGGGCTTATTTTCAGCCTCACAATATACCTCAAGTGACGGGCTTTTAGAGAATGCATTATCTCCGATTTCTGTTACGCTTATGGGTATTATTACCCTTTTAAGCTTATCACATTCAGTAAAGGCATATCTTTCAATCCGGGTAACTCCGTTGGGAATATTGACAGATAAAAGAGACTTGCAATTTGAAAATGCACATACGCCAATAGTAGTAACACCCTCGGAAATTTCAACGGTGGACAAACTTTCACAATGGAAAAACATATAGTTTTCGATTTTGCCCAAGCTCTTGGGAATTGATATGCTTTTTAATTTATAGCAACACTTAAACGCCGATCCGCCTATTTTAGTTATACCGTCGGGTAGGCTTATCTCCTCAAGGCTTACACATCTTTCAAATGCATTGCTACCTATATGCGTAACACTCTTTGGAACATTGACAGATGAAAGAGATTCACAATTCAAAAATGCACACAAGCCAATTTTAGTTACGCCCTCTTTAATTTGCACCGTAGTAAGGCTTTTACATTGAGAGAAAAGATAATCTTCTATTTCAGTCAAGCTGTCGGGGAGTACTATGTTTTTTAAGCTATCGCAATGTATAAACGCCCCTCTGCCAATTTCAGTTATACTGTCGGGCAAATATATTTCGTCAAGATTTATGCATCCCTTAAAAGCACTCTCTCCCACAACTGTTACACTGTCAGGTATTGTTATTGACTTAAGCTCATCGCAGTCAAGAAATGCACTATCTCCTATAGCCGTAACAGGTAAACCATATATACCGAAGGGATAATTAGTTCTGTATCCTTGCAGTCTCCAATACCTTTTACAAAATAAGATGAATTGTCCTTATTCAATTCAAACTCCAATCCTTCGGATGCGAGAACACCATCGTCCCCACAGGAAATAAGCATAAAGGAGGTCAGGCACAGAAGTATTATTAATATTGTATATAGTAGTTTTTTCATGTGGTCCTCCTTTAATGATGTCAAGGTGTGATATTACTTCCCCTCTTTGTTTCTCGTCCCCATGCTCCCCATGAATAACTATTTTTTCCACTTGAAATGCGTTCAGCGTTAAGATAAGGGTCTGTAACATCAATATCTATATCAGTTACCGGTCCAATGTTTTTCCAATTGTTTGTATTCTTTATAGTGAAAATTTTAAGCTTGTTGCATTCACCAAAGGACATGCCACCCAAATAAGTTGTATTTTCACCAATAGTTACAGTTTCCAGGTATCCACACCGGAAAAATGCATTATCACCAATGTAAGTTATTTTATCGGGAAATATAATTTCATTAATTCCATCACATAGCTTAAATGCACCTGCTTCGATTACAGTAACATTTTTACCCAACGGAACATTTGCAAGACTATCACAATTAAGAAATGCACTAATTCCTATAACAGTAACACTGTCTGGTATTTCTATTATCTCCAAATTTACACACTGAGAAAATGTATAATTACTAATTCTTTTCATACTATTGGAAAGTACTGCTTTTTTCAAAGATGTGCAATTCATAAATACCCCGGAATCCATATCTACTACAGAATTTGGTATTTCTATTTCTTCAAGAGATGAGCATCCATTAAAAGCATCTCTGCCAATGTAAGTCACTCCCTCTGATATTTTGATCGTTGAAATATTAGCACAGCCTCTAAATGCAAATCGGTTAATATATTTAACGCTTGAAGGTATAGTAACTGTTTCTAAGGTATCAATGTTTTCAAAAGCAGACTCTTCTATAACAGTGATGGGTAAGCCCTTATATTCTGAAGGAATTATCAAGCTTTTATTCAAATGCACACTCATGCCCACTATGGAATAAGAGGATTTGTCATGATTTATCCTATATTCAATCCCGTTATCCATTACCGATATTGCCGGTATAATATTTTGTGGCTGAAGTATCTTTTCGCATAAAGCACATTTCTTTCCCTCTGTAAGACCTGTGCTTGTTGTATTAGGTTCTTTGCCGGATATAATAACGGTTTTTTCATGACTACAAGTTTTATCAATTATTGTAGTAGTGGTATTATCCTCTTTGTCAACCGTAGTTGTGGTGTCCTCCTCCCCGTCGCAGGAAACAAGCATAAAGGAGGTCAGACATAAAAGTATTGTTAATATTGAAAATAGTAGTTTTTTCATATGTCCTCCTCTTCACTCCTACTTGTTACCTTCCTTGTAGCCCCAGACTACTTCTTTTACATCGTGAACCCATGAGCTGCTCCATCCTTCAGGCTGCTCTTCTGCTTCACAGTATACTGTAAGATTGTTACAAAAATTAAAAGTTCCTGCCTCTAAGGTAGCCACGCTGTCAGGGATT
>JAFTOG010000044.1 GCA_017451485.1 Clostridia bacterium | reverse complement strand
GGCATCTATTTTGTCAAGATAACGCAATAAAAGAAAAGCACACCGAATCGGTGTGCTTTTCTTTTATTTGCTATGGAATGAGGCTTGTGCCGTATATCGAAGGGTTATGAGCCCGACGGCGAATAACTTGTTTGCCAGTGAAAACGATTGAGTATCGTTTTCATGCCTGCAAATCGCCACAAAGCAAAGAGTTTTCCGAGCCGAGTGTAAACAAAGTGTCGAGGAGAGAGAAAACGACTATGCGACTGGTGCGGTGGTTATATTAAAACAACTGAGTGTTGTTTTCTTACCGGCGTTTGTCTTTTGCTGTGACAAGAGCATTTTTTATTATATCAGGTTGAAAAGTCACAGACTTTATGGTATTATTATTGTATAAACAAAAAGGCGGTATGGCTAAAATGAGTATTAAGAAAAACTGGATAACCTCTGCACACAGAGGATTTGTTGACGGCAAATTGAAGGAAAACAGCCTTGCGGCGTATTACAACGCTTACTTAAACGGAGCAGATATGATAGAAACCGATGCCAGATTCACCTGTGACGGCGTGTTGGTAGTAAATCATGATGCAACGGTGACAGGCTTTAACGACAAAGGAGAAGAGGTAACCTACATCGTTGCCGAAACTCCTGCAAAAACCGTATGCTCGGTAATTCTGTCAAAGGACGATGTGTGGGGAACACAGCGTGTCCCAACATTAGAGCAGGTTTTGAATTTAGCTTATCATACAGGATTGCATGTAAATATAGATTTGAAGAACGGCTATCAAAGTGCAGAGCCCGTAGCTAAAGCGGTGCTTAAATGCGGTATGCAGGGAAAGATTGTTTATGCACTCAATGGCTCGGGAATGAAGGGAATAGAAGCCATTTTGGCTATTGATCCCGATGCACGGTTTATTGATAGGGGCGTAGGCTTTGCACATACTGTAAGTGGCTTTGCCGAAAGGGGAAAAAGATGCTTCTGCTATACAGACGATGTAAGTGAGGAAAATATAAACGCTATTCGTAATGCCGGATGCCTTCTTGCACTTATCAGCCTTAAACCTGACAATTTTGAGGCAGCCATTCGCCAAAAGCCCGATATGTGTGAGTTCTTGCACAGCTCGGACTTCAAAGCAATAGAGGAAAATTACCTGAAGAAAATAAGACTGTATTAAACAAAAACAAGTAATAATCAAACAAAAAAGCCTTGAAAACTCAATGTTTTCAAGGCTTTTTTGGTCTGAGTAGCGGGATTTGAACCCACGGCCTCTACCACCCCAAGGTAGCGCGCTACCATCTGCGCTATACCCAGATTTTTGTTGCTTTGTTTATGTGCCTGTACATTATATCACATGTTTTTCCGTTCGTCAAGATGTTTTTTGATTTTTATAAAAAATTTTTTTCAGGTAGAGAAATATACTTATAAGTCCTATTATAGCTGACAAAATCCTTACATAAAAAGGAGCAGTTTGTCTGGAGAACGGAAATGCTACAAATAAAAAAATGTAAAAAGCAGAGAATTTTTGTAAACGGAATTGGGTTCACTTTGTTGATTCTCTGCTTTTAACTTTATTCTGTTCGCTGTGTGTCCTGAGTATCGGAAAAGTCCATTGTATCGGCAAATTCCTCAGAGTCGGGGAACTGCGCCCTCAACGCCTTTCTCTTTTTTGCCCGTCTTTTATAGTATATCTCCAAGCCTATATAGAACATAAGTGAAATAAACATTACAACATAGTAGCTGATAAGTCTCCATATAAGCATTACTCCGTTTGCGACAGCAGACACTGTGGCTAAAATGGATTCACCTGCTATAAATACAATTATAGACTTAAACACCTGACCTGCCGAGCCCTCAACACCACCGGATGCACCCGGAGTAGGTAGGAAGCCCACAGCCGTAACTGCAAATGAAGTACCTGCAAGAGTAAGAAAATGATGAGATGCAGTGGCGGGAATATCCATAGAGAGGAGTATAAAGAAGGATGAGGAATACAAAAATGCAAAGGAAATGATTTTTGAAATTACTGCAATAACAAACTGCTTTTTCTTTTTAAGAAGGTCATCAAAGGCAGCCTGAACCTGCTCAAAATAGGTTTTAATACCCTCAACCTTAGGTCTTAACCACTTGAATATTCTGAACTTACAAAGGAAGCAGATAAATCTTACCAGTCCGTTACGGATCCTGCTACTCGCACCGAGAGAGGCAATAAGCAGACACATAAGGAAATTGAGAACATATCCTGCTATAATAATGGGAATCCACCATGGATCAGCCGAGGATGTTAAGGTATCAAAGAAAAACAGTCCGAGGAAGGAAAAGCCTGTTGTTACAAACATGTAGATAATGAGGTTTGTAAGGAGCAAGCCCGTAGACTCTGAAATTTTGATTTTTGATTTGGAAAATGCATGAGCCTGGAAGGGCTGTCCACCTGTTGCAAGGGGAGTTATTCCATTGAAAAAATGCTCAGTCATTGCAATTGTATAGGTTGTTGACATTTTGATATTGCATTTTCTCGCCTTAGTGAGAATACAGAGGGAGATAGGGTAGGTGGCAAGATACAAAAGCACCATTAGTAAAGCAAGTAAAATATATCGGAAATCAACGCTTTGGAGCTGTTTACCGATAGCGGGCAAATCGTTCATAGAAAGAACCGTAAAGAATAAAAGCAAGGCTATGATGATATACAAAATAAACAATGCAATTTTTTTACCGTTGAGTGGGTTTTTCTGTGGTTCGTTATTTTTCAAGATATCTCTCTCCTTTCTTATAAGTGTATCCATAATCTAAAAACACAATTGATTTATTTTAACATATATTTTGTATTTTTGCAATACCAAAACGAAAGATTTAACACAAAAAATATTATATTGTAGTTTATGATATTCACTGTGAAGATTATGTGTCGAAATTTTGATATTTTAGTTGCAAAAAATACTTTTGTATGGTAGAATATAGTTAATTGAATTTTAAGGAGGTTATTTTCATGAACAAGTTTTCTAAGCTTCTCGGTTATGATGCAATCGAGAAGAAAACAAGCGTCAAAACTGAGATCGTTGCCGGTATAGTTACATTCCTTGCAATGGCTTATATTTTGACAGTTAACCCGAATCAGATTTCAGGAGGTGCGGGTAAGGAATATTGGGCTTCAATATTTATAGCTACTGCTCTGGGAGCTGTTATCGGTACACTTCTTATGGCATTCTTAGCTAAGATGCCCCTTGCACAGGCTTCCGGTATGGGTCTTAACTCCATGCTTGCAGGTCTTCTCGGAGGCTGGAGCTACAATGCAAAGTTCACACCCGGACAGGCATTTATGCTTGTTCTTATTTCAGGTCTTGTGTTCCTTGCACTTTCAGTAATTTCTATTAAGGGTAAGACATTCCGTGAGCTCGTATTTGACGGTATGCCCGTTGCAGTAAGAAGTGCTATTTCCGTTGGTATCGGTCTCTTCATTGCTTATATCGGATTCCAGAATGCAGGTATTATCATTACAAATGACTATACTCAGATCGGCTTTATCAATCTTGCTGATTGGGGCAATCAGATAGTTAATAACGGTGATACAAATTTCGATTATATCCAATTTGGTAAGATGTTTTCTAATCCCATCACAACAACTGCATGCACAGCTGTAGTTGCACTTGTAGGTCTTTTCCTTATAACTATCCTTGATAAGCTTCAGGTTAAGGGCTCCATCATCTTCGGTATCCTCGGTGCTACAATCGTTGGTATTCCCCTCGGCGTTACAAATCTTTCTATTCTCGCAGGCGATGAGGCTAGTGGTATTTCCTGGAAGTTCTGGGAGAACTTTGCTAACTTCTTCGGTGGAGAAAACAGTGTATTTGGCTCCTTTGTAGATGTATTCTCAGAGGGTCTTATCCCCGCAGGCGTATCTGTATTTACTATTATTATGATCATTATTACCTTGTGTATGATCGATATGTTCGACACAATGGGTACAATCGTAGGCTGCTGTGGCGGTAACAGAATCCTCTCCGATGAGAACAATAAGCCCCACAACTACGGCAAGATTATGATGTCCGATGCTATTGCTACATGTACAGGTGCTATGCTCGGTACATCCACAGTAACAACCTTCGTTGAGTCCGGTGCAGGCGTATCTGCAGGTGGTAGAACAGGTCTTACAGCGTTTACAACAGCATGCCTCTTCTTCCTCTCCATGTTTATGCTTCCCGTATTTGCTGCTATCCCCGGTGCTGCTGCAGCTTCTGCACTTATTTATGTTGGTGTTCTTATGATGAAGAACAATGTAAAAAATGTAGATTTTAGCACAGCCATTAATGCTACATCAGCATTTCTTACTATCGTTGTAATGGTTCTTTCTTACTCCATTACAAAGGGTATCGGTATCGGTCTTCTTTCCTATGTGATTATGACCTCTATCTCTTATCTTGTAGAGCTCATCATCTCTGCAATCAAGAAGACAGAGAAGCCTAAGTGGGAGCTTTCTGTTGTTGCTATTGTGGTAGCAGTTCTCTTCGCAATATACTTCTTCGTTCCCGCAACCTTGTTCTGATTTGTAATTGAACATAAATTTACTGAGAGTGCTGCATGTCGGCACTCTCTTTTTATATTAATTATATGTAAATTTTTTAATAATTTTCAAATTATATATTGACAAGATAATAAAATAAGCGTATAATATCTGTGATTTAGAATGGCGTTTGATGAAGAGAGTATTACGGGTCACTTATTCAAAGAGAGCCACGATAGGTGAAAGCGTGGTAATAAGCCCTGTAAGAAAAACACTTCGTAGCCTGCGAAAGAAAGCCTTTTTGGTTAGTAGAATCGCACGCCCATCCCGTAAGGATGTTTAAGTGGACCGTTATCGGTCAATTTGGGTGGTACCGCGGAAGATAGCCTTTCGTCCCATATCGGGGCGAAGGGCTTTTTGTTTTTCACAGAATAGCCTCCCCACATTACACAGGTTAAAAATATTTACTATAAATGGAGGATAAAACCATGTTAAGAACACATAATTGTAATGAGCTTGGAATTGCTCATATCGGTCAGAGTGTAACTCTTACCGGTTGGATTGAAACCGTCCGTGACCACGGTGGAGTGCTTTTTGTAGACCTTCGTGACCACTACGGTATAACACAGATCGTATTTTCCGATGACTCCATGATAGCGGGTATGTCAAAGGAAACCGTTGTTAAGGTTGACGGAACAGTAACAAAGCGTGATGAGGACACAGTAAATCCCAAGATTGCAACAGGACTTATTGAGGTTCGTGCAGAGAGCATCGAGGTTCTCGGACCCTGTCAGCTCGGTCTCCCCTTTGAAATTGACGCATCCACACAGACAAGAGAGGAGGTACGCCTTAAGTACCGTTATCTTGATCTTCGTAACCGTAAGATTCACGATAATATCGTACTCCGTTCCAAGATTTTGAGCTATCTCCGTCGTCAGATGGAGGATTTGGGCTTTATGGAAATACAGACTCCTATTCTTACAGCCTCCTCACCGGAGGGTGCAAGAGACTATCTCGTGCCGAGCCGTAAGCATAAGGGTAAGTTCTATGCACTTCCTCAGGCTCCTCAGCAGTTCAAACAGCTTCTTATGGCATCAGGATTTGACCGCTATTTCCAGATTGCTCCCTGCTTCCGTGATGAGGATGCCCGTCAGGACCGTTCTCCCGGAGAGTTCTATCAGCTTGACTTTGAAATGTCCTTTGCAACACAGGAGGATGTATTCGAGGTTGCTGAGACAGTAGTTTACAACACCTTCAAGGAGTTCTCCAATAAGGAGGTTTCCAAGCCACCCTTCCGTAGAATTACCTTTGCAGACGCAATGATGAAGTACGGCTCCGATAAGCCCGACCTTCGCAATCCCCTTATTATTCAGGACCTTACAGACTTCTTCGGTAAGCATGAGTTCCTTACAATCAACGGAAGAACAGTACCCTTCAAGAACAAGCTTGTTCGTGGTATTGTGGCTAACTATCTTGTTAAGAAGGATGGCGACGGAGACGGTAAGAAGGCATTTGAAAAGGCTATCGACGCTTATTCAAGAAGCATAGGTATGAAGTTCGGAATCGGCTACATCACACTTGAGGGTGGAGAATACAAGGGTCCTATTGCCAAGTTCCTCACAGAGGAGCAAAAGGCAGAGCTTACTGCTCTTGTAGGTATTAAGGAGGGTGAGTCCCTGTTCTTCATCAGCGACTCTGCTTCCGTTATCAATAAGCTTTCCGGTGAGATGAGAACATGGATAGGTAATGAGCTCGGTCTTATCAAGAACGACTCCTTCGAGTTCTGCTTCATTGTTGATTTCCCCATGTATGAGCTTAATCCCGAAACAAATAAGATTGACTTTACACATAACCCCTTCTCAATGCCCCAGGGAGGTATGGATGCACTTCTTAATAAGGATCCTCTTGATATCTTTGCATACCAGTACGATATTGTATGTAACGGTGTAGAGCTTTCCTCCGGTGCTGTTCGTAACCATAACCCCGATATTATGAGAAAGGCATTTGAAATTGCAGGCTACGGTGAGGATACACTCAAGGCTAAGTTCGGTGCCCTTTACACAGCCTTTGCATACGGTGCTCCTCCTCATGCAGGTATGGCTCCCGGCGTTGACAGAATGATTATGCTTATCGCCGAGGAGGAAACAATCCGTGATGTTATCGCATTCCCCTTGAACGGTAACGCACAGGATCTTATGATGGGTGCCCCCGGTGAGGTAACAGAGCAGCAGCTCCGTGAGGTACACATTAAGGTAAGAGACTGACCGATGCAGATTTGACCCTTTTTATAATTTTTTATAAATTAAAGGAGTTTAATTATTATGGATAAAGATACATTGAGAAGGCTGGAGCTGTTAAATCAGCTCAGCCTTACAGAAGAGCAGAAGAGTGAAATGTATTCATTTTTTGACAGAAGAGAAAATGACCTTTCCGAGCTTTCCTCTATCGATACTGAAAATACTGAGAGAATGGTACATGTTTTACCTATACTTACAGTAGTTCGTGAGGATAAGATAGTACA
The DNA here is from genome assembly GCA_017451485.1 of Clostridia bacterium. Lineage (GTDB taxonomy): Bacteria > Bacillota > Clostridia > Oscillospirales > CAG-272 > RGIG2000. The sequence goes on along the minus strand of JAFTOG010000044.1, from coordinate 18,179 downwards.
GAATTTTGACCGTGAGTCACTCCAGGCTGGAGCACCCGAGACCGACGAGGGATACTGGTGTGTTCCCCGTGTGGTAGAGTAAAGGGAGGTAAATATGGAATTCTATTTTGAAAAAGTAAATACATCTCTTGACAAAAAAATTGTAGCAGACGATATGCTTCTTACAAAGGGCATACCCACAACAGCAGGCTCAAGGATGCTTGACGGATATGTTAGCCTTTTTGAGGCAGAGGTGCTTACCCGTCTTACAAATGCAGGCTATGGACTTTGCGGTAAGGCTTCTGTTGGTGAGCTTGCAATTGACCTCCTCGGCGAAACCTCATACAAGGGTGCTTGTGTAGATGAAAACGGTAAAATCCTTAACCCCGTGGCTGAAATTATCAAGTCCGGGGATGCTATGGCAGGTATCTGCCTTGATGCAAACGGCTACGTAAGAAGAGCTGCTGCACAGTACGGTCTTGTAAGTGTTAAGCCCACCTACGGTACAGTTTCCCGTTTCGGTATGATTCCTGTAGCTTGCTCAGGCGATTGCGTAAGCGTAATGGCAGAAAGTGCCTCGGCGTGCCGTGATATCCTCGATGCTATGGCAGGACACGATGACAAGGACGGCACAAGCCTGCCCGAAAGTAAGTGTGCACTTCTTAAAAAGTCTGCCCCCGTGGTTGAAATTAAGCGTGTTGCAGTAATTACAGATATGCTTTGCTGTGACGACACCGTAAATAGTGCTGTAAACAGCCTTGTAGCTAAGCTTGAGGCTGACGGAATTAAGGTGGACCGTATTGAAAACGACCTTATAAAGAAGTCCCGTAATGCGTGGAACATCCTTATGAGTGCAGAGCTATGTAACAATGTTTCCCGTTATGATGGCGTAAAATACGGCTACCGTTCCAATAATTTCACATCCATTGATGAGCTTTATACCAACAGCCGTACAGAGGCATTCGGCGATTTTCTTAAAGCTGCTATTCTTTTTGGCTCCGATACACTTTCCACAGAAAACTATATGAGGGTATACGATAAGGCTCTCAGAGTACGCAGACTTATCTGCGAGGAGTTCGGTAAGCTCTTTAAGGAGTACGATGCAGTTCTTATGCCTGCTTGCTCCGCTATGGCTTACAGTATTGACGCAGTAAGGGCAAATAAGGATATGCCCTATACAGAGAACCTTTATACTGCTCCTGCAAGCATTACAGGTCTTCCTGCTGTTGCTTTCGAGGGCGTACAGCTTATTTGTAACTATTTTAACGAAACATCCCTTCTTGCACTTTGCGAGAAATTGGAAAAGGAGGGTAAATAAATGAGATACGAAACAGTCATCGGTCTTGAGGTTCACTGTGAGCTTGCAACCGACTCAAAGATTTTCTGCTCCTGCTCAGCTCATTCCTACGGTGCTGAGCCCAATACCCATGTTTGTCCGGCATGCTGTGGTATGCCCGGTATGCTTCCGATTGTTAATAAAAGAGTAGTGGACTACGGTATGAAGGCAGGTCTTATGCTTAACTGCCACATTAACCGTGTGACCACCTTCGATAAAAAGAGCTACTACTATCCCGACCTTCCCTCAGCTTATCAGACTACACAGTGGTTTGCCCCCGTTGCCGTAAACGGTCTTGTGGAGATTGAAACCTCCGAGGGCAAAAAGGGTATTCGCATTAAGCAGATCCATATGGAGGAGGACGCAGGTAAGCTTGTTCACGATATCCGTGAGGATACTACACATGTTGACTTTAACCGTACAAGTGTTCCCCTTATTGAGATTGTAAGCCAGCCGGACCTTTCCTCTGCTGAGGAGGTTGAGGCTTATCTTGAAAGACTCAAAGCTCTTCTTCGCTATGCAAGGGTTGCCGAGTGCGAGATGGCACACGGTACAATGCGTTGCGATGTAAACCTTTCTGTTCGTCCCGAGGGTAGCGATAAGCTCGGTGTCCGTACCGAAATGAAGAATATGAACTCTATCGAGGCCATCAAGCGTGCAATAGAGTATGAAACAGCAAGACATATTGATGCTATCGAAAACGGAACAGAGGTGCTTGTACAGGAAACACGCCGTTGGGACGATATCAAGGGCAAGAGCTATGCTATGAGATCCAAGGAGACAGCAGGTGATTACCGTTACTTCCCCGACCCCAATGTAATGCCTGTTGTAATTGATGATGAGTGGTTTGACTCCATTCAGGCTTCATTGCCCGAATTTCCAGAGGTTAAGCGTGAGAAATATACGACAGAGCTCGGTCTTAGCGACTATGACGCTGAGCAGATTGCAAAGAGCATTGCACTTTGCGAGTGCTTTGAGGATGCATATTCCGTATGCGGTAATGCAAAGGATGCTGCTAACTGGATGATATCCGAGGTTATGAGCAATCTTAACGCCCGTCAGATGACCTACGATATGCTTACCCTTGACGGTAAGGCATTGGGTGAGCTTATCTCCCTCGTTTCAGGTAATAAGGTGGGCCGTGCCAACGCTAAGAAGATACTTAATGCTATGTTCGATGACGCTGCTGTTGTTCCCTCCAAGTACGCAGAGGAGAACGGATTTATAATCTCCAACGACACAGGTCTTATGGATAAGGTTATAAAGACCATGGTAGAGGCTGACCCCAAGGCTGTAGCCGACTATAAGGGTGGTAAGGAAAAGGCAATTATGGCAATCTACGGCAAGTGTATGAAGGAGCTTCGTGGTAACTGTGACCCCCAGATGCTTCGCACAAAGCTTATTGAATACATTAACTCACTTTAATAAACAAAAAACGGAATTTGCAAAAATTCCGTTTTTTTATTGCTTTGGGCAAAGCTGTACTATTATATGTTATTTCAAGGCAAAAGCAAAATAACCGTAAAGCGATATGACTTGCCGGGATGATTCATACAGGATTTTAATCAAAAACAGGCTCAAAGCAGGGCATTAATTCAAGCTTAAAGAGATTCATCTTATGCTTTCTGTCGATAAGTGCCTTTTTTTCGGGGTCGTTAATTTCTCCTGTACGGATATATCTGTCAAGCTCAGCATAGGTAAAGCCAAGATTGTCCTCATCTGTCTTACCGCAAAGACCGTCAATAGGAGTCTTATCAACAAGCTCACGGGGGAGACCAAGTGCATGACCGATAGCCTTTACCTCCTGGACCGTAAGACGGGAGAGAGGGCTGAAGTCACCAACGGAGTCACCGTATCTTGTGGAGTAGCCTACCCAGTCCTCAGAGAGATTACAGGTATTTGCAACCCTTCCGTTACAGCTTTGTGATACGGCATAAACCGCAGTCATACGGATACGGGGCATAATATTACTTGTGGACTGGAAGGAGAGGGGGAGGTCAGAGGGCATACTGCCGATAAGACCGTCAACTGCGTCCTTTATATTAACAACATAATGCTTTATGCCAAGATGGTTTACAAGAGCATAGGCACAGTCGATGTCATGCTGCTCTCCGTTGGGCATAAGAACTCCGATAACCCTGTCCTTCCCAAGAGCCTCAACACAAAGACCTGCAACTACAGAGCTGTCCTTTCCACCGGAAATACCGAGTACTGCATTACAGCCCTTGCCGTTTTTTTCAAAAAAATCTCTTATCCAATTTACACAGTCGTTTTTAACCTTTTCAGCATTAAACATGGTACTCACCTCATATAAATTTATATTTTAATTATATACTACCTTCACTGTGTTGTCAACCCTTGATTTCGGAGTGGAAATGTTGTATACTGTATGTAATAAAGAACGCAAAGGAGGGCAAAATGGAGCTTTTCAATTACGAAAGGGAGCATCTTGAAAGGCTGAGAGCAGAGCTTGGAGAATGCTGTGTTTTACTTAAATCAAACGGTAAATTTCCCATAGATAAGCCCTGCAAAATCGGTGCCTACGGTAACGGAGTACGCCACACGGTAAAGGGGGGCACAGGCTCAGGAGAGGTAAACTCTCGATTTTTTGTCACCGTGGAGGAGGGGCTTAAAAACGCAGGCTTTGAAATCACCTCGGATAAGTGGTTGGATTCCTATGATATGGAATACAGGCAGGCAAGGGAACGCTTTGTAAAACGGATTAAGAGGGAGGCTAAGGAAAAGCATCAGCTTGCCCCCGTTTATGCAATGGGTAGGATTATGCCCGAGCCGGAATATAATATACCCACGGATGTAGAATGTGATACGGCAATATACGTTCTTTCCCGAATTTCGGGTGAGGGAGCAGACCGTGAATTTATAAAGGGAGATATTCTTCCTACTGAGACGGAAATAAGAGATATTTTAGAGCTTAATGAAAAGTGTGACAGATTTATGCTTGTTCTCAATGTGGGAGGGGTAATAGATCTTTCAGAGCTGTCCTCTGTTTCCAATATTCTTCTTTTATCCCAGCTTGGCACATGTACAGGAGATGCCCTTGCCGATTTGCTCCTCGGTAAAAGCTACCCGTCTGGTAAGCTGACTACCACCTGGGCGTCCGAGTCCGATTACGAGCATATTGAGTTCGGCAATAAGGATGATACAAGGTACAGGGAGGGAATATATGTCGGCTACCGTTTCTTTGATATGGATGCAAGACGGGTGCTGTTTCCCTTCGGCTACGGACTTTCATATACTGAATTTGACATAAAAAAGCCTACCGTATGCCAAAAAAACGGAACTTTCACAGTAAATACACGAGTTGTAAATATGGGTGCATATCCGGGCAAGGAGGTTTTACAGTGCTACATTTCCTCACCCCGAGGCAGACTTGATAAGCCACTTAAGGAGCTCTGGGGCTTTGCCAAAACGGGGGAGCTTTTACCCGGGGAGAGCACAACAGTATCTATGGAGCTTCGTATAGAGGATATGGCGTCATACGACGAAAGTACAGAGAGCTATATACTCGAGGCAGGCAATTATATAGTCTACATAGGCAACTCTTCAAGAAGCTTAAATGTGGCGTTTGTAATTAATTTAGACAGTGAGGCAGTAGTATACAAGGCAAAAAATCTAAGTGGAGAATATGATTTTGACGATCCTGAGCCACCGTTACATAAGAGAAGAAAGCCCGATAGTGAAACCCCTGTATTTACACTTTCGCCGGAGGATATGACCTATGCTGAGGCATACTATATCAGGGAAGAAAAAATAGAGACGAAAATCAAGGAGCTTACAGATGTTTCTCTTGCTTACCTTAATGTAGGACACTTTAATCCACACGGGGGTATCCTCAGTGTTATAGGTAATGCCAGCTCACAGGTTGCAGGTGGAGCAGGAGAGACCACAGATGAGCTTAAGGATATGGGTATTCCACAGATAGTAATGGCAGACGGCCCCTCCGGTCTTCGTCTTAGCCGGGAGTTTTACAGAGACAAAAAAGGTAAGGTACATTCCCTGTCAGAGAGTGGAATCCCCGACAGCGTGCTTGAATATCTGCCGGGCATACTCAAAAAGATACTAAAGCTTTTTGTCGGTAAAAGTAAGCTGCCAAAGGATTGCTCTGCTGAATATCAGTACGCCACAGCATTACCCATAGGTACTGCCGTTGCCCAAAGCTGGAGCACGGATTTTGCTACACTTTGCGGTGATATTGTGGGAGATGAAATGTCACGCTTCGGCGTACATTTATGGCTTGCCCCTGCATTGAACATACATAGGAGCATACGCTGTGGAAGAAACTTTGAATATTATTCAGAGGACCCTGTTGTCAGTGGAAAAATAGCCTCAGCCATAACAAGGGGAGTACAGTCCCACAGAGGCTGTGGTGTTACGGTTAAGCATTTCTGTGCCAATAATCAGGAAACCAACCGATACGGCAATAACTCAATAGTCAGTGAAAGGGCAATGAGAGAAATATACCTTAAGGGCTTTGCCATTTGCATAAAAGAAGCCGACCCTGTGGCTGTAATGACCTCATATAATCTTGTAAACAGTACCCATACAGCAGAGCATAAGGGACTTATCCACGACTATTTAAGGTGTGAGCTCGGTTATGACGGGCTTGTAATGACGGACTGGATAGTTTACGGTGGCATTATGGCTGATAAAAAGGATAGACATCCTCGAACCACAGCGTGGAAAATTGCCGATGCAGGTGGTGACCTTATAATGCCGGGCTGTAAAAAGGATGTATGTGGCATACTTATGGGTCTGGATTCACAGAGCCTAAGCCGTGAAAGACTGGAAAAGAACGGCACCCGTGTCTATAAAACAGCAAAAAAACTGAAATTAATTTGAATTGAGAGGAAAAAATATGAAGAGCTATTCGATAAATAATCCCCCTATTAAGGTGTACGGAATCCCTTTTTTTGACAAAACAAAAAAACTTACAAGATTACCCGACGAGGTGATTGAAAAAATACCCAGCCTGGATTTTCTCGGTAGGCGTGTTCCGGGTGGGCGTATTTGCTTCCGTACGGATTCTCCCGTCTTTACAGTAAAGGTGGCACTTAAAACTCTAAGCGTTGATATCGGTATGTCAATTTACTCCTGTCAGTCAATTTCAGTTTTCGTCGGGGAAAAGACAAGCTCCCGTTTTCTCGGTCTTGCCTGTCCATGTAACTATGATACAAAGAAAATAATCGGCACCTTTAGAAAGAGTAATGAAATGGAGGATGTAACGATTTTGCTCCCTCGTAATGAAATTATCGATACTGTTGATGTGGAAATCGAGGATGATGCAGTTATTGAGGCTCCTACACCCTATAAGCACGAAAAACCGATTGTGTATTACGGCTCCTCCATTACAGAGGGTGGTATCTCCTGTAATATGGCAAATGCGTACAACGCCATAATCTCCCGTCATCTCGATACAGATTATATCAATTTGGGCTTTTCGGGTAACGCCAAGGGAGAGCTTGCAATGGCAGATTACATAAACACTCTTGATTTTTCAATTTTCGTGTACGATTATGACCACAATGCTCCCACCGTAGAGCACCTTTGGAAAACTCACGAGCCATTTTTTAAGAGAGTAAGAGAAAAGCACCCCGACACCCCCATAGTTATGATGACACGCCCCTGTGCCGTATATGGGGAGGAGGAATGTGCACGCCGTGAGGCTGTTCTCAACACTTATAATAACGCTATCGCCTCAGGGGATAAGAATGTATACTTCATAGACGGAGAGACCTTCTTCAAGGATTGTCCGGACAGGGAGCTGTGCTTGATTGATACCGTCCATCCGAACGACTACGGCTTCCACTTGATGGCAGAAAAAATTGAGCCCGTAATCAAAGGACTACTTGACAGATAGTCTTTTGCAACGACCGTAGCATCGGCATCACATTAAACAGTTAAAGGGAATCCTCCTTACAGGGATTCCTTTGTTTTATTTACAGTAAATAATGATTTGCTATTGACAAACGGAAAAAGATTTGATAAAATATCCTTGTTATTTTGAAAAACGCTTGAGTAAAAATCAGTAACCGTATTTTTGGGCTTTCAGAGAGCTGTCACCCGGTGCAAGACAGTAGCTTGATGACGGCGAATTCCTTTTACAAGTTGTGGGTTGAAGGCGTATGCTGTGTAGACCTCACCGGCAGTCACCGTTACAGGACAGGGTGTATGGTGGTACACCTATAAAGGCTTATTTTGTGAAATGTAAGCAAAGCAGAGTGGTAACACGGTTATTCCGTCCCTGTAATTTCTCCTGTGAGAAATCGGGGATTTTTTTATTTTTACCACCAAATTATAATACGGTCAGCTAAATGAGTACAGTGACCTGAAAACTGTAAGTTATGAAAAGGAGTATATACAATGAAGGAAAAGTTAGAAGCTCTACTCCGAGAGGGAGCAGAGAAAATTCAGAACGCCAAGACAGAGGGTGAATTACAGGAAATCAAGGGTGCCCTTCTTGGCAAGCAGGGAAGCGTTACAGAGCTTCTTAAGGAGATACCTAAGCTTGATGTGTCCTTAAGACCCGAAATGGGCAAGGCAGTAAACAATGTAAAAACTATTTTGTCCGAGCAGATAGAGGGAAGAAGAGAAGAGCTTAAGCTCAAGGCATCTGAGATATCTCCCGATTTTGACTGCACCATTCCCGGTATCGAGCCTAAAATCGGAGGACTCCACCCCATTACACAGATGTGCTATGACTTGAACGATGCATTCCGTTCTATGGGCTTCGAGGTGTTTTCAGGACCGGAAATCACAAGTGAATATTTCGCATTTGATAACCTTAACTTCCCACCCAATCATCCTGCAAGAGAGAGCATGGATACCTATTGGCTGGCAGGTCACGATACAGGTGATGCTGATAAAAAGCTTTGTCTCCGTCCCCATCTGACAGGTGATAGTGTACGCTATATGCAGACACATAAGCCCCCATACAGATTTGTATATCCCGGTAGAGTGTACAGAAACGAGACCACAGACGCCCGCCACGAAAGAGCTTTCTTCCAGTATGAGGCACTTATTGTGGATAAGGACTTTACCTATACAGCCGGTAAGGTTATGATAAAGAGCATTCTTTCCAAGGTTTTTGGACAGGATGTTCCCGTTCGTATGAGAGCAGGCTTCTTCCCCTTTGTAGAGCCCGGCTTTGAAATTGATATGGGCTGTCTTGTATGTGGAGGTAAGGGCTGTAGCGTATGTAAGCATGTTGGCTGGATCGAGATTATGCCCGGTGGTACACCACATCCCAATGTACTTCGTTCTGCAGGACTTGACCCCGATGAGTACACAGGCTTCTATGTAAATATCGGTCTTGACCGACTTGTTATGATGCGTTACGGAGTTGACGATGTGCGTCTCTTCCACAGCACAGACCTTCGCTTCTTAAAGCAGTTCAAATAAGGAGGAAACGAAAATGAAATTATCACTTAATTGGATTAAGGATTTTGTAAAGATCCCCGACGATATGGACCTTACAAGACTTGCCTATGACCTTACTATGTCAACAGTTGAGGTTGAGGGAGCAGAGAGCCTTGCTAAGCGTTTTGATAAGATAGTAGTCGGCGAAATAAAAGAGGTTTTGCCCCATCCCAATGCAGACAAGCTCCGTGTTTGCAAGGTAGACATCGGTGAGGATGTTAAGGACATCGTATGTGGGGGCTCTAATCTTGAGCCGGGGATGAAGGTTGTTGTTGCCTGTCCCGGTGCTATGGTTCGTTGGCACGGAGAGGGAGAGCCTGTTGAAATCAAAAATACCAAGCTCCGTGGAGTTGCCAGCTTCGGTATGATATGTGCTTCCACAGAGGTAGGACTCGAGGACCTCTTCCCCTTGAAGGATGACCACGAGATTATGGATATTACCTCCTTTGATGTAAAGGCAGGTACGCCCCTGGCTACAGCCCTTGACCTTGATGATATCATTCTTGAAATAGATAATAAGTCAATGACTAACCGTCCCGACCTCTGGGGTCACTACGGTATAGCAAGAGAGATAGCAGCTCTTTACGACCTCCCCTTGGTTGAGTTTGAGAAGTATGAGCCTGATGTAGATGCTGAATATGATGTAAGAATTTTGGACAGCGACAGATGTCCCAGATTTATCGGTGCCAAAGTAGAGGGACTCTCGGTTAAGCCCTCACCATTTAAGATGCAGAGCCGTATCTGGCGTGTAGGTATGCGTCCTATCAATGCTCTTGTTGATATTACAAACTATGTAATGCTTGCAACAGGTCAGCCCACTCATGTTTATGATTCCAACCACATCATTGACCATATTGAGGTTCGCCGTGCTAGCGAGGGCGAGACACTCCAGCTTCTTAACGATAAGGTGCTTGAGCTCTCCACAGACGATCTTGTAATCGCAGACGGAGAGGGAGCAGTAGGACTTGCAGGTGTTATGGGTGGTGGAAAGGATTCCGTTCTTCCCGATACAGAAAGCGTAATTTTTGAGTGTGCTAACTTTGAGTCCAGAGGCATAAGAAGAACAGCTCTTCGCTACGATAACAGAACAGAGGCATCCTCCAGATATGAAAAGGCAGTAGATCCCGAACGCTGTGACCAGGCAGTGTCCATGGCTATGGAGCTTTTTGCAGAGCTCTATCCCGAAATGAAGGTTACATCCTACAAGGACCTCTATGTAAAGAAGCTTGAAAAGAAGGAAATTGATGTAGAGCTTGAATGGCTTGATCGCCGTCTCGGTATGCGTATCCCTCAGGAGGTAGTGGCAAAGAAGCTTGGTACTATGGGATATGAGGTTACCTTTACCGAGGACAGTATGCATATTGTTGTTCCCACATGGCGTTCAACGGGAGATGTGTCGATAAAAGCCGATATAATGGAAGAGGTTGCCCGTATGTACGGCTATGAAAACTTCCAGCCCACATCTATTACAACCACCTTTGACGGTGCTATAAATCAGCTTGAGGTAGACCTCGTTCGCAGAGTTAAGGAATACCTTGCATTCCGTTGCAATATGCAGGAAATATTTACCTATCCCTGGATGAGTGATGAGTTTGTACACGCAATAATGCCCTCAACCGATGGCATTCTTGCTCTTGCAACACCTCCCTCACCTACTGAGAGCTATGTAAGATGCTCACTCCTCCCCAATATCTGTAAGGCTATTGTAAAGAATGAACGCAATTTTGATGAGTTCGATATTTTTGAGGAGACACAGATTTTCCTTGACTCCGATTATACAGAGGAGTATAAGGGAGAAAAGCTCCCCTGTCAGAAGAAGCACCTTGGCTGTGCCTTTGTTGGCAAGAGTGATAATATAGCAGAGCTTTTCCGTCGTGCTAAGGGTGTTATCGGTATGATGCCCAGATACACACATATGGAGGAATTTACCTTTGAAAAGGCAGAAAAGCCCTATTGGGCTGACGAAACCGTTTGGCTCAACATCTGCTTAAACGGTAAAAAGATAGGCGACATTGCATTGCTTTCTAAAAAATCTGCCTTGGCGTGTGGCATTAAGGTGCTTTCTGCAGTTCTTGTAGAGCTTGATATGAACGCTTTGGAGCCTCTTAAGTCGAGAACAAACCGTTATGTACGCTTACCCGAATTCCCGATGAATGAATATGACCTCTCCTTCGTGGTTGACGCATCCGTTAAGTGGGCTGATATCTACGGTGCAATAATGGCAAAGAAGTCAGATGACTCTCTCCTTAAGGAGGTTAAGTTTGTTGATGAATATACAGGTAAGCAGATTCCGACAGGAAAGAAGTCTGTTACCGTCCGTCTTGTAATCGGCTCCGGAGAAAAGACACTTACCGGTGCAGAAATTGAGCAGGTTGCAAAGAGCACAACCAAGAAGCTCTCTAAGGCTATCGGTGTTGAAATAAGAGGATAAATAAAAAAGGCGAGGATATCCGCCTTTTGCATTTAAAAACGCAAGCGTATGGTCTTTTTTGTCACAAAGATAATAAAAATCAAATGCTCTTGACACAAGCACTGTAAGGTGATATAATTTTGTTAATATATTTTGTTTGGAGGACTATATGAGAAGATTATCTATTACAAGAACTAAATCATTTGTAGGATGTCTTTGCAAAACAAAAATCTACATAGAGGATAACACATCAACTGATCTTGTTATCAAGGGTGTTGGTTGCAGATTTCTTGGTGAAATCAAAAACGGTGCAACAGAGACCTTTGAGATAAGGGAAGAGAGTGCTAAGCTTTTTGCCATTGCAGGAAAAACAAGCAAAAACTACTGTAACGAGCTTTATGTACTTCCCGAGGGTAGTGAGGATATTGCTCTTACAGGTAAGCACAAGTACAATCCCGGTGCAGGCAATCCCTTCTACTTTGATAATAATAATTCCGGTGAGGCAGCTGTAAACAGATCTGCCAACAAAAACAGGGGTATGATAATTATGGCTATTGCTATTGCGATAGGTATTGTGATAGGTATTTTTGTCCCCAACATTATTACATCGGTACAAAACAAGAAGCCTATGGATATTAAAGTAGACGATATGAAGATGACCTTGACTAAGGCCTTTGAAGAAAAGGAAGACGATGTGGGAATCTACTACGCCTCAGATGATGTTGCAGTATATTTCATAGAAGAAAAATTTACTGACCTTGGCGTACACGCAAATGGTTCGGCTAAAGATTATGCAGAGCTTGCCCTTTTAGCAAATAACATAGATACAGAAGTAAAGGAAGAGGACGGACTTGTATATTTCGTTTACACAAAGACCGTCAAGTCAAAAACATTTAAGTATTACTCATTCTCTTACAAAGAGGATGACGCATTCTGGCTTATTCAGTTTGCCGTAAGAGAAAACGATGCTCCCGAATATGAGGACAGAATTTTCGAGTGGGCACAATCTGTTGAATTTTCATAATATCTTGAGCTTAAGCAAAAAACAGCCACTCCTGTGGCTGTTTTTTTTATTATTGAAATAATTATTTATTAAGATTGTAATAAGCATCAAGCCATTTGGATTTGATGTATGCGTGACCCTTGGGAGTGGGATGAACGCCGTCGCCAATCCAGTAATTGTTGGGAGCGAGGGTCGCCAGCTTATCAAAGCCCTCCTGTAACGGAATAAAGGTAAGAGAATACTTTTCTGCAACACGCTTAGCCATTTCGGCTCTCTTCTTTGTTTCGGAATTAAAGAAATCCCAGTTCTCCTCAGTAGAGCATGCCTTGAGAACAAAGGGCTCTATAATCATAATTTTAATGTTGGGAAGAGCCTCCTTTATTTCCTCAATAAGCATACAGTATATCTTGAAGAATTTGTCTGCGTCAACGCCGTTGGGTGAGTCACCAAGCTCGTGCCATACATCGTTAACACCGATAAGAATGGACATTATATCGGGCTGGAGATTAATAATATCACGCTTTATACGGGCATATACATCAACAATACGGTTACCGCTGATACCCCTGTTGAAAAACTCATGCTGTGCAGGCTCGCAGTAACCAAGCTCTGCTTCTACAAGGTGGGGATAGCCCCTGCCAAGATTACAGTTGTCATTATAGGATCTTCCACAATCGGTAATGGAGTCACCCTGGAACAATATTCTCATAATTTTCTCCTTACGGTTTTTTCTTTATTCTACCATAAAATGCCTTCCGGGTCAAGAAAATGTTTAAGAAAATATGCTTTTATGAAGAAATTATTTTATCCTTATTGACATTTTATTTTTGTAGTGATATAATGCTTATATATAATATTTTGCGGAGGTTCATTATGGAACACATCAAGACACTTGAAACTCGTACATTGTGCGACAAGAAGGGTGGCTGTGGCGAGTGCCAGACATCCTGCCAGTCTGCTTGTAAGACAAGCTGTGGTATTGCTAATCAGCAGTGCGAGAGCAAAGAGGACAGCAAGGACAGCGAATAATTACGCTAAAAGCTGAAACGGATGTCGTACGACATCCGTTTTTTACGATAAAAATAATACAGGAATAGAAGATATGATACATCAGTATAAGTTGAATAATTATAATATTGTCCTTGATGTATGCTCGGGCTCTATCCATGTGGTGGATGAGGTGGCATACGATATAATCGGTATGTACGAGGACAAGGGCAGGGAGGAAATTATTTCTGCCATTACAGAAAAATATAAGGACAGAGAGGATATTACCGACGGCGATATAGAAGAGTGCTTTGCCCAGGTGGAAAAGCTAAAGGCGAGTGGAAAGCTCTTTGCCCCCGATACCTTTGAGCCTATTGCAGGCAAGCTTAAGGAAAAGACCTCGGGCGTGGTTAAGGCACTCTGCTTACATATTGCCCACACCTGTAATCTTAATTGCTCCTATTGCTTTGCCTCCCAGGGCAAATATCACGGTGACAGAGCTGTAATGAGCTATGAGGTAGGCAAGCGTGCTCTTGATTTCCTGATTGAAAACTCGGGCAGCCGTAGGAACTTAGAGGTTGACTTCTTTGGCGGAGAGCCTCTTATGAATTTTGAGGTGGTAAAAAAGCTTGTAGCATATGCAAGAAGCGTGGAGAAGGAGAAGGGTAAGAATTTTCGTTTTACCCTCACTACAAACGGCTTGCTTATCGACGACGATGTAATCGACTTTGCCAACCGTGAAATGAGCAACGTGGTATTGAGCCTTGACGGACGCAAGGAGATCCACGACCGTTTCCGTGTTGACTATGCAGGTAACGGCAGCTTTGACCGTATTGTACCCAAGTTCAAAAAGCTTGTTGATGCCCGTGGAGGTAAAAACTACTATATGCGTGGCACCTTTACCCACGCTAACCCCGACTTTTTAACAGATATAAGGACTATGCTTGATCTCGGCTTTACAGAGCTTTCTATGGAGCCTGTAGTATGTGCAAGTGGTGACCCCTCAGAACTTACCGAGGCTGATAAGCCCATTGTAATGGAGCAGTACGAAAAGCTTGCAGAGCTTATGATAAAGCGTGATGACGAGGGTAAGCCCTTTACCTTCTATCACTATATGATTGACTTGAAGGGTGGCCCCTGTATCTATAAACGCATTTCGGGCTGTGGCTCGGGAACAGAGTATATGGCTGTTACTCCATGGGGAGACCTTTACCCCTGTCACCAGTTTGTAGGCGAGGAAAAATTCAAGCTCGGCGATATCTGGCAGGGCGTTACCAATACTTCTGTACAGACCGAGTTTGCCGACTGCAATGTTTATGCCCGTCCCGACTGTCACGGTTGCTGGGCTAAGCTCTATTGCTCGGGTGGCTGTGCAGCAAATGCATATCACGCCACAGGAAGCGTAAGAGGTATTTATAAATACGGCTGTGACCTGTTCAGAAAGAGAATGGAATGTGCCATTATGGTCGCAATAGACCGTACCTTTAAGGGACGGATATAATATGAAAACGCCGATATGCGATTTTGTAAGGGAGTATATAGAAAAAAATACAGAAAGACTCCATATGCCCGGCCACAAGGGAATTTCCTATCTGGGAATGGAAAAATATGACCTTACGGAAATAAAGGGAGCCGATAGCCTTTTTGAGGCTGAGGGTATAATTGCCGAAAGTGAGAAAAATGCCTCGGAGCTTTTCGGAGCTGATACCTTTTATTCTACCGAGGGCTCGTCCCACTGTATCCGTGCTATGCTTTATCTTGTGACCCTGTACGCCAAGGAAAGGGGAGAAAAGCCTTATATCTTAGCGACAAGAAATGTCCATAAGACCTTTTTAAGCGGAATAGCTCTTCTTGACATAGAGGTGGATTGGCTTTACCCTTTGGGGGATAGCTCCTATCTTTCTTGCATTATAGACCCCACAGAGCTTGAAAAAGTCCTTGGAGGTGTGGATAAAAAGCCTACCTGCGTATATATAACCTCTCCCGACTATCTCGGTAATATGTGCGATATAAGGGCTATTTCAAGGGTGTGCCGTAAATACGGAGTGCTGCTCCTTGTGGATAACGCCCACGGTGCATATCTTAAATTTACAGGCTGTGGACAGCATCCTATGGACTCTGGTGCCGATATCTGCTGTGACTCAGCACATAAGACCTTGCCGTCACTTACAGGCGGAGCATATATTCATATTAATAAAAATGCCGATCCTGTGTTCAAAAGCAGAGTAAGAGATGCTTTGGCTCTCTTTGGCTCTACAAGTCCCTCATACCTTATTTTACAGTCCCTTGACGCCGTAAACAAATATATAGAGGACGGATATCAAAATAGGCTGTGGGAATTTATTAGGTTGGCTGACAGAAAAAGAGCAGAGCTTACGGAATACGGCTATTCCTTTATAGGTGATGAAAGCCTTAAATTCACTCTTGATGTAAAGAAATTTGGTTATACGGGTATCGAATTTGCCGACATAATGCGAAAAAATCATAACATAGAGTGCGAGTTTTGTGACCCCGACTATATAGTATTTATGCTCTCACCCGATAATAACGGACTAACTAAGCTGTCACAGGCACTTATGTCCGTTGCTAAAGGAGAGCCCGTTTTATCCACGGCTCCTGCCATTTCAAGAGGGAATAGAGCTGTTTCCGTAAGAGAGGCTGTAATATCCCCCTGGGAGGAAGTTCCTACGGAGTGTGCAAAGGGCAGAATATTAGCTGTCAGCTCCGTTTCCTGTCCCCCTGCAGTACCAATTCTTGTCCCGGGAGAGATAATTGATGATTTATCCGTAGATGCCTTTATCTACTACGGTATTAAGACCCTAAAGGTAATTAAATAACTGTAAATACAAAAAACAGACACATCATAGCGTGATGTGTCTGTTTTTTTATTCGAATTTTTTTGGTAGAAATTATTTACAAAGTCTTGCGTGCTTTGTTGAATACTCGGGGCAGTTGGTGGATACCCAAATTTTTCTCTTTTCCTTGATTTTGCTGTTCAGCACATTAACAACTATAATATTTACTATCAGTCCTATAACTATTATAGCAACTATAATTGCAAGCAAGGGCTTGCAGTCTAATATCATGTCAATCATGTCAAGATCAAATCTGCCTTTGATTATACATAAATCAAGAAATATCTTTCCTCCGACAATAGATAATATACCGTTAATAAATGAGCCGACTGCTGTAATTATGGGCTTTGCAATTATTAATCCGCCTGCAGAGGGGTAAATCTCTCCGTTGATTGCAATATCCAAAATCTGACGGGCTTCCTTTTCCTCTTTTAAGGACATATCTCTTGAGAAGGTGTTTTGCATTATCTTGCTTGTGGTAAGACCCTTTCCCTTCATCCAGTAGGAAAAGCTCTTCAAAAACATTAAATCTGCAAAGGGGTAGAAGCAAGCATTGATGACTGTAGGCAACGAAAACAGTACCCAAATACCGATAAGGGTTGTATATGCGTCCATAATGCTTTGTAATTTTCCCGACATAGCATCAAAAATAGTGGATACCAAAACTGCTATCATTACAATCATTAATAATCCCTCTAAGGCAGCATAGCAAATTCTGTAATAACGCTTAAGGAATTTCATGCCTCCTCTTTCGGACTCCCATTTCCTGCCTGCGTTGTAGGCTGTCATATCCCCGTCGGAGAAAAGACCGGAATATGAGGTAGATTGCTGAGCCGAAAAATAATTAGGCTGATACTGTTGGGGCTGTTGCCTCTGTGTCATATTTGTTGAGAAATTGTTGGTCGCAGGCTTCTGATTCTGATAGCTCTGGTAATTTCCGCTTGTAAAAGCAGAGAAGGGATCCGTGGTGCTTTGCTTTGCCTGATAGCCCTGTGTTTGTGGAGCAGAGTAGTAGTTAGCCTGAGTCGGCTGATATGCCTGAGTAGGTTGAGCCTGTTGATATGGTTGAGTAGGTTGAGTCTGTTGATATGGTTGAGTAGGTTGAATGTATTGAGGTGCCTGAGTAGGCTGTGCCTGCTGTGTCGGAGCAGTAAAGTACTGAGCCGGGTTTTGATTGATTTGCGTATTTGATGTTGGCTGTGTAGGTTGAGCCGTGGTGACGTTTAATGAATGTCCGCATCCGGCACAAAAGCGTGCATTGCCAACGTTTACCTTGTGGCAAGACGGACAAACAGTAATTTTAGCACCGCAATGGACGCATTGACCTACTGTATCTGATATTGTCCCGTTACATTCGGGACAGATAGTAATAGCCATTTTTTCCTCCTGAAATAATTATAATGTCTTATGTTAAGTATACATTCCCTTATGGAGAAAGTCAAGTATATAAGAGCTATTCTCCATAAAGGAATCCTGTGACCTGCTTTTATCCGTTTCTTTTCCAATAGTAAGTACGGTAGTATGTGCTTCTCAAATTAGTCGCATTTGTACTCGTATCCGTAACATTAATAGATGTTCCACTTGTAGCATTTGAATCATTAGTTACATACCAACCGTCGGTATTTTCAAATGTCACGCTTGTAAGACCTGAGCAACCGGAGAATGCCCAATCACCAATAGAAGTAACGCTACCCGGAATAGTAATACTTTCAAGTGAAGTACAACTTCGGAATGCATTATAACCAATAGAAGTAACGCTATTTCCTATAGTTATACTTGTAAGACCTGTGCATCCGGAGAATGCACCACTACCAATAGAAGTAACGCTATTTGGAATAGTAACGCTTGTAAGACCTGAGCAACTAGCGAATGCATAATTACCAATAGAAGTAACGCTATTTGGAATAGTAATGCTTGTAAGACCGTCGCAATTGTAGAATGCAGAACCAGCTATACCTACAGTATTATTACGAAGCGTAACTGATGTAACGCTTGTATCACAATCTATGATCCATTTATCTACATATGATACACCATTTTCTATTTCTATAATTCCAGAGCAATCGGAGAATGCACCATCCCCGATATAAGTAACACTATCGGGAATAGTAACGCTTGTAAGATTTGAGCAACCGGAGAATGCACCGTCACCAATATAAGTAACGCTATTTG
>JAFTOG010000043.1 GCA_017451485.1 Clostridia bacterium | reverse complement strand
TCCTCAAACTCTCCACGGTATTTAGCACCTGCCACAAGGGCACCCATATCAAGGGAGAAAAGGGAACGGTTTTTGAGATTATCGGGAACATCACCACGGACAATACGGATGGCAAGCCCCTCAGCGATAGCAGTTTTACCCACACCGGGCTCACCTATAAGACATGGATTGTTCTTTGTCTTTCGTGACAGTATTCTTATTACATTTCTTATTTCCTCGTCACGGCCTATAACCGGGTCAAGCTTTTGATTTCTTGCAAGCTCGCAAAGGTCCTGACCGTATTTTTTAAGGGCATTATAGGTAGCCTCCGGGTTGTCGTTATCCACACGCTGATTACCTCTTATTTCTTTTAATACAGAAAGGGTCTTATCCCTTGTTATCCCCTCATCTCCAAGCAGCCTTTTAACTCCGTCGTTACCGTTTGCAATAAGAGCAAGAAAAAGATGCTCAACGGAGACAAAGGAATCTCCCATTGTCTCTGCCTCATTTTCAGCACCCTGAAGGACAGAATCAAGAGAGGAAGAAATATATATATTTCCTCCCTGTGCACCTCTTACCTTAACAAGCCGTGATATTTTATCGTCAAGCTGTGATTTGACGGTGTCAACACTTACCTCCAGCTTTCTTAGTATCTCGGGTACAAGCCCCTCCTCCTGGCTTACAAGAGCATATAAAAGGTGCTCACATTCAAGGGATTGATTTCCGTATTCCTTAGCAAGCCTTTGGGCACTTTTTAATGCTTCAAGACTTTTTTCAGTAAAATTCTGTACATTCATATTTATACCTCCTTTAAATTATTGCACCGTTTTTGTCAAGGTATGCAATAAGTATTCTGTCAATTTCATAGGATGCATTCTGAATACTGTCTGTATTATAGAAAAATGATTTAAGACAGCTATCCAGCATCTTAATATATTCTGCAATAGCATTACCAAGCTGCTCTGTGGAAAGCTCCTTGCCGGTCCTCAGCCTTAGCTCTCTTACAAATTTATCGTTTTCAAGATAATATTTTGTATCGGGTATATGGGCAGACTCCAGACTGGCAAAGAGCTTGTAAAATTCTACCATATATGAAATAAGGGTAGCATTTTGTGTCCTCATGGACATTTTAAGCATACCGATATTTTCCCCACCGCTTTTATGGAGCTCCAAGGTATATTTAACTGATGGATTGTATCTATAGTCTATGGAAGACCGTAAATTCATTACAGACAGAGAATTGTTTATCAGCCTTTTGAAATTATCTCCGGGGAGCAGCATATTTTCAAGAGTGGAAAAAATTTGGCTTATCCTCATTTCCGGTGTAGTGTAGGAAACATACTCGGCAAGAATCCGGTTTATCATTCCGGAACGGTTAGTTCCCGATTTGTAAGCAAGTCGGTCTATTTCTCTTATAACATCATCCGATAAAATAAGTGAATACAGGCTTTTATTCATATGATCAACTCCTTTTCATCCATATAATATCACATGGGACAAAACTTGTCAAGCGATTTATATAAATATACTCACAAGTTTTATAAAATATTCAACAAAATTTCACAAAAACTATCTTTTTGCAATCTTTATATAAATCAACATATGAACAAATGAACATAAAACATAATTAAATAGTGGAAACAAAATCGTGGAATATATTGATTTTAATTTATTTTTATGGTATCATTTCATTGTTGAAATTTTGGAGGTATCTATGTTTATCTTTCTTATTGCTGTTTTGTATCTTGCCTTTGTCAGTCTTGGACTACCGGACTCCGTGCTTGGCTCTGCTTGGCCATCTATGTTTGGTGAGATGGGTGTCCCCGTTTCATATGCGGGCATAATATCTGCTATAATTGCCTTTGGTACTATTATTTCCAGTCTTATGAGTGATAGAATAACATATAAGCTCTGATCTGGTAAAACAACCTTTGTAAGTATTATTATGACGGCACTTTCACTTCTTGGATTCACATTAAGTACAAAATTCTGGATGCTTTGTATTTTTGCCATACCCTACGGTCTCGGTGCAGGAAGTGTTGATGCTTCCTTAAATAACTATGTTGCTCTACATTACAGCAGTAAGCATATGAGCTGGCTACACTGTATGTGGGGTGTTGGTGCATCTATCGGACCTGCTATTATGAGCTATGCCCTGACAGGAGGTCTGAGCTGGAGAAACGGATATCTGTATATATCTATAATTCAATTTGTTATTTCCTTTGTGGTTCTTGTCAGCCTTCCTTTATGGAAGAGCAGAATTGAAGCTCCATCAGGCACCGCAGATGAAGAAACATCCAAATCCGCCAAGCCCTTGCCCCTAAGGAGCATAATTGCTATTCCCGGAGCTAAGGCTATAATGATTACCTTTCTCTGTTATTGTGCTATAGAGGTGGTTGTAACTCTGTGGGCAAGCACCTATCTCAGTCTTTACAGAGGAATAGATGCAGAGATTTCTGCCGCTTGGGGAAGCTTGTTTCTTGTTGGTATTACAGTAGGCAGAGCAGTAAACGGATTTATTTCTATGAAGCTGTCTGACACGGCTCTTATACGAATCGGACAGGGAATTATTCTTATTGGTATTACTATGATTATAATTCCCGCAAGTAATACTCTATGCTTGGTTGGTCTTGCTGTCGCCGGCTTAGGCTGTGCACCTGTTTATCCCTGTATTATACATTCTACTCCTGCACGCTTCGGAGCTGATAAATCTCAGGCAATGATAGGTGTACAGATGGCAAGTGCATACACAGGCACCTGTCTTATGCCACCCCTCTTCGGACTTATAGCAGAGCATATAAATATTGCTCTTTTCCCCCTATATGTGGGAGTGTTGCTTATTTTAATGATAGTAATGCACGAGTATCTTTGCCGTAGGATTCCTATAAAATGAAAATTTTGAAAAGAAAAACAACTGCGTACATCGGTTACGCAGTTGTTTTGTTGTTCGGGCAAATAAAACCACTCTACAGTAGCGTGGTACAAGGAAAGCTATACATTTTTAAGCCTTCACCTTGAGGGAGTGCGTATTGAATCATATGTTTCGACAAAGATAGCTGTCAAATGTAAAATTAAAAGTCCGTCAATGCCGCAAAATCTCCACATCCAAAACCCATGTGGCTATAAATAAAGCGTTCAACCACACGAAGAACTACGGCTAATTCAATAGCTTTGAGCTTTTGAAGCAGATAGTGTATTCCGTCATCCCTTGCTTCAGTATCTATGATATGAAGAGTTATAAGCTTCTCCATAGCCTCAAGTGTTTCATCAAAGGTAAGTCCGATAGCACGGGATATTGCAATAGGCTTAATATCCTTTTCAAAATATTCACTGTCAGAGCTATTAAAGGGAGCAGAGCTGTGAAAATATTGATTGCAAATATATGAAAGCACACCTCTTACATTTGAATCTGCAAGCTTTTTTAATCCCGAGGCTATTTCTATATTGTTAAACAGAGTACCTATATTTTCTATATCGATTCCGCAATCAATTATCGTTTGATTATTTGAAATGAAGGAGGCTCCGCTGTTTTCAGATATACAAGAAAGAGTATGGTGTTTTTTAACGCTATCGTATTTTTTCGTTGCAGGATTTTTGGGAACCTTCAAGAAATCCCAACTGTTGCAGGATAGCAAATTTGTTTCACGGTATAATGTATCAATAAGCATGGATTGAGCTTCTTTTGGAAAGCTATGTACTCTATCCATATCAAAAATATTAGACCTTGCCTGCGATATTTGATTAACATCGGTTGCATATAGATCATTTATTGTAATTTCCAATTCATCGGCAATCAGAGGGAGTAGCAGTATGTCGGGATATGATATTTCCGATTCCCATTTTGATACTGCCTGATTAGTAATTCCAAGCTTTGCTCCCAGTTCCTCCTGTGTCAGCTTTTTTGCTTTTCTATATCTTGCGATATTTTTTCCAATGCTCATAAACATATTACTTCCTTTCCTTTTGTAATTATATTATACTAAATTGTACTCATCAAGTAAAGATACCGTTTGTCTAACGAACAGTTTTTCAAACCGTAAAAATCGCCAAACGGTTGGATTCCTACTTTGCATAAAAGTGGATTTTGCAAAGCCCAAGCAGATAAATGATTTTCCAAAACAAAACGGAGCCTTCAGACAAAGCTCCGTTCATATTCAATTTATCCGCACTGTAAAACAAGCCATACCTTGTTGAAATTACGCTGCTTTAAGTCCTCCTTGCGAATGTAGAAATAAATATTACCACAATCTCCAAGCATCAATTCAAAATCATCATCCTGTATGGACATCATCTGGAACAGTAATACCCACTCGGAGGCGGATTTCTTAATATCCTCCTTAATATCCTGGGATGTATTACGGTAGCTTTCCGCATCTCCGCAGTAAAGACCTCGTGATATTCTTTCACATTCAGTCAGCATTTCACCCTGTATAAGGTCTGCATAACCGAGAAGCTTGTGGCGTTCGCTTTCAATATCATAGCCCATTTTTTCAACGGCATCGTCATAATCGTCCCAATTGCAGTCAATATCGTTGTGTATTTCAAGCTCCTCATAGCTGGGGTAGGAGTCATTTGCAGAGAAGGAAAGAGAATATTCCTTAACTCTGTATTCTTCCCTTAAGTCCTCCGGAATATCAGTGAGCTTCAGATTATCGACATCTTCAAAGTAGTACACCCGTGAGCATCCTTCGTCCTCAGCGTCAAATCCCCATCGCTGAGAATCCTGCTCATAGAAGAAAAGAAGCAAGCCTGATTTTGGTAACAAATTTTCCTTATCGTATGGGTGAATTTCCTCCAAATTTATCTGGCAAAGAAAGGAAAGAGGTCTATTGGCAACTTCATCTTCAAAGTTTTCCGACTCAAAATGAGGCCACTCAAAATCAACGGGGAGAGCAGGCATACCTCCGAATTTGCTCCTGTATATAACACCGTTATCCTCTGACTTCTTTGCAGTAACAGTAATCTCATTTCTTCTTAAAGCTCTTAAAACTCTGTTAAGCTTATTAAATCCAAACAATATTTTTCTCCTTTGTAGCATTGATATAAGCGATACCGCCTTTAGTTCTTTTATTATACCATAATTTTGTAAACATTTCAAGCACGAGTGATGGATTCTCGAGCCTTATCCTTGCAAGCAGAGAACGGCTTTCTCGAAAAAGAACGAACCATATCCTCGTTGTGGACGAGGATATGGTTCGAATGTGCTATCCCAGCCAATAGAAAAGCCACCCCTTGTGGAGTGGCTTTTCTATTGGCTGGGATAGCTGGATTCGGACCAGCGAAATGCCAGAGTCAAAGTCTGGTGCCTTACCGCTTGGCTATATCCCAATATTTTGCTTTAGTATTCTAACATATTTTATTTTTATTGTCAAGCGTTTATTCTGTTTTTAACCAAAATATAATCTCACGCCGATTAAAGGCGTGAGATCAGATTAGGTATACATTCTTCAAACTTAGTACCATAGCTATGGTCGTCGGGCTCTGTCATGGTTTGCTTTATGCAATCAACGGTAAAGTCGACAGCAAGCTTAAGGGCGTCCTTACAGCTCATTCCACGGGTTAATCCACCTGCAAAAACAGATGCAAAGGTGTCCCCTGTACCGTGATATTCCACGGGAAGATGGTCGCTGAAGTAGGAATAAAATTCGTCTGTCTCACTGTCATATAAAACTGCACCCTGTGTGGATGATTCATAGGAAACACCGGAAATTACAGCTTTTTTGGCACCGTTCTGGCAAAGCTTTTTAAGCAGTGAATGGACATATGCCTCATCGTAGGAGGTCTTATATTCCTCACCGAGGATAAAGGAAGCCTCCGTAATATTTGGAACAACTATATCGGCAACGGCACAAAGCTTAGCCATATGAGAAGGGAAGCTCTTATCAAAGCCTGCGTAAAGTCTGCCCCAATCTCCCATAGCAGGGTCAACGAAAAGGAGAGTGCCATCCTTCTTAAAGTCCTTGATGAAACTAAGGACATGGTCAATTTGAGAGTGGGAGCCGAGATAGCCTGTATATATGCAATCAAAATGAAGATTATATTTTTTCCAATGGTCGGAAATTTTGGGGATATCCTCGCTTAGGTCACGGAAGGTAAAGCCTGTAAATCCCCCTGTATGTGTGGATAAAACCGATGTGGGAATAATGGCACATTCAATTCCCATAGCGGAAATTAACGGGAGTGCAACGGTAATAGAGCACTTTCCAAAGCAGGAAACATCCTGTATGGTAACAATTCTTTTCATTAAAATTCACCTCGTGGTAATTATACATCCTAAAGTACTGCTTGTCAACTTATTTGTATAAAATTTACTTTTTATATTTACATATTGGAAAAAATGTGTTATTATATATTTGTTGAAAATTTAGATATTATGGAGGATTCATTATGAGTAACAAGGTAATTGTTGAAACAAGTGCCCGCCATGTTCACCTTACTGATGAGCATATTGAGGTATTGTTCGGTGCAGGTCATAAGCTTACATTTAAGAAGGACCTTAGCCAGCCCGGTCAGTTTGCTTGCGAGGAGAGAGTATGCATCGTAGGACCTAAGAACAAAATAGACAGAGTAATCGTGCTTGGCCCTGCAAGAAAGGCATCCCAGGTTGAGATCTCCTTTACTGATGCTCGTACACTTGGTGTTACAGCTCCTGTAAGAGAGAGTGGAGATGTTGCAGGCTCCGGAGCTTGTAAGCTCGTTGGTCCCTGTGGAGAGGTTGAGCTTTCCGAGGGCGTTATCATCGCTAAGAGACACATCCACTTTACACCTGCAGAGGCAGAGGCAGCAGGTGTTTCCGATAAGGAAATTGTAAAGGTGAAGGTTACATCTGAGAGAACAACAATCTTTGATGATGTTGTAGTAAGAGTACACCCCAACTTCAGTGCTGCTATGCATATAGACACAGATGAGTCTAATGCTGCTTGTGCCTTTGGTGTTTGCTACGGTGAAATTATTAAGTAATATACATAAATAGAAATCGCAGGGCTTACTGTCCTGCGATTTTTACGCTTATGCCGATTTTAATTCCGGACACTTGATTTTAGTGATTATATGTGGTAAAATAATATAATAGGAAAGCGAGGGGATATCATGATACTTACGGTTGATATAGGTAACAGTGCCATAACTGTTGGAGGATTTGTTGGAGATAAGCTGAGGTTTTCATCCCGTATATCCACAGACCGTCAGAAAACAGCTGATGAATATGCCATCAGTATATTAAATATCCTTGAGCTTTACGGTATTGATAGAGGCAGTATAGATGGAGCCATAGTCTCATCCGTAGTTCCACCCGTAAATTCAGCTATACGGAACGCCATAAGGCTCGTATTCAATGTTGATGCTCTTTTTGTTGGACCGGGTGTAAAAAGCGGCATTTCCATTCAATGCGATATTCCGTCATCGGTGGGGGCTGACCTTATTGCCGAGGCAGTGGCAGGAAGCCGTATTTACGGATGCCCGTGCCTTATAATTGATATAGATACCGTTACCAAATTTACCTATGTTGATAAAAAGGGTGCATTTGTCGGTGCTTCCATTATGCCCGGAGTTCTGATGGGGCTTAACGCCCTTGCAGATGGAACGGCACAGCTCCCCAAAATCAGCCTTGATGCTCCAAGTCATGTTATTGGCAAAAATACAGCAGACAGTATGCGTTCCGGGGCAATTTACGGCAATGCAAGTATGATAGACGGTATGATAGACAGGGTAATAGAGGAGCAGGGAGAAAT
The DNA here is from genome assembly GCA_017451485.1 of Clostridia bacterium. Classification (GTDB taxonomy): domain Bacteria; phylum Bacillota; class Clostridia; order Oscillospirales; family CAG-272; genus RGIG2000. The sequence goes on along the minus strand of JAFTOG010000043.1, from coordinate 28,799 downwards.
ACCTTATATATGTGTAACCGGAGAGGTATCCTCCTTTGTTGCTCCGTACTGTAATCATAAAATGCAAGTGGATGAGCATCTTGTTCTCAAGGGCCTGAATTTTATCTATAGAAAAAATAACCCGGATAATTGTAATTAGTATATTACCGTGAAAACGGATAGTATAAATTATATATGCGTTGTACCTTATAAGAGGACGACAGCAAGGAGGATTTTATGAAAACAAGCAAAAGTAGGCTGCAGACAGAGAGGCTTGTGCTATTGGCACTGCTGACGGCACTTACGGCAATTCTGGCTTATTTTGGAGGATTTATTAAAATAGGCGGATTAGCCTCCATTTCACTTACGCTGATACCCGTTGTTCTTGGCTCTGCATTGTGTGGACCAATTGCGGGTGCATGGCTGGGTGGAGTGTCGGGAATTATATTCTTTATAACGGCTGATGCGGCATTCTGGTTTGGACTTAGCGTACCCGGTACGGTTATAACAGTATTGGTTAAGGGAATTATGGCAGGTCTTTTAGCAGGACTGGTATATAAGCTTCTGGAGAGGTTTAACCGTTATCTGGCAGTTATTGTAAGTGCTGTTGTATGCCCTGTTGTAAATACCGGAATATTTCTTTTAGGATGTCTTATATTCTTTATGGATACCGTAAACGGCGGAGCAGTTACCGAGGGAATGAGTGTGGGTGCTTATCTCATTATTTTCTTTGTGGGCTTGAACTTTGTATTTGAGCTTTTGTTCAATATAATTCTCAGTCCGGCTATTCTCAGAATTATAAATATCAAAAAGAAAAATTAACAAAAAGCTGAATAATATTCCCGCAAATGGAGTATTATTCGGCTTTTGTTGTATCTTGGTAACTTTATGTATTCATATATTATTGACAAATCAACGACAATATGCTAAAATTATTGTGTATGAATATTCAAAATGATGTATACGGAGGTTAATATGGTATACGAACTTATTAAGAGCATAGACAGTAAGCTTTCCGATAAGCTTAACTACATAGTAACTACTCCCGCAAATTTTTCGAAGGATGAAAGGCTTCCTCTTATCGTGTTTCTTCACGGTGCCGGAGAGAGAGGCGATGATATAAATAAGCTGAAGGTATACTGCGTTCCTAAGCTGTTTTGCAATAATCAGGACTATAACGGCGAGAGGGTGATTACACTTTCTCCGCAGTGTCCTCATAATTATACATGGTACGATTTTAAGTGGGATGTTATCGACCTCATCAATGAAGTGGCAGAGAAATACAATGCAGATAAGGATAAAATTTCCCTTTGTGGAATCAGTATGGGTGGCTTCGGCACTTGGGAGATTGCTATGCAGGTTCCCAATATGTTTTCGGCTATAGCTCCTATTTGCTCCGGTGGAATGAGTTGGCGTGCATGGGCTCTTGCCAAGCTCCCTATAAGAGTATACCACGGCAGACGGGACAGCACAGTTCCATTTGCGTATTCCGAGCTTATGGTGAATGCAATTAAGGCACAGGGTGGAAATGTAGACTTTATAGCCTATGATGATTTAGACCATAACTGCTGGGACAGAGCATTTGAAGAGACAGACCTCATACACTGGCTTGCCAATTCTGAAAAGTAAGGTGACTTCCATGGAAACAAAGACTAAAATAAAGAAAATAATGCATATCTTCAACCCCCTGGCAGGTAAGGGAATGGCAAAGAAGATGAAGGAGAATATAGACTCCAGCAATTATGTCTATATGTCAAAATCTCCTGAGGATGCTACTGAATTTATAATCAATACCTGTAAGGAAACCCCCGATACCAGATTTACCGTATACGGTGGAGACGGTACCGTTTTCAGAGCTGTAAATGCCCTTATGAAGAGTGGGTGTAACGATACGGCACAGATTAAGATAGTGCCGGTCGGCAGTGGAAACGATTTTGTGCGTTCCTTTGAGGGGATCAAGGGAGAGGTAGCTGTCGATGTTATGAAGTTCAACGACAGATACGGTATAAATGTAATTAATATGGGCTTTGACTGTGAGGTTGTACGCCGTGCAGCAAAGATTAAAAAGGTCCCTCTTGTATCGGGAAAAATGGCATATATCTTCGGTGTAGTTGGAGAGCTCCTTCACAAAAAGGCTATGGATGCAACAGTTACCATCGACTACGCAGACGGAACATCTGAGGTAATTGAGGATAAGATGCTTCTTATCGCTGTTGCTAATGCCAACTGGTACGGTGGAGGCTTTAAGCTTGCTCCCACAGCCTTGGTAAACGACGGATTGCTTGACCTTTACATAGTTAAAAATGTAAGCACAAAAACCTTCGTTAATCTTGTTGGAGATTATAAGAAGGGTGAGCATGTAGATTTGGAAAAGGATGAAATAAAGGACAAGTTTAAGGATTTCGTTATCTACAAAAAATGCGTTGGTGTCAAGATAGAGGGCTGTAAGAGTGTCTGTGCCGACGGCGAAATATTTGCCGATACAGAGGTGAATATCAGGGTTATTCCCAGTGCAATAAATCTTTATTTAGAATAAAATATGTAAAAAAAATCCGATTTGGAGCATTGATATGTAGTACATAACTCCAAATCGGATTTTTTTATTTAATCTGACTCAATAAGAATACCAAGCTCCGAAAGCTTATCTGTAATACGCTTAAAGGTGTTTTCATCCTTTACATCTATTGTGTGAATGTGCAATCCTTCTGTAAGCAGGGAAAGAGGATTTACCCCCGCTTGAGTTATTTTTTTTACAAATTCATCGGCATCATATCGAGAGGAAATATTAAGCTCTGCGGAAATCCTTCCATATACAGGATGCTCCACAATAACATCAATAATTTTACCACCGTTATCCACAATGGCATAAAACTCGTTGCTTACCTCTTCCTTGCCGTGCTTAACTGCTATTCTTTTTCTAAGACCTTCGTTTTTGCCGTCAAGAATATATCCACGGTTTTTAGCAGAGATAGGTATTCCCGAAGCCCGTAAAAGAGCAATGTCAGCCACAATTATCTGTCTTGTAACCGAAAAATCTGTTGCAAGCGTACTGGCACTGATAGGGGAAATGCTGTTTTTGAGCTTAAATAATATTGCTTTTCTTCTTTCTTCACCGTTCATTGTATTATCCTCAATATAAGTAGTCAAAAATTACGAAAACAGACTCTGTAGCCTGTGCAATTTTAGTATATCACACAAAAATAAAAAATGCAATGAAAAATCTATTGACATTGGAATATTCTTATGCTAAAATTTGTGTATATACACATAACTATACACAAGTGTATACATTAAGGAGGAAATGAAAATGGAAAGAAAGTATGCAGTTTTGGTGGTTGATATGCTTAATGATTTTGTTACAGGTGCACTTAAGTGCGACAGGGGTCTGGCAATAGTTCCCAAGACAAAGGAGCTTCTTGCGGGATGCCGTGAGAAGGGAGTACCCGTAATATTCTGCAATGATGCTCATATTAAAGGCATTGACCACGAGCTTAAATTCTGGGGTGACCATGCCATAGCGGGAACAAAGGGTGCGGAGGTAATTCCGGAGCTTGACCTTTGCGATAAAGACTACATAGTTCCCAAGCGTCGTTACAGTGGATTCTTCCAGACAGACCTTGATCTTTTGCTTCGTGAGCTTGGAGTGAATACTGTAATTATGACAGGGTTACACGCACATATGTGTGTTCGTCATACCTCAGCCGATGCTTATCAGTACGGATACGATGTAGTTGTTGCTAAGGATGCTACTGACTCCTTTACTGAGGAGGATTACAACTACGGTATTAAGTATCTTAAGGAAACCTACGATGCGGAAATTTCCGATGTGGATACAATTCTTAAGAGCCTTTGATCCTACCCGACGAATCTACGAAAACAGCCTTTTTCAAGCTATTCCGGATTTGTAAAATACAATAAAAAAGACCGTTCATCGAACGGTCTTTTTAGGTGTGTTAAGCCAAAATTACTTGATTTCAACCTTAGCGCCAGCGCCTTCGAGCTGCTTCTTAAGATCCTCAGCTGTCTCCTTGGAAACTGCCTCCTTAAGTGTCTTGGGAGCACTCTCAACGAGCTCCTTAGCTTCCTTAAGGCCGAGACCTGTGATCTCACGAACAACCTTAATAACATTGAGCTTGGATGCACCTACCTCAGCGAGAACTACATCAAACTCTGTCTTCTCCTCAACGGGAGCAGCAGCAACAGCAGCACCTGCAACTGCAACAGGAGCAGCAGATACGCCAAATTCTTCCTCAACTGCCTTTACGAGGTCAGCGAGCTCGAGTATTGTAAGTGACTTGATCTCTTCGATCATCTGTGTAATCTTTTCGTTAGCCATGATTAAATCCTCCATGTAAAGATAAAATTTATAAAATTAATGTTTTAGGCTTTTATGCGGTCATGCCGCAAAGGTAATACCTGACCTTACTCGGCAGCAGCCTCGCCGCCATTTGCCTTGTCGATGATCGCCTGCAAGCCAACAGCAAGACCACGGATAGGACCCTGGATGCTGCCCAAGAATCTTGCAATAAGAACTTCCTTAGAGGGAATCTCTGCAAGAGCATTTACAGTGTTAGCATCAACAACTGCATTGTCAAGGAAACCACCCTTAATCTCAAAGGTAGCAACCTTATCTGCGTACTCCTTAGCAATCTTAGCGGGAGCCACCGGATCATCATAGCTGATGGCGATAGCACTCATACCGTTAAGCTGGCTCTTGATAGCACCGTATCCAACCTCGTCACATGCACGGCCGATAAGAGTATTCTTAATAACCATGTAGTCAACGCCTGCCTTACGGAATGCTGCACGCATTTTGGTATCATTGTCTACTGTGATACCCTGGTACTGAACGAGAACACCGCTCTGTGCCTTCTTGATCTTTTCAACAAGGTCAGCAACTATGGCTTTCTTCTGTTCAAGAACTGAATTACTTGGCATAAAACACAACCTCCTGTATTATTTCCAAAGCGACAAAAAGAAAAATCTTTCTTCGGGCAACGCAAAATATGCATGCCGAAAAAAGATGAAAATTCAATTTAATCTTTCCTCGGCAGGGAGCTTACGCAATTACCGAAACCTGCTGTCTTTGGATAACGCACAGATTATACCATAAGTTCCCCGCTTTGTCAAGATATTTTTTTATTTTTTCGATAATTTTTTTCTTCTTTGGTCAGTGCCCTTGAAAAGAAGAATATGAAATTCGCCAAAAATACGGCTGGCGATTCTTTCATCGTATTTCTTTTGTATTTCCTCGCCTGTATTATTTGTGCTGATTATAATAGGCAGTCCCTTGTTTATTCTTGTATTAATAATGTTGTACAGACATGAAACAGAGAAGGAGGTTATCATCTCGGAGCCAAGATCATCTATGATTAAAAGGTCGCAATCATAGTATTTGCAGGATTCCGGCTCCTCGCTTGAGTAGGGGTCTGCTAATCTCTCCATTCCCATCTTACGGAAGATTCCCTCGGCACTGTCATAAACTACATTATATCCCTTTTCAATAACTACCCTTGCAACAGCTGAGGATAAATGTGTTTTACCTACACCTGTCCCTCCCACCAGGAGCATAGGATCCTTTGAAAGGCTGAAATCATTTGCGTAATTAAGTAATATACTGTAGATATCCGAGGCTCTGCTTTTTGCCTCCTCATCATCAATTGCATCTAAGTTGAAGCTTTCAAAGGATTGTCTTTCGAGCAGTCTTCCAAATCCTGTCTCGGCGTATACCCTGGAAATCAAGGCGTTACGGTAGCAGGAGCACAGCTTCCCGTTTTTATAGCCTGTGTCAGAGCATTCACTACATTCATAGGGGGGCTCAGTATAATCGGCACTGAAGCCGTTGGATAAGAGAAGCTCCCGTCTCCTTTCCTGGAGGGCGAGATTGTTTACCCTTATCTGTGCAATTTTTTCCTTGATTGCCTCCTTGTTGCCAAACATGGCAGAGGTTATTTCGGAAATGACCTTGGACAATTCCTTATCTATCTTCTCAATTTCGGGGCAAAGAGCATACACCTCTTTAAGTCTCTGTGTGCGTAGCAAATCTCTGTTAAGACGCTTTCTTGCGTAATCATCTGCTACAGCTTGAGTTACCTTTTTTGGATAATTCATTTCTTTGCCTCCTTTCGTACACTTTTATAAAGCTCCTCGCTTCTTTCCAATGCTGCCTCAAAAAACTCATTTGCGTCAAAGGTAGAAAGAGAAAGCTTGCTTTTTCGGGATTTTTCTACGCTTTCCACATCTTCAACGGTTTTGAAGCCCAATGATATCCAATTTTCTATTATTTTTGATGCATAGGCTATGGATATTTTACCTGTATTGTTTACAGTGGTTTCATAAGCCTTACGAATAAGCTCCTCACTTACCTCAGCACCTATCCATATATCAATTTTTTCCTTTTCCTTTTTGGAAAGCTCTCGGGAGCCGATTTCAAATATGCTTCTGATTTTATATTCAAGGGTAGCCTTGTTTTTTCTTGCCTCAAAGTGTTTTTCAAGCTTCGGATATGTGTCCACTCCGTCCTCGTACAGATTTCTTGCTGTCTTTCGTATGTAAGCCCAGCCATCCTTTTCGTTTTCAACACAGTGGGCAATAAGCAGCATTATATAATCGTCGGGAAGCTTGAAATACTCCTTTAGGAATATAAGATTATTGTAGTCAACGGGTGTAAATGCCTTGCCCATAATCTGCTGACAGGCATCAAACAGAGAGGCGATTTTTTTATTTCCCTCTATAAATCTTGATATCTGTGCTCCGGAATAGGACGGCACCCTGTTTGACACTGATATAACAGGCGTATAGTTCTTGAGCTCCTCGGTGTCTATTACTCCCTCCTTGCACCAGAAGGCAAGGGATTTCAGTACATCGTTTACGCTGACTCCTATTTTGTTGGAAAATACCTCGATTATTTCATCAAAGGAGTCAAAATATTCGGAATAGGAAAAGAGATTTATAATGACGGCAAGATCCTCGTAGCTTGCCTTAGGGGTAAGCTCTGCTACCTTAGCAGGCAGATTTAGAATCTTACCACCGTATTTGATGCTTATCTTCATATTTTACTCCTGAATTTTGATTTCTGTATATTGTTTTCCGTCTTATTTTGGGATTGGAGCTTAGATAGGATGACAAGGGTCAGCCTCATAAAGCATCCCTCTGCGAGAGGGGAGAACCACAGAGTTGTGTAAGATGTTATCCCCTGCGGAGCATTTATGATGGGTATGCATTGAGTGTCTCGTCACCACGCACACCGTCAAGCATTTCATAATATCCCTGTGCTCCTATCATAGCAGCATTGTCACCGCAAAGACAAAGCTCGGGGGCATAAAATTCGGCACCGTATTTTTTGCACTCCTCGGTGATACCTGCACGGATATGGGAGTTTGCACTCACTCCTCCTGCAAGAACGATTTTTTTGTAGCCCGTAGCCTTCAATGCCTCTCCGACCTTCTGGCGTATGGCATCTACCACGGTTTTGGTAAAGGATGATGCAATATCAGCCTCGTTAAGTGGCTCACCCTTTTGCCTTTTCGTGTTTATGTAGTTGATAACTGCAGTTTTGAGCCCACTGAAGGAAAAATCAAGGCTGTCCTTAAGAGCAGGGGACGGGAATGCTATTGCATCCTTATTTCCCTTGGTGGCAAGTATATCCATAGCGTGTCCACCCGGGTAGGGAAGACCGATTACTCTGCCGATCTTATCAAAGCATTCTCCTGCGGCATCATCACGGGTTGAGGCAATTTCCTCAAGGGAGGTGTATGATTTTACATCAAAAAACGATGTATGACCACCCGATACCACAAGGGCAAGGAAGGGAGGCTTAAGCTCCTTATGTGTCAAGTAATTTGCAGCCACATGCCCCCTTATATGGTCAACGGGAATCAAGGGTATATTATTTGCATAGGCTAATGATTTTGCAAAGCTGACAGCAACAAGCAAAGCACCGATAAGACCGGGACCGTTAGTAACTGCAATGGCGTCAACATTCTTGATTGCCAGCCCGGCAGTATCCAATGCCTCATAGGTTATTTTGGAAATAGCCTCTATATGGGCACGGCTTGCAATCTCGGGCACCACGCCACCGTAAAGAGCATGGATATCTACCTGAGATGCTATAATATTTGATTTGATTTCTCTTGTGTCCTCACTCATTTCGAGTACTGCACAGGCAGTTTCGTCACAAGAGGATTCAAAGGCTAAAATGTACATTTTTAATCTCCGTTTATAATTCCAGATTCATAAGTATTGCGTTTTCTCTCGGCTGGGAATAGTGGTTTTTGGACACCCCCACCGACTTAAAGCCGAATTTTTCATACAGGCTGATAGCACCCTTATTCGATTCTCTTACCTCAAGCATTACTATGCGACAGCTATCCTCATTGTGGCAAATAGCCTTTTTTACAAGGGCAGCACCGATACCAAGCTTTCTGTATTCGGGCAAAACGCACACATTTACAATTTCTTTTTCGTCAAGTATTGTATAAAGGCTGATATATCCAACCACTGAATTATCAAGCTCTGCAACAAAAAAGTGCCAGGAAGTGTTTGAAAACAGCTCGGTAAGTGATTTTTCCGTAAAGGGAACGGAAAAGCATAGGGATTCCAACTCTGCAATACGGGATATATCACCTTCAAGTGCAGTGCGAACAAGAAGTCCGTTGTTTATATCTGTCATAGTATAACCTCATTTAGTGCCCGAGGGACCGTTTTCAAAGTCAAATACCACCTTACCGTTATCCAGCTTCAGATAAGCGTCAAAGCTTTTTCCGTTCTTTGAGGTGAAGCCCTGTATCTTACTTGTTCTGCCGGATGCTAAAAGCATACGCACATTGGATATGGAAATTGTCCTCTGACAAATGCTTTTTGATACGGAAAATTTGCATCCGTTACGGAAATTTGAGCACCCGTAACCAAATTTTGTACGCACAACATCTCCGTCGCACAAGGGACATTTACCTGCCACCTCACCGTACAGACCGATGTTTGTATCTACCTCTACCGACACATTTTTAGAACGGTCGAATACTGCCTGTATCTCACCCTCTGCCAGGTGAACACTGTCGGATATTGTGCTCTCCCCACGGAAAACCCTTTTCAGGGACTGACCCATCTCGGAGGTTTTGTATTTATCCATAATGATTCCCAGCTGTGAAAGGGAGGCGATAAGATATTCTCCGTCCGGGAGAATGTAGTATGAATCCTTTTTTAAGGAAATATATCCACTGTTGCAGGCATTTTGTATAATGCCTGTTCGTGTTGCCTCTGTACCAAGCTCCAGACCCTCGAAAATAGCACGGTATTCCTCATCGTCATTTTCGTCTGCTGTCGCCTTATCCTCCTTGAAAGGATTTTTAAGGTAGTTATTCAATGTTTCTATGGTGTAATGCTTCGGTGGAGTTGTTTCTTTTTCCTGAGGAACAAAATTGATATTTACAGTATCACCCTTTTCAAGCTTAGGCAGGATTTTATCCTTCTGGGAGTACTCGTCAAATTTAGTCCAGCCGGGCTCAAGGATAACTGTGCCCTTTAATGTAAATTCCTCTATATCCCCAACACCGATCTTGATCTCACTACGCTGAATTACGCACTCCTCGGAGCAGAATACAGCCACAAACCTACGGAGAATAGCTGTATAGACAGTTTTCTCCATATCCGAGAGCTCCTTTGGATTCGGTATTTTATAGGTGGGGGTCAGGGCAGAGTGGGATTCAATTTTGGAGTCGTCGAATATGCTCTTTGAAAAACGGAACTTAACAGGGTAGTTAAGCTTCGCAATATTTTCAATAATAGCCTTCATCTTGCCCTGCTCGGCAGTGGCAAGATATTCGGAGTTTGTACGGGGATAGGTTACATATCCGTCCTCATACAGCTTCTGCACCGTATTAAGCGTCTCATCCATAGAGAGCTTGAATTTCTTACCGAGGTAGCTCTGTAGCTTGGAGAGAGAAAAGAGCTTCGGAGGATTCAATGTGTCCTTTTTCTTTTTGGTGGAGAGGACCCTTGCCACCAGGGAATTATATTTTGCACAGGTGTCAAGAGCCTTATTGTATTCATCCTTTGTAAATCTTTCCTTTGAGGTCAAGTCAACAAACTCCTCGTTTGTTTTTTCGTGGGATGAAATAACATAATATTTTTCGGGCTTGAAATTTCTTATCTCCATATCCCTGTCAAAAATAGCCTTTACAATAGGAACTATAACTCTGCCGACACGAAGGAGCTTACCTGTTTTCAAGGTAGCAAATCTTGTAAGATTTACACCGTAGAGCCAATCAATAAAGGTTCTCGCATAGCCCTCGTTGGCAAGGGATTCATACTCGCTTTCGTCCTTCATCTCCTTAAGTCCCTGTGCAATAGTCTGGGGAGTCTGGTCAGGAAGCCAGAGACGGACAAATTTCTTAGGCGAGGACAGTGCGTGCTTAACGCAAAGGCGAACGATAATTTCACCCTCACGGTCTGCGTCTCCCGCATTTATAACGGTATCTACATCGTTGCGGTTACAAAGATATTTTATTGTGTCAAACTGCTTTTTTACACCGGGATCCACCTGCTTATTCTGCCCCTTTTTAAGATTGAACTTAAATTCCTTGGGAAAGCAAGGGATATTATCCATAGTCCATTTCGGATTTTCCGCAGGAGAGTAGTCCTCAATATCGGCAAGGGAGAAAAGATGACCGAAAACCCAGGTAACAATATAGCTGCCACCCTCATAATATCCGTTTTTCTTTACAAGCTCGTCGGATTGAACCTTAGCAATACCTGCTATAATATTTCTTGCAAGTGACGGCTTTTCCGCAATTATCAGATACATAAGCTATCCTCTCCTTCCTATGCCATAACGGTTATAGTCCATATGGTATAATACCGCATACATATTTTATTTTAACATATTATAAGGCTCAAATCAATAAATAAATAAAAATCTTGCAAATTTTATTTTTTATGTCCAAATGTGCTCTGATTTATGCTATACTGATTTTAGCAACCTGAAAGGAGAATACTATGAGCACTAATAAGGATAAATTACATTCCGGAGAAATATATTTTTCCACAGATGAGGAGATACTCAAGGAACAGGCAAGATGCCTTGAGCTCCAGTATGAATATAATATGACACGCCCCTCTGAGCTTGAAAAGAGAGCGGCTCTTCTCAAAAAAATGCTTGCCGAGGTTGGTGATGGATGCTATATTGAGCCACCGCTACATGCCAATTGGGGAGGACACCATTTACATTTTGGTAAGGGCATTTATGCCAATTTTGGGCTTACCTGTGTGGATGATACGCATATTTATGTGGGAGATTATACTAAATTCGGTCCCAATGTTGTACTTGCCACGGCAGGGCATCCAATTCTGCCGGAGCTTCGTGAGAGGGGAGCACAGTACAATGTCTCCATTCGTATCGGCAGGTGCTGTTGGCTCGGTGCAGGGGTAATAGTTCTTCCCGGTGTTACAATCGGCGACTACTCCGTAATAGGTGCGGGAAGCGTGGTAACAAAGGATATACCCTCCGGCGTTGTCGCTGTCGGTAACCCCTGTAAGGTGCTTAGGCACATCGGAGAGAAGGACAGAGAATACTATTTCAAGGACAGAAAAATTGATTTTGATGAATTGGCAAAATTATGATAAAAGGGGGCTGTTGCATTAAGCAGTCCAAAAAAGTAAAAAAAAAGCAACCACTCTTTACCGAAAAGGTATTGAGTGGTTGTTTGCTTTGATGTATAATTTAATTGCTACAAAAAATCCACATGAAAGCGAGATAATTATACAACAATGAGAGAGAAAAATCAAGTAGTATTACCATTAGAATTAGGAATTAGTATTCCAAAAGGAGATTTCGTATTCAAATTAATAGAAATATGCGAGGAATTGGACTACACAATACTGTTTGAAACATATGTGCGGAAATGGAGAAAGGTAAATCCAATTACTATATTTGAATTGATAGTGTACGGATATATGACCGGAAAATATTCGGCACGAGATATTGAGAATGCTTGTCGAACAGATATTAGATTTATGTATATATTGGGAAGCGAGCCGGTGCCCGATCACAGTACAATAGCAAGGTTTCAAAACGAAAGATTAACCGAGGTCATAGAAGACCTGTTCTATCAGCTTGTGATGAAATTGTATGAGGTTGGCGAGATAAAATTCAAGAATATATTTGTAGACGGAACAAAGATAGAGGCAAATGCAAACAGATATACGTTTGTATGGAGAAAAGCCGTAGAAAAGAATACTGAAAAGTTAAATCAAAAGGCAGAAGACATAATACCTGTAATATGCGAAAGATACGGTATAGCTGAATACGTAAGCATAGAAGAATGTTACGATATATTATCAAGACAAGCTATGCTTTTTGGCGAGCAATTTGTATATGGCAAAGGACATCATAAAACACAACTTCAAAGAGATATTGAGACATTAGGTACTATCATAGACAAAAAGAATGAATATATATCCTCGTTAAGAAAATTTAACGGAAGAAACAGCTATTCTAAAACAGATGTAGAAGCAACCTTTATGCATTTAAAGGAAGATTATATGAGAAACGGTCAATTAAAGGCAGCATACAATATACAGATAGGAGTAGAAAGTGAATATATCATAGGCTTAGGAGCATTTTCGAATAGAAGTGATGTAGGAACGTTAATTCCATTTTTAAGAAGAATAAATGCTCACACAAACAGAATAATCGAAAGAGTAATTGCCGATGCAGGTTATGAGAGTGAAGAAAACTATGCTTTTCTTGAGGGAAACGGACAAGAGAGCTTTATCAAGCCAACAAATTACAAGATAAAGAAGAATAGCTTAACCGACCTTATCTATGACAGTGAAAACGACAGATATATTTGCAAGGATAACAGATATTTAAGCTTTGATTATGAAAGAAAAACAACTACGGAAAACGGATATGAAAGAACGGTAAAATATTACCGCACCGAAAGCTGCGTTGGATGTCCGTATAGAGATAAATGCTACAAGGGAAAAAAAGATTTCAGAGAAATACAAGTAGCTCAAAACTTTAATGAATACAGAAAAAAATCACTTGCTAACATAACAAGTGATGAGGGAGTATTGTTAAGAATGAACCGTTCAATACAGGTTGAGGGAGTATTTGGAGTATTAAAGCAGGATTATGGCTTCAGAAGGTTTTTAACAAGAGGAAAAAAGAAGATAGAAACACAATTTTTCTTGCTTGCGTTTGCTTTTAATATTCGAAAGCTATGTAACCGTATTGAAAAAAATCGTTTTAATATGGATTTGTTCCCATTAAAGAGTACGGCTTAATTGAAAGCGACAAAAACAAAATACATTTTTTTCAAGAGGGTTTTCCACACTCTCTGTTTAAACATACCCGTTTTTACATATTTCGGCCATGCTTTTCAACAAATGCGTGGATTTTTTTCTTTTAGAACGCAAAAAAGAGCTGTTGCTATTAACTGACTTTTTCAAATCAGCTATTTGCAACAGCCCCTTTTTGCTATTTACTTTTCGGCTCCATTTTTCTCTTGTTTCCGTCAGGAGTCTGAATATAGGTATTGTCAAGTATACCTCTGAGGTTTTTTCGAAAGCCTGCAATGTATTCCTCACGGAGAGCCTTTTGCTCAGCTTTTTCATCCTCGGTAAGTCCCTCGGCCTTTGCTTTCTTTGCCAGGGCGTTAATTCTTTCTATCTTTTCCTTTTCCATTTTATCCTCTTATTATTACAGCTTTACGATTTTGCATACTCTCTAAATTAGGAGAGAGCCTGATTGATTTTAGACCTGCAACACTTGGGAAGTCCCTTCAAATACATTTGCATTATTTTATCCTACCTCCACCGATAACGGTGTCGCCATCGTAAATTACAACGCTTTGCCCCTTGCAAATAGCTCTTTGAGGCTCATCAAATACAATGTGCAAAAGTCCGTTTTCCATTGTAGCTGTTGCAGGCTGTTCCTTTTGATTATACCGTATTTTTGCATTTACACGGAGGGGAGTGTCTATAAAATCTATGGCACTCAGACTTACTGCGTCTGCCCAAAGCTCACGGTGGAAGAGGTCCTCATTTTCACCGATGACAACCTCATTTGTATCAAGTCGCTTTTCCACAACATACATAGGATGAGGCAGAGCAAGACCAAGACCCTTACGCTGACCTACGGTATAGCGTATAATTCCTTTGTGGGTGCCGAGAATTTTTCCGTCTGTGGTAACAAAATTACCGTACGGATAGCTTTTTTTAGTATATTTTTCGATAAAGCTCACATAATCTCCGCCCGGAATAAAGCAAATATCCTGGCTGTCCTTTTTTTGGGAAATTCCTAAATCAGCATCCTCTGCCATTTTTCTTATTTCATCCTTAGAGTAGAAGCCTAAGGGAAACAGGGTGCTGTTTAATTGCTCGGGGGTCAGACGGAACAGCACATAGCTTTGGTCTTTAGACACGTCTACCGCCTTTTTAAGTACATTGCGTCCGTATTTTTCACTATATTCTATTCTTGCATAGTGACCTGTAACTATTTTATCGTAGCCAAGTGCCCTCCCGTATTCAAAAAGCTTGTCGAATTTCAAATGGTAATTACATTCGATACATGGGTTTGGCGTTGCTCCGTTTTCATAGCATTCAATAAAGTTCTTTATCACATACTTATCGAAATCATTGGAAAAATCAACCACAGCATAGGGGATTTTTATTTTTTCACATATTCTTCGTGCGTCTTCAATATCCTTTGTGGTTATGCATCCACCAATGCTTTCGTCCTTTTCTTTATGGAGCTTCATTGTGACGCCGTAGCAATCGTTACCTTGATTTTTCATAATGAGGGCTGAGACAGAGCTGTCAACGCCCCCACTCATAGCTATTAAAATCCTATTCATTAAAAAATATAAGTTCCTTTATTAACAACAAATTCTTTTCCGTCTATCAAAACGACGGTATTGTCGCAGGGAGTTGTTATTTCATATCTTATCTTACCCTCAAAGTGATACCATTTTGAGGATACGGTACCGTATTTTGTGTCAATTCTTGCACTGAGCATATCTAATTTATCTGTGGGATTGGGACAGACAGCTATTCTCTCAAAGCCGGGAGCCATAGGCTTGATACCGCAGGCAACCTCGTATACCCAATCAGCAACACTTCCGTAGGCGTAGTGATTAAAGGAGTTCATATCCTTGGACCAGAATTCTCCCTTATCGTTCTTTCCGTCCCAGTGCTCCCATATTGTGGTAGCACCCTGCTTGACGGAGTATAGCCAGGATGGGAATTGCTCCTGAAGGAGTAGATCGTATGCAAGGTCCGTATATCCGTTTTGTGACAGTGCATGGAGTAAAAACGGTGTGCCCACAAATCCTGTAGTGAGCCTTCTTCCGTTTGCGATTATCATATCTGCAAGCTGTGCTGCAATTGCTTTTTTGTCCTCTGCAATATCAAAATAAAGGGATATTACGCACTCTGTCTGGGTCTTACATTCTGTAAAGACCTTTCTTGTTTTTGATACAATTTTGTCATAGAGTCTTTCGTATTTTTCCACATTTCTATTAAGCACCTTGCCTGCCTTTACAACAAGGGAGGTTGCATATGCATAGAATACCGAGGCGATAAAATCTTCTCTTGATGAGCCCTTGTAGCTTCCTGCAGGGGCATCAATACCCAGCCAGTCACCAAAGTGGTCAAAGCCCGTCCAGAGATATTTGTCATTAGTATTTGCAGTTATGTAATCCACATACTTTTTCATTGAGCTGAACTGACGGCGAAGAATTTTTGTGTTTCCGTAAGTCATATACATCTGCCACGGACACACAGTGGATGCATCTCCCCAGGCAGCACGGCTCCATTCATCACTCCAATACTGGGGGATGACATTCGGTATCATACCGTCCTCACGCTGGTCAAGCATAAGGTCGGTGAGCCACTTGTCAAAGAATTTTTCCACATCATAGTTATAGGACGCAGTTTTACAGAATACCTCTGCATCTCCTGTCCAGCCCATTCTTTCATCACGCTGAGGACAATCCGTCGGTATGTCAAGGAAGTTGCCCTTCTGTCCCCAGATAATATTTTTGAAAAGCCGGTTAAGAAGGGGACTGGAGGATTCAAGATATCCTGTACGCTTCATATCGGAGTGGATAACAATGGCAGTAACGCTATCGGGCGTAACGGTCTTTGGAAAGGAATTTACTCTGATGTAACGGAAGCCCCAGAAGGAAAGATAGGGCTTGTGTACCTGCTCACCGTCACGGCAGATATATTCGAACTCTGCCTTTGCTGTACGGTAGTTCTCGGTGTAGAAATTACCGTCCTTGTCAAGCACCTCGGCAAAGGAAAAGGAAACACGGTCTCCTGCCTTGGCATTTACCTTTATTTCAAAGTAGCCTGTAAGATTCTGTCCAAAGTCGATTACGGTCTCTCCCCTAGGAGTTACAAAAATCTCCATAGGGGAAATTCTTTCCTGCTCGGTTATTTTTTCACCCTGCTGGGGAGCAATGCAGAACTTGTCGTAATCCATTACCTGACAGGGTACATAGCTTTCCTCAAAGTTAGCATCATAATGCTCTCCGTCGTAAAAGTCGGAAAAGCGTATTTTACTCGGTGAGGAGAGCCAGCTTTCATCGGTTACAACAGTATATGATGTGCCGTCTTTATATTCAATATCAATCTCTGCAATAAAAGCCTCGGGCTTATCGGCATACTCAACAGTACCCCTCCAGTTTATTCTGCCACGGTACCAGCCCTTGGAAAGAGCAACGGTGAGTCTGTTCTCTGTAGAGAGCATATCCGTAATATCATAGGTCTGGAGCTGAACTCTTTTGAGAGATGTACAGCCGGGAGCAAATATAAAATCGCCGATTCTTTTACCGTTCAGCTCTGCATAGTAGCATCCTCTTGCGGTAATTTTCATAGCAGCACTCTTGATTTCCTTGTTTAACGAAAAGTCCTTTTTGAATACAGGACATTCAAAGCCCATATCCACAGGATGGGCAATCCATTTAGCTTTATTAAGCATAATACACCTCCGTGTGCAGTAATTAAGATAATTTTATCATTATATAAATAAAATGTCAATAAAAACGAAAAAACTATTGACAAAACCCATTGCAGATATTATAATGAACATATGAATATTTGTTCAATTATAGGAGACCAAAATGAATCAGGAAAAAATTGTTAAAATTAAAGAAGCAATACTTCGTTCCAATGATGTTTTAGAGGAGCTTGCAGACCTTTATAAGGTTTTCGGTGACAGCACAAGAGTAAAAATTCTTACTGCTCTTACACAGAGTGAAATGTGCGTTAGTGAAATTTCCGAGTTTCTGGAGATTACACAGTCTGCCGTTTCCCATCAGCTCCGTGTTCTTAAAACAAGTGGACTTGTAAAAATCAAGAGAAGCGGAAAGAACATATATTACTCCCTTGCAGACGAGCATGTAGGAGCAATTATTGATTGTGGTATGGAGCACTTGCTGGGTGAGTAATTTTGAATGCAGAATGCAGAATGCAGAGTGCAGAATGCAGAATTGATGTGAGTGCAGAATAAAAGGCTGTCACATGGTGACCTGATATAAAGCAGGGACGCCGTGTGACAGCTTTTTATTTTATTTCTCTATATACACTATGGAATTACGCTTGAGGTAAAGAGTAAGCTTATTATCAGCAAAGGTACGTACGGGATAGAGTGACATGGTGTTTTCCTCATCGGTTATGTAGATACTTGCACCGTCAAGGTCAAAGCCCTCTGCTTCGATAGTAACACCTTTATTAAGCAAGTCGTCGTTTTCTGCATAGTAGGTAAGCATAACACCCACCTTTTCACCGTTAAATGAAGCAACGGTATAAATATCCTTGTCGTCAGATACAGACTCTACCTCTGTTCCAAGCTCCTTAAGATTGGAATAAATAAGGAAGGGATAGTAGCCTTTAAGGGGCTCAAGGGTGTACAAATCGAAAAGACCGTTCATTCCCGTGGGACGGGCATCATAGTACATCAGCATATCGATATCGGGGTTTTTCTGTCCCTCTGTCATACAGGCAGAGGTAAAGGCAGCCCCCTTCATGCCGATTATTGTCTTTATGGAGTATATAAATTCCTCACTCCAGCCACGCACATAGTTCCACTCATTAAGTATGGATTCAAAGTTCTCGTAGCCTGCCTTGATTGCGATATCGTGGATTCTTGTACCCTTGTCAGACATTTCACGGGGCTCAGTGCCGTACCAATGCCAGGAGAGAAAATCAAGGGGAGGATTCTTACCCCCATTATATTCCTTTACATTTTCGAAGAAGCGTTCGAGCCAGTCCTCATTCCAGGCAAGAGCAGGTCCTCCTATTTTTAAGTGAGGGAATCTGTTTTTTAAGTGATTGGAGACAATTACATACATTTCTGCATATTGCTTTTCCGTTCCACTCCAACAACGCTTATTTACGCTGTCATCGGGGTCGAGATCAGGCTCATTCCATATCTCCCAATACTCAATATCGTAGTAAAAGCCATTTGCCCAGCCCTCTGTATAATGCATTATGATATGCTCACAGATTTCTGCCCATTTTTTAAAATCCTTCGGCATAACCGTACCGTATTTCTTGATACCGTGCTCGATCTTTGAGCCAAGACGGTAAAAGGGCTTTGTACCCACATCAAGTATTTGCTTCGTGTAAAGGTCAGTACAGGGAAAATCATAGCTTGCAGGGTCATTTACATCAGCGTCAAAATTAGGGAAAATGGCATGGACATCAACGGTATGCTCTCCACCGTAGCGGGAGTCGAAGGCAGCATCATGATTTCTCGCATAGGGGATTTTTGCCGCCTTATAGTAAAGATGATTACCTCTTGTCTGGTCGCTGCCTGCAACTATAGGTCCGTTATTAACAGCGTGCATATTCTTTATTCTTCCGACTGCCTTGCCGAAATTTATTTTTACTGTACTCATATTATTCTCCTGTGTGTTAATTCAAAGGGCCGACAAGTGTCAGCCCTTTTGTTTAGTCGATTTTTATGGAATAGGAATTAGTAAATGAGAAGCCGGAGGGGAGATGTATCATCTCTTCCTTTGTTTCAAGGTCATCAATTACACCCTCGTTTGCAGGGATACCGCACCAGGGCTCAATACAAAGATAGGGGGCATCTGTCTTAGGTGCGTGCCAAAGACCGATATATTTCATATTATCAAAGGTGAGTGTAACAGCCTCTTCAGCCTTATCACTCTTCAATGTAATTGTTTTATCGGTATTGTAAAGGAAAATAGCGTCATCATCAAAAAGCTCATGCTTCAGGTCAATTTTCTTCACATTGCCACCGTTAAAGAGCTTGTCGTTCTTTGTGCAGAAGCAAGTGGGAGAAAAATCGACACGCATAGCATCACAGGGATTGTTAAACTCCACATAATAGTCCTCAAATGCAAATTCATCATTGAGGGGAACATTGAATGCAGGGTGACCTCCTACTGTAAAGATAAGCTCCTTGTTGTCGCAGTTCTTGATATTATGTGTGATTTCCAAAACATTGTCGATAAGCTTAAATGTAATATCAAATCTGAAGGCAAAGGGATATTTCTCCATTGTAGCCTCGTTTGATTCAAGGGTAAGAGTTATTTCATCCCTCTTTGCAGCTGTAATTCTGAAGGTAGAGGAACGGGCAATACCGTGGTTAGGCATCTCATAGGTCTTGCCGTTATATGTATATTTGCCATCGTAAAGGCGTCCGCAGATAGGGAACATAACAGGTGCATGACCCATCCAATATTTTTCGTCTCCCTGCCAGATGTACTCACGAAAGCTCTCGTTATTTACTATGGAAATAATTTCAGCACCCTTACCGGAAATGCAAACCTCCATAAAATCGTTTTTAACAGAATATATCATTGGGAAAAACCTCCTGTAATTGTAGTATAAAAGTATTATAACATATAAAAAACACAAAATCAATAGCAGTTTTTGTTGAAATATGGGTAATAATGTGATATCATATTCTTAGAAACGGAGGAGATACTGTGGCAAATATAGTTTTATCTGGAAAATGTAATTTAAGATGTCCCTATTGCTTTGCTGAGGATTTCACAAGGGAGCAGAGCAGGGATATGGATATAGATTCGGTAATGCATGCTATTGACTTTATTGCCGAGGAGGGTGTGTGCGGTCTTATCGGTGGAGAGCCGTTAATATACAGGGATATTGATAGAGTGCTTAACTGTCTCAATGCTGATATGCGTTTTAATTCCGTTACGGTATTTACAAACGGTGTTTACATAGATAAGCATATAGATGCTTTGTGCTCATATAAAACCCATATACTTGTAAACCTGAATTCATCAAGGGATATAGGAAAGGATGCCTTTCAAAGGACGGTGTCCAATATCCGTGCTCTTTGCGACAGAGGACTGAGAAATCATATTACTCTCGGCATAAATATATATGAGGAAAATCAGGACATTTCCGAATTTACAGACACTCTCTCGGCGTTTTCCTTTGATAGAGCGAGGATAAGCGTGACAATTCCACAGGATAAAAGCGAGGGTGCAATCCCTTATTTTGAAAGGATGAAGCCAACCTTACTGAAGGTCTACCGTGAGCTGAAAGAAATCGGAGCTGCTCCTTGCTATGACTGTAATGTAATACCACATTGCGTATTTACCGACGATGAGCTGGAATTTATAAAAACGATTCCATACACATCCCCTGCCGAAAGAGAGCTTATTATGGGAAATATGGCAGTATGCTCCCCCATAATAGATATTTACCCCGACGGTACAGCAACCCGTTGCTTCGGCTGTTACGACGACTTGAAGGTAAATATATCCGACTTCAGAACTCTTAGTGACCTTAAAAATCACTTTTTTATGGAAATAGATGCCCGTCGTGTCCATATAAAATCCCGAACCATGTGTTCGGATTGTTACGATTACAAGACCTTTAAGTGCTACGGTGGATGCCTCTGCTACAAGCGTTAAAGAAGGATGCCGGTCCTTTGCTTGCATCACCGGTACCTATGATATGCATGATTGGACAGATATAGGAGGAATTAAATGAATCAAAGACTATTGGAGCCTATTAAGTACTAC
The DNA here is from genome assembly GCA_017451485.1 of Clostridia bacterium. Lineage (GTDB taxonomy): Bacteria > Bacillota > Clostridia > Oscillospirales > CAG-272 > RGIG2000. Next base: position 7,785 of record JAFTOG010000043.1, on the reverse strand, counting down.
GATACAGAGGGTAAGGCTACTCACAGAAAAAACACGGAGGCATATTTTGACAAGCTTGTTGCCTCATCGGGTATAAATTTAGAGGAAAACAGAAAAACAGTTGGAGAATACAAGGCAGAGATGGATAAGATATCTCTCCTTGATAAAAAAATATCGAGAAATAAGACTGCAAAGGTTTTTCTTATTATTGGAATTATTCTTTCGGCTATTGCAATAGGTATATCCTTTGCTTTATTCGGAAATAACCTTGGTGCCGGGTTTATAACCCTTGGCGTAGGAGTAGCAATTTTAGTGATTTGTATACTCATTCTTATAAAAAAGGTTAACCCTGTGTTGAAATCAGCACGTGAGCTGCGTGACCTTTCTCAAGAAAAAGCAAATGAGCTCCGTGAGAGAGCAGAGAAACAGATGGTACCACTTAATGCCCTTTTTGATGAAAGGGACACCATAACTCTTATGGAGACCACCCTGCCCGAGATAAATTTTGAGGATACATATACAAAGGAACAGGAGGAGCTTTTTATAAAGCATTACGATTTTATAGACTTAGAGAGTGAGGAATGCTCAATGACTCAGGCACTCTCAGGTAAATTCGAGGGAAATCCATTTTTGTTCTGCCGATGCCTTATGCACGAATTGAAAAATGTTACATATCACGGCTCCCTTGTTATAAGCTGGACGGAAACATACAGGGATAAGGACGGTAACAGTCGTACAAGAAGAAGGACACAGACTCTTCATGCATCCGTAACTAAGCCAAAGCCCTTTTATCATTACAACAACTACCTTGCATACGGCTCTCAGGCAGCCCCGAGCCTTACCTTTAGCCGTGCCCCTCAGGTTAAGGCAGGTATGGATGAAAAGGATATTGATAAAAAGGTACGCAAGGGGGAAAGGAAGCTGAAAAAGAAGGCTGAAAAGGCGATGAAAAAGGGTGGACATTTTCAGGAAATGGCGAATGCTGAGTTTGATGTTTTGTTCGGAGCAGCCAATCGAAGCAACGAGGTGGAATTCCGTCTTATGTACACCCCCCTGGCACAGAAAAATACCGTTGACCTTGTGACAAGTAAATCGGGCTACGGTGATGATTTTTACTTCACCAAGCATAAGAAATTCAATATTATAACAACCAACCATTCTCAAAGCTGGGATATGAATACCTCACCGTCAAATTATTTTTCATATGATGTGGATGAGGCTAAGAGGAAGTTCGTGGACTTCAATATGAGCTTTTTCAAAACCGTATTTTTTGACTTTGCTCCCCTGCTTTCAGTTCCGGCATATCTGGAGGAGCCCTGTAAATCTCTGGAGACTCCCGAGGCGTATTTATCTAATTATCCATACTATGAGCATGAAGCAATTGCAAACGCCTTTGATATAAAACGCTTCTTACCCGACTTTTCCATAGAGCAGGGCATCCTAAAAACTCACATCATAGAGAAAAGGGATAAAGAGGATATTATTGGAGTTACAGCCTATAGCTACACAACCATGGAGCATATAGACTATGTTCCGGTTCTCGGTGGAGACGGCAGAATGCACGGTGTTCCCGTTTGCTGGACTGAATATCTCCCCACGGAGAAAACCACATCTGTTTCCGTATCGGGGACAGGAATGTCAAGGAAGGAATTTGACAGAAGAAAAGGTATGGAGACAGCATTTTTTGAATGTGAGCTGCTCCACGGATTAATAGGAAAAATTTTATGATAATATAGGAGGAAAATTTTATGGCAAATCAGTTAGACGAACTTAGCACGGTTGATATCCGTGAGGAGGGCTTAGACACTAATGTAATAGCAAAAAAGCTACCTGTTAAGGTTGGTGTGGGCTCAAAAATTTTTGAGGTTATCTTGTGGGTACTTGCAATCATTCCCGGTGTTATCTTTCTTTTCAAGAAGATAAAGGCAAAGAACTATTTTCAACAGCTTGAGCAGAGAATACAGCGTAATGCATCACAGATAGATAACTACCTTGAGCAGAGAGTAATGGTGCTTCAGAACTGTGCTCGCCTTGTTGATAAGGCAATCGACCTTGATAAGACAACATTTGAGAATATTGCAAAATACAGAAGTGGAACAGACGACGAGGCAAGAAATGCTGTTTCAGGTCAGCTTGATGCAGTTTCCAACAGCATAAATGTAGCTCTTGAAAACTATCCTGATTTGAAGGCTCATGATGAAATCAGGGATGCAATGCAGCAGAATATGTATCTTCAGAGAGAAATTACGGCAGCCCGTGAGCTTTATAACGATACAATAAACACATGGAACAGAGATATCTTTGCATGGCCTACAAAGCAGATCGTTGCTGCAAAGGAGGGCTACACCACAAGAATCCCATTTATCGCTTCTAAGGAAATTAAGCAGAAGGCAAAGGAAGTATTCTTTTAATTAGCAAAAAACAGTCCGTCGGGCAGACGGACTGTTTTTTTGTTGCTTTATTAAAAATGGATAGACTGATGGTAAATAAACCCTTATCAATCTTTACGCTTAAATTTCTTTTTAAGAATTGTAATTACAATAGGCAAGCCTATAAAAATGCAGGCAATAATAAGTCCTATAACAATTACTGTATCCGTAATTTCTGCAAGCTCACCACACTCTGTGCATCTTCCGAGAAAATCCGTTTGTCCGTGGGATGATTTGGGTAAAATGCCGTAATTTTCTATATCCGTTATCTCTTTTTTTGCGTTAGCATCGGAAAAATGCTTACCGCATATACAAGAATAATATGCTTTTCTTCCCTCATTGGAGCAGGTGGCTTGGACTCCGTCTACCTTAGTAAGAGTATGTGGGAGAGTTTTGTTGCTTGTGTAGTATTTGTCGGTGCTTTTTTCATTACAGCCGGTGCAACCGTAAAAATAAGTATAATATTCGGCACATGAGGAGGGAGTGGAACGGAGATGCTCGTCATCCTCCACTCTTTCAACAAAGCTGTGGGAGGCAAGAAGCGTAACGGAATTCTTATTTAATATCTCAACTGTTGCATATCTGTCCTCAAAGTATTTTCCACAGGAGCATTTGTAGTATGCAATATTACCGTTTTCGGTACAGGTGGGAGTCTTTTTTTGTACGGAGGTTAAGCTGTCATGGTTACAGGTGTCAATAACCAGTATTACCTCGTCACCAATAGAGGAGTAGGACCATGTAAAGGAGGAGGCAACTCCTGCCTTTAATGCTATGGAGCTAATGTTGGATGAGCACCAGGTAATAAAATCAGACCCTCCATCGGGGATATACACCCTTGCAATCAGGGAATTGTCCTTTAGCCTTTGTGCAATTGAGTCAACAGTATATGAGTATAGGAGAGCCCCCTCATTTTGAAAATAGTTTTGATTCATAGAGCTACATTCCGGCAGAGCATAGGCAGTGTCGTCAATTTGGTGGTCCTTCTTTATAATGGTATCCGTTACATTGAAATATGCATAATAGGTATTTGCTCCCTGGTCATTCCAGGTAAGGTCAAGATGATAGTAGCTGCCGTCTATTTTGACCATATTCCATGCGTGACCCTCAGATGTACCGGTAGAGGGATTTACACTGGAGCCCAGAACAATAATAGACTGTATACCTGCCCGTTGTAAAAGGTATTGGAGAGCCTCTGCATATCCCTCACACACAGCCTCCCCCTCGACTAAGGCTCCGTATGCGTTGTGGGCGTTAGGGGATTCAATATATTTAACCCGGGATGCAAGGGTATCGTGGAGATATTTTTCCTTTTCATAGTCTGTCATTGACGGAGTAATACCGGAGAGAATATTATAAGCAGCATTTTCAAATTTTAGCTTTGCATCAGAAAGATCTTCACCGGACATAACATAGCTTGGTTTGATAGACACAACAGTGGAGGAATTGTAGGAGTAGTTATAGGAATTTCCGAGCCAGAAATGCTCCGTATGGTCACGCCTGTACGCATCATAAACTATCTGCAGCTCCTCTACAGTTATGTTATCATCGCCGTTATATATATCGATCTCCTCCGAGGATGTGGAGATACCCTCAACTATTTTGTCATATGCATATACAAGCTTTTCACCGTCAGGCAGGCTGAGTAACGCCTGCCGACAGTAGTATATACCGTCATCTACTTCTTCACCGTATCCCGTAAGTATAAGACAGGGCATAATAAGAATAAAGCAAAGAGAAAACGATAGTAGCTTTATCAATTTTTTGGTCATAAAAACACCTCCTGAAATTATTTTATCATTAAAAAAAAGATAAATCAATGAATATAATTAAAAAAACAAGAATATAATTGTGTAGAAAATAAATTTTGATTTTTTGTAAAAAAGGTATTGACAAACAAAGGAGCCTATGCTATAATTATTAGGCTTTAACAAGCCGATGTGGCGGAATCGGCAGACGCCACGGACTTAAAATCCGTTGGGAAGAAATTCCCGTACCGGTTCAAGTCCGGTCATCGGCACCAAAATATCGCGGGGTGGAGCAGCTTGGTAGCTCGTCGGGCTCATAACCCGAAGGTCATGTGGTTCAAATCCCTTCCCCGCAACCAAAAAAATTCCTCGGACTCGTTCCGAGGATATTTTTTTACCTCTTCACTTTTCACTCTTCACTTTTCACTTTGCTCTCCCACCGACGAGGAATTTTTTTGGAGGTAATAAGTAACAGTGAATAGTGAAAAGGTATCTGATGTAGCTTTTTGCCTCGGCAAAAAGCATTTTTATTTTAAGGTTGAAAAGTAATAGGTTTTATGGTATAATTATCGTAGCAAGGTGAAAGGTGGTAAGGTTATGGCTGACAGTCCTTTGATTATAAAATCAAAAGCATTTGCACTTGATGTGATACAGGTTTGTAAGGAGCTGAGAGTGGCAAAGTGCGAGAGTGCTTTGATCAATCAGTTTTTGCGTTCGGGAACGAGTATCGGCGCGAATATCAGAGAAGCTTTTTATGCTCACGGCAAGGCTGACTTTATTGCCAAACTACAAATTGCCTTGAAAGAGTGTTCCGAAACGGAATATTGGATTGAGTTGATTTTGGAAAGTGGGTATTATCACGATAAAACCTTGCTTAACAAGTGTACGGAACTGAAAAGGATTTTAATTTCTTCCCTTAATACTGCTAAAGCAAATCAGGATAACAAATAGTTTTTAAATTATTTTCTGGACTTCCCGCAATCTTTCGGTATAATGTGTGTTACCACCGAAAGGAGCGAGAAAATGATAGACTTAAAACCTTATTATCAAGTAAAATTAGCCTTACTCACATATAAAGCATCTTTTTCGAGAAATCCCCCGAAAACAGATGATGAAAAATACGCCTATGACATCATTCAAAAAGCGTATTGGATAAACGAGAAAAAGATAGAAATGCTTGACTACAGAAAGAGAAACAAGCTGATAGAAAGTTACTATAAACATTTCAACAATGCTCAAAAACAAAAATGAATGGTGGTGAAAGAATGCGTTTTTTTGAATTTGAAACTTCTTTAACGGTTGATGAAATTCAACACCTTGCTGAATGTTATTATGAATGGAACAGCATTCTTCGTGGAATATATTTAAAGATTACTCCTCTCCTCGAAAAGGACTGCATTTATATCCTCATGAAAAGGGTTTTACTGGTTACTACGAAACCGGCGAACGTAACAGACACTATGATTTACAAAGAGCTAAAGCGTGGGTGAACATCAAAATAAAAGAGAAAAACGGAAAACGAATTATCCAAGGATATACATATTTTTGTCCAATTCTAGCAATATTATTGCTAATTGCGCTGATAGATCTTATTACTGTGCAAGATATACTGGCATTTATTTTGATTCTCGTTGTATGTACTGTATTATTTGTATCCAAAATCAAAGAAGAAAACGAATTGATAGAATGTATAAAAAGAATCTTTGAACAATAGGCATCTATTTTGGATGCACATGAAAATGCCCCAAATAGTCAAAAACCTTTGATTTTATTGACTTTTTCGCCGTGGCATCTAAATTGGCGGCACAACACATATTGTGCATCCTAAATAGATGCCACAGCAGAAATCCCAGATGCCATAAGGCTTCTGGGATTTTTTGTACCCTTTTTTCATAGTGCAATTTTGGTAGATGCCAAACGCCCAAATCGCCACACAGACGGGATTTGAACTTGAATAATTGATAATTTATGGTGCGCAAGTGCCACTTGACACGGTCAAGTACAATGTTCTTTACAAAATTCGTTATTTGTGATATAATTACGGTGCATGAAAGGAGGGCTTTTTATGACTGTTGGTGAAAAAATACAGTATTATAGAAAAAAGAGCGGATTATCTCAAGAAGAACTCGGTCAAAAGATGTTCGTCAGTCGTCAGACTGTTAGCCTTTGGGAAATGGATAAGACATTGCCTACCGTTGACAACTTGATTCGACTCAAGGAAATTTTCTTGATTTCCATAGATGATATGTTAAGTGAAACCGAGCCGATAGAGGAAAATAAGAACGAGCCGAAAGAGGCATACTTTTTCAAATATGAAAAATCAGATTTGCAAGAGGTCTTCAAAAAAGCTTGTTTCCCGCTGATCAAGCGTGCGATAATTTTTACGCTTGCTTGCATCGTTCTTTTTATCTTCTTTGCCGCAGCAGAGGCTCCCGATGTTATGCTCGGTTTGCTACTCGGCTATTTCCTAATCGGTGTAATTTCGCATATCAAAGGATATTTTGCTTACGGCAAAGTGTGGAAAAGTAGCGAGAATAAAATTTTACAAAGCACCTATTCTTATGAAATATTTGACGGCTATTTTATACTGAACATTTCCAAAAATCAGGAAATCACAAGGACGCTGAAAATATACTTTGATGACATTGAAAAAATCCAATCTTTCGGGAACTATCTCGTTTTGCAGATCGCAGGACAAAGCTATATTATTAAAAAAGACGCTTTAATTCCTGAATCAACTTTCATTACCTTTTGCAATAATACACCAAATAAGGTTGAAGCGAAAAAGCCCAAGGATAAATTCAAAACGATTTCTATTCTGCTTTTTGTACTTTCTATCTGCACGATATTTGGTGCATTGATGGGTGTTGCCATATTATCCGGAATTAATCAAGCAATGACGGAGAATATGTGGATATTCTTTTTGTTCCTTCCTGTTCCGATTGTATCTATCGTATTCGGGTTCTACCTGAAGAAAAAAGGATACAAATATAAAAAGAACGTGATCGTGGGCGTTATCATGGCGGCTCTGCTTTGCATTTGCGGATCGTTTACCTTCATTTTTTCTGATATCTATTCACACAGCGACGAGCCGATTGTCAACGCAGAGCAAATGTTGGATATTGATATTCCGGAGCATTCGCGTATCAACACGCGGGATTGGACAAAAGGAACACAGTCCGTTCCTCGCGGATATATTTATTCAACGAGCGATATTTACTTTGACAATACCGCCGTGGAACAATTTGAGAAAGATCTTCCAAGTGATACAAAGTGGATATCCGATATTCCCAACGACATGGTTGGTGTTACTTCGTATTTTTGCGATATTCAAACGAGCGACTACTATATTATCTACAACAAGGAGACTGGAGAATTTAACAAATTGCCGAGCGAAAGCGGAACGTATGTCTTTATTAACATTCTGTATAATGCGGAAAGCAATACTATGAAGTTGGTAGAGTATCAAATAGAGTACACAAAATAATTGCGGCATCTATTTTGTCAAGATAACGCAATAAAAGAAAAGCACACCGAATCGGTGTGCTTTTCTTTTATTTGCTATGGAATGAGGCTTGTGCCGTATATCGAAGGGTTATGAGCCCGACGGCGAATAACTTGTTTGCCAGTGA
>JAFTOG010000042.1 GCA_017451485.1 Clostridia bacterium | reverse complement strand
GAGACCACCATCTGAGAATGCAGACTGTGTTCTACCGTATACAATCTGGAGGAAGAGCTCACTCATTGCTGTATTGATAGAATCACAAACGAGGTCAGTATTAAGAGCCTCGAGAAGTGTCTTGCCGGGGAGAATTTCAGCAGCCATTGCTGCAGAGTGAGTCATACCGGAGCAACCGATAGTCTCAACAAGAGCCTCTTCGATAATACCGTCCTTAACATTGAGAGAGAGCTTGCAAGCACCCTGCTGAGGTGCACACCAGCCAATACCGTGTGTGTAGCCGGAAATGTCTGTGATCTGCTTTGCCATTACCCATTTGCCTTCTTCAGGAATAGGTGCGGGACCGTGGTGAGGACCCTTAGCAACGGAGCACATCTGTTCTACTTCGTGTGAATAAATCATATGAGTATCTCCTTGATATAAAATTTTTTCGATAATATTATAAACTATTTCAGTCTCAAAATCAATATCTTTTTCGAAAATTGTTTAATACTGTCTCTTTGTACAACTACGAAAACTTTTATTTATAAATTATGTTTACTTTTTATGGAAAATGTGTTATACTGGTATGTAGTGAATTTTGAAATGGAGACCTGTATGAGAGTTGATAAGTTTTTATCTGAGATGGGCAAGGCTACCCGTACAGAAAGTGCTAAGCTTGCCAAAACGGGTAAAATTACGGTCAATGGCTCCGTAATCAAGAGGTCGGATGTACATATCGACCCTGAAAAGGATGAATTAAGGCTTTTTGGCGAGATTATTTACTATAAAAAATACACATACATTATGATGAATAAGCCGGAGGGATATGTTAGTGCCACGGAGGATGGAAGGGATAAAACCGTTCTTGATCTTCTCACAGAGGAGGAAAGAAGAAAAAATCTGTTCCCCTGTGGACGCCTTGACAAGAATACTCTCGGACTAATCATTCTTACAAACGACGGAGACAGTGCCCACAGGCTGCTTTCTCCAAAGCACCATGTTCCGAAGACCTATGCGTTTAAATCAAAATATCCTCTCTCAAGCGACGATGTTAACAGGCTTGAGACAGGAGTAGATATAGGCGGTTATGTAACTAAGCCATGTACAATTAGTCTTGATTCTGACGGTACAGGTGGGAAGATAACTATAACCGAGGGTAAATACCATCAAATAAAGCTTATGCTTGATGCGGTTAAAAACAAGATAATCTATCTTGAAAGACTTACCTTCGGAAATATAAAGCTTGATGAAAATTTAAAGAGAGGAGAATGGCGACATCTTACATCTGATGAAGAGTCGCTGCTGATTGGAAAATGAAAAAATATCTATTACCCGATAATGTAAATTGGTACAGAGCCAATATGCATTGTCACACTACATGCTCCGACGGAACACTTACCCCGGAGGAGGTTAAGGAGGCGTATAAGGCACAGGGCTATTCAATAGTTGCTTATACCGACCACGAGATTCTTCTTGATCATTCCGATTTGAATGACAAAGATTTTTTGGCTATTACAAGCTCAGAGTATTCGGTTAATGAGACGAATCCTTCCTTCTCTGCAATTGAGGCGAACACTCCCGATTGGCAGAGGAAAAAGGTGTATCATATGAACATATTTTCAAAGGATCCACATAACACCTTCCAACCTGCTACAAGTGAAAAGCAGTTTGGTCACCTTAAGGAAAGATATGCCGATACATTCAAGGGTGACGGATACATAAGAGAGTATTCAATTGATGGTGCTAACGAAATTATCAGAAGATGCAACGAGGCAGGCTTTCTTGTACAGTTTAACCATCCTAACTGGTCTCTTAACGAAAAAGAAGATTATGTAGGTCTTAAGGGACTTTGGTCCTTGGAGATCCTCAACTATGCTACCGAGTGCATTTCCGGTGCAGAGTATTGCCCGTACATATATGATGAAATGGTAAGAAACGGTATGCACAATCTTTTCTGCTCAATGGGAGATGATAATCATAACAGAGGCAGATCTCTCGGCCACTCCTTCGGTGGCTCAACTATGATAGGTGCCAAGGAGCTTGAGTACGGACAGGTTATGGAGGCTCTTGAAAAGGGCGAATTCTACTGCACAAGCGGACGAGAAAATCCACCTCTTATCAAGGCTCTTTATGTGGAGGATAATACAGTAAAAATTGATTGCTCCCCTGCTACCAAGATTTTCCTTACAGGCTATTGCAGATCCTTCCGCTTCTATGATGAGGATGGTAAGGAATTTACCCATGCAGAGTTCAAACTTTTAGAAAGTGATGAAATGTTCCGTATTACCGTAAGAGATAAGTATGGCAACAATGCTCACACTCATTTCTACAAGGTATCAGATTATCTGGAAAAATAAACAATAAGCGGCGTAATACTGCGTTGTTCCTCGATGCTGACTTCGACTATCGTCAAGATAGCCATCAGCCACCCTCTGTGGTACGCCTTGTCTTACTTGCTTCTTGCTTATTTCAGTAAGATAAGACTTGTAAGCGGCGTAATACTGCATTGTTCCTCAATGCTGACTTCGACTATCGTCAAGATAGCCATCAGCCACCCTCTGTGGTATGCCTTATCTTACTTGCTTCTTGCTTAGTTTAGTAAAATACGGCTTGTAAGTGGTGTAATACGCCTTATACCACCTTAAATAAAAGGAGAATAAACAATGAAAAAATTTCTTTTGCCCGAAAATGTAAATTGGTACAGAGCTAATATGCACTGTCACACAGTCCATTCAGACGGACAGATGACACCCGAGGAGGTTAAGGAGCTTTACAAGAGCCACGGATATTCCATTATTGCATATTCCGACCATGAGATTCTTCTTGACCACTCAGACCTGAATGATGAAAGCTTCTTGGCTATTACAAGCTGTGAGTATTCTGTAAATGAAGCGGAGCCCTCCTTCCCACAGATATTTGATGCGGACACAGGCAGATGGCCAAGAGTAAAATGCTACCACTTGAACATCTTTGCAAAGGACCCTCACAACACCTTCCAGCCTGCTACAAGCAAGGAGCAGCATTGGATACTTAAGGATAGATACAAGGATGTTTGTAAATGCGACGGATATGTAAGAGAATATTCCGTAGATGGTGCTAACGAAATTATCAGAAGATGTAACGAGGCAGGCTTCCTTGTACAGCTTAACCATCCCTATTGGTCCCTTAACGAAAGAGAGGACTATATCAACCTTAAGGTTCTTTTGGGTCTTGAAATTCTCAATTACGGCACAGAGCTTGAAACAGGAAGTGAATACTGTCCTTACATTTATGACGATATGATAAGACACGGTATGTACAATCTTAAATGCACTATGGGTGACGACAACCATAACCCCGGAAAGACCGACAGATATTGCTTCGGTGGCTCTACAATTATCGGAGCTAAGGAGCTTGAATACGGACAGGTTATGGATGCACTTGAAAATGGTGAATTCTACTGTGCATCGGGTGTTGACAATCCCCCGGAGTTCAAATCTCTTTATGTAGAGGATAACATTATTAAAATCGACTGCTCACCCTGTACAAGTGTAATTATCAATGCCTATGGCAGAGCAGACCGTAACATTCTCGGCAAGGATATAACCCACGCAGAGTTTCCCCTAAGAGAAAGTGATGTATACTTCCGTGTTACAATCCGTGATGACCGTGGAAACAATGCACATACACACACATATTTTGTAAAGGACTATATGGAAAAATAAGCAATAAGCATCGAAATACTGCGTTGTTCCTCGATGCTGACTTCGACTATCGACAAGATAGCCGTCAGCCACCCTCTGTGGTACGCCTTGTCTTTCTTGCTTCTTACTTATTTTTGGCAAGCTAAGGCACGAAAGCATCGAAATACTGCGTTGTTCCTCGATGCTGACTTCGACTATCGACAAGATAGCCGTCAGCCACCCTCTGTGGTACGCCTTGTCTTTCTTGCTTCTTGCTCATTTTTTGGCAAGCTAAGGCACGAAAGCATCGAAATACTGCGTTGCTTTTATATGCAATCTCGGAGTACGAGGGTAAACCGTTGCTATGTAGAAATTTCAAAGTAACGCAAATACGAATAATAACCCCACATACAACAAAATTTATGCAACAAAATTTATAAAAAGGATACAACAAAATGAACATTATCAACGAACTTGCAAAAGAATTTAATTTAGGTGTCAGCCGTGTTGAGGCTACAGTTGCTCTTATTGACGACGGCAATACAATTCCCTTTATCGCACGATACAGAAAAGAGGTTACAGGCTCTCTTGACGATACTGTGCTCCGTGACCTTGACGAAAGACTTAAATATCTTCGTTCTCTTGAAACAAGAAAGGAGGAGGTAAGGTCACTTATTGATGCTCAAGGCAAGCTTACTCCCGAGATTGAGGAGGCTCTTCAGAATGCGAAGATTCTTACAGAGGTTGAGGACATTTACCGTCCCTTCAAGCCCAAGAGAAAGACAAGAGCATCCGTAGCCCGTGAAAAGGGACTCGAGCCTCTTGCAGCTCTTATTATGGAGCAGAGGATCTCCTATGAAAAGAGCCTTGAGGAAATTGCGTCTGAATATATTCATATAGACGAAAGTAAGGATAAAACAGTTAAGACAGCAGAGGACGCCATTGCAGGTGCGAAGGATATTATTGCTGAGGACATTTCCGATAATGCAGAATACAGAAAGGCTATCCGTGCTCTTACTCACGACCACGGTCTTATCGTTTCCAAAAAGGCAAAGGAAGAGGATTCTGTATACAGCTCTTATTATGATTATAATGAAAGCATTAAAAAGATTCCGGGCCATAGAGTTCTTGCCATTAACAGAGGTGAAAAGGAGGAATTCTTAAAGGTTGATGTTCAGATAGACAGCGAGATAATTTTGAATTATCTTTTCTCCCAGATTATAACTAACACAAAGAGCCCTGCAAGGGACTATATTGCAGCTACCATAGTGGACAGCTATGACCGTCTTATTGCTCCCTCTGTTGAAAGGGAAATAAGAACAGCACTTTTTGACGATGCCAGCGAGGGTGCCATCAAGCTCTTCTCCGACAACCTGAAGCATCTCCTTATGACAGCACCCTTAAAGGGAAAGACCGTTCTCGGCTATGACCCGGGCTACAGAACAGGCTGTAAGCTTGCTGTAGTTGATAAAACAGGTAAGGTAATTACTACTGCTGTAATCTACCCCACAAAGCCCAGAGAGGATATTGAGGGCTCTGAGAAAATAGTTATGTCTCTCATTAAAAAGTACGGTGTAGATGTAGTAGCTATCGGTAACGGAACAGCCTCCAAGGAAAGCGAAATTTTCATTGCAAATGTTCTTAAAAAGCTGGATACTGACAAGAAATATACTATGGTAAGCGAGGCAGGAGCATCCGTATATTCGGCATCTAAGCTTGGAGCTGAGGAGTTCCCTGATTTTGATGTTACACAGCGTTCCGCAGTTTCCATTGCAAGAAGACTCCAGGATCCCTTGGCAGAGCTTGTTAAGATAGACCCTAAATCCATTGGTGTAGGACAGTATCAGCACGATATGAAGCAGGCAAGACTTGACGAGGCTCTCGGTGGAGTAGTTGAGGACTGTGTAAACAGTATAGGAGTTGATATAAATACAGCATCATACTCTCTCCTTTCCTACATTTCCGGTATCAACCTTACATCAGCTAAGAATATTGTTAAATACCGTGAGGAAAACGGAGAATTTACCAAGCGTGAGCAGCTTCTTAAGGTTCCTAAAATCGGTGGAAAGGCATATCAGCAGTGTGCAGGCTTCTTAAGAGTTCCCGATTCCAAGGAAATTCTTGATAACACAGGAGTGCATCCCGAGGCGTATGAGGCCACCAAAAAGCTCCTTGAAAAATTTGAGTACACAAAGGAGGATGTGGCATCCGGTGCACTTTCCGAGCTTCGTAAGAAATGTACAAAATACGGCACAAAGAAGCTTGCTGCAGAGCTTGAAATAGGAGAGCCCACACTTCTTGATATTGTAGGCGAGCTTGAAAAGCCCGGACGAGATGTCCGTGACTCCCTGCCTCAGGTAATCCTTCGTGATGATGTTCTCGGTATGGAGGACCTTAAGGAAGGAATGCTCATGACAGGTACAGTTCGTAATGTTATCGACTTCGGTGCATTTGTGGATATTGGCGTTCACCAGGATGGTCTTGTACACATTTCCGAGATATCGGATAAGTATATTAAGCATCCCTCAGAGGTGCTTAGCGTTGGCGATATTGTTAATGTAAAAATCAAGAGTGTTGACCTTAATAAGAAGAGAATAGGCCTTACAATGAAAATTTGACCATAGCCTAAAATTAACAAAAAACAAGCCATTATTTTGTGCACTGTGCACAAAAAATAAATAAAAATTTTGTGTAAAAAAACACTTTAATTTTTGAGCACTTTCTGTTATAATATAAGTACTAAAATGTGCTAATTGTGACGTTAAAGTCGTCGTAGTCACATTTTCACTTCATTTAGTAAATAAAAAGTATATATAATACAAGGAGAATTTTTCAGTATGGCAAGTTTATCATTAAAGCATATCTACAAGAAGTATCCCGGTGGCGTTACAGCCGTTTCCGACTTCAACCTTGAGATTGAAGACAAGGAATTCGTTATCTTCGTTGGCCCCTCCGGATGTGGTAAGTCTACAACACTTCGTATGATCGCAGGTCTTGAGGAAATTACAGAGGGTGAGCTTCGTATCGACGGCACACTCGTTAACGATGTTGCGCCTAAGGACAGAGATATTGCGATGGTATTCCAGAACTACGCACTTTATCCTCATATGACAGTATATGAGAACATGGCATTCGGTCTTAAGCTTAGAAAGGTACCTAAGGAAACAATCAAACGCCGTGTTGAGGCAGCTGCTAAGATACTCGGTATTGAGGCACTTCTTGACAGAAAGCCTAAGGCTATGTCCGGTGGTCAGAAGCAGCGTGTTGCTCTCGGTCGTGCTATCGTAAGAGAGCCCAAGGTATTCTTGCTTGACGAGCCTCTCTCCAACCTCGACGCTAAGCTTCGTGCAGCGATGAGAACTGAGATTACAAAGATTCACCAGACAATCGGTACAACATTTATATACGTAACTCACGACCAGGTTGAGGCTATGACCATGGCTACAAGAATCGTAGTTATGAAGGACGGTCTTATCCAGCAGGTTGATACTCCTCAAAATCTTTATGATAAGCCTGTTAATATCTTCGTTGCAGGATTTATCGGAACACCTCAGATGAACTTCCTTATTTCCACACTTGATAAGAAGGAAGACGGTGCATACATAACATTCGGTGCAAATACAATCAAGCTTCCAGTAGAGAAGGCTAATGACCCCGCACTTGAGCCCTACTTTGGTAAAGAGGTTATCGCAGGTATCCGTCCTGAGCTTATTCATGACTAGCCCATCTATCTCTCCAGCATGAGTGACAATGTTATTGAGGCTAATGTTGATGTAACTGAGCTTATGGGTGCTGAAATTTACCTTTACCTTGCTGTTGACGGTGCTGAGGCATTCAATGTTGAGGCAAGCAAGGGTGAGAATGTTAAGAATGACATTATCGCAAGAGTATCCTCCCGTTCTCAGGCAAGAGCAGGAGACAGAATTCAGATCGCTATCGATTCCTCCAGAATCCACCTCTTCGACAAGGATACACAGAAATACATTATCCACTAATAAATACAAAACTGACCCCTCGTTTTCGAGGGGTTTTTTGTTTTATGTATTGACTTTTTAAGATAAATGATGTAATATTATCTTGACTGTATATTACTATGTTATATAGAAAGGTAATACTAATGAAAAAGAAATTTGCTGTAGTCGGCTATGGAGGAATGGGCTCCTGGCATGTTAATCATTCGCTTAAAAGTGATGTACTTGAGCTTTCGGGCATTTATGATATAGATGATAAGAAATCCAAGTTGGCAAGGGAGAGAGGTATCAGGGCATATTCCTCCTTGGATGAGCTTATTAGCGATAAGGAAGTTGAGCTTGTTACAGTAGCTATCCCAAACGATGTTCACCTTGATACAGTTTGCCGTTTGCTTAAGGGTGGTAAAAATGTAATATGTGAAAAGCCGGTTGCTCTTTCATCAGGAGAGCTTGAAATAATGGTTTCCACAGCTAAGGAGACAGGTAAGCTGTTTACAGTTCACCAGAACAGAAGATGGGATGTAGATTATCTTGCCATCCAATCAATATGTGACAGTGGAGAAATTGGTAAGCCCTTGAGAATAGAATCCAGAATACACGGCTCCCGTGGTATTCCCTCCGACTGGCGTGGAATGAAGGAGCACGGTGGTGGAATGATACTTGACTGGGGTGTTCACCTTATAGATCAGCTTATGCTTGTGTTCAAGGATGAAAAAATATCCACAATCAACTGTGTGGAAACACATATTACCAACAAGGAGGTTGATGACGGCTTCTATCTTACTATTACCTTTGAGAGTGGAGCAGTTGCCTTTGTTGAGGTTGGTACATATAATTTCTTACCCCTGCCAAGATTCTATATGAAGAGTGAGCACGGTACAGCACTTATTCAGGATTGGAGAGAAAAGACTAAGGTTGCTAAGTGTAAATACTGGCATGAAAATGATGTGTTGCCCGTACAGACAGCTGCAGGACTTACAAAGACTATGGCACCCCGTGACAGCATCACAATGGATATTTACGAAAAGGAAATTCCTCTTTCCGATGTTCACGATTTTTATCGTAATGTATGCAAGGCAATTGACGGTAAGGAAAATCAGCTTGTAACCCACGAGCAGGTTGCACTTGTGCTTAAGATAATGGAGCATGCATTTGAATCATCAAGACTGGGACAGACAATCAAATTTGAATATTAATAAAAATGGCTTCCATTATGTATGGGAGCCATTTTGTCATATTATAATTAATAATGAAGAAAAAAATGCAAAAACACTATAATTTCTCTGTAATTTCACTCTGCTTTCACCGTAAGCACTTAAAAGTCGAGTTTGCTAAAAAAGTCGAAAAATTTTTAATCAAAGGTATTGACAAAACCTTATGATAGTGGTATATTATATATGCAGATTAGCAATCAAACGAAAAGAGTGCTAAAATTTAAAAAGGAGGAAAAACAATGGAGTTTGGATATGATATTGAGCTTAGTGAACGCAAAAAAATGATACTTAAGGCTATTGTTGAGGCACATATTAAGCTTGGTGAGCCTGTAGGCTCCAAATATCTTACTCAAGAGACTGATATTGCATATTCCTCCGCCACCATACGCAACGAGATGGCAGAGCTTGAGGAAATGGGATTCCTTGAGCAGCCTCATACCTCAGCAGGTCGTATACCGTCAGAGCTTGGCTACAGATTCTATGTTGACAGCCTTGTACAGCAGTACGATATGACCACTAAGGAGGCAAATGAGCTTAATAATATGCTTTCCGTCAAGATGTCGGAGATAGATAAGATACTTGAAAATGCAAGGAAAGCGGCGTCTGCAATGACCAATTATACTGCCATGTCCTTAAGGGCAAGGCCCTCCGGAGTTGCTATCAAAAAATACGAGATGGTATATCTGGATGTAAGGAGTATTCTTGTGGTTATGGTGACATCCTCCGACTCCGTAAAGACAAGGAGCATAAAGCTGCCATTTGATGTCACAAGAGCTGATACCGACAGGCTTACAGAGGTACTTAATAGGGAGCTATCGGGTGTTGCTGTTGATGATATAAATATTTCTTTAATTGTTAAAATGGAAGAATATATGGCATCCTGCCCCGGCATTGTCAATATAGTTGTTAAAAATATTTACGAGGCAATGAATGAGCTGAGCTCCGAAATACGCTTCGAGGGTGTAAACAGACTGCTACAATATCCCG
This sequence comes from Clostridia bacterium, assembly GCA_017451485.1. Classification (GTDB taxonomy): domain Bacteria; phylum Bacillota; class Clostridia; order Oscillospirales; family CAG-272; genus RGIG2000. The sequence continues at coordinate 92,940 of JAFTOG010000042.1, read as the reverse complement.
AATATAAGAATCTTGATAAGCTTCAGCAGATGATATCCACAATAGAGGATAAAAACGATATTATTAAGGCAATAAGCACCATTGATCAGAGTGATGATGAAACTAAAATTTTCATAGGCTCTGAAAATATGGTTAAGATAATGGATAACTCAACCTTAATATATAAGAATCTTAAATTGAACGGAAAAACCATTGGTGCAATCGGTATCATAGGACCATGCCGTATGGATTATTCCAAGGTTCTTGCAACTATTGATAAGCTATCGGATGAAATAGGAAGGCTGTCCGAGACAGCAAATTTGCTACCGGGTGCTGATAACGGCAAAAAGGAGAGGTAATCATGGAAGAAAAGGATTTGAACAAGGAAGAAGAGACAACTCCCGATAATATGGCTGAGGAAGTAAAGCCTGATGAAGTCGAGGAAGCAAATAAAAGAGCATACGATGCCGAGAAAAAATATGCGGAAACAAATGACAAATATCTTCGCATAATGGCAGAATATGATAATTTCAGAAAGCGTACGGTAAAGGAAAGAGACGGAGTTTATGCAGAGGCATATTCCGATGCTGTAAAGCAGCTTTTACCCGTTATTGACAATATAGAGAGATCTGTTACATTTGTATCCGATGAGGAAACAAAAAAAGGTCTTAATATGATAATTACACAAATGACAGAGACTCTTAATAAAATGGGTGTAACTGTTATTGAAACAAAGGAATTTGACCCTAATGTACACAATGCTGTAATGCACATAGATGATGAAGCGTACGGAGAGGGCGAAATTGTAGAGGTATTCCAGAAGGGATACAAGTATAAGGAAAAAATAATCAGATACGCTATGGTTAAGGTAGCGAACTGAAATAGTTAAATTTATCTTTTTATATACAGGAGGAATTTATTATGGGAAAAATTATTGGTATTGACTTGGGTACAACTAACTCTTGCGTTGCAGTTTATGAGGGTGGTGAGCCCGTTGTAATCGCTAACCCCGAGGGTTCAAGAACAACTCCTTCGGTTGTTGCATTCTCCAAGACAGGCGAAAGAATGGTAGGTCAGGTTGCTAAGCGTCAGGCTATTACAAATCCCGACAAGACTATTGCAAGTATTAAGAGACATATGGGTACTGATTATAAGGTATCTATTGACGGAAAGACACTTACACCTCAGGAAATCTCTGCTATGATCCTTCAGAAGCTTAAGGCAGATGCAGAGGCATATCTTGGCACTACAGTAACAGAGGCAGTTATTACAGTGCCTGCTTACTTCTCCGACGCACAGCGTCAGGCTACAAAGGATGCAGGTAAGATTGCCGGTCTTGAGGTAAAGAGAATTATTAACGAGCCCACAGCTGCAGCTCTTGCCTTCGGTATGGATAAGGAAGAGAACCAGAAGATTATGGTATTCGACCTTGGTGGTGGTACATTCGATGTATCCTTGCTTGAAATCAGCGACGGAGTGTTTGAGGTTCTTGCGACAGCAGGTAACAACAAGCTCGGTGGCGACGACTTTGACAACAAGATTATTGACTGGATTGCAGAGCAGTTCAAGTCCGAATACGGTATCGACCTTCGTCAGGATAAGATGGCTCTCCAGAGACTTAAGGAAGCTGCTGAAAAGGCTAAGATTGAGCTTTCCGGCGTAACATCATCTAACATTAATCTTCCCTTTATCACAGCAGATGCAACAGGTCCTAAGCACTTTGATGCTACTCTTACAAGAGCCAAGTTTGATGAGCTTACAGCTGACCTTGTAGAGGCTACTATGAGACCTACAAAGCAGGTTCTCTCCGATGCAGGTATTTCTGTATCCGAGGTTGATAAGGTTCTTCTCGTTGGTGGTTCTTCAAGAATCCCTGCAGTTCAGGATGCTCTTAAGAGCTTTATTCACAAGGAGCCCTTCAAGGGTATTAACCCCGATGAGTGCGTAGCAATCGGTGCTGCAATTCAGGGTGGTGTACTCGGTGGAGATGTAAAGGATCTTCTCTTGCTTGATGTAACACCATTGTCACTTGGCATTGAGACACTCGGTGGTGTATGCACAAAGATTATTGAAAGAAATACAACAATCCCCGTTAAGAAGAGCCAGATCTTCTCAACAGCAGCAGATAACCAGCCCTCTGTACAGATTCATGTTCTCCAGGGTGAGAGAGAAATGGCAGCAGGTAACACAACACTCGGTATGTTCTCACTTGATGGCATTGCACCTGCTCCCCGTGGAATCCCTCAGATTGAGGTTACATTTGACATCGACGCTAACGGTATCGTAAATGTAACAGCTACAGACAAGGGCACAGGTAAGGAACAGCATATTACAATCCAGTCCTCCTCCAATATGTCCAAGGAGGATATCGATAAGGCTGTAAACGAGGCAGCTAAGTTTGCCGAGGAGGATAAGAAGGCTAAGGAGGCTGTTGAAACAAAGAACAAAGCAGAGTCCCTTATTTTCCAGAGTGAAAAGACTCTTAACGATATCGGTGATAAGGTAAGCGAGGATGATAAGGCTCCTGTTAAGGCGGCTATCGAGAAGCTTAAGGAAACCGTTAAGACAAATGATACAGAGGCTATCAAGGCAGATTCAGATGCACTTGAAAAGGCATTCTACACAGTAAGTGAGAAGCTTTATGCTCAGCAGGGTGGTGCTCAGGGTGCAGGTCCCGATATGGGAGGTAACCAGCAGGGTAATGACGGCACCTACTACAATGCTGATTTTGAAGACAAGACAAACGGTTAATAGGACACATTGATTCACAAACTAAAGGGCAGGAAACCTTCCTGCCCTAAAGTCAATAAAAGGCTAAGTATAGAAAAGGCTTGATTATGGCAGATAAAAGAGATTATTATGAAACCTTAGGTATTTCCAAGGGAGCAAGTGCCGATGAAATAAAAAAGGCATACCGTTCTCTGGCTAAGAAATACCACCCCGATATGAATCCGGGAAATGCTGAGGCAGAGCAGAAGTTCAAGGAAATTAACGAGGCTTACGGTGTTCTTTCCGATGCAGATAAAAAGGCTAAATATGACAAGTACGGACACGATGCATTTGAACAGGGTGGAGGCTTTGGAGGCGGTGGCTTCGGAGGCTTTGGCGGCTTCGATTTCGATATGGGAGATATTTTCTCCTCCTTCTTCGGTGGAGGCTCATCCTCTTCAAGGAGAGCAAACGCACCCCAGCAGGGTGATGATATAGGCGTCAGAATAGTTCTTTCCTTTGAGGAGGCATTCTTTGGCTGTAAAAAGGAAATAAGCTATGGAAGAATCCAAAAATGCGGTGACTGTGGTGGCTCAGGAGCCGAAAAGGGTACGAGTGCAGAAAAATGTACTAAGTGTAACGGTACAGGAACTGTAAGAGTACAGCAGAGAACGGCCTTTGGCGTTATGCAGTCAACGGCAGCATGTCCCGACTGTAAGGGCACAGGCAAGATTATAAAAACTCCCTGCTCCAACTGTAAGGGTAAGGGAATGGTTAAGATAAATAAAAAGCTGGAGATTACTATCCCGGCAGGCATTGATGACGGACAGAGAGTTGCTCTTCGTGATCAGGGTAACGACGGAAGAAACGGAGGATCCCCCGGAGACCTTATTGTACAGGTATCTGTTCGCCCGCATCCCATATTTGAGAGGGATGGCAAGGACCTCTACTGTGAGATTCCCATAACCTTTGCTGAGGCTGCTTTGGGTGCAAAAATCAAAATCCCTACTATGGAGGGCGAGATTGATTATGATATTCCGGAGGGTACACAGACAGGTGCTATGTTTACAATAAGACAAAAGGGTGTTCCCGATGTAAACGGCAGAGGTAAGGGTAACCTGTATGTTAAGGTAGTTGTGGAAACACCTAAGAATCTCACCGAAGAACAGAAAAAGATTATGCGTAGCTTTGCCGAGAGCTGTCAGGAAAAGAATTTCTCAAAGAGAAGCAGCTTTTTCAGTCGCTTCAGAAAGTGAGTAAAAATGGAAAATAATAAATGGATACAGATAAAGGTTACCTCCAAGGTGGAAAATCTTGATAGCCTTTGTGCTGTTATGAGTATGCTTTCCAATGGACTTCAGATAGAGGATTATTCCGATATAGAGGATAGAATCCTCGATGGCGTGTACGGAGATTTGATTGACGAGAGTGTTTTGAATGCAGATAGAACAGTAGCATCTGTGTCAATTTATGTTCCCGCTGATAAGCCTACAGAGCATTATACTATGTTTATTAAGGAGAAGCTTGATGCTCTTAAGATAGAGAGCAATACAGAGCTTATCTCCCTCTGTGAGGAGGATTGGGCAAACTCATGGAAGCAGTATTATAAGCCTATTAAAATAGGCAACCGACTTGTGGTAGTTCCCATGTGGGAAAGATACAGTGCAGAGCCCCATGAGATAGTAGTGAAAATGGATCCCGGTATGGCGTTCGGTACAGGCACTCATGAGACGACACGCCTCTGTGCAACCTTACTCGAAAAATACATAAACGGGGATAGTGTAATGCTTGATGTGGGTTGTGGAAGTGGAATACTTGCTATCTGTGCATCCAAGCTGGGTGCTAAGCAGTGCTACGCCTATGACATTGACCCCGTGGCTGTAAAGGTATCGAGAGAAAATGTTAAGGATAATGATGTTTCAAACATCGAATGTGAGGTATCCGATCTTTTGGCAGGTGTCAAAGCAGGAAAATATGATGTTATCACAGCTAATATAGTAGCTGATATAATTATCAGAATGTTACCCGATATTTCTAAATTTATGCACTCGGAAACCATCCTTGTTTTGTCAGGCATAATTGACGAAAGGTGCGGGGATGTGTATGAATCTATCACTAAAAACGGCTTTGAAATAGTGGAAGAAATACACGAAAACGGCTGGTGTGCCATTTCCGTCAAAATGAGATAGTCAAAAACCTTCTCTTCGGAGAAGGTTTTTTCTTGACATTATTCAGTATTGGTGTTATTATATACATAATAAAAATTGCGGAGGAAAAATATGCCCAGATTTTTTATAAGAGCCGATCAGGTTGCAGAATTGGATAACGGAGCTAAATCCATTGTGATAAAGGGCGAGGATGCTCATCATATTTCCCGTTCTCTCCGTATGACCGCAGGCGAGGAAATTACGGTCTGTGATATGCAAAAAAATGTATACGGTTGTAAAATTTCCGGATTTTCCGAGGGAGAAGTATATTTGGATGTCATAAGCGAGGCTAAGTCCGATACTGAGCCGGAATGCTATATAAGACTTTATCAGGCTATACCAAAGGGAGATAAATTAGAAACTATAATTCAAAAATCTATAGAGTGTGGTGTATCGGAGATAATTCCCTTTTCATCGGAGAGATGCATTGCAAAAATTGAGGGTAAGGATATTATCAAAAAAGCCGAAAGACATAACAAAATAGCAGAGAGTGCAGCCAAGCAATGTGGAAGAGGAATAATTCCCACAGTCCGTGAGGCTATGAGATTTAAACAGGCTGTAGAGGATGCCGGGAAAAGCGAGCTTACTATCCTGTGCTATGAGGGAGACGGCACACAGTCCCTTAAGGAAATTTTAAGCAGTAGCAAAGAAGTAAGGTCTATTTCTCTTATAATCGGTGCAGAGGGTGGTTTTTCTATTAATGAGGTTAACACTCTTCGAGAAGCCGGAGCTAAAATAGCCGGACTTGGAAAAAGGATATTAAGGTGTGAAACTGCACCCTCCTTTGCTTTGGCATGTATCTCCTATGAGCTTGAATTGTGATTTTTGTGTAAAATGGCAAAAAAATATGCAAAATTCACAAAAAAAATATAAAAAAAAGGCTTGAAAAGGCTATTAAAATAGTGTAATATATATATACAGAATGCACAAATTGCACAAATCAAACATTTCGGAGGTAGAGTATGTCCAACAGATTATTTCAAGGTGTGATTCACCAGATGCATGATGCAGTAGACCGTGTTATCGGAGTAATCGATGATTCAGGCGTTGTTATCGCATGCAGTGAGCTTTCTAAAATTGGAGAATTGCGTGATCGTGCAAGGGATGAGATGCTTTATACCACGGATACAATGGTTGTGGACGGCTACACATATCAGCCCATTGGCAGCGGCACCAAAATAGAATTTATGGTGTTTGTTGAGGGAGAGGATAAGATAGCAGGCAAGTATGCATCCATTCTTGCAATTTCGCTTTCCAACATTAAGAGCTTTTATGACGAGAAGTGTGATAAGAGCTCATTTATTAAAAACATCATTATGGATAACATTTTGCCGAGTGATATTTACGCTAAGAGCAAGGAGCTCCATTTTGACGGTAACGACCACAGAGTGGTATTTCTTGTAAGATTCTATTCCAGAACTGAGATTATGCCCTTTGAAATACTCCAGAACATGTTTCCCGACAAATCAAGGGATTATGTTATAGCAACAGGAGACCAGGATGTTGTAATCGTTAAGGGAATTGCTAATGATGTTGACCTTGCAGAAACAGAAAAGATTGCACAGAGCATTTCTGATACATTAAGCTCAGAGTTCTACTGCCGTGTTGGTATTGGTATCGGTACAATAGTAGACAATATTAAGGACCTTGCAAGATCCTATAAGGAAGCACAGATAGCAATAGAGGTTGGTAAGGTATTTGAAACCGAGAAGGAAATTGTAAGCTATGAGAATCTCGGTATCGGCCGTCTTATTTATCAGCTTCCCACAACTCTTTGTGAGATTTTCTTGACTGAAGTGTTCAAGCACGGCTCTATAGATACCCTCGATAAGGAAACTCTCCAGACAATCCAGGTGTTCTTTGAGAATAATCTTAATGTTTCCGAAACATCCAGAAAGCTTTATGTACATAGAAATACGCTTGTGTACAGACTTGATAAAATCAAAAAGCTTACAGGACTTGACCTTCGTCAGTTCGATCACGCCATAACCTTCAAGGTTGCGTTGATGGTAAGACGCTATCTTACAGCCAAGCCCATTAAATTCTAAATTTAACAAAAACTCCGCATTCGGAGTTTTTGTGCGTAATCGCAGTATAAAGCGATAATAATTCAAGTATATTTTTTGAAAGGGCATGCGTGCCACGAGGTGATAAACATGGAAGAAAAGAAAATAAAATATACCGTCGAGGGTTATGAAAAGCTCAAGGAAGAGTACGAATATCTCAAAAAGGTTCGTCGCCAGGAGATAAAGGAGCTTATTAAGGAAGCAAGATCCTTCGGTGACTTGTCTGAGAACAGTGAGTACGATGAGGCAAGAGATCAGCAGGCAAAGGTTGAGAGCAGAATTTTAGAGCTTGAATACCTTATGAAGAATGCCGAGATCATTGATACAGACGCAGTAAAAAATATTGTAGCTCTCGGATCAACAGTAATTATCAAATACAAGGATGGCACAGAAAAGAAGTATGACCTTGTAGGCTCTAACGAGGTTGATCCCTTTAAGGGTAAGATTTCAGACCGCTCTCCTATCGGTATGGCTATTATAGGTCACAAAAAGGGTGACACAGTTACAATCGAAACACGCACAGGCGAGAAGGACGCTGTAATCGTAGATTTCTTCAAGACAAAATAAGAGGACACAGATAATGCAAGAAAATATTAATAATACAGAAAATACAGTAGAAGAGGTTGAATTAAGCGAGATTCTGCAGATTCGCCGTGATAAGCTTACAAGCCTTTGCGAGTCCGGTAATAACCCCTTCGAAAAGGTAAAGTACGATGTAGATGCGTACACTACAGATATTGTAGAAAGATTTGATGAATACGAGGGCAAGACTGTTAAAATTGCAGGCAGACTTATGTCCCGCCGTGATATGGGAAAGGCTAACTTTATTGATATACTTGACGGTAAGGGTAGGATCCAGTGCTACATCAGAATCAACGATGTAGGTGAGGATACCTTTGAGCAGTATAAGAAATGGGATATTGGTGATATCGTTGGTATTTCCGGTATGGTATTCAGAACAAGAAGAGGAGAAATCTCCGTACATGTGTATGAAATTGAGCTTCTTGCCAAGTCATTACTCCCCCTTCCTGAAAAGTATCACGGTCTTAAGGACCAGGAAACAAGATACAGACAGAGATATGTTGACCTTATTGTAAATCCCGAGGTTAAGGACACCTTCTATAAGAGATCCCGTATACTTAAGGAAATCCGTAACTATCTTGATTTCAAGGGCTTTTTGGAGGTTGATACACCTATCCTTGTTCCACTTGAAATCGGTGCAAGTGCAAGACCATTTGTAACACATCACAATACTCTTGATATTGACATGTACCTCCGTATAGAGACAGAGCTTTATCTGAAGCGTCTTATTGTAGGTGGTATGCATAGAGTGTATGAGGTTGGTAGAATATTCAGAAATGAGGGTATGGATACCAAGCACAACCCCGAGTTTACCACTATTGAGCTTTACCAGGCGTTTACTGACTACAAGGGTATGATGGACCTTGTTGAGGAAATGAATAAAATGCTTGCTGTTAAGATTTGCGGCTCTGAGAAGATTATGTATCAGGGTAATGAAATCGATATGGGCAAGTGGGAAAGACTGACTATGGTAGAGGCTGTTAAGAAGTATGCAGGTGTTGATTATAACGACTGGGCAACTGATGAGCAGGCAAGAGAAGTAGCTAAGGCGTATCATGTTGAGGTTGCCGATAACGCTACTAAGGGCAGAGTACTTATTGAGTTCTTCGACGCATATGTTGAGGAAAAGCTTATTCAGCCTACATTTATCTATGATTATCCCGTAGAGAACAGCCCCCTCGCTAAGAGAAAGGCTGATAATCCTATGTTTACAGAACGCTTTGAGTACTTTATCAACGCAACAGAGTTTGGTAACGCATTCTCAGAGCTTAATGACCCCATTGACCAGAAGGAACGCTTTGAAAAGCAGGTTGCCGCAAAGCGTGCAGAGGAGCCCGATACAAAGGCAGAGGTGGATTATGACTACATCACCGCCCTTGAATACGGTATGCCCCCTACAGGAGGTCTCGGCTTCGGTATAGACCGTCTTGTAATGCTTCTTACAGACAGTGCATCCATCCGTGATGTTCTTCTGTTCCCAACAATGAAACCTTTAGCAGATAACTAAACGCAAGCCCTTATACCATAAGGCTTCGCAGGCTTTATGGAAAAAAACAAAATGGCACTTACACAGTTTTATGCAAAATCAAGCAGAGGAAAACAATCAAAAATAAGTCCACACGGAACAAAAACCGTGTGGGCTTTTTTGTACGCCAAGCTCGCTCTTCCAAACACTAACACGGAGCTCTGCAAAGTCCGTATTCAAATCCTCTTTGGTGACGCAACGACTTTTATTGAATACGCCCAATGCACTATATTTGGCTCCTGTGAGCTCTGTGTCGCAAATAATAAGCTTGCCATGTGAATATGATGCAGGAATTAAAATGACGATTATATTTATAAAAATATTGAAATATATTCGACTTGATAGTATAATTGAATTATGAATAATATTAGATAAGGAGATAAAAAATGAACATTCCAAGACCCGAACATCCCAATCCTCAATTTGAAAGAGAAAGCTGGGAAAATCTAAATGGAGAATGGGAGTTTGAGCTTGACAGAGGCATTAGTGGACGAGATAGAAAATTCTACGAAAGAGAGCATCTTAATTCTAAGATTATAGTACCCTTCTGTCCCGAAAGCATTTTGTCCGGTATAGGTAACACAGATTATCTTAATTGCGTATGGTACCTAAAAAGAGTAAAAATTAAAAAATGCAGCAAAAGAGTAATTTTGCATTTTGGTGCAATTGATTACGAAAGCTACATTTATATCAATCATAAAGAGGTTTATCACAATATCGGTGGTTATGTTGGCTTTGACATTGATATAACCGACTATGTGGAAATGGGCAAGGAAAACATTATTACTGTATGTGCCATTGACGGACACCCAAACGGGAAAGCATCGGGAAAACAGTGCGAAAACTACTATTCTATTGAGTGCTGTTACACTCGTACAACAGGCATTTGGCAAACGGTTTGGCTTGAATATGTTGAAAAGAATTACATTAAAAGCGTAAGATATTATACTTCGATAGAACAAGAGAGTGTTCAAATTGAGGTTGAGACCCAAGGAAACGCAGAGCTTAAAGCGATGGCTACATATAATGGAAAAGCAGTAGGCGAGGTAAGTGCAAAATTGCATACAGGTATTAGCCATTTGACTCTTAATTTAAGTGAGCTCCATTTATGGGAGGTGGGCAAGGGCAGGCTTTATGACCTTGAGCTAATCTATGGCAAAGACAAGGTAAAGAGCTATTTCGGTATTCGATCAACAGCTTTCGATAACAGAAATTATTTATTAAACGGAAAGCCTGTGTTTCTTCGCACAGTCCTCGACCAAGGCTACTATAAAGAGGGTATATACACAGCCAAGGATGAAGAAGAGCTTGCAAGAGATATATGCTTGTCTTTGAAAGCAGGATTTAATGGTGCAAGATTGCATCAAAAGGTTTTTGAGCCGAGATTTTTGTATCATTGTGATAAGCTTGGATATCTTGTATTTGGGGAATCAGCAAATGCTCATCTTGATTATTCAGATATGAATCAGCTGACTCCGTTTTTACTTGAATGGCAAAGAGAAATAGAGAGAGATTTCAACCATCCGTCAATTATTGGATGGTGTCCACTTAACGAAACATGGGATTGGAACAACAGACATCAAAATGACGATTTTATACGAGCATTGTATCATACGACAAAGGGAATGGATACAACACGCCCCTGCATAGGCACAAGTGGTAATTATCAGGTTGTTTCCGATATTTACGACCTTCACGACTATATCCAAAATACAGAGGATTTTGAGAAAATTTATCTTGCACCAACACAAGAAGAAATGCTTGAAAATTACGATAAGCACCCATGGCATAGTGGTATATCTAAATATCAAAAATCAACCAATTATAAGGATATGGCACTCTTTCTTAGTGAATTTGGTGGCATAAGATGGGATGTTGACGGTGTTGAGGGTGGCTGGGGGTACGGAAATGCTCCTAAAACCGAAAAGGATTTTTTTGAAAGATTTGAAGCATTGACAAAAGCTCTTATTAACTGTCCATACATATGTGGCTTCTGTTATACTCAGCTATACGATGTAGAGCAAGAGGTAAACGGACTTTACACATATGAGAGAAGGCCAAAATTTGATATGGACAGAATTAAAAGCATAGTACAGGCAAAGAAAAAATAGGGAAATAAGAATTATACAATTCTATTGAAATTACACTATTTATCATTGTTGATATAACCGCACGCATGTATGCCGGGACGTATGCCAAAATGTATTAACCGTGTGCCAATTTGTGAGAAGCTATGGAATACATAAAAAAGTCAAAAAGCCGGGATAGGCAAGCTTTTGACACGATATGCCACGATTTGCCACTACTCCAAATAATGAAGCCATCAGGCGTAGATGAAATTTTACAAGCCCTTATCACTAAGGGCTTGTTTTTTGCCGAGCTCTGAATTTCATAAGGAAAAAATATTTGAGTATTAGAGATTGCTTGTTGATTTTCAGCCTGTGCTATGATACAATAGAATTGCAAAATTTAATTTTTACAAGAGGTGATAATTATGATAATCGAACAGCGTATTAAGGATTTTGAAAATCTGGGATTTGGAATGTTTGTGCATTTCGGACTTTACAGCGTACACGGTAAGGGTGAGTGGGCGTACAATATAAACATTACGCCTAAGGATTATGAAAAGCTCTTTTATACATTTAATCCTGATAAGGACTGGGCAAAAAATCTTGTTTCAGCAGCTAAGGGGGCAGGATGTAAATATATTACAATAACCACAAGGCATCATGACGGCTTTTCTCTCTATGACACCTGTGGCTTGAATGAATACGATGCACCTCATTCATCGGCAGGAAGAGATTTGATTCGTGAGTTTGTTGATGAATGTAATATGCAGGGCATAGTACCCTTTTTCTATCATACACTTCTTGATTGGCACGAGAAAAGCTATAAGGAAAATTTTCCCGAATATCTTAAATATCTGAGGGCAAGTGTAGAAATTCTGTGTAAAAACTATGGCAAAATCGGTGGACTTTGGTTTGACGGAATGTGGGATAAAAAGGAAGAAAACTGGGAAGAGGATGAGCTTTATTCTCTTATCAGAAAGTATCAGCCCGACGCTATGATAATAAACAATACGGGACTTTCTGCCCGTGGGGAGCTGGGGCATATAGAGCTTGATTCCGTAACCTTTGAAAGAGGTCGCCCCCATCCTATAAATTTAGAGGACTCGCCAAAATATATCGCAAGTGAAATGTGCCAGATTTTCGGTAATTATTGGGGCTATGCAAAAAGAGATTTCAACTTCAAATCCTTAAAGGAAATTATTGAGGATTTCTGCGTCTGCAGAAGATACGGTGCAAATTATCTTCTCAATATTGGCCCTATGGGTAACGGTCAGCTTCGTCCCCTTGATAAGGCTATGCTTGGGGCACTTGGCGAATGGGTTGATATTTACTCTGAGGCCCTTTATACGCCTCGCCCTTCAAAAATTGAAATAGAAGGCAAGGAGAAAAGCTTTCTTCTTGAGGGTGAGGGCTGTTACTACTTATTTGCTTACGATATCGGTGTATCGGCAAATATTAATGTTGAGCTTTCCAAGGGCAATCCCGACTGTAAAAACAGCTTCAAATTTGATAAGCAAATAAAGTCGGTTAAGTGGTTAGATAACGGTGAGGATGTATTGTTCAGCCGGGATGGAGACGAGGTGACGGTTGTGACAACTCCTCAACTGTATGGGGAGCATCTTGTTGTAAAAATAGCAAAAATCGAAATATAAGTTAAATAAACAACACTGCTGACCGGATTTTACAAAAAATGAAACGGATTTAGGATGCAATTATGGATATTAAAGGGCTTCTTGACAAAATGTCACTTAAGGAAAAGCTGTATCAGCTTCAGCAGCTGGACTCGAATGTGATTATGTATGATGAAAATATGCCTGTTACGGGTATTTTACAAAAGTTAGAGCTGGATGAAAATTATATTTTTGAAACAGGCTCACTTCTGAATTCCTTTGGGGCAAAAAGAACAATAGAAATTCAAAAGAATTTTTTGGAGCATAGCAAGAATAAGATTCCTACAGTGATTATGCAGGATGTTGTTCGTGGTTATAAAACCCTATATCCTATTAACCTGGGTCTTTCCTGCTCCTTTGATATGGACCTTTGTGAAAAATGTGCATCTATGGCGGCTAAGGAGGCAAGCGTAGACGGTGTACATATGACCTTTGCACCTATGCTTGATGTGTCCCGTGATGCAAGATGGGGCAGAGTAATGGAAACAAGCGGAGAGGATACATATCTTACCTGTGAAATTGCAAAAGCCACCACAAGAGGCTTTCAGGGTGACGGAAAAACCTACGGTCTTGGCGTTGGCTGTAAGCATATGGCAGGCTACGGTGCCCCGGAGAGTGGTAAGGACTATAACCTTTCCGATATGAGTGAAATAACCTTAAGAGAAATCTATCTGCCTCCTTATAAGGCTTCAATAGATGAGGGTGCCATGCTTGTAATGGCGGGACAGCAAACACTAAATGGCGTACCCTGTGTCTTAAATTCACATCTTATGAAAGATATTTTAAGGGATGAATGGGGCTTTGACGGTATAGTTATTTCAGATTATAACTGTCTTGCCAGCACAGTTGACCATGGATATAGTGAAAGCCATAAGCAGGCGGTGGAGCTTGCAATGCAGTCGGAAATGAATATGGAAATGGCAACGACCTGTGTCGTTAAATACGGTGAGGAGCTGGTTAACGAGGGTAAAGTATCCATAGAGCAAATTGATAAGGCAGTTTTGCGTATTTTGAAGGTTAAGGAAAAGCTTGGATTGTTTGAAAATCCGTATCGATATGCCGATCCGAATGAGGCGAATAAAATTCTTGGCTGTAAGGAGCACAAGGAGCTTGCACGCATAGCAAGTGAGGAGAGTGCTGTATTGCTTAAAAATGATTGTGTTTTGCCCTTTAGCAAGGATGTAAAAAGCGTTGCTCTTATAGGTCCTCTCGCAGATGAGAAGCAGATTGTCGGCTCCTGGTGGTGTGCATATGACAAGAATGAAACTGTGACTGTGCTTGAAGGTATTAAAAATCTGTTACCGTATGTAAAAATTAATTACGCTATGGGCTGTGGCTTAGAGCTTGATGCAACTGACATATCACAAATTGATGAGGCTGTGGAACTGGCAAAAGAATCAGATATAGTGATCCTGTGTGTAGGCGAGGATATGAGAGACAGTGGTGAATCCAAGTCTAAAGCGTTCTTAGAGCTGTCTCCTGCTCAAAAGGAGCTGATAAGAAGAGTTACAGAATCCAATAAAAATACAGCCACGGTGCTATTTACAGGCAGACCGCTTGTGCTTACCGAGGAGAACAAAACAGCAGGTGCGATTCTTAATGTATTCTTCCCCGGCACAGAGGGAGGAAACGCAATAGCAAACCTTTTGTTTGGAAATAGCGTACCCTGTGGTAAGCTTACAATGTCATTCCCTCACAATGTGGGACAGTGCCCTGTGTATTATAATCACTTTAAGACAGGAAACTACCGTACTGATGATACGAAAAGGATGGTATTTAAGTCGGGCTATATTGACGGACCGAATAAGCCGTTATACCCCTTTGGTTACGGACTCAGCTATACCGATTTTGAATACAGCAGTCATAAAATCAGCAGCGATGTAATAACCGATAACGGTAAAATCACAGCATCCGTTAAGGTGAAAAATATCGGTAAATACAAGGCAAAGGAAATCGTTCAGATGTACATCCAGGACCTATTTGGCTCGGTTGTACGACCCGTAAAGGAGCTTCGAGGCTTTAAGAAAATAGAGCTTGGTCCAAATGAAGAAAAAACCGTAGAATTTGAAATTACTGAGGACACTCTCGCATTTGTGGGAGCAGATTTGAAAAGAAAGGCAGAAAAGGGAAGATTTCGTATCTTTATCGGTAACAGTAGTGAAATCGAACCCTTTGCAGAATTTGAATACAAATAATCCCGCATCCTGTTAATCAACAGATTTTAAAGTCAGCATAGCTGTAAAAAGATTTTTTTGTTGAGAGGATAGAAAACCATAAAAATTCAGGAATAAATATCCACCTACCCGTGAAGTGAACTAAATGGGGTTCACTTCACCCGATAGATGGATATTTTCTTTTGTTCACATATGTATAAGAGCAATTATCCTCGGGGGAGTGTATGAAAACAGAATGTTTTTCCTTTTTTGAAGATAAAATGACTATGTGGAAAAATAAGGTCGATAAAATAGCCTATACAAAGATTTACCGTGAAAAAGAAAAACAAGGCAGTGCGTACATATTTTCTTGCTTTGCCCTGTTCAAATACCCGCAGCAAGCTCTTTTTAGGGTGCATATATTGACTTTTTTCGAGTTACATGATATAATACAAATAAATAATATTATAATTGCATACCTATGGCCATTTTCCAATATGGTTAAGGTTGCATTTACTTCCCTTAGATCAGGGAGAAGGAGAGTAGTACTATGGGCAATAAAATGAATATAAAGTTTTCACCTCCGGACATAACTGAGCTTGAAATAGCTGAGGTTGCCGATGCACTTCGTTCCGGATGGATTACCACAGGACCAAGGACAAAAAAGCTTGAGCAACAGATTGCAGAGTATGTCGGAAGCAAGAGGTGTGTTTGCCTTAACTCCCAGACAGCCTGTGCTGAGATGGCTCTCCGTGTTCTCGGTATAGGTGATGGTGATGAGGTAATTACCTCTGCATACACATATACAGCATCAGCATCCGTTATTGACCATGTGGGTGCAACAATTATTATGGTTGATACTGCAAAGGATAGCTTTGAGATAGATTATGACGCTATTGAAGATGCTATTACAGAAAGGACTAAGGCAATTATCCCTGTTGATATCGGTGGCGTTCCCTGTGATTATGACAGGCTCTTTGAGATTGTAGAAAAAAAGAAGAGCATTTTTAAGCCTGCGAATGAAATTCAGGAGGCTCTCGGCAGAGTTGCAGTGATGGCTGATACAGCACACTCCTTCGGTGGCAGTATCGGTAATAGGATGCTCGGCTCTGTTGCGGATTTTTCGTCCTTCTCATTCCACGCTGTAAAGAACTTTACAACTGCTGAGGGTGGTGCACTTACCTGGAGAACAATAGAAGGCATCAGTGATGATGATATTTACAAGAAACTCCAGCTCCTATCACTCCACGGTCAGAACAAGGATGCTCTTGCAAAAACGCAGCTTGGTGCGTGGGAATATGACATCATCGGTACATGGTATAAGTGTAATATGACAGATGTTGCTGCAGCAATAGGACTTAAGCAGATGGAGAGATATCCCTCCATGCTTGCACGCCGTAAGGAGATTATCACACGGTTTGACAATGCCTTCAGACCTCTCGGAGTCAAGACTCTTGAGCATTATACAGATAATTATCAGTCCTCCGGTCATCTTTATCTTACCCGTATTCCCGGTATTACTCCCGAAGAGAGAAATGAAATTATAAATAAAATGGCAGAGGAGGGCATAGCATGTAATGTTCACTATAAGCCACTCCCCATGCATACAGCATATAAGAAGCTTGGCTTTGATATAAAGGATTACCCTAATGCATACGCCCAGTTTGCAAATGAAATTTCTCTTCCTCTCCACACCTGCTTAACAGATGAAGAGGTTGAGTACATTATCGAAAAATATAAAAATATTTTGAAAGAGTACATATGATATGAGACTTGTTAAATGGGAAAAGCTTCCTTGTGAGATGCAGACAGAGGAAGTAAAAAAATATTACGATATACTTAAGAAAAAGAAATTCGGTCTCTTTTTTAAGAGGATGTTTGATATTTTTGTTTCGTTTATAATGCTCCTTATCCTTTCACCGATATTTCTGATTCTTGCAATCGCTATTAAAATCGACTCCCGTGGACCTGTGTTTTACAGACAGCTTAGGGTTACCCAGTACGGAAAAAGATTCAGGATATTCAAATTCCGTACCATGGTGCAGAATGCCGATAAGGGCTCCCAGGTTACAGTAAACAATGACAGCCGTATTACAAGAGTAGGTAAGCTTATCCGTAAGTGTCGCCTTGACGAAATAAGCCAGCTTATAGATGTCCTTCGTGGTACTATGACCTTTGTAGGTACCCGTCCCGAGGCCGTTAAATATGTGGAGCATTATACACCCGAGATGATGGCTACACTTTTGCTCCCTGCGGGAATTACATCTGAGGCGAGTATACGCTACAAGGATGAGGATACACTACTTGATGGAGCAGAGGATACCGATAAGGTATACATTGAACAGGTTTTACCCGAGAAAATGAAAATAAATCTCTGGTCTATAAAAAAGTTTAATTTCTGGTTCGATATAGGAACGATGTTCCGTACAGTCTTTGCCGTTCTCGGTAAGAACTATCCCAAGGATGTTGAAAAAAATGAGAAATCCGCTAAGGAGGGTGTTAAAAAGCCATGAGTAATGAATTTTCCGTTTTGATGTCCCTTTATATCAAAGAAAAACCGCAGAATCTCAGAGAATGTCTTGACAGTATGCTTTCACAGACAGTATTACCCAACGAAATAGTAATTGTTAAGGACGGACCATTAACCGATGAATTGGAGGCTGTGCTTAGCGAGTATATAGAAAAAAATCCTGATTTGTATACTCTTGTTCCCCTCGAAACGAACAGAGGTCTCGGCTTGGCACTTGCAGAGGGTATGCACCACTGTAAGTATGAGCTCGTTGCAAGAATGGATACTGATGATATAGCAAGAAACGACAGATTTGAGAAACAGCTTGCAGAATTTAATAAGGATCCGGACCTCGATATCTGCGGTAGCCATATTGTGGAGTTCGAGGACAGCATAGACGTTATCGTTGCACAGAGAAAGGTTCCTCTTACCGACAAGGAGATAAAGGATTATCAGAAGAGAAGAGACGGCTTGAACCATGTTACCGTAATGTTCAAAAAGTCCACAGTACTAAGAGCAGGAAATTATCAGTCCTGTCTGCTTATGGAGGATACACTCCTTTGGGCAAATATGTTCAATGCGGGAGCAAAGGCAATGAATATTGATGACTCCCTTGTCTATGTACGCATAGGTAAGGATATGTTTGAACGCCGTGGAGGCTGGAGCTATTACAAGAAGTATAAGCAGGGCAGAAAGCAGGTAAGGGAAACAGGTTACATAGGCTTCTGGGATTATCATTCCACCCTTATGGTTCAGTTTGCCGTTGCCATGATGCCCAATAAGCTCCGTGGCTGGGTCTTCAAAAAGCTGTTGCACAAATAATTAAAAGAGAGGTTGTATTTGCAATGAATGAATTACAGTCTAAATTGGTAGAAATGCTTTCGTGGTACCATAATTTCTGTGTTGAGCACGGACTAAGATATTATGCTGTTGGGGGAACGGCATTAGGTGCTGTAAGGCATAAGGGCTTTATCCCGTGGGATGATGATATAGATGTTGTTATGCCCAGACCTGACTATGAAAGGTTTAAGGAATTATGTGCGTTGCGTGACGATGATGAAAAATACTATGCAGAATTTCCCGGTAATAACAAAGACTTCACATTTCCATATTGCAAATTGTATGATACAACTACTACCTTAATAGAGCCAAACCGATATAAGACCAAGAGAGGTATTTTTATAGATATCTTTCCATTAGATGGCGTTGGAAATACAGAAGAAGAAGCAATAAAAAATTTCAAAAAGATTGAGAAGAAACTAAACTTACTTTCGGCTGCGACTTGTGCAATCAGAAAGGGCAGAAAAGTATACAAAAATTTAGCCATTAGATTAACGAGATTAATTCCTAACTGTATTTTGAATCCGGTAAAGCTTCAGATTAAAATAGAAAAAGCTGCAAAGGAAATAGATTACGACAATAGTGTTTATGTATCAAATCTTGCAGGAAACTGGCGTGAGAAAGAAATAGCACCAAAAGAATGGTTTGGTAAACCTTTAATGATGGATTTTGAGGGCGTAACAATTTGTTGTCCATCTAACTATGATGCGTATTTAACAAAAATGTATAATAATTATATGGAATTACCTCCCGAAGAAAAAAGAATTTCTCATCACGACTTTATTTATTTTGATGCATCAACATCCTATAAATGATATCTTGAAAGGTGTTACATTAAGTTATGGATAGTAAAAGAAAAAGAGCTTTAGTATTAGGTGGAAATAGTGGAATCGGATTAGCTATAACAGAAAAACTATTAGGAAAAGGCTATGAACATGTTTACATAGTTGGGAAAGATGAATATAGGGATGATAATATACAAAATTCCGATATTGAAGAATTCAAAAAACACACATCCTTCTTGAAAATAAACCTCATATTGGAGGATTACAGTATATTTGACTCCATTAGTGATATAGACACTCTTATTATTACAGCAGGTTTTGGCAGAGTGGCTGCGTTTGAAAATTTGAATGAGTCGGAGATAACCAACTTAATCAAATGCAATATGTTAGCACCTATAAGAGTTATTAAGCACTATTATGATAGAATAAAATCCAATGATGACTTTTACTGCATGGTTATGGGAAGCATTGCCGGACATGTAGTGTCTCCACTTTTCTCTGTGTATGGTGCTTCCAAGCAGGGACTATGTGGGTTTATAGAAAATATAAACACAGAGCTTGCTCATGACGGATTCAAGAATAGAATTCTTGATGTATCTCCCGGCTCTATAAAGGGAACCAATTTTAATGGTCAGGGCAATAATTTGTCATTAGTATATGATTTGGCAGATGAAATTCTGGATAATATGTTTTTACGCAAAACGGTGTATATTCCGAAATACGATGAAATATACAAGTCGGTTATTGACAGATATCGCAAGGATCCGGAAAAGTACGGTATTGAAAGCTATGACTATAAAATATCCACAAGAGGTGAATCATCCAAGCCTCAGATTGTAATCGGATATTTAAGTGGTACATTTGATCTTTTCCATATCGGTCATTTGAATTTACTCAAAAGGGCAAAAGCTATGTGCGACTACTTGATTGTCGGTGTACACAAGAGTGGTGCGTGGAAAGGAAAAGAAACCTTTATTCCCTTCGAAGAAAGAACAGAAATAGTTAGGAATATTAAGTATGTCGATCAGGTCATAGAATCATTCCCTGAAGACAGTATGGCATATGACGCATTACATTATGATAAGCTGTTTGTGGGAAGTGATTATAAGGGAACAGAACGATTCAACAGATATGAAGAATATTTTAGCGATAAGGGCGTTGAAATAGTTTATTTTCCGTACACTCAGGGAACAAGCAGCACAAAGCTCAGGGACGCTATAACTAAAAAGAAATAATTTTTTAGATAGCAAGGAGCAAAATACTTGGAGGCTTTATGATAATTTTACACATTGCGACAATCAAGAATAATCCGTTAAACGGAGTATGTGTCGCTGTTCCTAAGCATGTTATATCACAGCAGGAAACAGAAACAGTTGCTCTCGTTAATACAATAAATGAAAGAATAGAGGGCGTAAATAATCAGCTCGACTACACCGACAGCTTTTCTGTCGGCAGTCTTTCTGCTCCGTTTAATAAACCTGATATAGTTGTATTTCATGAGGCATACAGACCTGTATATCTTAAAATTTCCAAGGAACTGAGAAAGAGTAAAATTCCTTATGTAATTATTCCTCACGGCGAGCTTACTAAGGAAGCACAAAAGAAAAAATGGCTTAAGAAAAAAGCAGCTAATATACTGCTTTTCAACAGATTTATAAACGGTGCAAAGGCTATACAGTGCCTGTCAGATAGGGAGCTTTCAAATGTTAAATTCGGAAAGCAGAAATTCGTAGGTACAAACGGAATAGATAAGCCAGACGATGTAAAAAACAGCTTTTGCGAAAACGGTATGGAGATTATATATATTGGCAGATTGGAGGCTCATATAAAGGGTCTTGACCTTCTTACACAGGCTGTAAGGATGTCTTCCAATAAAATGAGGGCTAATAATGTAAGACTCACAATGTATGGCCCTGACTTGAACGGTAGATTTGAGCATGTTCAAGGTTTGATAAGGGAAAATCAGATAGAGGATATAGCTACTTTGAACAAGCCCATATTCAGTGACGAGAAGAAGAGAGCTCTTCTTAATGCCGATGTGTTTATCCAGACCTCAAGAACAGAGGGAATGCCTATGGGTATCTTAGAGGCACTCAGCTATGGCTTGCCTTGTATAGTTACAAAGGGAACAACCCTTGCGGAAATGGTCAACGGCAGTGGCTCCGGCTGGGGATGTGAAACCTCAGCAGAGGCTATAAGTAAAGCTATAAATGATGCCATAGATAATAAGGCTTCATTAATGGAAAAATCCGCCTCGGCAGTAAAATTCATAAGAGAAAATTTTTTGTGGGAAAATGTTGCAAAGCATATAATAGAGCAATACAAATATTTATCCAAAAATTGAGAGGAAAACTATTTTTATGTGCAAGATAAGTATTATTGTTCCTGTGTATAATGCAGGGGAATATTTGGAATTTTGTATAAAATCTATCATTTGTCAGGATTACGATAATTTGGAGCTTATCCTCGTGGATGACGGCTCAATGGATAATTCTTTTGAAATATGTAAATCGTATGAGCAAAAGGATAATAGAGTAAGAGCATTTTCCAAGCCAAACGGCGGTGTATCAAGTGCAAGAAACTTTGGTATGGATAAGGCTGTTGGCGATTATATTTCTTTTGTGGATTCGGATGATTATATCACTGAGGATTATTTATCGTCCTTGTTAAAGCATATGGACGATGAAACAGGTATGGTAGTGTTGGGACTTCAAAAAGTTGATGAGTCCGGAAATATAACGCATGTTTCTCATCGATTTAATGCGGGAATGTATAATTATGAACAGCTTTCAAGGGTTATAATAGATGATGGAACCCTTTCCGGCTTTACAATTCATTCATCTTGTGCAATTCTGTATAAAAGAGAGTACATTGAGAGATACAAAATTCGTTTTAATGAAAATGTGAAATACAACGAGGACGGTTTATTTAATACAGAATATCTTTTGAGAAGTGAAAAAAACGCTTATATAGATTACGGTAAGGCAGTATATTCTTATAGAACTAATATGATGTCCGCAACTAAAACAGTTGATTTACTGGGAGAAAGATATTTGAATTCAATGAGAATAGTGAATGATGTGCTTCTTTCTTACAGAGATCAATATGCTGGATTTGACATAGATAAGCAGATGATAAGAAGAGATGCCACATTGGCTCTTAGCAAAATGATTTTTTTGGCATCGTCCGGAAAATTGAATGGAAAAGAAGTCAAGAATATTATAAAAAGCCTCAAATGTGATAATACGCTGAAAACTCTTGAAGTAAAGAAAATGGGAAAAGGTAAAAATCTATTAGTCTATGCATTGAGAGTCAAGGCTTATTTTATAGTAGCAAAAATTCTAAACAGAAAATATGGGAACAAGTAAAAATGAAAATTAATTTTGGTTTTACAAAGCAAAGCGTTAACTTGAACATTTACGCTTTCTGCACATTTATATATTTAGCTGGAATATATCTTGTTCCCGAGTATATAAAATATTTTTCGTTATTTTATATTGGAATAGTTGTAACATCGGCAATTTTGAAGGGAAACACTAATATAACTTCCACTCCAACAGTATATCTCTGGATATTATATATTGCCTTAGGATTGATATTTAGCTTGGTATACGGTATAGCCAATATGGATGATTCGTTTGAACATATTGTAGCTCTTGCGATCGGCTTTATAGTACAGAATGTCTATTACAATAAGGAAACTCAGAAAAAGATACTAAATGCTATTTTTTATGTTTCGGTCATTGCGTTTATAGGATGTGTTATACAATTAGTTATACCGGGGTTACTTATTAAGATTCTTCCATACACTTTAGGTCCTACAAAATTCAGTTATTTTTACAACAATTTCTTTCAATACGGGTTCCTTGTTGGATTTTCGTATCAAACCGGAGTAACAGGATATTATTTGGGAATTTTTTCAGGTTATCTTTTATGCAATGGCTTATTTAACAAAAGGCTTTCAACATTTAAGAAGCTTTTGTGTTATTTATTCTTTGCTATGGGCTATGTTTTTATATTGCTTGCAGGAAAAAGAGGAGAAATGCTTGTTGTGTTAATGCTTACATTAATACTGGTATTTATGAAATACAGGCATAAAATTGCAAATATTGTTCTCATTACACTCGTCTTGCTTGTTGGTGTATTCATTCTCTTAAATTTTACTGAAATGGGACAGGATTTGCTTGAAAGAACATTCACATCCGATCCGACTACAGGTAGATCAAGGATATATAAAATGCTTATGGAAGCCTTTTCGGAAAGACCAATATTTGGAAATGGATTTACCAGTACATTGTCCATAGTAGTTGGATTTACTAACGGACATAATATATATCTTCAGGTTCTTACGGAAAACGGTATCGTCGGACTAACCATATTGCTTATAATTTTTATCTGTAATTTGGTAGAGGTTATTAAAGCTCTGAAAAAATCAAATGATACTAACTTTATACCTATTATTTTCTGTCTGTATCTGCAAATACATTTCTTGATTTTAGGTATGTTTGGTAATCCGTTATACGATGTATATCCTTTAATAGCTTATATGATTAGTGTAGGCGTAATTCAAAGTATAAAAACAATTAGAAGCAGATATGAAGTATGTTAAATAAGGATGGTTTGACTGATATGCTCGGCAAAATTAAGAAGATATTTAAGCACATGATAGAGTTGATTGACAGAAAGATCCTCTATTTGTTTTATAGATTCTATCCCCTTCATAATACTTTTCTTTTGGAAAGTGTTCCGGATATATCGGACAACACTAAAGCCGTATACGATGAAATGGTACGAAGAGGAATAAATGAAAAGTATAAAATAATTTGGCTTGTAAAAAATACTGATTGCAGGTATCCAGAAACTAAAAATGTTAGTTACTATCCTTTAATAGCAAGAAATCATAAGGAAAGAAAAAAGCTTATTAAGGTAAAGCTTACTTGCAAATATTTGATAAGCTGCAACTTTTTCTTAACTACTGAAAGAAGGGGACAGATATCATTTTATTTAGGACATGGTTCTGCTATAAAAAGTATAAGAAGTTATTACAATATGCCGAAAAATATTGATCATTGTCTTGCTGCGTCTTCAGATATGGTTAATATTATGAGTTATGAGATGAAGACGGATAAAAGTAAATTCTTTGCTCTTGGATATCCTCGTAACGATGTTTTATGTAAACCGGGAATGGACCTTCATAATGTTTTGAATAAAAGCTACAAAAAGGTTATAGTCTGGTATCCGACATTTCGCCAGCATTCATCAGGTGGTAGCAGTCTGACAAAAAATGCACTTCCTATTATTCACGATTTGGAAAAAGCAATTAGCTTAAATGACTATGCAAAGGAAAAGGGAATTTTAATTGTTATCAAGCCTCACTTTGCACAGGATTTGAGCTACATAAAAAATACCGAATTAAGCAACATTGTATTTATAGACGAAAGCTTGTTTATTGATAATAAAATAAGCTCATATGAATTCGTAGCGGGCTGTGATGCTCTTGTTACCGATTACTCATCTATTTATTACGATTACACACTGTGCGATAAGCCAATGGCTTTGGTGTGGGAGGATTATAAGGAGTATGAAAGCAGTGTAGGCTTTGCAGTTGATATGGATGAATATATGAAGGGGGCAGAAATAATATACACACTTGATGATTTCAAGGTGTTTATTGAACATTTATCATTTGACATAGATATAAAGAAAGCAGAAAGAAACGAAATTAAAAACTTAGTTAATTATTCGGACGATGGAAAAAGCTCCGTAAGGGTTGTTGATTTTATATTTGATAAAATACATCCCAAAACAGAGGAGGTATAAAATTGCTTTTGAAAAGAATTAAAGCACTGCCACAGGGAGTAAAGGCCTCTGTTGCTTTCTTTATGGCAAGTATAGTGACTAAGGGCATATCGTACATCATTATACCCATATATACCCGTATTTTACCACCGGAGGTGTTTGGACAAACATCTATTTTTATGACATGGTTAGAGATATTCGGTATATTTGCAATGTTTTGCTTATCATACGGGGTATTCAATAACGGCATGCTTGATAATCCTGACAAGAGAGATGAATATTCGTTTTCAATGCTGGTATTATCAAATATTATTACTGCAATTTTTACAGTAGTCATTATTGCCCTATATCCTCTTATTAAAGAGATAGTTGGACTTGACTTTTCACTGATAATATTGATGTGTGTATTGTTTGTGTTCCAGCCTGCCTATAATTTTTGGACAACTAAGCAAAGATATGAGCTTAAGTATAAGTATGTAGTATTATGGACCTTGATATCTGCTATCGCCTCTCCAACTGTCGCTATAGTTTGTATTCTGACAACAGATTCCAGTAAGCTTTATGCCCGTCTATTCGGTGCAGAGCTTACTCTTGTCGCAATATATGTGGTGTTTTATATATATCTTGCGATAAAGAGTAAATTTAAGATAGAAACTAAATACTGGAAAGGGGCACTATTATTTAATTTGCCCTTAATTCCTCATTATTTGTCGGTTTATTTGCTTGGAAACTCGAACAAGCTTCTTATTTCAAATATAGTGGGAGATGCAGAGGTTGCATATTATAGTATAGCACAGTCGGTTGCGTCCATAACCCTTGTGGTTTGGACTGCTGTAAATTCATCCTTAGTCCCATACACATATGAAAAATGTCAGCAAAAGGATTATAAATCCATATCCAGGGTGGCACTCCCTATTCTGACCGTATTTGGTGCTATGTGTATAATGGTAGCTATGTTTGCACCTGAGGTGGTTGCAATTATGGCTACAAGCGATTATACCGAGGCAATATATGCAATACCACCAATTATAGGAGGAGTATTCTTTCAGGTGCAATACTTCTTATATGCGAACATTGTGTATTACTATAAAAAGTCCAAATATGTAATGGTTGCCAGTGTAACTTCCGTTGTTTTGAATTTTGCACTTGGAATTTTGCTTATATATAATTTTGGATATCTTGCTGCAGGATATGCAACACTTATATGCTATTTGATTCAGGCGGCTATCGATTATATAGCTATGAGAAAGGTTGCAAGGGATCAGGTATACAATATGAAATATGTAGGTATATTATCCCTCGTTGTTCTATGCGTTTCTGTATTTTCCATATTCCTATACTCTAATGCATATATCAGATACGGAATTATTCTTGCATTAGTAACATTACTGATTATATTCAGTAAAAAAATTATAAGCACAATTAAAAACATTAAGGCAAAATAAACAATATACATTTGGAGCAGACAGTTTATCAATTCACTTTAAGCATTGCATCAAAGGAGAATAAATGAAAAAAATAGGTATTTTAGGTGCGGGAACTTGGGGCTCGGCTATTGCAAAGGTGCTTTGCGAGATTAGAAACGAGGTTACGGTCTGGTCACCAATTGAAACGGAGGTCAGTGAGCTTAACGCAACCCATATTCATAAGAATTTGCCGGGTGTTGTTATTCCAAAGGATGTAAAATATACCTGTGATATAGCTGAGGCTTGTTTGGGTAAGGATTTTATATTTTTTGTTGTACCCTCTGTTTTTATCAGAAGCACGGCTGAGAAAATAAAGCCATATGTCAATGAAAAGCAAATCCTTGTAATTGCATCAAAGGGAATAGAGGACAGCACTCTTATGCCACTTACCGATGTTGTAAGAGACGTGCTCGGAGACGGAGATAAAGGAAAATTCAATGATGTAGTTGCTTTTTCGGGACCTGCTCACGCTGAGGAGGTTGCGAGTAATATGCCCACAACTATCGTTTCTGCTTGCAAAAAGATGAAAAGGGCTGAGGCAGTGGAAAGACTGTTCCGTAGCTCATGTGTGAGAGTATATACAAATCCCGATGTTCACGGAGTAGAGCTTTGCGGAGCTGTAAAGAATATTATAGCATTAGCCTGTGGTATTTCAAGTGGACTTGGCTTTGGTGATAATACAAGAGCTGCACTTATTACAAGAGGTATTGCAGAGATTACCAGACTTGGTCTTGCTATGGGATGTGCAGAGCAGACCTTTGCAGGACTTGCAGGCACAGGAGATATTGTAGTAACCTCCACAAGTATGCATAGCCGAAATAACAGGGCAGGAACTCTTATGGGTAAGGGTTATACTCCGGAAGAGGCGATAAAGGCTGTTGGAATGGTCGTAGAGGGCATTAATGCATTGCCCGCAACCATAAAGCTTGCAAAAAAGTACGGGGTTGATATGCCTATTGTTGCCGGTGTAGATATGATAGTAAATAAGGGTGTAAAGCCTGTTGATGTCCTTGCCAAGCTTATGAACAGAAGCTATAAATCCGAGCTGAATAAATCGCAGACTGATTTGGTTTTTGAAAACCTGGTGGTTAAAAATAAGAAAAAATCCGGTATGACAAGGGTTATTACCTACGGTTCATTTGACCTTTTGCATTACGGACATATAAACCTTCTTCGCCGTGCTAAATCATTGGGAGACTATCTTGTTGTGGCATTGTCAACCGATGAGTTCAGCCAGAACAAGAAAAATAAAAAATGTTATTTCAGCTATGAGCAAAGAAAGATGCTTCTTGAATCCTTACGCTTTGTTGACCTGGTTATCCCCGAGGAAAGCTGGGAGCAAAAGATTACAGATATGCGTGAGTTCAGGATAGACACATTTGTTATGGGTGATGATTGGGAAGGTAAATTCGATTATCTTGAAAACGAGGGCGTTGATGTAATATACCTACCGAGAACACCGGAAATCAGCTCTGAAAGAATAAAAAAGGATATAAAAAAATAACAATATAATTTTGATAATATATAGAAGCTTTATGTTTCTATGAGGTGATAAAAAATGATTATTATAAGATTTATTAAAAAAATATATTGGTTCTTTTATAAAAAACTACATGGATTTGAAAATTACTTGAGGAAAAAAGGAGTAAAAATAGGAGATAATCCTCATATATATTCCGATATTTCAACTACAGAATCATATCTTATTACTATAGGAAATAATGTGACTATATCAAATGGTGTGCAACTGGTTACACATGATAATTCCGTATGCAAAATAATTGAGAATGTAACAGATGTTTTTGGTAAGATAACTATAGGAGATAATTGCTTTATAGGTGCTAAAACTACGATTTTATATGGTGTTACTCTTCCAAAAAACACTATAGTAGCGGCTGGAAGTGTAGTTACCAGAAGTGTAGGAGAGGAAGGTAAAATTATAGGAGGAAATCCTGCTCGTATAATAGGTGACACTAATAATTTTGCAGATAAAATGAAGAATTATGCCATAAATATTAACGGGTTATCAAAAAAGGAAAAGAGAAAACTTATAGAAAGCTCAAATTTTGTTGTTAGATAATTACAGTTATGCGTCAGATTAAAAAGAGGGGAGTGTAAAAATCGTACACTTCCCTCTGTTTTAACAAGTAAGATTTGTAACAGTTAGCTTTTTGCATAAAAACAGTTTATAGGATGAAATGGAAAAGAGACCTGATTGATTTTCTTACAAATAGAAAAACTGAAAATTTAGTGACGGTAGGGTGCATTTAATTTTTGCATTGTTGACATAAGGGGTGAATTGTGGTATACTAAATGTAACAAGTACAGCCAATGGCTGAAAGGGAAAAAGATGAACAACGAATTTGATAATAAAGATCTTAATAAAAACAATGATGAATCCAATAATGCTAAAAGACTTCGCATGCTTGGAGACAGCTCCTCTGAGGATATCCATTTGAAGTCTGACGAGGGTGTCAAGGGTGCATTTTGGCCCAACCTGTGGTTCAAATATAAGTGGCATATAATTATATCAGCTGCATTTCTGTTTATATTTTCGGTTATTATCATCCAATTTGCAACCGCAACAAAATACGATGTAGGAGTTCTCTATGCGGGAAATGAATATATTGTGGATATTCAGGATGATTTTTCCGATGCATTTGATGATTTTGCAGAGGATACAAACGGAGACGGGGAAAAGAATGTTCTTGTGACCTCCACAGTTTATATGACTGAGGAGCAGAGAAAGGAAGCTGCCAACGGCAATAAATATGATGAGCTTGCACTCCGTAATTCAAATAACAACTCATACAAAAATTTTCAGGAGCAGATGATGGCTGGTAATATTGCTATCTGTCTATTATCTCCCAATCTTTATGAGGATTATAAGGATGCCTTTGCCAATGCTGAGGATATTTTGGGCTACCGTCCCGATGATGAGCTTTTGTATGCTGACAATGCAATAAAATTCAAAAAAACAGATTTTGCTAAACAGTATGACTGCTTTGACCGTCTTCCTGAGGATACTGTGCTTTGCATAATGGTAACTCATAGGGCTACACCCAAGGAGGAAAAGGAAGCAGCGATAGACCTTTATACATCAATAGTAAATTTTGAGGTAGAATAATATAAAAATACGGCAAATTTTTTTGCCGTATTTTTGTTTTTCAGGTAATTTATGATGTTTAGTGTCAGAATATTGACTTCGGTATCTATTTTTGTTATAATAAACAATTAGAGAATATATTAAAAAGGAGAGCACTATGGCAAAAAATTTAGTTTACGACATTCACGATAAGCCGAAATTCGGTAATATGCTGATTTTCGCATTCCAACAGCTTCTGGCAATCCTTGCGGCAACGATAGCCGTACCTACAATCATAGGACTTCCCACACAGATTCCTGCGGCAATCTTCGGTGCAGGCGTGGGAACACTTATTTATCAGCTTTTCACACGCTTTAAGAGTCCCGTTTTTTTAGGTAGCTCCTTTGCCTTCATAAACTCACTATTAGTAGCTGTAGCATACGGATACTGTGGTATTGTCCTTGGCTCTGTTGTTGCAGGCTTGGTTTATGTTATAATTGCAGCTGTAATTCATTTTGTAGGCACTAACTGGGTATCTAAGCTTATGCCTCCGGTTATTATAGGTCCTACCGTAACACTTATTGGTCTATCGTTGGCAGGTGCCGCAATGGGCGATATTGTAAAGGCGAATAGCTCCGAGATAAACGGCAAGTATAATCTTATTGCACTTCTTTGCGGTCTTGTTGCTTTTTTTACAATTATAATTTGCTCCACACAGAAAAAATTTAAAATGCCCCGTCTTATCCCCTTTATTATCGGTATTGCAGCAGGATACACAGTAGCTTCAATATTTACAGCTATCGGTATATTAGCCGATGTAGATTATCTTAAGATAATTAATTGGGATCCGATTGTAAATAATTTTATTAATGCCGATGGCAGCTTCAGAGGCTTTCAGGCATTTATTGATTACCCCGACTTTGCTATTGTAGAGGGTATCAAGGAGCTTGTAAACGGGGAGCTTTCTTCCGAGATTCTTAATGCAAATGAAAATGCAGGTATTCTTAATTTAGGTGGAGTTGCTGAGGTGATTATTGCATTCATGCCCGTAGCTCTTGTAGTATTTGCAGAGCATATAGCAGACCACAAGAACCTTTCCTCCATTATAGATAAGGATCTTATCGAGGACCCCGGTCTTAAGCGTACTCTCCTTGGAGACGGTGTAGGCTCCATTGCGGGAACTGTGTTCGGTGTATGTCCGAACACAACCTATGGAGAGAGTGTAGGATGCGTTGCCATTACACGTAACGCCTCAGTATGTACTATTACTACAACGGCAATTTTGTGTATGGTTCTTTCCTTTGTAAGCCCGATTATGACCTTTTTGCAGACAATTCCATCCTGTGTAATGGGTGGAGTATGCCTTACACTTTACGGCTTTATTGCAATTTCAGGTCTTAAGATGTTTAAGGACCTTGACCTTAACAAGAACAAAAATCTTTTCGTTGTTTCGGCTATACTCATTTCGGGAATTGGCGGTCTGACAATTCAGATTCCTTATGCATTGGCAGCAGATGGCTCAGTTGCAAAGACTATTCAGATAACTGCAATTGCAACAGCTCTCATTATCGGTATTGTCACTAATGCAATTCTTACAAGGGTAGAGAACGGTAAGCTCGGTAAATCCACAGAGGATGAGGAAAATACAAAAGATCCTACAGAGGAGGAACAAAAATGAAAAAATATGATAATGTAGTTATATTTGATCACCCACTTATAAAGCATAAAATAGCAATCCTTCGTGATGAAAAAACAAGCATGAAGGAGTTTCGTGAGCTCGTTGAGGAAATAACAACTCTTATGACCTTTGAGAGCTTAAAGGATGATGTGCCCACGGTGGAAAAGGAGGTTAAAACCCCTCTTGAGACCTGTACACAGACATTTGTTAAGGATAACTCCATAGTTATAGTACCTATTCTTCGTGCAGGCTTAGGAATGGTAAACGGTGTTCATGTTCTTTTCCCCTCTGCAAGAGTAGGTCATATAGGTATGTACAGAGATGAGGAAACATTGGAGCCACATTCCTACTACTGTAAGCTTCCTAAGGGAATAGAGGACAAGCTTGTTTTAGTGGTTGACCCCATGCTAGCCACAGGAGGAAGTGCCTGTGATGCTATCAAGCTTCTTAAAGAGGAGTATGGCTGTACTCATATAAAATTTATGGCTATTATAGGTGCACCCGAGGGCGTTTCCAAGGTAGCAGAGGCTCATCCCGATGTGAAAATATATGTTTCTACATTGGATAGATGCCTTAACGAAAACGGATATATTCTCCCCGGCCTCGGAGACGCAGGTGACCGTCTTTTCGGTACTAAATAAAATAATAAAAAGGAGCTGTCGTATGGCAACTCCTTTTTCTATATTATTTGTTATACTTATCTTGTAGATTTTTATAATCTCCCTTGTAGTGATAACAGCTACCACCCTTGTTTTCACCAATTTGAGAAAGACCGAGATGGGTAAGGATGCCCTGTGATTTTTCGTTAAGCTTATTTGCATAGGCTTCAACAGTCTGTAAAGCCATAGGTAACCTTTGAATCAGCCAGGAATAAAAAGCAGAGAAGACACCTGCACCCTGGTATTCCTGTTTTATCTGTATTTCCTCCATCATGAATAAAGCACCGTTTATATAGTATTGGAAGTAGCCGATTATATTACTCTCGTCATACATCACAACTATCTCTCTCGGGGTACTCATTAAAGCAGGATAAACATTTGAAAGCCATATTTCAAAATCCTCGCTGTAGGTGTTTCCCGTAGGAGCAATAATGCTCATATTTGAGTGTAATATTTCAAAAAGCTTAGGCAAAAGTGTGTTTAATTCATTTTTTGCCGCATGTTCAAATCTATACATAATGACTCCTTAGTTTTCTATATCAATAACAACAAATTCCGAGACTGTAAAGGTTTTGAAGGGGATTGCCCAACCCGATATACCGGAGGTTACAATAAAGGAGGTATCTTCCTGTTTTTTTAATCCGTACAGGGAATCATTTGCTCCCATAAGCATACCGATTTGTCCGGCAGGGAAAATGTGACCTCCGTGGGTATGTCCCGAGATAACAAGGTCCGGGGAGCATTCTGCTATGGCGTTATAGTCCGTTGGCTGATGGTCAAGCATAATAACAAATTTTGATGGGTCTATGCCCTGCATAAGGGACTCTGCCGCTTTTCTGTCTTTCCGTGATGCGTCCTCTCTGCCGATAATATATACATCCTCATTTATAGCAACGACCTCATCGGAGAGAACCGTTACTCTGTTTTTTGAGAGGTTGTAATATAGCTCCTCTGTGCTGAATGCACCGTTTCTAAAGTACCCCCTGTCGTGATTTCCAAATACAAAGAATACTCCGTATTTTGTATCGAGAGTGCCAAGAGCCTCACAGGATTTTATCATATCCTCACGGGAGGTATCATCATCTACAAAATCTCCGCAAACGACAACGACATCGGGCTCCAGAGCATTGATTCGCTTACATTCCTCTAAAAAGTCATCTCCGTCAAGGGTGATTCCCGAGTGCAGATCTGCAATAGCAACCACTCTTAATGACTCCTTGCCGAGGGCCTTATCTGTTTTTATATCATAATCTGTTTGTATAACATTGTGTGCCATAATCCAACCGTAGCTAAGGTAAACTACGGTTAAGGAAAGAGCAATAAATCCGTTTATATAACGCTTAGTACTACCTTTTTTAGCCAACCTGAGAGCTATAAACACGGCAAGGTCAGTTATTAACCAAAAGACAAATAAATGTATAAAGGCTATTATAAAAGCCACAAATCCTACAAATAAAAAGGGAAGACATATGGCAATAGGCCATATAGAGGAGAGAATACCTAAAGCCTTATTTCGTTCATATATTTTTTTGGAGAATCCGAATCGCAGGGCTCTACGCATAAGAAACACAATTGCAAAAATCGCAATCAGAGTCACTCCTGCAAATATTCCCAGCCACATTTTTCATCACTCCTTTAATATTATGATAAAGAATTTGTGTTTTTATCATAACATACAATGTGAAAAAAAGCAAGATGTTTATAACTAACGAAAATAAAAATCGGAGGGCGTGTAAGCTCTCCGATTTGGGTTTTATATATCCTTTAAGTCATTTTAGTATGGAACATTAAGTAGCTTTATAATTCCGCCTACGGTAATTCCAATAGTAAACAGAATCAGAAGTATAATTTCAAACACGCCAAGAAACCTGTCTTCACAGGCGTCGTTATCCGTAATTTCCTTCACTGCGTACTGCCTGTATTCGGGATCGTTGTACCAACGCAACGGACGCCAGCCTTTAATCTCAATATAAATATGAAATACAGTGAGAGGGATAGAAAGGATACCCATCGCAATAAACGCCCACCCTATAAAGGTACTATCGGATTGATTTATACCACAAATTACTACGCCGGTAATCAACAGAATAAAATAGATTATGTCTACGGTTATACGGATTCTTTGTCTTTTCTTCAGAAGCTCGTATTTTTTGTCCTTCGGCTTAACTACCTTGTACCGTGCCATCTACCCACCGCCTTTCTTGGGGATATTATACCACAAATCTGTGAACAGTTCAACCGTTTCGAGTTCGAATCACGCCGAAGGCGTGTATATATTAATGAAATCGTGCTTTGCACGATGAAATCCTCACTGTGTTCGGATGAAATCTTCGGCGTACCGCCTCAGATGAAATTAAATCCATCCTATCTCTCCCCGCAAAGCGGGATTTCATCGCAAAGCGATTTCATCCCACACAAGTGGGATTTATCCCGTTCGCAAGGACGGATTTAGCTGAAAAAACCAAGTCGAAATTCGACTTGGTTTTTTTCTTGTGAAAGTCGGACAAAAAAGATATTTTTCTATTTTTCTTATGGACTTGAACCCGCGTGAATAATCGAGAGCAAAACCACGTTGTATCTCCTCGAAATATAAACAATCGATTATTGAACCTCAAAATCAAACAAACGGTATTGTTCGCAACCGTGCGTGGATATTGGAATGAAGCGAATTTTTTTGGTTTTCCACTTTACGAAATGTTGCACAAAACGTTGATGATTATCGGATACGCATAGCGTAAAGCTTTCCCCATTTGAGTTCTCTCCTTCTATTTTGTATTCCTTGATGAGTGTTTTGGGAAGTTTAAATTGTGTTTGGACAAGTGGATAATTACAGGGCATATTGTGATATTTGCGATTCATATCGTTATCAAAAACAAGCCGTATTTCGGAAATGTCGGTATCCTTATTAAATTGATATTCAATAAAATCACCAGCCTCGCCTATCCAAAGATTTTCTTCTCCACGATCCATTCCATTTCTTATCACTTCGCTATTACACCGCGCCTGTTGGGTGAGCCATGGTACTTCTCTTTTATGCCAAGGAATATAGCAATCATCTGCCATCAGTGTTTGCTGAAGCTTATCGATATCCACATTTTCAATCGCACAGTTATTTTTGATTGACTGCGCTACCGCTGTACCGAGTGCTTGCCCGAGAACGGCACATGTTGCCATAACTCGCGAGGAAGAAAGCGCCGTATGGGTAACACTGATGTTTCTTCCCGCAAAAATAAGATTTTCAATATTATCCGATATCATACATCTGAGCGGAAGCCCCCATGGACGGGGTGCCGGATGATATATTGTCGGATGTCCCTTGGTATAATAGAAGCCTGCGGGAAAATGATCGTCCATAGACCAACCGGCGTATGCAACTATATCATGAAATCTGCCCTCTGCTTCAACATCATTTTGCGTGACAATATATTTACCAATGTATCGGCGGCTCTCACGCTTTCCGGGCAGAAATCCTATCCACTCAAGTTCCCAATTATCTACGCCATGATCCCCGTGATTTTTCATATGATCCCACACGCCATAGCAAATTTTGAGCAATTCATCTCGACAACGGTCAGTGTCATGAATACAATCCCATTCTCCGCCAAGCTCGATCCACCAAAAATTGTTGTTTTTGTCATGATCCTTATATGGAAGATCACTGTCAGACTCATAGCTGTATGCCCATGAGGGCGGTGTGAATTCAACCTTGTGATCGGTCTCGCGAATTTGGAACAGACAACTCATTCCCATAGTCTTTTTGTCGGCTACATCCGGCGGGATCGATTCGCAAAAATCGGATTTTGCCTCTCTGCCATACATATATTTTGCACCTGTTAGCGGTGCTAAGATCGAATCTCCGGAGCAATCGGCAAAATAGGTCGCAGCGATCGTGTGAAAGGTCTCAGCGTTTGACTGCCACGCCTTGATACTGACGATTCGATTTCCGTCCATGGCAGCATCCAAACAGCTTGTGTTAAGCAATAGCGTAAGGTTTTCTTCGGCTTTGGCTTTTTCATAGAGAACACTATCCCAGATCGGATATTTAAGTGACGGATTCTGATAAAAATTTTCAAGGAAAATTTCTTCGATAATGCCACCCTCTCGATTATCCTTACCGTGCGCACCGCCTATCCACATACGGATCTCACTCGATGCGTTTCCGCCAAGCACAGGACGGTCTTGAACTAAAACGACCTTGATTCCATGACGTGCCGCCGCAATTGCACAGCAAAGTCCCGACATTCCGCCACCGACAACGCATAGATCAGTTTGATAAGTTATGTTTCTCATACAAATATGCTCTCCTTATTGTTTTTTTCTGCCATCTATGGTATAATAATAGCACAAAAACAAAGAAAATACCTCTAAAAAATGGCAAATTTCCTGTAAAAACAAGCAAAATGGAGGCTTTATGGAAATCAAAATCATACAAGATTATATTTTGTATCTCATTAAGGAATGCGGTCTTTCCGTAACCTTGCATCCCATGAATGACGAATCGTTGATCACGGGTAGCACCTTGATGAGTTTTAATATTCATGATAATCCCTATTGTTCTTATATAAAATCATTACCAAACGGACATCTTCATTGTCTTGCACAGCAAAAAAAGGTCTTCAAACGATGTTGCAAAGAAAATGAAAGCTTTAGCGGCGTTTGCTATGCAGGTGTCAAAGAATATTGCTATCCGTTACACGACGGAAAAAATGTTATAGGCTTTGTTTCCATAAGTAGCTATGCATACGATAAAAAAGATCTGTTTATTTCTTCCGTTGCAAAATGCTTTGACTGTTCCCTTGATTCTATTGTCGAAGAATATAGTAAGCTAAAAACCAATATGCCCGATAAAAGCAAAATAGACACGCTCATTTTTCCGCTTTGCAAAATGTTAGAGCTTGCCTATCTCAAGGAGGTAAAAGAAACGAAAACCGAGACCTTGAACGAAAAAATATGTCGCTATATTCAACGCCATTATTTTATTGATTTGACAACCGATCTGATCTGCAAAAAATTTTCGTGTAGCAAATCTCATTTTAGTCATAGCTTCAAAAGCTATACGGGCAAAAATTTTCGTGAATATTTAACCGACATTCGCTTGAATTACGCCAAACAATTATTGGAGTATTCAAATTTAAACGTAACTCAGATTGCTTTTTCAGTTGGATTCAATGATTCTAATTACTTTTCAAATTTGTTTAAACAAAAAATTGGTGTATCACCGCTACTTTATAGGAAAAGTAAAAAACACAATAGTGGGATTCGTTAATGTTATTGTTTGGGGCGTATTTTTGTTCTCACGGGAGTTCAAATCTATTCAGTATCGAAAAATAATCGTTTTTCATCTACGAAATCGAACATAAAAAATTTCACCCTAAAAAGCGAAAAAGCCTTGAAAAATCAAGGCTTTTTGCGGCGATATCTTTTTTATCGCCCTTTTATGGCAGGGGCAGAAGGACTCGAACCCACGACACCCAGTTTTGGAGACTGGTGTTCTACCAACTGAACTATACCCCTATTTAAGTACTCGAATAGTATATCACACATTTTTGAAAAATGCAAGCCCTTTTTAATAAATATTTCAATAAAATTTTCCTTTACAACTGTTATTAGTTATGCTATAATGAAATAAAGGAAGGATGTGAATATTATGGTTAAAAACAGAAGTATAAAATTTCTTGCAGTCATTATGGCACTTATGTGCGTAATTGTTCCTTGCCTGACCTCCTGTTTTCCAACTGATCTTGGAGAAGATATGGAAGAGGTTAAGGAGCATACATTGGATTTCCTTCGAGAAATCAAAAAGGGAGACTATGAGGAGGCTGCTAAATATCTCCATCCTGAACGCCCTGCCGATCTTCAACGCTATTTTGAAAATATAGAGGAGGACAGGGACATCGATTTTCAGTCGGGTATTACGGTTAAGGGATACGGTTCTATGGGCACTAATACCACCTATTTTGGTGAATCCGATGTTACTGAAAGCTATATTAATTTATATCTGGAGGTAAGCGGAAAGGAATTGAATGTATATGTAGTAGTAATAGACAATCCTCAGGGCTACGGCATATATGAGTTTGAAATTTATTGATATATACAGCTCCTCTCTATCATTAATAAAAGTGATGGGAGGAGCTTTATTTTTGTAACCTATAAGATTTTAATTCCTTTATGTAATGACAAAAAGGGAGGGGGAGTGTGTGTGAAAGAGAAAATATTGTATATTTCCGACCTTGACGGCACCTTGCTGAAAAATGATGTGGCACTGTCTGATTTTACAGTTAATACGATAAATTCCTTGATAAAAAAGGGAATGCTGTTTTCCTTCGCCACTGCAAGATCCCGGTATACATCATCTGAGCTGACAAGCAGACTTGGTATAAATACACCTGTCATTATTTATAACGGCACATTTGTTTGTAATATAAAAACGGGGAAACGGCTGATTTCAAATAACTTTTCTAAAGACGACGCACAAAAAATTCTTGACCGTCTGTTAAAAAACGGTGTGCACCCCATGATACACGCCTTTTTGGAAGATAAGGAAAAATATCTTTTCAACGAGAAAATGATGTCAGAGGCAATGGCAGATTTTCAGTCAAAAAGAAAGACTGATGAACGCAGAACCCCTATAGATGTGTATGAGATTGAGCCATATGATGTATTTTATTTTACTTGCATAGATGAGGAAGAGAAGCTCTATCCACTCTTCCTTGAATTTAAGGATGAGTTTCAGTGCCTGTATACCAAGGATATATATTCGGGGGACTACTGGCTGGAGATTCTGCCCAACCGTGCGACTAAGGCAAGTGCTGTAAGGGAGCTTAAAGGACTTCTTGAATGTGACAAGGTAATTTGCTTTGGAGACGGGACTAACGATATTGCAATGTTCCAAGAGGCAGATGAGGCATACGCTGTGTCAAATGCCCACTCCGAATTAAAAAAATATGCCACCTCGGTTATAGATAGCAATGAGAATGACGGTGTAGCAAATTGGCTTCTTAAAAATTATTAACCCACTGATTAAGGAGAAAATATGAAAAGACTGATCAAGGTGATTCTTGTCCTCTTGCTGACTGCAACAGCCCTTTTGGGTATTTCTTGCAAAAGATTGCCAAAGGAGGTAACTCCCGTCAGCATCGGAATCCCTACGGAGGATGAACGCTTCGGCATAAACCGTTCCCCCTGGGATATGATGTTTTATGATGGCAAGCTCTATGTTGGTAACGGAGATTACGATGATAATGCAGGTCCTATAAATATCTGGTGCTTCAACCCTGCTACACAGGAGTGGAAAAACACAGGTACTGTGCTTGACGAGTGTGTAAGCAGGTTTATGGTCATAGACGGCAAGCTTACAACAGTAGGTACAGACCCCATGGAGGACTGGAGCATGGGAAATTATTATGTGCTTGACGGTGGAGAGTGGAAAACCGTACGCACAATCCCGGGTGCTGTCCATAACTTTGATATGGTAGAGTATAATGGCAAAATATTCTCTGCTATTGGTGTTGAGCCCGGTGGATATCCTGTAGCCATATCCGAGGATGGGGGAGCTACATTTACCCAGGTAACCTTTTATAAAGACGGAAGAATACTTAATACCACGGGCTATACAAGTATAAGAGTCTACAAAATATTTTTGTTTAAGGGACAGATATATGCTGCTCTCATAGGCAGAGATGCAAGCACCTCATATTATGACCTTTACAAATATGTAGACGGGGTATTTGAATATCAAAAGAGTCTTTATGACGAGATAGGGCATATGACAGTAAATACCTCTGTATACAGCTCTTCGATAGAGTATAAGGATAAATATTTTATAGCTACAGGGTATATGTTTGTTACAGAGGATATGAAGGATTTTGAATATATTAAGTATCCTAACTCCGACATAATATATGATTTTATAGTTAAAAACAACAAGCTTTATTCCTTAACATGCTGTAAGACCTCAGACGGCAGATATAAAATTTCAGTATGGGAAAATTCAAGTGGGGAGAGCAAGGATTTTGATATGCTTTTCTACTTTTATTACGATACACCCTGTGTCTCATTTGAGTACGATAGTGGAAGCTTTTATATAGGTATGGGCTCCATTCTTGCAGCATATGCAAGTAACGGAGAAATTTTGCGTGTCGAATATCAGTTGGATTAAATTATTAATAAAAAGTCATTTTTAGTATATAAAACAGACACTCCACCCGATTTTTTTGGTGGAGTGTCTGCTTTTATCAATATTAATTGAAATATTTTTTATCAAGTGAACGGAGCTGTATTGCCTCGGCTAAATGTACAACCTTAATATTTTCGCTTCCTTCAAGGTCGGCTATTGTTCTTGCCAGGCGTAAAATTCTGTCGTGACCTCTTGCAGAAAGACCAAGATTGATAAAGGCTCTTTCCATTATAGCCTTACACTGGTCATCGAGAATACAGTATTTACGAAGATGCTTTGACTCCAACTGGGCATTGCAGGTAATCCTTATACCGTTGTCGGTGGTTTCTCCCTCATATCTTTCCATAGCAATCTGACGGGCCTTATTTACTCTTTCCCGTATAGCTGAGGATGGCTCAGCCTTTTCCTTTTGGGATAACTCTCCATAGGATAGGGATGGCACCTCGATCTGTATATCAATTCTGTCAAGGAGGGGACCACTGATTTTTTTAAGATATTTCTTTATGTCGCTTTCCTTACATGTGCATTCCTTGGTCGGATGACCGTAGTAGCCACAGCGACAGGGATTCATAGCACAGACAAGCATAAAGGAGCAGGGGTACTTCACCTTTCCTGCAGTTCTCGTAATCGTAATGCAACCGTCCTCCAGGGGCTGTCGCAGAGATTCCATTACCTGCTTATTGAATTCAGGTAGCTCATCAAGGAATAAAACTCCGTTGTTGGCAAGAGAAATTTCACCGGGAGTCGGGATTTTTCCTCCTCCAACCATACTTGCAGCCGACATTGTGTGATGAGGAGAACGAAAGGGCCTTGCTCTGATTAGCGACACTCCATCGGTTAAAAGTCCGGAAATTGAGTGTACCTTTGTTGTTTCAACAGATTCCTCAAAGCTCATTTCGGGAAGAATTGAGGGCAATCTCTTTGCAAGCATAGATTTTCCGGTACCGGGAGGACCGATGAGGACAATGTTGTGCCCACCGGATGCTGCAATTTCAAGAGCTCTTTTTGCCTTTGCCTGTCCCATTACATCTGCAAAATCAGGATACAGGGAATTGTATGACTCTCCGTCATCAGTGTAGACATATTTATCAAGATGTATCTTACCGTTAAGAAAATCGGCAATTTGTCGTAAATTTTTGATACCGTATACATCAATTCCTTGCACAACCGATGCTTCCTTTGCGTTATCTACGGGGACAAATATCTCCTTTTTGCCTGCGTTTTTCGCTGCAATCACCATACATAGAGCTCCACGGACGGGACGGATGGCACCCGATAGAGAAAGCTCACCTATGAAGCATTTGTCCTCCAGCTCAGCCTCGTGCCCAATGCTACCTGCACATTTCAGTATGTTCAGGGCAATGGCAAGGTCGAAGGCAGAGCCCTCCTTTTTGATATCAGCCGGAGCAAGATTTACAATAAGCTCACAGTCAGGGAACTGAAAGCCGGAGTTTATAGAGGCAGACCGTACTCTCTCCTTTGCTTCCTTTATCGCATTGTCGGGCAGACCGACTATTTCAAAGCAGGATAATCTTTTTGATGTATTGCATTCGACGGTTACAAGATATCCGTCTATACCGAAAATACCTGCACTGTATGTACAGCTTAGCATTGATAACCTCCTGTGACATAATTGCCAAAAGCTAATAGTGACAATTTCATTCATTTAATAAAATATTATCATAAAATGTAGAAAATAGCAAGACAAACAGAGAAAAATGTGCTATAATTAAAAAAGATAAGTCAAACAAGGAGAATTTATATGAAGAAAAACAAATGTGCTAAAATCTATATAGCAGAGGATATGGCTAAAAAGCTATCGGTTGTTGCAAAAGGGGAGGGTATGACTGTATCAAGCCTTTTAACATTTCTGGCAAGACAAAAAATTTCCTATTATGAGAGAGTAAAGGGAAATATAAAGTCCGCTGATATGGCAAATGCAGACTTATCGGAGTTTGAAACAGTAGAGTAATTAGTATAGTATTCACAAAATTTATAAAAAATCAAGAAAAACAGTAGAAAATACATTTTATCTATTGAAAAATAGAATAAAAAATGTTAAAATAAATTGGTTGGATTTTTACAACCTCATTCACAGCTTATAAATTTTTTATCATAAATGGAGGTTTTTTGTTATGGTAACAAGAAAAAAATTATCAATGGACGGTAATACCGCTGCCGCACACGCTTCCTATGCGTTTACTGAAGTAGCAGCTATTTACCCCATCACCCCTTCTTCTGTTATGGCCGATGTTACAGACACATGGTCTGCTACTGGTCTTAAGAATATTATGGGTGATACCGTTAAGGTGGTTGAAATGCAGTCTGAGGCAGGTGCAGCCGGAGCAGTACACGGTTCTCTTGCAGCAGGTGCTCTCACAACAACCTACACAGCATCTCAGGGTCTTCTCTTGATGATCCCCAACATGTACAAGATCGCAGGTGAGCTTCTTCCTTGCGTAATTCATGTTTCTGCTCGTTGTGTAGCTTCACATGCTCTTAACATTTTTGGTGACCACTCCGATGTTTATGCGTGCCGTCAGACAGGCTTCGCTATGATGGCTGAGTCCAATCCCCAGGAGGTTATGGACCTTGGAGCAGTTGCTCACCTTGCAACAATCAAGGGTAGAGTTCCTGTTCTTAACTTCTTCGACGGATTCCGTACATCCCACGAGATTCAGAAGATTGAAACATGGGATTATGATGTTCTTGAGGAAATGGTTGACAAGGATGCAATCGCTGCATTCCGTGCTCGTTCCATCAATCCTGAGCATCCTGTACTCCGTGGCTCTGCTGAGAACGGTGATATCTTCTTCCAGCACAGAGAGGCATGTAACAAGTACTATGATGCATTCCCTGCAATCGTAGAGGAGTACATGGACAAGGTAAACGAAAAGATCGGTACAGATTATAAGCTCTTCAACTACTACGGTGCTCCCGACGCAGACAGAGTTATCGTTGCTATGGGTTCGCTCTGTGATGTTGCGGAAGAGGTTATTGATTATATGCTCGCTGCAGGTGAAAAGGTAGGTCTTGTTAAGGTTAGACTTTACCGTCCCTTCGTAGCTTCCAAGCTTGCTGAGGCTATTCCCACTACATGTAAGAAGCTCGCTGTTCTTGACAGAACAAAGGAGCCCGGTTCTCTTGGTGAACCTCTTTACATTGATGTTGTTACAGCACTTTCTATGACAGGAAGATCCGACATTAAGGTTGTTGGAGGCCGTTATGGTCTTGGCTCTAAGGATACACCTCCTCAGTCCATCTTCGCAGTATACGAGAACCTTGCTAAGGATGCTCCCAAGAATAACTTTACAATCGGTATCGTTGACGATGTAACAGGTCTTTCTCTTGAAGAAAAGCCCGCCCCCGACACAGCAGCTGCAGGTACAATTGCTTGTAAGTTCTGGGGTCTCGGTGGAGACGGTACAGTTGGTGCTAACAAGAACTCCATTAAGATCATCGGTGACCACACCGACAAATACATTCAGGCATACTTCCAGTATGACTCTAAGAAGACATCCGGTATTACAATTTCTCACCTTCGTTTCGGTGATAAGCCTATCAAGAGCCCCTACTACATAAACAAGGCTAATTTCGTAGCTTGCCACAACTCCTCTTACCTCAAGAAGTATGATATGGTAAGCGATATTAAGCCCGGTGGTACATTCCTTCTTGACTGCTCATGGGATGCACAGGGTCTTGAAGAGAACCTTCCTGCAAATGTTAAGAAGTACATCGCTGAGAACAACATTAAGTTCTATACAATCGATGCTACAACAATCGCTACTAAGAAGATTGGTAACGCTAAGGTTAAGAACACAGTTCTTCAGTCTGCATTCTTCTCCCTTGCTAATATCCTTCCTAAGGATGAGGCTATCGAGTATATGAAGAAGGCAGCATACAAGTCCTACATCAAGAAGGGACAGGCTATCGTTGACCTCAACTATGCAGCTATCGACGCAGGCTCAGATGCTTTTGTTGAGGTAGCAGTTCCCGAAGCATGGAAGACAGTAGCTCCCGATGCTCCTAAGGCTGCATACACATCCAAGAGAGCAGACCTTCAGAAATTCGTTAACAGCGTTGTTACCCCTGTTAATGCAATGGCAGGCGACAGCCTCCCCGTTTCCGCATTTACAGATTATGTTGACGGTACATTCCCCCAGGGCTCCACAGCTTCCGAGAAGAGAGGCGTTGCAGTTTATGTTCCTGAGTGGATTCCCGAAAACTGTATCCAGTGTAACAACTGTGCATTTGTATGTCCTCATGCAGCTATCCGTCCTTTCGCTATGAACGAGGAAGAGGCAGCAGCAGCTCCTGAGGCTACAAAGTTCACAGCTAAGCCTGTTATTAAGACAAATTATAAATTCTCAATGGCAATTTCTCCTGCAGACTGTATGGGTTGTACACTTTGCGTTAAGGCTTGTCCCGTAACAGCTAAGGCTGAAAAGGACGGTACTGAC
The DNA here is from genome assembly GCA_017451485.1 of Clostridia bacterium. GTDB lineage: Bacteria > Bacillota > Clostridia > Oscillospirales > CAG-272 > RGIG2000. The sequence continues at coordinate 48,523 of JAFTOG010000042.1, read as the reverse complement.
AAGAAGGCTATCAAGATGGTTCTCCGTGAGACACAGGTAGACCAGCAGGCTCCTTGGGATTACGCTGTTGAAAATGTTTCCGAGAAGGAAGAGCTCATCAACACAACAGTTAAGGGTAGCCAGTTCAAGCAGCCCCTCCTTGAGTTCTCCGGCTCTTGTGCAGGCTGTGCAGAGACATCCTATGCTCGTCTTATCACACAGCTCTTCGGTGAGAGAATGTACATCTCCAATGCAACAGGCTGCTCCTCCATTTGGGGTGGTTCTGCTCCCGCAACACCTTACACAGTAAACAACAAGTCCGGTCGTGGTCCTGCATGGGCTAACTCCCTCTTTGAGGATAATGCAGAGCACGGTCTTGGTATGTATCTCGGTCAGAAGACAATCCGTAACCGTCTTATCGACAAGGTTGCTGAGATGGCAGAGAGTGACAAGGCTTCCGATGAGTTCAAGGCAGCAGCTAAGGCATACATCGACTCCAAGGACAACGGCAAGGTAAATGAAACAGCTACAAAGGCACTTATCGTAGAGCTTGAAAAGGCTGCAGAGGCAGGATGCCCCACAGCTAAGGAAATCCTCTCCGAGAAGGATTACCTCTCCAAGAAGTCCGTATGGATCTTCGGTGGCGACGGTTGGGCTTACGATATTGGCTTCGGTGGTCTTGACCATGTTATCGCTTCCGGCGAGGACGTAAACATCATGGTATTCGATACTGAGGTTTACTCCAACACAGGTGGACAGGCTTCCAAGTCCTCCAATATCGGTCAGGTTGCTCAGTTTGCAGCAGCAGGTAAGGCAATCGGTAAGAAGAATCTTGCTGAGATTGCTATGTCCTACGGCTATGTATATGTAGCACAGGTTGCTATGGGTGCTGATATGAACCAGCTCCTCAAGGCTCTTACAGAGGCTGAGGCTTATAACGGTCCTTCTATCATCATCGGTTATGCTCCTTGTGAAATGCACGGTATTAAGGGCACAATGCAGAACTGCCAGCTCGAAATGAAGAAGGCAGTTGAGGCAGGCTACTGGCAGATGTTCAGATACAATCCTGCACTCAAGGGCGAGGGCAAGAATCCCTTCTCACTTGATTCCAAGGCTCCTACAGCTTCTTACATCGACTTTATCAAGAGTGAAAACCGTTACAGCCGTCTCGCTGCATCCAACCCCGAGCGTGCTAACGAGCTCTTTGCTAAGGCAGAAGAGGTTGCAAAGGCTAAGTACGAGAGACTTACAAGATTTACAGAGCTTTACAAGTAATTCTATAAAGCAAGTATTTCTATAAAAATAAAAGGGCGACTCGCAAGAGTCGCCTTTTTTATGCAAATTTCTGAATTTATTGAAGATAAACTAATAATATTGACTTTGAAAATATATTATGTTAAAATAAAATAAATAAGTATATCTAAATATAGGAGGCATTTATGATTGATATAAGAAATCTTACAAAAACCTATGGAGATAAAAAGGCAGTTGATAATCTTTCCTTGCATATAGGAGCAGGAGAAATGTATGCCTTTATCGGTCATAACGGAGCAGGTAAAACCACTACGATAAAGTCAATTTGCGGTTTGCTTGATTTTGATTGCGGAGAAATTTTAGTGGATGGAGTATCCATTAAAGACGACCCTATTGCATGTAAAAGAAAAATCGCATACCTCCCTGACAACCCCGACCTTTACGATTTTATGACAGGCATTAAGTATCTTAACTTTATTGCCAATATTTTTGGAGTGAGCCGTGAGGATCGCTTTCAAAGAATAAAGAGATACGGAGATATGTTTGAGATTACAAGGGATCTTGCCGAGCCCATATCATCATACTCCCACGGTATGAAGCAGAAGCTTGCTATTATTTCAGCCCTTGTCCACGATCCCAAGGTGCTTATAATGGATGAGCCCTTTGTAGGTCTTGACCCTAAGGCAACATTTCTCCTTAAAGAGGAGATGAAGCGTATCTGCGATAACGGTGGTGCCATCTTCTTCTCGACTCATGTTCTCGATGTAGCAGAGAAGATATGTGATAAAATAGCTATTATCAAGGGTGGAAAGCTTGTTCGCAGCGGCTCTATGAATGAAATCAAGGGTGACGAGTCCTTGGAGAGTGTATTCCTTGAATTGGAGGATACAAATGTTTAAGCTACTACTTAAAACACGCTTCAGTATGTTTTTCGCTTCCCTTATGCAGGGTAAGAAAAAGAAAAACAAGTCAACAGCAGGTAAGGTTCTGATGATAATACTGTTTGCCTTTGTTGGACTCTATATTACGGGAGCCATGTTTGCTCTTTTTACAGGTATGAGTATTATCACATCTGGCACAGATCAGGAGTTTTTCGTATTTTCACTGGCTCTGCTTGTAGCAATAGCACTGACCCTTTTCGGCAGTATCTTTCCGACTAAGACACAGATATTTGATTCTAAGGATAATGAGCTTCTTCTGTCGCTGCCGATACCCCCAAAATATATCTTTACATCCAGGCTTGTATTTTTGCTGATAATAAACTATATGCTGGAGTCTGTTATAATGATTCCCGCTATTATTACCTTTGGTATATTTATAGGATACAGCCTTACAGGATTTTTGTTCACAGTTCTTGTTTATTTATTGATACCGTTCCTTACCCTATCCGTATCGTCGCTTATTGCGTGGATAGTGTCCTTGATTGCATCAAAAATAAAGAACAAAACTCTGGTAACCGTTGGTATGTTTGTATTATTCTTCGGTGCCTATATGTACTTTATGGGCTTCCTGGGATTCTCCTCAGGCTCCGGAGAATTGCATGATATAGATTTCTCCGGCTTTAAGGATGCGTTCCTTATTGGCTGGGGTGCAAATGCTATGACCTATGGAAGTGGTATTGATTTCCTTTTATTCCTTGTTAGCTGTGCTATACCCGGGGCTTTGGCGTACTTCCTCCTTAACAGAAGCTTTGTTAAAATCATTACAACAAAGAGGGGAAGAGCAAAAACCCGATATAAGGAAAAGAGAGAAAATGCCGAGGGAGTGTTTATAACTCTCATAAAAAAGGAAATGAAAAGATTTGTTACCTCCTCAGCATATATACTCAATGAGGGTATGGGTATCCTTATGATGGTTATCTTTACAATTATGATATCCGTTATGGGAAGTGACCTTATTCCTGCTATTGAAGGCTCGGGATTTGAATTTGTTGTTGAACCGATTATATTCGGATTACTTGCATTCGGTGCATCAATGGTTATTATTTCAACCCCCTCCATTTCGTTGGAGGATAAGCATCTATGGATACTCCAGTCACTCCCTGTTCGGGGAGCACATGTGTTGCTTGCCAAGGTTGCCTCACATATTATTATCGGTGCCCCTGCAGGAGCAATATGCTCGGTTATACTTTCCGTTGTATTTAAGCTTTCAATATTAGAGGCGATTGTGCTTGCAATTTCAGTTATAGCAATAACAGCCTTCGGTGCATATTTCGGTATGCTTCTCGGACTTCTTTTCCCGAAATTTGACTGGCAGAACGAAAATGTAGCTGTAAAGCAGGGCTTTGCCGTATTTGGATCTATGCTGGGTGGCATGCTGTGGGCATTTATTATGACGGGAGTTGTATTCCTTATGTCCTTTATAAGCTTCCTGCTTGGTGCTCTTACAGTAACTGTAATAAATGCTGGAGTATGTGTTGCAATTCATATGTATTTTCTCCACGGTGGAGAAAGAAAATTTGCTTTGCTTAAGCAATAAGAAAGGTAAATAATGAAAGAATTACTTTGTCCGGCAGGCAATTTTGAAAAGATGAAGTCTGCTATTTTATACGGAGCAGATGCAGTTTATTTAGCCTCCGATATGTTCGGTATGCGTGCTGCCGCCGATAATTTTACCCTTGATGAGCTTTCCAATGCTGTTAAATATGCCCATGAAAGAGGGGTAAAGGTGTATGTGACTGTTAATACAATGCCACATACAAAAGAGTACGAAATTTTAGGTGCGTACCTTAAAAAATTTGACCAATTTGGTGTGGATGCACTGATAATTTCTGACCTTGGAGTGTTCCAGCTGACAAGAGAGCTGATACCTGATATGGAAATACATATTTCCACACAGGCAAGCATTGTATCTGCTGCGTCAGCTACTGCTTGGCATAAGCTGGGTGCCAAGAGAGTTGTCCTTGCAAGGGAGCTTTCGCTTGCTGAGGTTTTGGAGATAAGGAGAAATACTCCCCCGACTCTGGAGCTCGAATGCTTTATCCACGGCTCTATGTGTATATCATACAGTGGAAGATGTCTTTTGTCCAACTACTACACAGGAAGAGATGCTAACCGTGGTGCGTGTGCACAGCCCTGCAGATGGAATTTCAATAATGCAAATCCCATTACCTTCGCAGAGGAGAAGCGACCTGAGGATGTTTTGTCCCTTGAGGAATATAAGGAGGGCTCCTACATAATGTCCTCCAAGGATATGTGTATGATAGAGCATATTCCCGAGCTTATGGAAAGTGGTATTGACAGCTTTAAGATAGAGGGAAGAATGAAGAGTGCCTACTATACTTCCATATGTGCAAATACCTACCGTATGGCAATGGATGAATATATAAAGGACCCGTCGGCATACAAATTCAATGAGCAATGGCTAAGAGAGTTGGAAAGCGTCAGCCACAGAGAATACGCTACGGGCTTCTTCTTTGATGATCCTATGAAGAACCCTCAAACAGTAAGTCAGAACGGTTATCTGCGTGAAAAAGCCTACCTATGTGTCGCTAAAACAGAAAGAGATGCAGATGGATATGCCACATTTATGCAGAAAAACAAGGTTTGCGAGGGAGAACGTGTAGAGCTTATTACCCCCGGAAAATGTGGAAGAGGCTTTATCGCAGAGGACCTGTATGATGAAAACGGAGTAAAGATCCCATCTGCTCCTCATCCGTTTATGCTCTTTAAGATGAAGGTGCCATTCGATGTTAAGCCCGGCGATATCCTTCGTTCGGCAGAAAGGTAAGTTATGGAAACTTTTGTTGAGGTTTTGAAGGCTATTTTTATAGGCATAGTGCAGGGAATTACTGAGTGGCTCCCTGTATCGAGTACAGGTCATATGATAATAGCTAAGGAATTTGTAAGCCCCAAGGTGAGTGACGGCTGTTGGGATTTGTTCTTGGTAGTAGCTCAGTTAGCCTCTATTTTGGCTGTAATCATTCTATTCTTTGACAAGCTTAATCCCTGGTCAAAAAATAAAATGGCTGAGGAGAAAAAGAAAACCTGGAAGCTTTGGTTTTATGTAATTATAGCTGTTGTTCCCACTGCGATTTTGGGCATAATAATAGATAAGCTGATTTTAGATAAGCTCATAGGCGATAATCAGTATATTGAGCTCATTATAATATCTGTTGCCCTTGTAGTTTACGGTGTTCTCTTCATCGTTATAGAAAGACTTAATAAGGGTAAGAAATTCAGGTGTGAGACCGTGTATGATATCGATGTAAAGACTGCCCTTAAGATAGGCTGCTTTCAAACCTTATCGGTAGTACCCGGTACATCAAGATCCGGCTCTACAATTCTCGGTGCCTCCACAGTGGGAGTATCAAGAACGGCAGCTGCGGAGTTTTCGTTCTTTTTGGCAATTCCCGTTATGCTGGGTGCCTCTGCATTGGAAACATTGGGCTTCCTTATGGACGGTCTTAGCCTGAGCTCTGTAGATATTTGGTTCCTTGTATCGGGCTCGGTTACTTCCTTTGTAGTTTCCCTCTTTGTAATCAAGCTTCTTATGGCATTTGTAAAGAAGCATAGCTTCGAGGGCTTCGGCTGGTATAGAATAGGCTTTGGTATGCTTTTATTCATATACTCCATTATTAAAATAAATATATGAGAAAATGGAAAAAACTGTTGATAAAACAGTGAAAGTATGCTATATTATATATGGAAAAATAAAAAAATAGGAGATATACATTTATGACTTACAACAAGAAAACAATTGAAGATGTTGCAGTTGCCGGCAAGAGAGTTCTTGTAAGATGCGACTTCAATGTTCCCCTTAAGGACGGTGTTATCACAAGCGATAAGAGAATTATCGGTGCACTTCCCACAATCAAGTACCTTCTTGACAACGGTGCTAAGGTAATCCTTTGCTCCCATATGGGTAAGCCCCACAGCATTTTTACAGAGGGCTTCGGTCTTACAAAGAAGGAAAAGAAAAAGGTAGAGGAGCTTCCTGTAGAGGAGCAGGCTGAGGCAAAGGCACAGCTTCTTGCTAAGGCTCTTAAGGACGACAAGAAAAAGCTTACACTTAAGCCCGTTGCAGACAGACTCAATGAGCTTCTTGACGGTAAGGTTACATTTGCTGAGGATATCGTAGGTGCTGATGCTAAGGCTAAGGTTGCAGCTCTTAAGGATGGCGAGGCTGTTCTTCTTGAGAATGTTCGCTTCGACGCAAGAGAAACAAAGAACAACCCTGAGTTCGCTAAGGAGCTTTCCGAGTACTGTGACCTCTACGTAAACGATGCTTTCGGTACAGCTCACCGTGCTCACGCTACAACAGCAGGTGTTGCTGACTACCGTCCCGCAGTTTGCGGTTACCTCATCCAGAAGGAAATCGGTATTATGGGTAAGGCTCTTGCTGATCCCGCACGCCCCTTCGTTGCTATCCTTGGTGGTGCTAAGGTTTCTGATAAGATCGGCGTAATTGAGAACCTTATTGAAAAGGTTGATACACTCATTATCGGTGGTGGTATGGCTTACACATTCTTCAAGGCTATGGGCTACAATGTTGGTACATCCCTCTGTGAGGATGACAAGGTTGACCTCGCTAAGGAAATGATGGATAAGGCTGCTGCTAAGGGCGTTAAGTTCCTTCTTCCCGTTGATAATAAGCTCGGTAAGGAATATGACGAGAATACAGAGTCTATGTTCTGTGACTCCAACGCATTCCCCGAGGGCTGGATGGGTCTTGACATCGGTCCTAAGACACAGCAGCTTTTTGCTGACGCTATCAAGGGTGCAGGCACAGTAGTTTGGAACGGTCCTATGGGCGTTTCCGAGTGGAAGGCATTTGCAGCAGGTACAGAGGCAGTTGCTAATGCAGTTGCAGAGAGTGGTGCTATCTCCATTATCGGTGGTGGTGACTCTGCGGCGGCAGTTGAAAAGCTTGGCTTTGCTGACAAGATGACACACATCTCCACAGGTGGCGGTGCATCTCTTGAATTCCTCGAGGGCAAGGAGCTTCCCGGTATTGCTTGCCTTATGGACAAGGAATAATTTGTAAATTACAATGCGTTTGCGGTGAAATATCCGCAAACGCAATTTACTAATATAGAACATATTTATCATATTTGAGAGGAAAAAGAAATGAGAAGAAAAGTTATAGCAGGCAACTGGAAAATGAATATGACTCCCTCCCAGGCTAAAGCTCTTATCGAGGAGACAAAGCCCCTCGTTGCAGGTAAGGACAACTGCGACATTATCTTTTGCGTGCCCTTCGTTGACATCCACGCAGCTCAGGAGGCAGCAAAGGGAAGCAACATAAAGATCGGTGCTGAGAATGTTCACTTTGCTCCCAAGGGTGCATACACAGGAGAAATTTCCGCTGAGATGCTCAAGGAGTGTGGCGTAGATTATGTAATTATCGGTCACAGCGAAAGAAGACAGTATTTCGGAGAGACAGACGAAACTGTAAACCTCCGTACAAAGGCTGCTCTTGAGGCAGGTCTTAAGGTTCTTCTTTGCCTTGGTGAGGTTAAGGAAGAGAGAGTAAACGGTATTACAGACGAAATCGTTTCTATGCAGACAAAGCTTGACCTTAAGGATGTAACAGAGGAACAGCTTGCTAATGTTATTATCGCATATGAGCCTGTGTGGGCTATCGGTACAGGACTTACAGCAACTCCCGAGCAGGCTGACGAAACCTGTGGAGTTATCCGTAACACCATCGCTAAGATGTACGGAGCAGATGCAGCAGAGAAGATCATTATCCAGTACGGTGGATCTATGAACGCTGCAAACGCTGCAGAGCTTCTTTCCAAGGAGAATGTTGACGGCGGTCTTATCGGCGGCGCATCTCTTAAGGCTAAGGATTTCTCTATTATCGTTGACGCAGCTCAGTAAGTAATATAGAAAAATAAAACAATAAGACACGGATAGCTTGATACTCTGTTAAGAGTATCAAGCTATCCGTGTTATGTATTTATTTAGTGATTTATTTAACCGTATCAATAGTAAACTCAAAGCTTCCGTAGGTTTTCACCTTTATATCTGTAAGATATATAAGTGTTTCGTTTACGGTATCATCAAGATTTTTCGTGTAGTGCATTTCAGTGGTGTAGGATGCCTCACCCTTAGACGGGTCAAATTTTATGTATACACCGTCAATTTCAATCACTCCATTGATGATTTTTGGCTCTGCATAGGAAATAAAGCGTTCTGTGTAGCTCCATTCTCCCTCTATTTCAAACTCATCACGAACAGCTATGCTTGTATCGGTGGAGCTAAAATGACGAACAAGCTTTTTAAGCTCGTCGATGCCGTATATTCCACCGAAATCAACACTGAGGATTCCATTTTCAAAAGAAGTTACTGAGTGTCTTGGCAGGTTTACCTGATATTGTCCGTTTATGATAGGGCAGTTATGACCTCTTGATGAGGTTTCAAGATATGTATATCTTTTAGGCATTTCAAAGTAGTCCTTTGTATAGTATCTTGTACCCATATCACAAAGTATTTGACGGTTATCCTTAGCGAATATAAATGAGCCCACATCATTATGATTGTGGCTATCTCCGTTCCAGCCTCCCCTTGCTGCAAAGGAATAGGAGTCTGTACGCTTAGTATACCAGCCGGCGTGCCCCATATAATATTCGGCATTTTTCAATTCATCTGAGGTAACGGTATTATCGTAGTTCTCAATATAAAGAAGAATTTGGGCAAGCTGATTTGAGGGCAGATTCATTCTTGATTGCTGTGGTATCCAGATATCATCGGGATAGATTCTTTTTAGCGAGTGCATAAGAAACTCATTTACCTTAATGTCTACTCCGGTGTCGCCGTAACAGGTGATTATATCGGGATAGAGAGTTACCTTTTCAAAGAAGCAACAAATATCCTTTACCTTTTTATCGGTAAAATAATCGATTTTTCCCTTTGTGTATTCCTTCAAAAGCATAGCATACATAACAAATGAGGAAAGACCGTAGCCCCAATATCCCGCACCCTCATAGCAAACTCCGTCGTCGGAGAAGCCTGCTATAAATTTACGCATATTTTCGGAAAATCTCGGCAGGAGTGTCTCGAATTCCTCGGGGTACTTAAGCATAAGGGTGACAGCAGTGTGTCCTGCACAAACTGATGTCCAGTTATTGTATCTGTCCTCCCAGTGCCATATTTTATGCTTAAATGGCTCTAATATTCTTCTTCTAAGCTCTGTATCTATACGCTTTTTTAACTGTGGGTGGAGCTTATCTCCAAGTAAATAATCAATTGTGGCAAGAGTAGAGCCAACAGCTGTTGAGGCTAAGTCAAGCTCATAATAGTTTTCTTCATTTATGTCAGGGATATGTGCGGGGAGTGCCCAAACATAGATAGATAATACATCGTACAAAGCATCCTCAAGAGAGGAAAGATGCTCATCACCGTAAATGATGGTATTCATTGCGTGGAGAGTTAAAGTGTCCACATGCTGGTTAAAGGCGTATTCATAGAGATTTCTCTCGCCCTTTTCTGCAAACAGACGGAATTTTGAGAACTTGCAGTTTAGAGGCTCTGCCTTGATTGTCCTTTCACAATGCTCCTTGTATCTTTTTCTTAAAAGAGCATATTTTTCACTCTCTCGAACTTCTTTTATAAACACAGGGTCCTTTATTTTATCAAACATTTCAAGCCTCCAAGGTAAATGTGAATTTACCGTCCGTAATATCATTTACATTTATGTTTATGCAGTATACATCGATGCCCTTTGTGGTGTTACCGTTTACATCCACTTCAATGGTGTGGACATCCACTATATAGTCTGCAGTAGCCTTTTCCTTGTCAAAGGAAATGGTCACTCCGTCAACCGTAATTATGCCATCACCGATTTCCGGCTTTACAATGGCGATAAGTCTCTCTGTAAAGGAGCCCTCACCTTCAATTACAAATTCGTCGGTGATTTCAACGGATGTGTCACCGATTTTACATGTACGGGTCAGCTTTTTTAATGCATCTATGCCATATATATTGGCAAAATCTACAGTAAATACGCCGTCCTTATATGTGGTTACAGATCTTTCTCCGGGGATGTTCTTCTGATATTCTCCGTTAATGATCGGACAGTTATGACCCCTGGAGGAAGCCTCTAAGAAGGTGTATCTTTTCTCGTGCTCGAAATATTGACGGGTATAGGGGCGAAGTCCAATGTCACAAAGCACCTGTCTATCATTTTTTGAGAATATGAAGGAGCCTACATCATTGTGATTATGGCTGTCTCCATTCCATCCTCCACGGGCACCGAACCCGTATGCAGGCTTACGCTGTACGAACCAGCCCTCATCCTCCATATAGTATGTAGCCTCCTTGGAGAGCTTAACATTTACAAAGCTCTTATTGTAGCAGAGAAATTCATTAAGCATAAAGGGGAGGTAATGTATATCGTGGACAAAATTACTGCGAGGAGGAAATTCAACGATATCTCCGTAAATGGTCTTAAGCTTATACATATAGCCAAGGCTCATGGATATTCCCATACCTGCGTCACCGTAGCTTACTACTACATTTTCGTCAAGAAACAGCTTCTGCAGGAATGTTGCAATATTGCACAGCTTTTCGGAGTGGAGAAGGTCCTCCCGTCCGTTGGTGTAATCGTAGAGCATATCGGCGTATTCCATATAGTATCCAAAGCCATAGGACCAGTAGCCTGCACCCTCAACGCATACGCCGTCATTTTTATAGCCGTCTACATATTCCTTCATACAACGGTTGAGTCTGTCCTTAACAAGCTCAAATACATCGGGACGGGTAAGCATAAGTGCACATCCGGAGGCTCCTGCACAAACGGTAGTCCAGTTGTTCGCCCTGAACTCCCAATGCCATCTTTGTGATAGCAGGGGCTTGACAAGGCGACGGTCTATCTCGGCATCTATCCTCGCTTTAATAAGTGGGTGGAGTCTGTCACCCAGCATATATTTAACCATAGCAAGGGTCATGGACATTGTTGTTGCATCCAGGTCAAGCTCTGTATTATTGTTAACCTCTATGCTTGGCATATGGGCAGGGAGTGCCCATACATACTGGTCGCACATTTCAAAGATTGTATCCTGTAAAAGTGTAAAATAATCCTCCCTCTCTGGGTAAATCAGGGAAAGGAACACACAGGTAAAGAGTCTGTGCTGACGGATAAAAAATGTTTTCTGATAGGTTGTTCTATCACCTACATCCTTAAAAAGACGGAATTCGCTGAACTTAGTTGCAGGGATCTCTCCAATGCAGTATGCTTCATAGCACTTATCAAGATATTCAAGAGTCTCCTTGAAATCGGGATTAGTGCGATATTCCTGCCATATGCTCTTGTTATAGGATTTGTTTAATATGCTCATTTTTCTATCCCCATAATTTCATGTAAGGTGTCGGAGGTCGCAGGTAACGAGTCAGGATCTCCGTCGTGCATGAACTCAAGCATAAATACACGGTCCTCGTCTGTTTTCAAAACCTCAAAATATTCCTTCCAGTCGTCAAGACCCTCGGATAAGGGCTTTTTGTTCTGTTCTATCCAATGGCAAACATGGACATTGGTTACATAGGGAAGAAGAGCCCTTGCTGCCTCAAGGTTATATTCCTTGGACTGATAGGGGTTTGGCTGCCAATAAATCTTAAGATTGTCACATCCAACCCTCCTTATAAATTCAAGAGATTTCTCATAATGCTCTGTAAGTGTCCAGAAATGGCACTCCATAGAAAGGGTAAGACCGTACTTCTTTGCGATATTGCATATTTCCCTTGTGTGGATAACAGCCCTTCTTATATCGTTATCGGAATAGGGCTGCATACCGGGAAAGCCGGGCCAGATACGGATAGTCTTAGCACCGAGGGCTACTGCTGTTTTACATACCTTCTTAAAGGGATAGGGCTTATGTACGCCCTTTCTGTAAATAATACCGTAGTATGAGCCATAGGACTCACAGGTAAGTCCTGCTCCGTGCATAAGGCTTCTTACCTTACGGGCGAGCTTTACCTCACCTGCGTCAATGTGTGGGGTAGAGCCCCATTCAATGGATTTTAATGAATTATCCCTTGCAAGCTCAATAATCTCACGGATAGTGAGCTTACGGAAGGTTACTGATACCAATCCGGTTTTCATAGCTATATCTCCTATACCCGACAGTATGGGTAACCATGCTCGGTTAAGCCATGCTGTCTTTGGTTAAATCATAAAAATAATCAATATATGTTTTTGGTTTCTCTGTACTCACGCCATACATTTTCAAAGAATCCGCCACCCTCGGGCAGGGGTCTTACGGGGCGAGTCGTAGCCTTGCAGTTATCTGCAAAGTTGATTTCAAGAACAGTGGAGTCAAAGTCGCCTGTATCAAGCTCAAAACGGAAGGTCTCCTCCATTTTTGCCGGTACATTACCCTTTTCTGATGTGTAGATAGCAGAGCCACGGGATTTACCACCTGCCATTACATACTCCTTCATAGCTGTCATATATGTGATTTGTGAAATAAGTGCATCACGGAGCCTGTATGCCTGCCAGAGCTTGAATGCGTTTCCTATCTTAACAGTCTCGGAGAAGCTCTTAAGCATTTCCTTAGCAGAGGCGATAGCACCGTCAAGCAGGGATGCGTTTCTTATAGCACCGGCTGCCTCACTCATTTTCTTTGTTGCCTTGTCGGACATTTCGGTAAGGTTATCGGTATCGGAAATAATAGCTCTTGCAAGGTCAATATGCTTTACAACAGCCTTTTCTGCAGGAGCATCAAAGCCCTCGCAGAGAGGATTCTCTCTATGGGCACTGATGTACTGGGCACATCTCATAGAGCCGACCTGACCTGCATTAAGTGCACTTCCACCCGGACGGTAGATACCGTGGGAGCCTGCAACCTCGCCACAAGCAAAAAGATGCTTAATATTTGTCTGCCACCACATATCAACGTCAAGACCACCGTTATTGTGCTGGGCACAGAGGGCAATCTCGAGCATTTCCTTTTCAAGGTCAACGCCCTTATTAAGGTAAAGGTCATATGCGGGCATGTTCATAAACTGTAATCTTTCGAGAGGGGTGCCAAAGCATGCGTGGGCATTTTCAAGATACTCCCTCGCCTCATTATCAAGCTTGTCGTATGGGAGTTCATCAAGACCGTAGGGATTTTTTCTGAAATCGAGATAAACTCTTCTTCCCTTAAGCACACACTCACGGAATACAAGGAGGTCGATAATCGAAGAGCCACTCATAACCTTCTTACAGTCAAAGGGCCATTCATAACCCTTTCTGAATATCTTTGAGAGACATGTGCCGATATCATCGAAATATTCGTTGAGAAATTCGTACTCGTTGCCATCAGTGTCAACGGAAACAAAACGGGGGAGCACCTGCATATATGTACCCGATACATTCCAACGGGGGGCAGTGGAGGCAAGACCGTACTGCCATTCTGTAAGGTTTTTACCGAGAACACCTGCCTCAAATGCGATACCTGAGGCACCGGCATGGCCGAGAGGGTATACAGTATCTGCATAAATTCCCGCAGGACCACCTGTTGCTGTAATTGTATTAGATGCATTAAAGAGAACAAACCTTTCATCCTCGTTCATTGCCGCCTTATTAAGACAGAGAACTCCTACGCATTCTCCCTCATTTTTAATAAATTCAATAGCCTGGAGCTTATCGTAAATTCTGATGCCACGCTTCATAACCTCTTTTTCAAGACACTCGGTCATCATTTTGGAGGTAAGTGGACCAACGCTTGTTGCCCTTGCACGGGGGTCGTGGTCGGTCTTGTAGCCCACATATTCGCCAAGACGGTTTACGGGGAACTCAACACCAAGCTCGCAAAGGTGGAGAAAGCAGGGTACAGAGAGTGATGCCTCAACATATGCGTTATCTCCGTCAACGCACTTGCCGTTGAAAAAGTCCTGTGCCATAGCCTTAGGGGAGTCGGGATAATCTGCACAGAGGTTCATTTTATAATATGTCTGCTTGTCGGAGCCTGTATTACGGGATGTACCCATATTGATCCCCTCGGTAATGACAGCAATATCCTCAACACCGTAGTCAGTAAGACGCAAAGCGGCATTGTAACCTGCCGCTCCACTTCCTATAATTGCTGTGTTGAGAGTTATTTTTTTAACCGATACTCCGTTTATTTTAATTGTTGTTTCGATCATTTATCTCTCCTCAAATCTTGGTTAAATTAAAGTCTCTGGATGTGCATACCACCGTCAACATCGATGGACTGACCTGTGGTATAGCCGAGAGCACCGGAGCAAAGAGTATAAAGTGCATTTGCACAATCCTCAGGAGTGCCCCAACGATTGAGGGGAACGAGTCCACCTGCAATAAGGTTATCGTATTTTTCCTTAACCTTTTCTGTCATACCTGTTTCAATAATACCGGGGCAGATCTCGTTTACAAGGATACCGTCCTTTGCAAGTCTGTCTGCAAAGAGCTTTGTCATCATGGACATACCTGCCTTTGACATACAGTACTCACCACGGTTAACGGAGGAGGTATAAGCAGAGCAGGAGGATACATTTGCAATATATCCCTTAACTCCCTCTTCCTTGGACTGTCTTATCATCTGGTTAGCAACGAGCTGTGTCAAGAAGAATGTACCTCTTAAGTTAATATCCATAACAAAATCATAGCTTTCCTCACTCATTTCGAGAAGGTCGGCTCTTACTCTGGGAGCTACACCTGCTACATTAACAAGAACGGTTATAACGCCGAATTTGTTTATAGCTGTTTCTACAGCATTTAATCTGTCCTCAGCCTTAGCAAGATTTCCACTTACATATACAGTGTTTTCAAGGGATGCAAATTTATCTGCAACCTTCTCCTCGGGGACAATATCCATAGCTACAATAGCGTAGCCCTCTTTTGCGAATCTTTCAACGGTAGCGTAGCCTATTCCGCCTGCCGCACCAGTAATCAATGCAACCTTCATATTATTACTCCTTACCTAAAACAAATTTCTTATAAAGCGGCATATACACCTCGCCGTCACGGATCACGCAACCGGGAGTACCGCCCTTACATCTCATAATTTCAGTACACTTACCGCAACAGATACAAAGCTTCTTAGGGTCAAGGTTAGCACCTGTATAGATGTCCTTTGCACAGTCCGGGTAAGCAAGAGTCTCTCTTCCGTAGCCGGCAAAATCGAATTTACCCTCCTTGATATATCCTGCACAAACATTTGCGGATACCCCACCGAGGAAGGATATACCTGAGGACACAACGGGAGTGCCCTTAATTTCGGCGGCAATCTCGGAAATACCGTTAAGCATACGGGCAACACCGAACATAGGATGCTCCGGAGGCTCATAGGTTCCCTTAGCGAAGGGACGGTTTACATGGGGGTTGAAGTAGGGGTTACCCATAGTCATATCAATCATATCAATACCCTTGGCTACAAGGTTCTTACAGAGCTGCTTAGCCTCGGTAAAGTCGGGAGTAATACCCTCTCCGGGCTTAACGGAGAAGCCATAGGGATACACAAATCCGTCATATACATTAAGACGGGATGTTATGATAAAGTCCTTATTTGTAGCTGTTCTTGCCTCACCTACTGCAGTTGTGAGAAGACGGGTACGGTTTTCAAAGGAGCCACCGTATCTGCCGTCTCTTTCATAAGCGGAGAGAATCTCACTCAGAAGATATCTGTGGCAGCTCTTTATATCGGCACCGTCAAAGCCACAGCTCTCAGCCATAATAGCAGATTTTACAAGAGCCTCACCAACAGAATCAAGATAATCGTCTGTTACAATTCTTGATTTATCAATGGGATTATCTTTTTCAAAAATAGGGTTGTTATAAGCGATAAGCGGAGCAGGAGCTCCCTCGGGCTTGGAATATCTGCCGGAGTGAGTAAGCTGCATAATAACAACGGGCTCAAAGCCGTTTTCCTTTATACAGGTCTCCTTGATATCGTTAAGTATGCGTTCAAATTCGCCTTTTGTATCCTTGGTAAGATACATCTGTCTGGGGTTAGCACGGCCCTCGGGCTTAACAGCTGTAGCCTCAAACCATATAATACCTGCTCCACCCTTGGCAAAGCGAAGGTATCTTCTTCTTGTGAGCTCGTCGGGAGCACCCTCAAGGGTACCGTCACATCCCTCCATAGCCTGATAAACTATTCTGTTATGTACTGTTTTAGTGCCTACCTTTATTTTTTCGGAAAGGCAGGAAATATCCTCCGAATAGGGGAAGGAAGTGCCCGATTCATTACAAAGCTTCAAAAAAGCTTCTTTATTTTGGGGAACCTGATATGCCATAAAAAATCCTCCAATGCATTATTCTTCATAATAATGGTATCATATTGAAGGAATTTTGTCAAGTTTTTTGCGTGTATTATAACATAATAAAAAAAGTGTAATATGGCTATTTAATTTATAAAATATAGGTTTTTTATCGGTAGCTCTTGACATTGGGGATAATTTGTGAGAAAATAAACAGAGAAAGCTGATGAAGGAGAAAAATATGAAAGCGATTTTTTTGGCTAATAATAAAGGAAACATAGACTATGTTTATGCTGAGGAAAATATAAACAGAGTAGCTTCTCTTTGCGATATTGAAAAGGATAAGGTATATACCGAGGAGGAAATACTTGCAAATCCTGAGCCCTTTAAGGATGTTGAATATATCTTTTCCACATGGTCCATGCCCGGTGGAGGTAAAATCAAGCTGATAGATTACTTACCTAATGTCAAGGCACTTTTCTACGCTGCCGGCAGTGTGAAATATTTTGCAAATGAATATTTTGAAAAGGGAGTAAGGATCTTCAGTGCCTATGCGGCAAATGCTATTCCTGTTGCAGAGTTTACAGTTGGACAGATTCTTCTTGCTAGTAAAGGATATTTCCAGTCCTCTGCTCTTGCAAAAAGTGGAGATTACAAAAAGGCAAGTGAGGTTTCCCTTGCAAGAGTTGGCAACTACGGTGCCAATATCGGTATTATCGGCGTGGGAATGATAGGCAGAAAGGTAATAGAGCTTCTTAAGCCTTATAAGCTCAATATTCTTGCATTCGATGTATTTATGACTGAGGAGCAGGCTGAGGCTATTGGTGTTAAGAAATGCTCTCTTGAGGAAATTTTCTCGTCCTGTCACATAGTGTCCAACCACCTTGCAAATGTTCCCGCAACACAGGGCATTCTTAAAAAAGAGCATTTTGAGATGATGATGCCCAATGCTACATTTATTAACACAGGCAGAGGTGCTCAGGTTAACGAGGAGGGTATGCTTGAGGTGTATGAAAAGAGAAGCGATCTTTGTGCACTTCTTGATGTTACAATCAGTGAGCCTCCTGCTGAGGGAAGCAAATTCTATACACTCCCCAACATATTTTTGTCTCCTCATATAGCGGGAAGCCAGGGCTGGGAGGTACGAAGAATGGCAGAGCTTGTCATTGACGAGTTCGAAAATTACTTGAACGGTAGACCCACCCTCTATGAGATCACCCCCGAAAAGCTTGCAAAAATGGCGTAAACATAAGCTAAAGCAGTCTGCCTCGGCAGACTGTTTTTTTGTTCTGTTATCTCTTTTTAAGTTTATATCATAAAATACTATTGAGGAAGTTTAATTCCCGAAAAAATGTCAATAATAGATGTACAGTATACGAAACAAAGGGGAGGATAAAATGAACATAAAAAGAGGAGATATATATTACGCGGACTTAAGTCCTGTAGTAGGCTCCGAGCAGGGAGGACTTCGTCCCGTACTTATAGTCCAGAACGATATTGGTAACAGGTACAGCCCAACGGTTATTGCAGCTGCCATAACAAGTAAAATGACAAAAACCAGATTACCGACTCATATAGATGTGGTAGCTGATAATGTAGGACTGGCAAAGGATTCTGTTATATTGCTTGAGCAGATACGCACCATAGACAAAACAAGACTAAAGGAAAAAATGGGACATTTAGATGATGGCGTTATGACAAATGTAAATAACGCAATTACAGTAAGCTTTGGCCTTGCTCCAACGGTGGCAGATACACAGGCAGATACAGAGACCTATGTAAATGCAACCTTTAACACAAATATATTACAGTAGTAAATGCCCGTTCCCCCAATTTTGGAGGGAACGGGTAATTTTTCTTTGTTATTACCTTGATTTATTTAAAAAAATGTGCTAAAATGATTGTCGACTTCAAATATATAAGGAGGATTGACATATGAAATGGGAAGAAAAGTTTACAGTCAGATTTCATGATACCGATATTAACGAAATATTAGGTCCGTCACAGACCTTTAAGTATATTCAAGAGGCAGCTATGCGTCAGCTCAAGGCACAGAAGCCCTCTTATACAGACCTTCTTAAGCAGGGCAAGGCATATATTTTGAGTGGAATCAGGGTTGAGATGTATTACCCGATTTACGCATATGAGGATATTATTGTCAGAAGCTGGGCTTGTCCGAGCAGAGGAGTAAGCTTTATGCGTTCCTATGAAATCGAGAGGAACGGAGAAATAGTGTGTGAGGCAACATCATCCTGGGCACTTGTATCCATAGCTGATAAAAAGCTTGTAAAGGTAGAGGATATAGATACAAGCAATTACTATATGGATGAGGCTGTAAAGACAGAAAGACCGATCAGAGTAAGAGTGCCTGGTGCACTACCTATGTCACTCGTCGGTGAATATACAGTAGTCCATTCAGATACGGATATAAACGGTCACATGAATAATACAAATTATCCGGATATTCTTTGCGACTGTATTCCCGATATGGCTAATCTCCGTATAAAGAGTATAGGAATAAACTATTCTGCCGAGGCGAAAAAGGGTGAGGAGCTTAAAATCTATATGTCAAAGGTTGACGGCAAGTATTATTTCAGAACCGTAAGAGCCGATGGAAAGACAAATATAGAGGCTGAAATTATAACTGAGAGACTTGACTGATATCTGATATATTAAAATTAGAACGCCGTATGCGAAGTGCATACGGCGTTTATATTTAGCCTATATTGATCCAACGGTTAACACCGGATTTAAGGGGATGAGTAATGGGCGAAGCGTTTACCATTGCAAGAATGTACTTTTTGAAAAGCTTGGGACGCTTAGCAACAGTATATTCTGCAAAGCTCTCGGTAATGGAGGGGATTTCTCTCTCAGTAGGAAGACCTACAAACTGAGAGTATACAAATACATCACCGTTGGAATTGTGTGAATATACCTCAAGCTCCTTAAGGTAGGGTAAGGTTCCGCCGTTTGTTTTGAACACTACACGGATATCATCTGTTACAACGGGATTGAATTTTATAGCTACAATCGGCTGTCCTGTTGTTAAGTCAAGGGATGTACCGCTTGCAACGGTTACATAAGACCCGGATGAATTTTTGTATTGAATATCAAAGGAGCTTACATGATTGTCGCCATCCTTGTCAACACCGAAATTATCATTGAAGTAGAGAACAACAGTATCTACGGTCATTTTGTCCTTGAGCTGTACACCACAGTATGTTGGACATGCAGATGTTTCAGCAACCCATATACCTGCATCCTTGTCTATCATACCGTCATTAATGAATGAAGCATCGGACATATTGGAATATGTAAATGTTGAGCTTGCATAGGGAGTACCGTAGCATGCAAGGTTACCACCCGCTGTAGAAAGCTTCTGATGTAGAGAAATTATATCGCCTATATACATACATTTCGTACCGTCGGAGGTAATCGCAGAAAGCTCAGAGAGCACGGGAGTATTACCGTTTGTTTCCAAATAGGTAATTTTGATTGCAGACGCTGTAACGGCAGAATCAAGATTCTTTGTAAACAATCCGTCAGAGCCCTCAGAGCTTGTAAGCTCACCTGTATGTACAGTAGTCCAAGCACCGTTTACAAGGAGCTCTACCTTAACATTAAAGGTGTATGCCTCGTTGATCTCATTATTTTCATCCTCCACAAGCTTGATTGCCGAGAGGTCAACGCCGATTTTATTAACAGAATAGGGCTGGTCGAATTCTACCTTATACCACTGTCCGTTAGCGTTGCTCTTTGCTCTCCAGAAGGTGAGGTTGCTATCGTCATTTGCAAGTGCCGGATAGTTGTTAAGCTTTGATGAGGATGCTTCACCGTAGCCACTGAGTACTACATTGGTTGTAAGATATGCACCCTCGGGTACATCAAATTCGGGGGCTTCTCCTGTTGCACCCATTACAAAGCACTCGGATATCATCGGGGGGTCCCAGTTGATATATCCGGAGACAGTGCCTCTTATCTGCTTTGTTGTTACAGGCTCAGCAACTGTAACGGAAACCTCGTGTACTCTGGAAAAACCACCGTATACAGGGCTTGCACTGTACTTAGCTGTTCCTATTTCAATCCATTCACCCTGAATAAGTGCTTCGTACTTTACGATACATTCCGTAGAGTAAGCAAGCTCTACAAGTAAAGAAATTTTGGATATTTCCTTATATTCGGTAAACTTCAAGGTGAACCAAGGGTCAGTACCTGCAACAGAGGGGTCTCTTTGTGGAGTCTGTGGACGCCAAAATTCATATGCTCCGTTGGAATTTATCTGACCGTCTATAATATTGTCGTTGAGGAAGGGAGCCTTACTGTAGGCATAGTAATTGCTGAATACATTTGGAATAGCCTCTGGGGCAATATTGGTATGCTCTGAGGTGTCTGAACCGTTGTTGCTTTCTCCCTCAGCAAAGGTGTAGAGGGAAAAAAGCGGTATCATAATACACACGCACAGAATTAGTGAAAGGATTTTTTTCATAATCGTTCTCCTAAAATTTATCACATTATATACATTTTATCATAAGCGACGCATTATTTCAAGACATAATTGTCAAAAATGTACAAAAATAAATTAAGGCTGAAACAACGTGTCAGCCTTAAGGTGTTATTTGAGAAAATAATATTTTGCTATTTCACAATCTTTTGCAATCTGAGCCCTAAGGCTTTCAATGGAATCGAATTTCGTTTCTTCTCTCAGAAATTTATAGAAATTCACTTTGATGTATGATGAATAGAGGTTCCCGTCATAGCCTATTATATGGGTTTCCATATTTTCAGGTGCACCGTCTCCGTCGGTCGTCGGACGGTAGCCAACATTTGTAACAGAGGGATACACATCCTCTCCTATTTCACATTCTGTGATATAAACTCCACACTTAGGAGCTACTTTTTCCGGGGGGAGTGTCTGATTTATTGTGGGAGTACCCATTTTCCTTCCCAACTCCTTGCCGTGCTCCACTATTGCGTAAATGCTGTAGGGGTCAGAGTAAGGAAGTATTTTTTCACACTCTCCGTCTTCAATGGCTTTTCTTATAGAGGTGGAGCAGATCGGAACCCCATTATATGTGATGGGAGGGCAAATATCTACACATCCCCCGACCTTTTCAAAAAGCTCCGATAGCCTTTGGGCATTACAGGATGCGCCTTTTCCAAATTGATAGTCATATCCGCAGGTGGCACCGACGCAATGCAGTCTTTTACACAGTATATCACTTACAAAATTCTCTCCGCTGATATTTTTTACTGCTTCAAAGTCCTCAATTATTAAATAGTCAGCACCTGTTCTCTGAATAAACTTGATTTTTTCCTCAGTGGTAAAAATTGATTTTTTGGACCCTGTGTTTGTATTTGGGATGGAAGAGAATGTATATATACCGCTTTTAGCCTTCATTTTCATAGCTAAACGGATAGCTGAGCCAAAGACAGCTCTGTGCCCCTCGTGGCAACCGTCAAAGGTCCCGAGTGCAAGCACAGTATTTTCTGTTATATCGCATATCTGCATGGTTTTAAGGTCGTATACAGTCATTTTGAATCACCTCACGGTATTATTGTAATATAATTTTATTTTTTTTTCAACATTAAAGGATAAATTTATGAAAAAATATTGTACTTGTGCGAAAAAAATGGTATTATAAATTAAGATATCAAGTTAGCATGTTATGGAGGAGTATCTGTGAAGGTAATTTGGTTAGGACAGAACGGCTTTTTGTTTGTGTCCGGAAAAAATAAGATTTTGGTAGACCCATATCTCAGCGACAGTCTGCACAATATAGATATCAGAATGGAGAGAGGCTGGAGCATTAACAAAAAATTTCATACAGTTGAGCCCGATGTTATAGTGCTTACAAACTCTCATCTTGACCATACGGATATTGATACGCTTCGCCTTTATATTGAGAGAAATAAAAATCAGGTAACGCTTTTGTGCTGTGAGAGTGCATTTAACATAATAGCATCCTCAGGTATTATAGGCAGATATAACAATGTTCTTATGGAGTGTGGCTCCCGTTGGACACATAGTAATCTTATTTTCGAGGCTGTTCCGGCAAAAACAGATGATAGGAGTGCTATAGGAATTATTATAACCGATACAACGGATGATAAAAAGTACTATATCACCTCTGACACCTTATATAACAAGAACATTTTTAAGCATATTCCGGGGGATATTGACACCCTGTTTCTACCTATAAACGGAGAGGACGGATGTATGAATATGGATGATGCACTGTGCTTTGCAAATAAGATAGCACCTGCACATACCGTTCCTGTCCACTTTGGAATGTTTGATGATGTTAATCCTAAAAAATTCAAAATGGACGGAGCAGTTGTTCCAACTATTTACAAGATAATTCCCTTGGGTGATGAGTCTGCATCCGATATCAGCCGTCTCTCCTTGCGTAAGATTTTTGCCGGTGAGGAAAGGGAAATGAAGCTGATGCTCAGCAATAAAAAGCTTTTGGTGTCGGATTCAAAAATTGTGACAGAGGAGAAGAAGGAGCCTGTCACCACTCCAAAGCCGTATGCAGACGGAATAACAGCAAAGGAGGATGAAAAGGATTCCAATCACGGTTTTGATGTGGTACCGTTGGTAAAAATAAACGAAGAAAACTCCTCGTTATGTAAGGAAAAAACAGCATCGTATGAGAAATTTGAGCCAATCTCGGTAGAAGCAGACGACAAAATCGTGGAAAAAACTGAAAAAAAGCTTTTGGAAGAGGATGCTGTTATTAAAGATGAGATTGTAGAGAATATAGGTCCCGTAGCTGAAGAAAAAGAGATAGAGGAGCCTTGCGTCACGGAGGAGTTACCTAAAGATGATGAGGTTATACAGGTTGAGGATATACCTCTTGACATGGAGCCTATCGGAAATGAAGATACAGAGATATGTGTTACAGAGGAGCACTCCGTAACAGACGAGGTGATACAGGTGGAGGAGCTTACCGAGGAGGATGACCTTGAGGACGAATCCCCTGTGGACAGTACCTTCGATCCCTTTGCTGCCGGTGACTTGGAGGGCACGCTGGAGATTGATTCTGAACGGTGTGCCGCAGCCTTTGAAACCTTGGAAAGCCTGCAGGAGCTCACAGACGATGAATACGATAACATAGATTCCGAGGACCCCGATATGGAGGAATATGAGCCCTATGATGACAGTGAAGATGAGGAGCCGTATACCGAGTCATACGAGACAACAGAGGAAGCTGTGATTGATGAAGAGCCCGAGGAATACATGGAACCGGAAGAGTCCAATGCAAGAGAAGAAGCGGAGGAAATTGCCGTAGATGTGTATGAAAATGATGATTTTGACTCCCATGACATAAAGGAGACAGAGGATAGCTCGTTAACAGAGGAAGATATACCACCCTTTGACACAGAAAATGATAAATCCTTCATCTGGGAGGATGATACAGAGCCTATGTATGAGAATGAGGAGCAGAGTGACTCGTTCATAGTTGAGGATATAGAGGAGTCCTATGAGTCGGAGGCTGAAATTGAGGAGGACTTCGAATCGGACGGGGAAATAGACGCCGACAGCGAGCTTATATATTCCGACTACCCCGAGGAAACGGAAGGTGACGGCAAGGATAGCGAGATGGTAGGCTTTGACACCTATGACGATGAGGATATGTCAGACAAAATCGACGCCTATGTCAAGGAGCTTGAAAAATTTGAACGGGGAGACACCGTGGATTTCAGTAAATTAGAGTTCTAAAAATTAAAAATTAGGACCCACATGAGCCCTAATTTTATCTGTATTTAATGCATACATTATATAATGTTAAAATCTATACATCTTGAATGCTTTAATTATATAATTGGTACAATGTATAATGTGGAGGTTATATAATGAAGCTTCGAATTTTAGACATATTGAAGGAGAAAAATAAAACTAAGTACTGGCTGTATATTCAGCTTGGATTAAGCTATCAGAATTTCAACAAAATAGTAAATAACGAAACCAAAAGTATAAAATTTGAGAACCTTAAAACTATTTGTGATATTCTTGAGTGTACACCTAATGACCTATTCGATGAATATTACAGTGGAAATTAAGCAATATCTTCTCTGGCTATGGCAATTGTCATAGCCTTTTCTTCTTTCTTCTTAAGAACTATAATCACAATACATCCTGCGATAAGTAGAATTGGAAGCATTATTCCGATTGTAATACCGGATACATCAAGCATATGCCTCATTGGATATCCTGATGTTGAAGATGGGCCGATATCGTAAAGCCTTTTCACGAGTGCTTTTGGAAAGATAATATCGAAAACTAAAGACATGGGCAGAGTGTACAAAAGTAATTGGTGATAGAGTGAGAGTCTACGCTTTTGAGTATTTCCGGATTTATTTATTTCATTATATTTCAGCATTGTGAAATTATCAATATCATTTAGGCCGGATATGCATTGAAATAATTTTACGGATGACATTATAAGTACAATTAACAGTGTCAATATTAGCAATATCAGCATTGTATTTGACAAATAAAAAGCAGCGGATGCCTCGGCACTTCCTTCACCTTCAAATATTCCGTTAATTAAAAGTGAGAATTCATTTGCAAATGAGAATGATTTATCTATATCTCCATCCTCAAGTACATCTTCATAATCGTCCTCATCTACAATATACATCATATCGTCCAGACTGTTAACGGTTCTCTCCATTTTGAACATAGGAACGAATAGTGTAATTATAGTTAGCAATATTGCAATTCCGTAAAGAATGATATCAAATATTACGGTTTTCCTTGTTGCATCAGTGTAATTTTTATACCTTGGCTGTCCGTTAAAGAAATTAGAACCGTTTGCCTTTGGCTGCTGGTGCTGTGCTGGAGAAGGGATGGAGAAGGAATTAAAATTTGCGGTAATCCGGCTTGCCTTTTCCATGGACGCTGGATTTGTGGATGACTGCGTGCTTAGGTTGTTTCCGCAATTTGGACAGAAGGCGAGAAATTCTGTCATTTGATGACCGCATTTATCGCAGTGAGTGATGAGTGAAGCCTCGTGCTTTTTGCCACAATTGGAACAAAACTGAGCATCTGGCTGCATTGGTGAGTTACAGTATTTGCAATTCATGGTTGTCCTCCTTAAATATCTTATGTATACATTATATAATGTAAAGATATAAAAGTCAAGACAAAAATGAAATTTTGCATTTGTTGTATTTGATACATAATAGCCGAAAGAGATAAGAGCTCTGTGTGAAATATATATGATTTAAGTGTTAATTTATTTGTAAAAAAATTAAAAATGTGAAAAAACATTGAATTCGCCTTACGGGTGTGATATTATAATTTATATAATGCAAGTTTTGCTTTCTTCAAAATTTCTGGCAATGCAAGACATTTTCTCTGAGAATCGTCAATTTGCTTACATCTCAAAAATATTACTTGTTCTAGCTTACTGCCGTCAGACAGACCGGAACATCGTATGTTATGTTCTAATGCGTAAACTATTTTAAGGAGAACAAAAATGAACTACAATTTTTCTGATCTTGATAAGTATCTCGACTCCGTTCTTGTAAAAGAAGAGGTACCGGGATACGACTGTAAGGTGCTCTTCGAGGGTAAGGAGGTATATCGCCGTATGGGTGGATATGCCGACAGGGAGAACAAAAAGCCCATTACCGAGGACACAATGTACTTTATATATTCAGCATCAAAGGTGATTACCTGTGCGGCAGCACTCCATGCCTACGAGGAGGGATATTTCAATTTGACCAACCCCGTGTGGTGGTATTTGCCCGAGTTTAAGGATTGTCTAGTAAAAAAGTGGGATGAAAACTGGAATTTAGAGCTTGTAAAGCTTAATAGGGATATGTGTATCCAGGACCTTTTTGCAATGTCTGCAGGTCTTAACTATGAGCTGTCAACAGAGCATGTTAAAAAGGTGGTTGAGGAAACAGGGGGAAGAGCACCTACAAGAGAGATTATGAGGGCGATAGCAAAGAATTCTCTTGAATATCAGCCAAGGGACCGTTGGGGCTACAGCCTCTGCCATGATGTGCTGGCAGGAGTTGTTGAGGCTGCCACAGGCGTACGCTTTGCCGACTATGTACAGAAGAATATTTTTGATAAGCTCGGTATGAAGGATAGCTATTTCCATATAAATGATGAGATAAAGCCCCGTATGGCTCAGCTCTATGTTCATAATTCCGAGGACGGTCATACTTATGTCCGTGATCTGAATAACGATTATGTTGTAGGCACCGAATACGATAGTGGAGGAGCCGGAGTTATTACAACGCTTAATGATTATTCCAGGTTTGCATACGCTATGGTAAACGGTGGCGTAGGTCAGAACGGAGTGAGAATTTTGTCAAGGCTCACCATAGATCTGATGAGAACAAATGTCCTTGATGAAAAGCGACTTAAGGATTTTAAGTCATGGGATACAAATGCAGAATACGGATACGGTCTTGGAGTTCGTACTAAGATGGATACCGGCTGGGGAGGTAATCTTACACAGGTTGGTGAATTTGGCTGGGACGGAGCTGCAGGAGCTATGGTCTCCATTTCACCTGAGAGGAAAATAGCAATTGTATATTTCCAGCATATGTTAAATCCTTTGGGCAATATTATTCACCCCAAAATCAAAAATATAGTTAATATGGCACTTGCCGATAAATTCGATAAATAAGGAGAAACGGTGTTGAAGTATTACGCAGAAGATTACAATAAAGTACTTGCCGAGCTTAATACAAGCACAGACGGTCTTTCAGATGAGGAAGCAGCGTCAAGGCTTGAAAAAAACGGTAAAAACAAGCTGGCAGAGGGCAAAAAGGTAAGTATAATAAGAAGATTCCTTGCTCAGCTTTGTGACCCTATGATAATAGTTTTGTTGGTTGCAGCAGTCCTTTCATTTGTTACGGCACTCTACGAGGATGAGTCCTTAGCAGATGTCTTTATCATTTTGTTTGTGGTTATCCTTAATGCAGTTTTGGGAGTATTACAGGAAAGCAAGGCAGAAAAGGCAATAGAGGCACTTAAGGAAATGACCACAGCGAAATCAAAGGTGATTCGTGGTGGTGTAATGATGAGTATCCCCAGCGAGGATATAGTTGTTGGTGATATTATTGTTCTCGAGGCAGGAGATGCAGTACCTGCAGATGCAAGAATTATCGAGTGTGCGTCTATGAAGGTGGAGGAGGCAGCCCTGACTGGAGAGAGTGTTCCTGTAATCAAGCAGAGTGAGACTCTTTCCGAGGACAAGGATGAAACTCCCTTAGGCGACAGAAAAAATATGCTTTATATGGGCTCTACCGTTGTATACGGAAGAGGAAAGGCAGTTGTCACAGGCTGCGGAATGAATACGGAAATGGGTAAAATTGCCGATGCTCTTACACAGGCACAGGATGAAGCTACTCCATTACAGCAAAAGCTTTCTCAGCTCAGTAAGATACTCACATTTGCTGTTCTCGGTATTTGCGTTCTCATTTTCGTTGTGGGAATTGTCAAAGCAGGAGAATTTACAATCCCGTCAATTATCGGCACATTTATGCTGGCAATAAGCTTAGCAGTTGCCGCCATACCTGAGGGTCTAGCCGCTGTTGTAACGATAGTACTGTCTATGGGTGTTACAAAAATGTCAAGGCGTAACGCTGTAATAAGAAAGCTTACAGCTGTTGAGACCCTTGGCTGTACACAGGTTATTTGCTCCGATAAAACAGGAACACTTACACAAAATAAAATGACCGTTGTGGAAAATCACACAGAGGATGAATGTCTGCTTGCCACATCCCTTGCTCTTTGCTCCGACTCTGAGCTTGACGATAAAAATGAGGTAATAGGAGAGCCTACCGAAAATGCTCTTGTAGCCTTTGCCTACAAGATTGGTCTTGACAAGAGAATAATGAAAAAGGAAGCTCCCAGAGTGGCGGAGGCACCCTTTGACTCACTTCGTAAGATGATGTCCACAATAGTAAGCAAGGACGGAAAATATATTCAGTACACTAAGGGTGCCCCCGATGAGGTGCTGAAAAGATGTACAAAAATTTATACAAGCGAGGGTGTAAGAGAGCTTACCGAAGAGGACAGACAGGATATCCTTGCACTTAATAAAAATATGGCAGACCGTGCTCTTCGTGTCCTTTGTGGCTCATATAAGGAATATACAAGCCTTCCCGAGGAGAGGGCAGAGGCTATGGAATGTGACCTTACCTATGTAGGACTTGTGGGAATGATAGACCCCATAAGAGAAGAGGTTAAGGTGGCTATTGAGCAATGTCACTCTGCGGGTGTCCGTGTAGTAATGATAACAGGAGACCATAAGGATACTGCCATCGCTATAGCAAATCAGCTGGGTATTTTAGGAGAGGGACAGGAGGCAATTACAGGTACTGAGGTTGGTAAAATGTCCGATGAGGAATTGCTCCTTAATATCCACAAATACTCCGTATATGCCCGTGTTCAACCTGAGCATAAGGTTAGAATAGTAAAGGCGTGGAAAACTGCCGAGAAAATTACTGCTATGACAGGTGACGGTGTAAACGATGCACCGAGTATAAAGATTGCCGATATCGGTATCGGTATGGGTATTACAGGCACCGATGTAACAAAGAATGTAGCAGATATGATTCTTGCCGATGATAATTTTGCCACTATTGTAGGTGCTGTTGAAGAGGGAAGAAGAATATACTCCAACATCCGTAAATCGGTTCAGTTCCTTCTTGCATCCAACCTGAGTGAGGTTATCAGCATCTTTTTCGCAACCATGATAGGCTTTACAATACTTAAGCCTACCCATATTCTGTGGATAAACCTTATAACAGACAGCCTTCCTGCCTTAGCTTTGGGTATGGAGGACTCAGAGAGGGACTCTATGAAAAAGCCACCGAGAGACCCTAAGGAGAGCATATTTGCAGGTGGGCTTATTTCAGGAACTATCTATCAGGGAATACTTGTTTCCGTTCTTACAGTTCTTGCGTACCTTATCGGACACTATATTGAGTCTGGCAAATGGGAGCTCGTAAACAGTGGTGACGGTATGACAATGGCGTTTCTTACCCTATCTATGGCAGAGATATTCCACTCCTTTAATATGAGAAGCCGACATGGCTCCATATTTACAATAAAGAAGCAGAACATTGTTCTCTGGGGCTCTGCAATCCTTGCCGCAATCCTTACAGCTGCCGTTATTTATATCCCCTTTATGGCAAGAATATTTGAGTTTGAGGCGGTATCGGCAGCCGAGTACTTTATTTCTGTAGGCATAGCATTCTCTATAATTCCTATTGTAGAGCTTGTTAAGCTTATTGAGAGATTGATCAAAAGAAAAAAGACCGTGAAATAAAAACGGCACTATGGTTGTGTATTTCACATAATAAAGCATTTTGAGGAGTAATATGAAAAAAATTATTGCATTAATACTTATTGCCACCTGTATTTTTACTTTTTCGAGCTGTGGCTTGTTAGAAGGCGAGAAGGATTATGAGGCAGAGGAAAAGGTATTTGTATTTCATGACTTAAAAATCACCCTTACAGAGTCATTTGAGATAGATGAGGAGGGGGATGATACCGTTTGGTACGAATCATCGGATGAAACAAGCGTTTCAATCGACCTGTACTCCGACATTGGAGAAATGGATCTTGATCTGTTTGTAGAGGAGCTGAGAAAGGAATCAGCCTACAAACAGGTAAGTAATATTAAGAACGATAACGGACTTACTTACATTGAGTGTGAGGTGGAGTCGCTCGGCTTTGAGTTCTTATATATGATAGCCTTCTACGAGGATGGCGATGATATGTATATGGTATTCTTTATGTGTGATATGGATGATTATGATACCTATGAGGAGCACTTTATAAAGTGGGCAAAATCTGTTGAGATCGAGTAATTTCGGTAATAATCGGTTCGTATAAAAGACAGTAAGCTATTTTTATGATGATAAAATAACGGCAGACTTTGTCCTGCCGTTATTTTAATTGGATGTGTGGAGTAGATCTCATATTTTTAATTTTTAATTTTTTCAAAAAGGTCTTGACAAATCAAAAATAGTGTGGTATTATATCATACGCAAATATGTGCGCTCCTAGCTCAGCGGATAGAGTGCCCGGCTACGAACCGGTAGGTCGAGGGTTCGAATCCCCCGGGGCGCGCCAAAAAACGACAGGAAATCCCTGTCGTTTTTTTATCCATTGCGAAAGCAATGGTATATCATCACGCATCAGCGTGTATATCATCAGCCGAAGGTTGTATACAGGCTTTCGCAATGATGATATACAACACTTTGTGTTGGTGATATGCAATTTCTTTGAAATTGATGATATACAAGGCTGTGCCTTGATAAGTTTACAAAGGAGAGATATTATGGCTAAAAATTATTTATTGACATATTCGGAGCAATTGGCAACAAACATAGAATATCTCTGTCAGAGCATCAAAGCATCACACTCTTTTTCAAATTCGCAAAAGCTCAAGTAGTGTTTATGCAAATATATGTGAGGCAAATTATGGGCAGAGTAAAGCAGATATGCTTTCAAAATTCGAAATTGCCCTTAAAGAATGTAGCGAAACAGAAGGCTGGTTGCAACTGTTATTCAATACAAACGGTATAGATGAAGCAACATACAAAAACAACAGAAACCTTTGTGGTCGCATCAGGAGAATGTTGATCGCATCCTGCAAAACCCTAAAGGAGAATATAGAATGATTACAGAAAAATCCTGCGGTGCAGTTGTATTTACAAGAGATGCCGGCGAAATCAAATATGTTATAATTGAGTCTAAAGAGGGGTTTTACGGTTTTCCAAAGGGACATGTGGAAAGTGGCGAAGCTGAGCTTGAAACTGCAAGACGAGAGGTGTTTGAAGAAACAGGATTACAGGTAGAATTTTTAGAAAAATTTAGAACAGAAGATTCCCATCCATTTCAACGCAACGGAGAGACCAGAATGAAGCACATTGTGTACTTTTTGGCGGAATTTTCTAATCAGCTTCCTGTTGCACAGACATCAGAATTAAATAGTATTCACCTAATGAATTACGAGACAGCTATATCTTCATTTCAATTTGAAAGTTCAAAACGAATCTTAAAGGAAGTGCATAGTTTTTTATTGGGCTAAAATTTCCTATGTGACGATTATTACATGTTTACATAGTTTAATAGAGAAAACACGACAAGGAGGTAGTTATGGCACTTGAAAAATCAGTATTAACAGATACCGTTATTTCTGACCTATTGATGAAGCATTATGGGATACATTTTGCATCTGCTCTAAAGTTAGAGCTTGGAACTGCCAATTGCTATCGTGTTTTTGATGGTAAGAAATATTATTTTCTTAAGGAATTGCAAAGTTCCTTTTCCGAAAATGATATAATAAGAGAAGCGAAATTGTTAGAATTTCTTTCATTATCTGATATACCAACTACATGTTTTTACAAAACTATTCAAAACGAATATGTTATTAAACACGAAAATCACTTGATTTGCTTGGAAGAATATATAGAAGGTCAAGCATATAATTATGATAACTTACCTTGTCATTTGCTACCTCAAGTGGCTAGAATGTTAGGAAAGTTACATTATGCATTAAGGAATTATTTTTTACCTATTGATATGTCTGATGCTTGGATAAATTCATTTTCTTCGCAAAAAGTAATTGCTGAATACGATGCTTTGATTGAAATTGCAAAGAATAAAATAAATGATAAGTATATTACTCAAATTATTGAAGATTTGGAATGTAAAAAGCAGTTAGCCGTAAGATGCGAGAGATATAAGAAATATTACAACGGAATTACATATTGTGCAACTCACGGTGATTATCAAGGCTGTCAAATTATATTTGACGAAGAAAAGGTAAAAGCAATTATTGATTTTTCTTCAGCTTCTACTTTGCCTGTAACTTGGGAAATTATGAGATCCTATGTTCAATCTTCTGAGTATTGCAGAAGCAATGCAAAAATTGATATAGACGGATTCTGTGATTATGTATGTGAATATATGAAATATTCAAAGCTCACAAAAGCTGATATGATATCTATGCCTTATGTTTACTTGTTTCAGCTCGCATGCAGTAAATACGGATATCCTCAATATTTGAGCACCGACTCTCCCGATAAAGATAAATTATTGCAATTTGCATTTTGGAGAACTCAAATGTGCCGTGAGGTTGAACAAATGGCAGAAACAATATCAAAAGAGTTATTGAAGTTATTATGACATTTGAAAGCGAGATTAAAGTGAAACTAATTGTTCACTTCTGTCTTAATAGATGATATTAATTTGCTATGATTTTTGTTTACGAAATATTGATTTCATTGAATTTGCATCAAGCATTCTATTCATAATAAAATTTATTCGAGAACTGCGTTGTTGAATAGTAACCTTTTACTCAGGCTGTAAGAAAAAAATCACTGCTGTTGATTATATGACAAAGGCGATAGAAAAACAGAGAATTTAACATTAATTCTATTTGTATAATCCCTTTTGTTTTACTAAAAGCAGAAATCTGCTGAAAAATTAAATGTGACAAAACCTCAATAAAAATTAAGGCTTTTTGCCATTTTTTCTTCCCTATTTGATTGGGTTGATTTAGGCATGATAAAAAACGACAGGAAACCCCTGTCGTTTTTTATCCATTGCGAAAGCAATGGTATACCATCGTGCATATCATCACCAAAGATACATCTCTCTGATACTTGATGTTGTACAAATTTTAGTACTGTTTTTCTCGTATCCTTTTGATTAACATATTTGTAATTATGTACTGTGTATATAGAGTAAGCACCGATAATTATCACCTTGACAATCCCCCGTTAGTATAGTAAAATAAAAATGTAGATATCTATATAGGAGGCATTTATGAGAAATTTTATTTTAGGAACAGACTGGGGAGAGGACTGTGATGATGCTGTTGCGGTAAGAGTACTCGCAAGGAGCCACAGGGCAGGAAAAATTAATTTTATTGGCGTGGGAATTAATACTCATACAGAATATTCTGCTCCTTCGTTGTATAGATTTTTGGAAAGGGAAGAATGCATTATCCCCATAGGAGTGGATAAAAAATGCCCGAAAACCGATTGGCAGAACAGATATCAGCCACGCTTGGCTCTTGAAACTGATAAAAAGGATAAGGATTTTGAGGATGCTGTAAGAGTTTACAGACGCTGTATAGCCGAGGCTGAAGGCAAGGTTGAGATAATAGAAATCGGATTTTTACAGGTTCTTGAGATGACGCTTTTAAGCGAGGGAGACGATATTTCCCCCATGTCCGGAATGGAGCTTTTTGAGAAAAAGGTGGATAAGGTGTGGATAATGGGAGGAAAATGGGATCAGCAGGGAGGACAGGAATTTAATCTTTCATATACTCCCTTTGCCTGCCGTGCAGCAAGCACAGTGCTGGAAAAATGTCCCTGTGAAATTACTCTTCTCGGTTGGGAGATAGGTGCCCGTCTTATTACAGGAAATACCCTTAACCATAATGATTATTTGTATCAGGTGCTGGTAGACTGGGGATGCCCCGACGGACGGGAATCCTGGGATCCTATGACTGCAATTATGGCAGTTATCGGTGACGAGAATGAGGCAGGCTATGATACAGTTCGTGCCCGTGTGAGTGTAGATCCCGAAACAGGAGCTAACTATTTTACCCCTGACGATAGCTCAAACAGAAAATATGTTATTAAAAGATTTCCGGATTCCTATTACAGCGATATGGTTAATAAGATGGTAGAATGATGAAAATAATGACATTTAACACTCAGCACTGTCTGAACTATAAGGAACAAAAAATCGATTTTGATATAATGGCTAAAGCCATAGTCGATTACGGTGCTGACATCGTGGGGCTTAACGAGATGTACGATAATGGCATTGACGATTTCGATAGGCAGACACCAATACTTTCGGAGCTGACAGGACTCTCCTACTCATACTTTGCGAGAGCTATAACGGAAAGAGAGGGAGAGTACGGTAACGGCTTCATATCCCGTTATCCCATCAGAAATGCAGAAACAATTATGATTCCTGACCCGGAGCCGAAACGCTATCCCGGTGGATTTTATGAGACAAGATGCCTTCTTAAGGCAGAGCTGGAAAACGGTTATACCGTCCTTGTTACTCACTTTGGCTTAAATCCCGACGAGCAGGAAAATGCAGTTGATATAATACTAAAGTATATCAAAAATGAAAAATGCATATTAATGGGAGATTTTAATGTTGAGCCGGATAATCCCATTCTTTCTCCGATAAAGGAAAAAATGAAGGATACAGCAGACCTTATGCCATCATCCTTACTTAGCTGGCCATCCGATGAGCCGAGGATGAAGATAGATTATATTTTTGTGTCCCACGACATTACGGTAACATCGGCAGATATACCGTCTGTTGTGGCATCGGACCACCGTCCTCATATTGCGGAAATAAGGGAATAAATTTAATTTGAATATTTAGCAAAAAAGAGCCGATACCGTTTCAATAAGTATCAGCTCTTTTTAATGCTTTTATCCTTGAAAAAAGTCTGTAAGTGGAGAAAAGCAGACCAAATAGTAATATTCATTTTAGGCTTTTGCAAATATACATTTTTGGTGAAAACAGAGAAAATAAAAAATGTCGAAAAAATTTTTATTCCGTTAGATAACTAATGAAAACTGTGAAAATCCACCAATTATCTTAGGTACTTGTCTATAATCAAAAAGAGTTGGGTGGCGTTGGGAAAAACTTTCCCCACCTGTTGAAAACTTAGTGGAAAATGTGAAAAACTCCTGATTTCCCGTAAAAAATTTCCACTTTTCAACATCAACAGGTGTGGAAAAGTGGAAAAGTGAAGTTGAATATTCAGCAATTGTCTAAAATAAGATGTGTAAAACTTAAATTTTTTTAAAAAACAGGGTTGACAAATTATTATTCACAAAATCGGTGAATATTCATTTTTTTAGTGAATAGTAATTTGTGATTTTGCACAAATTCAAAAAAACCTTGAAAATAGGACAAAAGCACCCGTTAGCATAAGATTTCCAAGTAAAATATCATCACAAAGAGGGCGTAGATGATTCTCTGTTACATAAGCATATCCCACCTCACCACGGCACAGTGCAAGGCATAGGGTAAAAAGTGAGGCAAGTATAAGTAGTATGTACAGTGCCTTAAATCCATCGAAGGCAAGTTTATAGTAAAAGCTGTTATTTTTCATAGCTATATTATACCGTATTCCTCTTTTGCAATCAATAAAGAATATTTGTAAGTGCAGGGGATTTTTTCCTGGGATAGCATGGGTATTGTGTTTTGTTTGTGAAATGTAAGAAGATTTATTATGTTCAAAAGCCGAAAACTCTCCTAAATTAATATTTTTTCCTTTTTTATATTGCTTTTTTTATTTTTTTATAGTATTATATAAGACGACAATGTATAGGCATGGGGGTCAATATGGATAAAAAAATTGAATATGCCATTAAGACCCACGGTATGGAGGGTTCATTCGGTCGGGTTATTATAGGCTTTTCCGGAGGGGCAGACTCATCACTTCTTCTGCATTGGTTTTCCACTCGGGCAAGGGAGATTGTCTGTGTTCATGTAAATCATATGATTCGTGGCGACGAGGCTGACAGAGACCAGTACTTCTGCTCGGAAATGTGTAAAAAATACGGCGTGGAGCTTGTGGTACATAAAATCGATATTCCGTTAATTGCCGAAAAGAGAGGTAAGGGAATAGAGGAGACCGCAAGGGAGGAAAGATACCGTGTCTTTCAAAACGAGCTTAGAGACCGTGGCTTTGATGCTATTCTTACTGCTCATAACGGAGACGATAATTTAGAAAGCGTTATCTTTAATTTAACCCGTGGCACAGGACTTAACGGACTTGGTGGAATCAAGCCAAAAAACGGAAATGTGCTAAGACCTCTTATTTATCTCAGTAAGGAAGAGATATTTTCCTATTGCCATGAGAATAATATAAAGTATGTTACTGATTCTACAAACGAGGATACAGATTATACGAGAAATTATATAAGGCACATAGTGGTACCCGCTCTTAAAAAAATTAATCCGGAGCTCAACTCTGCAATCGGAAGAATGACAGAGGGGTTAATACGAGATGAGAGCTTTATTTTAAGTCAGGCTAAGGATTTTGTGTTAAGCTGTAATGAGGGATGTGCAGATATTAACGGTATAAGGTCGCTGTCTCCATCAGTACGGGCAAGGGTGCTTAAGCTTCTTGCAGGACACAGCTTAGACTACAAGAGCATTTGCTCCTGTGAGGATATTATCTTTAATTCCGAGTGTGGTAGCTATGTGGAGCTTTCCTCAGGCTTAGCCTTCAAAAGAGAGAGGGATTATGTTCATTTTATCCCAAAGGAGGCTCTTTGCAGGGTAGAATATTATTACAAGCTGACTGATACTGTTCATATAGATGAGCTGAATGTAATAGCATCTCTTAATGAGCTTGATGCATCGGTATATGAGAGGCTCTTTACACTTACGCTGTTGAGGAGCTCGATTGATGGTGGGCTGATTATCCGCTCTCGCAGAGAGGGAGATAAGCTCCTTCATAACGGTATGACAAAAAAAGTAAAGAGAATACTTTGTGACAAGCATATTCCATCCCATCTTCGGGACAGGATACCTATTATTTGTGACGGAAGTGGCATTGTTGCTTTATATGACATATGCCTGCGTGACGGATGTAAATATAACGGAAACGGTGAAAAAATTAAAATTACTTTCTATAAATCTAAATAAAGACATTGGAGGATGCAAAAATGTTAAACGATATCAGAGAAATACTTTTAAGCGAAGAGGAAATCGACAGGCTTACCACAGATCTTGCCGAAAGAATCGACAGAGATTACGCAGACAGAAACAAGAGACTTCTTTTGCTCGGTATCCTTAAGGGCAGCGTTGTGTTCCTTGCCGACCTTATGAAAAAGATAAAGAGACCTGTTGAGATAGATTTTATGAAGGTGTCCTCTTACCAGAACGGTACAACCACCACAGGTAAGATTAATATCATTCTTGATCTTCACCGTTCAGACCTTTCTCAGTTGGATATACTTGTTGTAGAGGATATTATAGATAGTGGTAAAACATTATCCTATCTTATCGATTATTTGAAGCTTAACGGTGCAAGAAGCGTTAAGACCTGTACATTACTTGATAAGCCGTCAAGACGCCAGGTTGACTTCTCACCGGATTACTGCGGAGCAGAGATTCCCGACCATTTTGTGGTAGGCTACGGACTTGACTTTGCAGAGCTTTACCGTACATTACCATTTGTTGGCATTCTTAAGCCCGAGGTGTACGAAAAATAACTATGTATAATTATTTTTGCTACATTTGTGGGCAAAAACGGAGGTTTAGATGAAAAAGAAAAACAGTTTTTATACTATAATTTTCTATGCCGCCCTGGCAGCGATTATAGTATTTGCGGTTGCAGCACTCTTTATGGATACAAATCCGGAGGAGGAGCTTACCTACAGCGATGTTATAGGATACTTTGAGGATGACAAGGTAAAAAGCTTCGTTGTAAATGAAAGCACAATTACTGCAATTGTAATAGGAGATGACGGAGCCGAAAAGGAAATAACATATGTATTCAGAGACATAGGTATTTTCTATAACGACTTTACAGCATTGAAGGAAAACGGAGGTCTTCAGAACCTTGAAAAATATGACTTCCCCCCGGTTGAGGAAAGATCCTGGTTCTGGTCATATCTTCCAACTATTATCCTTATCGGTGTTGGAGTAATATTCTTCTTATTTGTAATGAGACAGTCCTCAGGCACAGGTGCCACCAAGCGTGGCAGCTTCGGTAAGACAAAGCAGAGAACTCCCGGACCTGACGGAAAGAGAGTGCTTTTCTCCGATGTTGCAGGAGCAGATGAGGAAAAGGAAGAGCTCAAGGAGGTAGTTGAATATCTCCGTAACCCATCTAAGTTTACAAGACTCGGTGCTAAGATCCCTCACGGTGTATTGCTTGTTGGCCCTCCAGGTACAGGTAAAACACTCCTTGCAAAGGCAGTGGCAGGTGAGGCAAATGTTCCCTTCTATTCAATGTCAGGCTCTGACTTTGTTGAGCTTTATGTTGGTGTGGGTGCATCAAGAGTAAGAGATATTTTTGATACAGCAAGAAAAACACCCTCGGCAATTATCTTCATAGATGAAATTGACGCAGTGGGCAGACAGCGTGGAGCAGGTCTCGGTGGTGGTCACGATGAAAGAGAGCAGACACTTAACCAGCTTCTTGTTGAGATGGACGGCTTTGACGGACACAGTGGAACAATAGTTATTGCAGCAACCAACCGTCCCGACATCCTCGACTCAGCACTTCTCCGTCCCGGTAGATTTGACAGACAGATCACAGTCGGATATCCCGATCTTCAGGGCAGAGAAGATATTCTTAAGGTACATTCCAAGGATAAGCCCTTAGAGGATACAGTTGACCTTCGCAAGATTGCACAGACCACCATTGGCTTTACAGGTGCAGATCTTGCTAACCTTCTTAACGAGGCAGCAATTATGGCTGCCAGAAACGGTAAGTCCCTTATCGGTATGCCCGAAATTGAGGATGCAATGATAAGAGTTACCGTAGGTACACAGAAGAAGTCCAGAAAGATGAGTGAAAAGGAAAAGAGAAACACGGCAGTACATGAGGCAGGTCACGCTATTCTTTCCCATGTTCTTCCCACACAGGACCCCGTACGCCAGATATCTATAGTACCCAGTGGCCGTGCACTCGGTTATACGCTTACTCCTCCCACTGAGGATAAGTACAGCGAGTCAAAGGGTGAAATGCTTGAGAGAATTTCTATGATGCTCGGTGGCAGAGTAGCAGAAAGGCTCGTATTCGGTGATTATACAGGTGGTGCCTCCAACGATATTATGAGAGCTACGGAAACAGCCCGTAAGATGGTTACAATCTACGGTATGAGTGATGAGCTCGGTGCAATACGCTTTGCCTCCGACCACGCCGATGAGGGCGTATTCCTCGGCAGAGATTTCAGTAGTACTCCCAACTATTCAGACGCTACAGCGGCTAGGATAGACGCAGAGATAAAGAAGATTATTGACGGCGCTTATGATTTGGCTGTTGAGACACTTACAAAATACAGACACAAGCTTGATTTCGTAACTGAGTTCCTTCTTGAATTTGAGGTTATGGATGATGCACAGTTTGCTCTTGCAATGAAAGAGGAAACTACAATGGATGACCTCCGTGCTCTTGTAGAGGAGAAGAGACGCAAGAGTGAGGAAGAAAACCGTCGCCGTGAGGAGCAGTTGGCTGAGCAGAGGCGTCTTGCCGAGGAGAAGAGAAAAGAGCTTGAAAAGGCTCTTGGCATCTACGATGGCGATGATAACGACGGTAATGTCACAGCTGATGCAGACAACAAGTCTGAAGATGAAAATAAAGCCGTAGAGTCAAAAAAGGACGAGGATGACAGAGGAAACGATTTACACTGGTAAAATATCAAATACAGACACTCCATCCCACAAAAACTGTTAAAATTAGTAAAAGAGCTATTCGGAGTATTCCTCCGGGATAGCTCTTTTTGCTTTTGAACATTAATCGTTTTGCATATGAAAATGAATATTACGACGTTTTATTCATTATTTGAATAAAAATTCCTAAAAATTTGTTTATTTTTCACAGTTCTATTGACATTCGTTTTTGAGAGGTTTATAATATAAATATTATTTTATTTTACGGGCGTGTGTACACCTGTGTATATTCTAAGGAGAAGTATGAACGAGCTTGAAGTTGCAAGAAAAATGATCAGCGAGACCGATGCTAAAATAGCGGAGCTTTTTGAAAAAAGAATGCAGGCGGCAGAGCTGGTTGCAAAATATAAAAAGGAACACGGTTTGTCAATTCTTGATACCTCCAGAGAGAAAGAGCTTATATCAAGAAATGCCGAGTATATTCATGATACGGTAATAAGAGAATATTATGTTCGTTTTCTTAAGGAAACTATGGCTATTTCAAGGGATTACCAGTCTCGTCTCAATTATGGAATGAGAGTTGCGTACAGTGGAGTTCCCGGAGCCTTTGCTTACATTGCGGCAAGAAGAATGTTTCCGGAGGCTGAGCTGATTTCTTATCCGAATTTTGAAGAGGCTTACAGTGCTGTTGAAAATGGCTTGGCTGATACTGTTGTTCTTCCCATAGAAAATAGCTTTGCGGGAGATGTAGGTACAGTAATGGATTTACTGTTTTCCGGCAGCCTGTATGTAAATCAGGTGGTAGATATAGGCATTGAGCATAATCTTATTGCATGTGACGGTGCCAGTCTTGATAGCATACGCACGGTTGTCAGCCACGAGCAGGCATTGTCTCAGTGTGCAGAATATATCAAGGCAAGGGGATACCGGACACAGGTATATCCAAATACTGCCCTTGCAGCTAAATATGTTAAGGAGCTTGGTGATGTAACCGTTGCCGCTGTTGCATCCGATGAAACAGCAGGTATATTCGGACTTAAAATATTAGCAAGTAAGATACATACAAGTAAAACAAATACAACAAGGTTTGCATCCTTTTCGAGAGCACAGCACAGCCTGCCTAAGGGACTGGGTAAAATGAACCAGAGCTTTATTCTCGTGTTTACCGTAAGAAATGAAGCAGGTGCCCTTGCAAAAACCCTTGATATTATCGGAGCTCACGGATTCAATATGAGAAATCTCCGTTCCCGTCCTATGAAGGAGCTTATGTGGAGCTATTATTTCTTTGTAGAGGCTGAAGGAAATATCAATTCTCAGGACGGTAAGGATATGCTTCGTCAGCTTTCGGCAACCTGCGATAAGCTTAAGCTTGCAGGAGTATTCTATTCAAAATAATCGGAGGCGTATTTATGATAATACCCGTTAGCCTTGGTGAAATGAGCTATGACATAGTTCTTTTGCGTGGTGCATTAAATAATTTAAATGAATATCTTAACCTGAACAGACGGGTCCTTATAATAACCGATTCCGGTGTTCCCGCAGAGTATGCACAGGCTGTTCTGGCTCAATGTAAGGATGGCTATACAGTCAGTATAGAGCAGGGTGAGGCAAGTAAAAGCTTTGATAATTACAGGGCACTTCTTTCCGTCCTTGTCAAAAAGGGCTTTACCCGTACTGACTGCGTTGTTGCTGTTGGAGGTGGAGTATGTGGAGACCTTGCAGGCTTCGTCGCATCCAGCTTTATGAGAGGTATTGATTTTTATAATATTCCCACAACATTTTTATCCCAAGTGGACTCATCCATAGGTGGAAAGGTTGCCATAGATTTTATGGGTGTAAAGAATATTGTCGGTGCATTTTATCAGCCTAAATGTGTGGTTATTGACCCCAATGTGCTAAGGACCCTTGATAAGCGACAGCTAAGCTCAGGCATTGCAGAAAGCATTAAAATGGCAGCTACCTTTGATAAGGACCTGTTTGAGCTTCTTGAAAATACAGACGATTTTGAAGGAGATGCCGACAAAATAATTGAAAGCTCACTTAAAATCAAGCGTGATGTGGTTGAAAAGGACCCTAAGGAAAAGGGCCTACGCAGAGTGCTCAATTTCGGTCATACTGTAGGACATGCCATTGAGAGCAACACTAACTTAGGAGACCTTCTTCACGGCGAATGTGTGGGTCTCGGTATGATACCTATGTCATCCCCCGAGGTGGCAAAGAGAATTGTCAAGGTGCTTAAAAAGTATAATTTACCCGTTTCCGTACAGGCAGACAGCAGTGACCTCATATCCTACATTCTCCATGATAAGAAAATGGACGGAGATGAAATCAATGTGGTGCTTTGTAACAGTATAGGAAGCTTTGAGGTTAAAAAAATCAAGGCACAGTCTATGAAGGAATATATAGACGGAGGAATAATAAAATGAAAAATTCATTTGGCGTTTCCGTCAATGTAACAGTATTTGGTGAAAGCCATGGAGAAGCCATCGGTGCTGTAATAGACGGCATTGCCCCCGGAATATCCGTTGATTACGAATATATAGATTTACAGCTTTCCCGTCGCCGTCCATCCTCCGGAGTAGATACAGCAAGACAGGAAAAGGATGAATATAAAATAGTAAGCGGTGTGTTTAACGGCAAAACTACAGGCACACCCATAGCTATTATAATCCCAAACACAGATACAAGGAGTAAGGATTACTCCAAAATAAAGGATACTCCCAGACCCTCCCACGCCGATTATTCAGCAAGGATGAAGTATCACGGATACGAGGATTACCGTGGAGGAGGACATTTCTCGGGCAGAATAACAGCCCCCCTTGTGGTAGCAGGTGCAATCTGCCAGATGGCACTTAATAATATGGGTATAAAAATAGGAACACATATTCTTAAATGCGGTGGAGTATACGATAGAAATTTTGATAATTACGATGCTGATATTTCTGCACTACGTTGTAAGAGCTTTCCTGTTCTTGGCGACACGGAGTCCCGTATGACAGAGGAAATACTCAAGGCAAAGAGTGAGAGAGACAGCATAGGTGGCGTACTGCAGACTGCTATTATCGGCGTTCCCGCAGGAGTGGGGGAGCCTTGGTTTGACAGTGTGGAGAGCATACTTTCCCACGCACTGTTCGGTATCGGTGGAGTTAAGGGTATTGAGTTTGGTGCCGGCTTTGCCATGGCAGATATGCGTGGCTCGGAGGCTAATGATAGCTTCGCCTATGAGGACGGACAGGTAATAACTAAAACGAACAATAACGGTGGTATAAACGGCGGTATTACAAACGGTATGCCAATTGTTTTTAATCTCGCCGTAAAGCCCACACCTTCAATTTCCAAGGAGCAAAATACTGTTGACCTGTTCAACGGGAAAAATTCCTCTCTCGTTATAGAGGGCAGACACGACCCTGCTATAATACGCAGAGCCTGTGCCGTGGTGGACAGCATAAGTGCTATATGCATATGCGATATGATAGCACAAAGATTTGGTACAGACATTTTTACAAGAGGTAAATAAATATGAAATACGGTGTAATAGGAGAGCATCTTAAACACAGCTTCTCCAAGGAAATACACGAGAAAATAGCAGATTATAAGTACGATATATGCGAGGTAGAGCCGGATAAACTGGGAGATCTTCTTACCGAAGCCGAATTTAACGGTATAAATGTTACAATTCCCTATAAGGAAAAGGCGATACCTTACCTTTATTCCATATCCGACAAGGCAAAGAGAATAGGAGCTGTCAACACGGTAGTTAATAAGGACGGTAAGCTCTATGGATACAATACCGATTATATGGGAATGAAGGCACTCATTTTAAGAAACGGCATAGACCTTTCCGGCAAAAAGGCACTTATTATGGGTAACGGAGGCACCGCCAAGACTGGTCACTGCGTTCTTGCCGATTTAGGTGCCAAGGAAATCATACATGTAGGCAGAGAGTTTGAGAATCCCGATGTTTTGTACGGGGATGTGGTTAAATTACACTCCGACGCAGACTTTATTCTCAATACTACCCCTGTGGGTATGTTCCCAAAAAACGAAGGAAAAATCATAGATATTACAAATTTTCCCAAGCTTATGGGTCTTATAGATGTAGTATATAACCCCCTTCGTACAAATATAGTTCTTGACGCTAAGGAAAAGGGTATCCCTGCCGAGAGTGGACTCTATATGCTTGTGTCCCAGGCTGTATATGCCTCGGAGTTCTTCACAGGTAAAAAATACGCCCCCGAGATACAGGACAGCGTATTTAAGGATATTCTTAAGCAAAAGGAAAATATAGCACTTATAGGTATGCCAAGCTCCGGAAAGACTACGGTAGGTAAGTACCTTGCCAAGCTTACAGGTAAGGAATTTATCGACACAGATGACGAGATAATTAAGATTATCGGTACAGATATCCCCACATATTTCAAAGAGCACGGAGAGGGAGCCTTCCGTGATGTGGAGACACAGGTTATAGAGGAGGTATCGAAGAAGAACGGACTTATCATTTCCACAGGTGGAGGTGCAATACTCCGTCCTGAAAATGTTAGATGCTTAAAGCAGAACAGCAGAGTATATTTTCTAAACCGTTCATTAGACCTTCTTATTCCTACAGAATCCCGTCCTCTTTCCTCCGATATTTCAGCACTTAAGAAGAGATTTGAGGAAAGGTATGATAAATACATAAAGAGTGCAGATGTGGAGATTATGGCAGACGGTACGGTAGAGGAAGTCGGCAATATGATTAAAGAGGAGTTTTATAAATGAAGTTTCTTGTGCTAAACGGACCGAATATAAATTTTCTCGGAATAAGAGAGCCGGATATATACGGTAAAAGTACATATGATGACCTTGTGCAGGTGATAACCGATTATGCTCTTACAAGAGGCGTGGAGGTAACCTTTTATCAGTCTAATTGCGAGGGTGCCTTGGTAGATGCTATCCAGAGGGCGTATTATGATAAAATAGACGGCATAATATTCAATCCCGCAGCCTATACCCATACAAGCGTTGCAATACTTGACGCAGTAAAGGCAGTATCCATTCCCACAGTGGAGGTGCACCTTTCCGATGTTAACTCCCGTGATGAGTTCAGAAGGGTAAGCTACATAAGACAGGCAGCTATAGATATGGTGTGTGGCTTGGGCTTTGACAGCTACACTAAGGCAATGGATATTCT
This sequence comes from Clostridia bacterium, assembly GCA_017451485.1. Classification (GTDB taxonomy): domain Bacteria; phylum Bacillota; class Clostridia; order Oscillospirales; family CAG-272; genus RGIG2000. Next base: position 3,591 of record JAFTOG010000042.1, on the reverse strand, counting down.
TATTGAGCATTTGAAGGATAAATAAAGGACAAAAAGATGAAAGTAAAGATAGGTAAGAGTATAGCTAAGGGTGAGATATATGCTCCCCCATCAAAAAGCTATGCTCACAGACTCCTTATATGTGGAGCCTTAACAGGTAAGTCGCTTGTGATTGACGGTATTTCCGACAGCGAGGATATGGGTGCCACTCTTGACTGTATTTCTGCCCTCGGTGGAAAATACATAAGGGACGGTAGAACAGTAAAATTCAGTGATGTGACTGAATTTTTTGCAGACGGTAAGGAATTTTTCTGCCGTGAGAGTGGAAGCACTATAAGATTTTTTATTCCAATCGCCCTTGCTTTTGGAGGTAAAATTAAATTTAACGGTAGCGAGAGACTTATGTCAAGGGGCTTTAGCGTATATGAGGATATATGCAGAGAACAGAATATAATTCTCGAATATGATGACCGATACCTTACCCTCAAGGGTAAATTGAAAAGTGGAGAATTCAAGGTTAAGGGTAATATCAGCAGTCAGTTTATAAGTGGACTTATGTTCGCCCTACCGCTGCTTGACGGAGACAGCGTTATCAAGGTAACAACAGAGCTTGAGAGCAGACCCTATGTTGATATTACAATTGATGCTCTACAGAGGTTTGGTGTAGAGATTAAGGAAACAGAAAAAAATACCTTTTTCATAAAGGGTAATCAAATATATAAGCCGAATAATTTAAGAGTCGAGGGAGACTATTCCAACAGTGCATTTTTAGACGCCTTTAACATTTTGGGTGGGGAAGTGTCTGTTTTGGGGCTTAATCCCCATAGCTATCAAGGGGATAAGGCGTATATTCCTATGCTTAAGGCATTAGGTGAGGGAGCACCCTCTCTTGATATTTCAAACTGTCCCGATCTTGGTCCACTGCTTTTTGCTATTGCAGGTGTTAAGCACGGAGCTGTGATAAACGGTACAGCAAGACTCCGAATAAAGGAAAGTGACAGATGCGAGACTATGAAAAAAGAGCTCTCCAAATTCGGCATAGATGTACGGATATACGATAATTCCGTACACATCATTTCATCAAAGGAATTAAAAGCACCGAGTGAGCCATTGTACGGGCACGGTGACCACAGAATAGTAATGGCACTTTCTGTTATTTCTACTCTTACGGGAGCAGAGATAGAGGGGGCTGAGGCAGTATCAAAAAGCTATCCGGACTTTTTTGAGGCTGTGGGTACTCTCGGTGTAGAGGTAAATTATGAAAAGACTGACTAAGGACAGTAAAATTTTAATTGTGGGCTTAGGCCTTATCGGAGGTAGCTATGCAGAGGCACTTACTGATAAGGGCTATGAGGTTGGAGCTGTCGCAAGACGGCAGGAGACCGTAGATTTAGCACTTGAAAGAGGATTTATAGCTCATGGAACAACTGAGATAACAAAGGAATATATATCTCAGTTCGATATTATAGTTTTTTCTCTCTATCCGGAGGTTTTTAAGTCTTGGATAGAGAAAAATCAGGATTGCATAAAGAGAGGAGCAATCCTGATGGATGTAACGGGTGTAAAGCGTAGCGTGGTATACGATATACAGGCGATGCTTAAGGATGGCGTTGAATTTATCGGTGCTCACCCAATGGCAGGTAAAGAGGTTTACGGCATTGAAAACAGCGATAAGCGTATTTTTATGAACGCCAACTATATTGTTACTCCTACCGATAAAAACACCTTTGAGGCAATTGAAATGTGCCGTGAGCTGGGCAAGGAGCTTGGCTTTAAGACGGTAACATGTCTGAGTCCCGAGGAGCACGATGAGATGATAGGCTTCCTATCACAGCTTACACACTGTATAGCAGTTGCACTTATGTGCTGTAAGGATTCAAAAAATCTTGTGGATTACACAGGAGACTCCTTCCGTGACCTTACAAGAATTGCTAAAATCAATGATGCAATGTGGAGTGAGCTGTTTATGCTCAACAGGGATGAGCTTCTTTCACAGATGGAGCTCTTCTCCAATAAATTCACAGAGCTTATGAACACAATAAAAGATGGAGATACGGAAAAAATGAGAGAAATGATGCGTATTTCCACAGAAAGAAGAAAATTTTTCGATAAGTAAAACGAGGTAATTTATTATGAATATGGATTTCAAAAGAAAGCTTCCCACTCCTAAGGAAATAAAGGAGATGTACCCCATTTCCGATGAGCTTTTGGCAGTTAAGGAAAAGAATGATAAGGAAATACAGGCTATATTTACAGGTGAGAGTGATAAGCTTGCTCTCGTAATTGGTCCTTGCTCAGCAGACCGTGAGGATGCAGTAATGGAATACATCACCAGACTTCGCAAGGTGCAGGAGCAGGTTGAGGATAAAATAGTAATAATCCCCAGAATTTATACAAACAAGCCAAGAACAACAGGAGACGGATATAAGGGAATGCTTCACCAGCCTGACCCTAATGAGAACCCCGATATGCTTAAGGGTCTTATCGCAATTCGTAAGCTTCATATGAGAGCAATTGAGGATACAGGCTTCTCCTGTGCTGATGAAATGCTTTATCCCGATAATCACAGATACCTCTCAGACCTTCTTTCCTATGTTGCGGTTGGAGCAAGATCTGTTGAGAACCAGAGCCACAGACTTACTGCCAGTGGTCTTGATATCCCTGTTGGAATGAAGAATCCTACAAGTGGAGACCTTTCCGTTATGATGAACTCTATTACAGCAGGTCAGCATAAGCATACCTTTATTTACCGTGGATGGGAGGTACAGAGCAAGGGTAATCCTATGACTCACGCTATCCTTCGTGGATATGTAAATAAGCACGGTCAGTCCCTTCCCAACTACCACTACGAGGACCTTGTACACCTTGTTGAGCTTTACGGAAAGACAAATCTTGTAAATCCCGGTGTTGTAATAGATACAAACCACGCAAACTCAGGCAAAAAATGGGCAGAGCAGCCCCGTATAGCAAAGGAAATTGTACACAGCACAGCAATCAATCCCGAAATACGCAAGATTGTAAAGGGACTTATGATAGAATCCTATCTTGAGGATGGATCACAGAAGGCAGAGGAGTGTATCTTCGGTAAATCCATCACCGACCCATGTCTCGGTTGGGAAAAGACAGAAAAGCTTATTCTCGAGCTTGCAGATATGAGATAATTTATCCAAGGTTGAAGCATTGAGCTTCATCCCGATGAAGTAAAGACCTTATCCTTGCACGGCAATGATATTGGTAAACAAACAAAATAAGAGAGGACATTTCGGTTTTCGATTTGTTCTCTCCTTTCTTTTTCTATTGGGGTGCATATCCCATATAAAAGGATGAGCAATAGCAGTCGGAAATATCTTGTTGACAAAGTGACCGTAATATGGTAAAATATTCTAAAAGAACTAAATGTAATTTACTGAATATTGTAAATAATGCAAAAACCACAAGGCGATAACAATGCAAAAAGAATGTATAAACCGTAATTAGCAAAATATTTCTAAAAGTAGGAGGAAAAAATATGAAGAAAAGATTAATAGGAATTTTGTCATTGGTAATGGCAGTGATACTGTTTACCTTTTCAATGCCTGTCGTTGCCTTAGAGGATACCTCTATTGAGGAAAT